>CADBYH010000010.1 GCA_902798815.1 uncultured Erysipelotrichaceae bacterium | reverse complement strand
TTATTGATAAAACTATATTAGCAATAGTTGCATAACCTATACCTAGAGTTATTACAGCAATAAGTACATATATTACAATTTTTATTTGTTTTCTATTACTTAATCTCATAATAATTCTCCTTACACTATCTCAATATAATTGTATATATTTACACTTATGATGTCAATTAATTTACATTTATTATACGTGTTTTTACATTATAAATGTAAATAAAAAAAGACAAGCAAACTTGTCTTATTCAATCACAACACTTCTTAATACATCTTCAATTACATCATCTGTAAAATAATCTAATTTAAAGAAAGTTAAATTATAAATCATACCATTTTTTATAATACATACTTGCTTATAATTATCCATTTCAAATATATATCCTTCTAAATCACCCTCGATATAAGTAATCTTATCTATAGGAGGTAAAGAAGTTTCAATATAATTAAAGAAATAATTTTCCTTAATCTTAAATATAGGAGTAAAGAAATTACACTCTACTTTTTTTCTTTCTCTAATATGCTTTATTAAATCAATATCATTTTTTATATCATATTTTTTTAAATAGAATTTTTCTAATACATTTGAAATATATAACGGAAAGTAATTAAATTCATAATAAACATTATCAGTACCAAAATTATTTTTTATGTCATATAATTGCGTATTATTATGTCCAAACATAAATGCAGCATCAACATTATTAGCATCATTATATAACATATAATATTCATAATTATCATCTGAATCTCCAGATTCAAAATCATTAAAATAATTCTTTATTTTAATACTATACTTTGTAGATTTATTAGAAAAATACTCTGTATTATCTCTTTCCTCTTTAGTATAACTAACAACATTAATTACATCACCAATACCATACTCTTTATTATATACTTCATTACTCATATATAAATCTTGAATATATACAATAATTCCTTTTAATACTATATATAATATTATAAAGAAAGCAATGATTAATATTAATTTTTTCTTCTTTATTCTTTCTAGCATAAAACACTCCTATCTTGGATCATATCAATTACATAAAAAACATTATTGTAAACATCGCAATTGCGAATAAATATATTGAAAATCTCCATAACTTACCATTTTCTACTAATTTATTTAACCATTTATATGAAACATAAGTTAAAATACCAGCAGCAATCATTCCAATTGCATAGAAAAACAATAATTTAATACTAATTGCTGATGCTGATAAATCACCAACTCCTAATAACATTGAAGCAATACTAACTGGAAAATATAACATAAATGTATACTTCAATGATGATTTTCTATCTAATCCATTTAATAAACATCCAACTAATGTCATACCACTACGAGATATTCCAGGAACCACTGCAATTGCTTGAAATAATCCAATAATAATAGCATCCTTAAAAGTAATATCTTTGTCTTTCTTCTTACCATTACAATTAATAACAAGTAGCAAAAATAATCCAGTTATTAAAAATCCAAATCCAACTAAAAATACATTTCTAGCTAAAATAGACTCCAATGGTTTCTTAATTAAAATCCCTAATATTCCAACAGGAATAGTCCCAACAATAACTTTCATAAAATAAGAAAAATCACTCTTATTTTTATCACCTTTAGTCTTTATATAATTAAAACAACCTTTAATTAATTTAATAATTTCTTTTCTAAATATAAGAAATATTGCTATAAAAGAAGCAAAATTTAAAACTATCTCTAAATTCAAATCATCAAAAACAACTGTATTAAACATTGCTTTAAACAAATATATATGTCCACTACTAGAAATAGGTAATGGTTCTGTAATACCCTGTAATATACCTAAAAATATATATTTTAATAATTCCATAATACACTCTCCTAATACCATTATAACATAAAACACTTACATTAATATCAAAAACAACCCAAAAGATAATACTGATAGTAAATCAAATGACAATATAATTTTATTCTTTAATATCTTTCCAAGTATACTTGTAATATATAAAAATACAATAGATGAAATACCTATAATAGAAATAAAGTTGATTCCACAAATACTTATAAAAGAATAAGACATTATATAAATAATAAATAAAAATAATAAATATTTAATCTCATCTAAAATATTAAAAGAAGAAAAGAAAATATTTATAATTATAAGTAATAATCCAAATCCAAATAATATCCATTTACTATACCCACATATTGTTAATACAAAATATGTATAAACTACACTTAAACTTAATTCAAATAAAACATTACTAATTCTATAAAAAACTTCTTTACTAGATGAATCATCATATCCATAATAAATTGCTTTAATAACAAAATAACTAATTAAAAACACAAAAAATATTGGTAAAAAAACCACTCCTAAAACATTTCCTTTAATTGCTTGAAAAATCACCGTTAAAACAAGTAATACTGGAATAGTAGTTGTTGTTATAATACTAACTATCATATTATATATACTTTTATCTTTTATCATAAACCCTCCTAAATATATAAATATTCTATCATATTAAAAAAAAAATACAAAATAATTGTATTTTTATTTACCTAGAAAACCATTTATTAATGATTTAGATCTAACTAAAGTATATAATTCAGGATCATCTATTATACATCTTAAAGCAGATGATAATATATCATTAGTTTCTCCAGGATATAATTTATATTTACTTTTTAAGTATGAATAATCAAAGAAGAATATCGGTATCTGCATTTCATAATCTATAGTAACCATTTCAGTATTATAATCAGCTAATGGTAATTCCTTTTTTAATCCATATAAAGAAGTTATAAATAATGAATTCTTATTAACACAAGCATCTGCTAAATGACCAATAATTATATCTACATTCGTTAATTTCTCTTTTAAATTATTAACTGTAGATGAAGCATCCATATGATAATCAAATATAAACAAATCATAAGGAGTATTATTAATTAGTCTATCTATATAATCTTTATTATATAAATTTTCATCTTTTGGAGCAAAACTAATATATGGATTATTAATCGAATTTAATCCATTAGCATAAAAATTAACTAAATTCATATTTTGAGAATCAGTAATAATAAGAGCTTTTTTATTATACTTTTGTAATATACTAGCTAAACTATTAGAATATGTAATATTTTCTATAAATGCTTCAATATTATATTTAGAATATAATTTTACTAATGAAAATATTGATAAACTTACTTCATCTTTAAATGCCTGAGGAGCATTTTCATATATTGATTTAAGTATATTATCATAATTATCTCTCTTAGTATTAAAGAAAAGTATAGCATCACCATTAGTAATAAAACATTCATTAGTAGTACAAAAACCTTCTACATTACATGGTCTAATATTTGACTCTTTAAGACTTTGTAATTTTTTTTCTGTTTCAGTCCATCTTTCAGCAGAACAATAAAATAATAGTTTCTTAGTATAATCAAGTTGTTCTTTTGTAATCTCTTCTGCTAAAGATTCTTTTCCCATAACAAAACCAACAGTAACATTTTGACTAATATGAAATTTAATAAAATTAATTATAGTTATTAATTTATCATATTCATTAGTTGTTAATTGAGAAAGTAGTAAATGAAGATATATTTTTTTATTCTTATCTATTGTGAATGTACTTAATAAGTGATTTACCTCTTCAACCACTTTATCATTTGTAGGTTCAAGAAATATATGTAATTTTTTATCTGTTTTAGCAACTTCTTGTGCTAATTTCTGATATGTTGGATTATTCACTATATTATCATTAATTATATTGTTTTTAATATAATCAATTTCCATTTTATAAGTATCACCAAGAAAAAATCTTTGATAAGCAGATCTATATTCTAAAGAACTAGTAATTGCCGTTGTAAAATATGAAGTTTCTTTTGTTCTAGCAAGATTTGGCATAATTTCATCTATCGCAATACTATAACTTTTTGGTTTTTCAATTCCTAAACCATTTATTAAAAATAATACACTTTTCTTCATATTATCACCTATATTAATAATATACCTAAAAAAATAGTTTTTAAATAAAAAAAACGTAAAACACAATTATTTTACGTTAACTATCTAATCTTGGAGTAAGTATCTCATATCCATCTTCAGTAATTAATACTGTATGTTCATAATGAGCAGCATCACTTCCATCTAAAGTAACAACTGTCCATTCATCATCTAAAACTGTTATTTGTCTATGTCCAAATGTAAGCATTGGTTCTATACATATTACCATTCCAGGTTTTAATTTAGGTCCTGTATTTGGAACCCCATAATTAGGAACTTCAGGATCTTCATGCATCTCTCTACCTATTCCATGACCACATAATTCTCTAACAACACCCAAATTATGATCTTCAGCATATTTTTGAACTGCATAGGATATATCACCTATTCTATTACCTGGTTTTACTTCTTTTAAACCTTCATATAATGCTTTTTCAGTATGCTCCATAAGATATTTTTTATTATCATCAATATCTCCAACAGCATAAGTCCAAGCAGCATCACCTTGGTAACCATTATATCCAATAACTACATCTATTGTAATTATATCTCCATCATGAATAACTCTATCACCAGGTATTCCATGAACAACAACTTCATTTACACTTGTACATAAAGCACAAGGAAAACCTTCATATCCTTTACAAGTTGGAACACCACCATTTTTAACAATAAAATCATCACATAATTTATCTAATTCCTTAGTAGTAATACCATCTTTAATATATGGTTTAATAAACTGATGCATCTTAGAAACTAGCATTCCTGCTTTACGCATCAAATCTATTTCTCTCTCACTTTTAATTGTAATCATATAACCCACTCCATACCAGTTAATTATACAATAAAAAGGAAACTATTTCTAGTCTCCATTTTCCATTTTATCTAACTTAGTATATATCATTTTACTTGTATCTTTTATTTTTTTCTTAACGCCATCAATCATTTCAGGATTATTCTTCATAAAACAAGAACCTAATACATACATAGCACCACAGATCATGGCCATCTCAAACATACTCATTTTCATAATATCACCTCTGATATTATTATTAACGAAATATTCTAAATTATACCATCAATTAAATAATCCTTAATTGTTGTCCTTCTAATCTCAGAATTAGTATTACCAACAGCATACTCTAAAGCAGACATATCTCCAATAATATATAATTTCTTCTTAGCACGAGTAACAGCAGTATATATTAATCTTTGATATAACATTTTATTATAACCTTTAACTATAGGTAAAATAACTATATCAAACTCAGACCCTTGAGATTTATGAATACTAATTGCATATGCCTCTCTAAAATTAATAAAATTAGCCGGAGTATATTTAACTATATTATTATCGAAATCAATATATATTTCTTTCTTACTACCTGTAACAATCCTATCTATTAAACCAATATCTCCGTTGTATACATTATCATCAGGCATATTAGTAAGTTGAATAACCTTATCTTCTTCTCTAAAAACAAAATCCCCATGCTTATTTTCTTTTTTATCTTTACTTTTCTCATTAAAAATATCTCTTACTTTTTTATTAATTTCATCTATTCCATTAATACCTTTATACATAGGGGCAAGTATTTGAAAATCTTTATATGATAAATCTTTATATGTATTAGATATTTCACAAATATTAGAAATAACCTCCCTATCGCTACACTCAATAAAAGTTAAATCATCACTTATATTAAAAATACTTTTATCTATATATTTCTTTCTAATATCATAAGCTAAAGTAATAATATTAGAATCAATTCCCTGTCTATATAATTCTTTTAATTCTACAACATCCAATTTCTCTGAAGCAATCAAATCATGTAATACTTGTCCAGGACCTACACTTGGTAATTGATGATCATCTCCAACTACTACAATTCTACAATTACTTGATAATCCTTTTAACAAATTAGCCATCAAGTAAGTATCAATCATACTAGCCTCATCTATCACAACAAATTCAACTTTAGATTTATTATATTCATTTACTTGAAAAGTATCACTTTCTTTTGACCATTTTAAAAACCTATGAATAGTTGACGCTGTAAACAAAGTTGCTTCACTAATTCTTTTAGCAGCTCTTCCTGTAGGAGCAAGCAAAGCAACTTTATCAACTAACTTTTCATATGAATACTTATTCATTATTCTATATAACTCAAGTATTCCTTTCATAATAGTAGTTTTACCAGTACCAGGTCCACCAGTAATAATTAAAAAACTTTTAGTAAAACTCTTTCTAATTGCCATCAATTGATCATTATTATATTTAATCCCAAATAAATCTTCTAACTCACTAATAGTTTTATCAAGATTCTTATTATCTATCTCTTTAATATTATTAAGTCTTCTAAATCTTTTAACAATACTAGTTTCAGCTTCATACATATCTTTTAAATAATATCTATCTTCTTTATGAATAATCTTTAAATCTAATATTAAATTATCTAAACAAGAATCATATATATCATTTGATATACTAACTCCTATTACTCTATTAAGATACTTATATAATTCATCATAATAATAATAACTATGTCCAAAAGTATTACTAACTTCATTCATAATATATATTATCGCCGCATTAATTCTTCTAATATCATCTCTATTAATTCCATTCTTTAATGCAATACTATCTACTTTTTTAAAATATAGATCATATATATCATCTATAACTCTATAAATATTATCTTCAATAACATCCTTAGTCTTCTTCTTATAACAATTATATATAAGCATTGAATCTCTAGTAGAAAACCCTAAATCACTAAGATACATAATTATTTCATAACTAGATTCATACTCTTTCAATTTATTATGAAGAACATCTATATTCTTCTTAGTAATACCAGGTATTAATATTAAATTATTAGGATCTTCTAATATTATTTTTAAAGTGTCTTTTCCAAGAACTTCAACTATCTTTTCAGCCTTTTTCTCACCAATACCAGGAAACAACCCACTAGTTAAAAATTCAATTATAGAATCTTTCTCTTCTATTTTACACCTTTCATAGCTATCTACTTTAAATTGCTCACCATATTTCTCATGATTAACTAAATTACCATAAAAAATATAATTATCAATATCATTCAATTCATGAAAATAGCCAGTAAAAGTAATAGTTTTACCTACATATAAAGATAATTCTTCAGAATCAGTATCTTTAACCTTAAAAAGACCGATATAATAACCAGTCCCACTCTCATATATACTTCTTGAAAAATTACCCTTTATATAACTCATATAACACCTTTCTAATTATTCATCATCATTTTTATTTAATTCTTTATTATTAACAGAAACATCAATTAAATCATATTGATGATTAATAATTGCATTATAATATTTATCTTTTAACGTTTTCTTACCATGCTTTCTAAATAATAGTAATATTCTCTTATCATGAGTTAAATCATAATAAGTAGATATAAATAACATCTTTTTAAAATTATTTTCATCATCCATATTGCCAGTAATTAAATCAATTAAAAATATTCTAGATATAACATAAAAATCATAAAAATCAGATCTCTTATTATTAATAGAAATATTATTTGTAGATTTAATAACTTCATTAAAATGATCTTCTTTATATAAATCCTGATCATATGAATTTAATGAATATAATAATCTATACTTAGTATTTATTAAATCTTCATTACTTTCTTTTTCTAATACTTTATTAATTTTATCTATATAATTAACATAAAATTTATACTTAGCTCTTTGTAAATCTTCTTTTTCTTTATTTAAAATACGAGCATCGTTCATTGTAAATCTACCATCATCAACTTCATCAGGATAATACCCACTAAGATCATTATTATCTTCTTCTTCAACATCCACAGTATCAAAAAATCTAAAATCCCAAATATCATCTATATAATCTAATATCTTTTTATATATAAGTGTCCCTTTACTAAATATGGCACTCTGATGAACATTATTAAGTTCTTCATTAATAAACATATTTTCTACGAAAAAATTATCATTTTCAATTAACTCAGTACTCACCAAATCATTCTCATAATCAGTACCAAACAAATCTCTATACTTTAACATAGTCATATGGTATCCATTTATAGTTTGATATTTTGAAATAGCTAAAACCAACAATTTATACTTAACAAAATAATTTAAAACATTTAACTCAACTGGAAAAGTCTCATCAAAATGATTAATATATGCTTTTTCTAAATTATCTTCTAAATCAATTAGTTTTTTTGCATCTTGAATAATAGTCTTAATACCTAGTATTTTACATGACTCAAAAGAATCAGAACAACCTGATATTATTGCACCTACACTATTATCTATCTTTTCTTGTACTTCACATCTATATAAAGTAAATTTACCATAACCAACTGTATCATTTAATGAGATACCATCTTTACTTTTAGTAAAATATTTATTATGTACTTCCAAAAACTTTTTAAATCGACTCTTTTCTTCTTCTAAACTCATTTCCTCATTAACTAAAAAATATCTATTTAGTAAATTAATAGTCTCTTTAGAATGAGAACTTGATAAAAACACATATTTTTTTTCTAATTGATTAAGTAAAGATAATCTATATTCATGTAATTGTTCAAATGTTAAAAATCTCTTATCTTCATATTCCAACAATCTTTCAAATGCAAAATATATAACTAAATCAAAAAAACTTATATCCATCTCAAATCCCCCTATAATGTTACTTACCTATCATATATGGATATTCAACACTATCTAATTTAACTTTAACAAAACTATTATGTTCAAAACTACCTTTAATTTTTACATGTATATAATTACTTGTATGCCCGTAAGAATAACCATCAATCTCTTCTTCAATTAAAACCTCTAATTCTTTACCAATAAATTTATTCATATAATTAATTTCTAACTCTTTTGATAAATTAATTAATCTACGTGCATAATCCTTTTTAGTTTTATTATCTAATTTATTAGGAAGTTTTGCCGCTACAGTACCCTCTCTTTCACTAAAAGGAAATACATGTAATTTAGAAAACTCTATTTCACGACAAGTTTCCATCGTCTTTAAAAACAAAGATTCATCTTCACCAGGAAATCCAACAATAACATCAGTACTTATCGCAATGTCAGGTCTAATATCTCTAATTTCATTTATTTTTTTCTTATAAAATTCTAAATCATACTTCCTTTTCATAGATCTAAGTATTTCATCAGATCCTGCTTGAATCGGAATATGCAAATGATCAACAATAATATTAGAGTTTCTAATTATATTTAAAACATCCTCATTTAATTCAGTTACTTCAATAGATGATATTCTAAGTCTTTTTAAACCATCTATTTTAATTAATTTATTAAGTAAGTCAGCAAAAGAAGTATCTAAATCAACTCCATAACTACCTGTATGAATACCAGTAAGAACAACTTCTTTATATCCATTTTTAACCAAAGAAGTTACTTCATCAATAACCTTACTTTCTTCTTTACTACGACATTTGCCTCTAACAAAAGGAATAATACAATAAGCACAAAAATTATCACATCCATCTTGTATCTTAACAAACGCTCTAGTTCTTCCAGGAAAATCTGTTATATACATATCTTCAAACTCTGATAATCTTCCCTTATATAAACAAGAAATCATCTCTTTTGTATTAAACCACTCATCAAGTAATTCTACAATCTTTGACTTATCCTTGTTCGCAAGGACAATATCAAGTCCCTGTTCTTTATAATCCATATGAGAAGCAATAAAACATCCCATCGCCACAACACAAGCATCAGGATTTCTTCTAATAGCTTGTCTAATAATCTTTTTAGACTTACTATCACTATTATTAGTAACTGTGCATGTGTTAATAATATAAACATCACATATATCATCAAAATCTTTAATTACATATCCTGACTCTTTTAATAAATTAATTATATATTCAGATTCATAAGTATTAACCTTACAACCTAAAGTATAAATTCCTACACTTCTCACAATATCACTACTTTCCAACTCTCTATATTATAATAGTAAAAACATCTCCAAACAACTATGTATTATAACATATAATTTAAAAAATAAAAATTACTCAATTATAGAAAATATTAATATAATTAAAAACATCTGATTTCAACTAAATTGAATTCAGATGTATCTTATAAGATTAAATATAATTAATTCATAATTATCCAATTCGGAATGCTGGAGCAACACCATATTTTGAAGGTGCAGTACCAGATGTTGTAACAAAATTATCATATCCACATACAGAAATAAAACAATTTGTACTATTTGGAGTCCTAGTCCACCAAGCATCACATCTAAAATTATCACAACTTGGTTTACCATTTTTTTGAACAAAAACAGAATTGTTAAAATAAGAAGGGCTTCCATAACTGTTTAAGTCAGAACCAAAATATGATACATTTTTTGATTTATAATAATCAAGTTGTCTAGTATATAATGCAGCAGCATCTGAAATGTTTGTATCAAACAATTCTTTTATAGACAAAATATATATTCTGTCTATAGTTTCATAACCAATATCATTTCCATTTTCATTAGCTGAAATTACCTTTGTTGGGATTATTACTTCCTGAAGATCATTAGATAGTTGACTATACAATGTATCTCTTAAAAAAGTATATACACGAGAAGCTGGATAACCACCACTATTTGTGTAAGTCCCGTTCATATTTACATAATCAACTATATCAACAAACTCTACTACAAATCCGCATGCTGTTTGTGAAAAATTCTCATTATTACACTCTTCTGGTGTTGATTTATTCGCAATTCTTACAGTATAATCATTTCCATTTATTGTTACTGTTTTGGTATCTCCTACTTTATATGCACTTGTATTATTATTTCTAACATTACTAGCTATTGTTTCCCAACTATCTCCGCCAAAAGTTCCTGGTTTTGTTTTTGTTGCACTGTCATTAGAATTTGCTTCTGAATTCTTTATTGCTTTTGCTTCTATTGTTCCTGTTATATCTGTTTCTAATGCAGTATCTGTTGGTGTTTCTAATAGTTCTACTAATATTCTTACTTTAGTTGTATCTCCTGCTTCTAGTTCTACATCATCTAATGTTTCTGTTACTTTAAAATGTTCTGTATTTGTGTTTACTAAATCAATAGATAGTTTTGCTCCTATACCATTTGATTCGTTTATTATTGTATATTCTGCTGTTGCGGAATCTCCTGCTTTTTTTAATCCTGTTACTGAGATATGAGCAACTTTATCATTATCTTGATCTATTGTTGCACTTCCCATATTTACAGTCATTGTAGGTTCTACATTTCTATCAAAATGCACTTTGAAGTTTGCTTCATCTACATCCGCCCTTGCATGTCCTGTAATCGTTAAGATAATACTTGATATTGCAGTATAACCTATTCCTAAAGTTATTACAGCAATTAATACAAATACTACAATTTGTAGTTGTTTTTCCCTCTTTTTCTTATTCATATTATTCTCCTATTCTAAAACAATTATATAATTTACCATCTAAAAGGTCAATAAAACCCTTATTGTTTAAAAATACATTATGTAAATTTTTACAAAAAAAGATATGAGAAAACTCATATCTAATCTAATTTACTTTGCAATTCCTTCAGAGTCATAATAAACTCATTAGTTTTTCTAATCTCTTCATCCAATTTTTCATAATTAGCAGTATTTTCTAATTCCAAATCATTTGGTTCTATATTATTAAGTCTTTCTATTCCAAATATTGGTGAAATAATTGGACTATTTTGAAATTTCTTCTCAATTTTAACATCATTTACATTAACTTTTTCTTCTTCAAGTTTAATTGTATTAAAATCGTCCAAAACAACTTTTTTATCATCTATATCATCTAAAATTTCTAATTCTTCAATATTATCATCAACAACATTTTCAATAATAAATGGTTCTTCAATTGCAACAACTTTTCTTTGTTGTTGTGCTTCTAAATCTTGAATACTTATTGGTTCATTACCTTCGTCTTTATACTGACTTAATTCATTAGCAGCATATATTTCTTTACCCTTTTTAACTAATTCTTCTAAAGAAATAATCGCAGTTGCTTCTTGCTCTTCTTCATAATCATTTAATCTAACATTATTATCAACTATGTCTTCTTGAGGTTCTCTATCTTCTATAACTTCTACAGCATCATTAGAAGTAGTTACTTCTTCAACTTCTTGAACTTGAATCTCTTCTTTCTTTTCTTCTTCTTGAATTAATTGCTCTTCTAGTTTTTTAATCTCTGCCTTTGCAGTTTCAACATCAGGTTCAATAGAAGTATATACTAACCCTTCATCACTTAATGATTCTTCATAAGAATTATTATCTTCAATCACTTGTAATACAGGTTCTTCATGATAATCTTGTGAATCTTCTTCATTTTCTATTTCAACTTTTTCTTGAATTTTTTCAACTAATTTGTTTAATTGTTTAGTATTATGTCTTCTTCTAAGCTTTTCATTATTTCTCTCAACAAAATAAACAATAAGACAAATAAGACATGATAATCCCGAAATCATATAAACAATTATAATTTCCTTTGATGTCAAAAATTGAACTAAGTCGTTCATATAATCACCTCTTACAATATAATTTTATCACATAATATAATTATTAGACTGAAAATAACAACTATATTTTACTCTTTTACATTTCAATTTTACAAAAAAGTACTTTTGTTCGAATCGACAATGTTCGACAAACTACCCTTCTAATCAATAATAACATATTATTCCATTCAATGATATATTTTTTTTGTTTTTTCATAAGTTTTATTATGAAACAAAAGTTTATATTATCTACAATAATCCTTCTTATTGGAGGTTTTATTACTAAAATCCTTGCTCTTATTATTAAAATAATAATGGCAAAATCTCTTGGTATTGAGAAATTATCTTTATATATGTTAATTCTACCTACTTTTTCTTTGTTTATTAACTTAGGGCAGATTGGTCTACCAATTGCTTTATCAAGATTAGTTGCCTTAAATAATAAAAACAATAAAAATTTATACTTATCTATAATACCTATAACATTATTTATAAATATCATATTTAGTACTCTAATTATTATATCTTCAAAGTATATAAGTATAAATCTCCTCCATAATAATAAAATTACACTAGCGATTATCTCAATTGCCTTTGTAATACCATTTACATCTATCGCAGATATTTGTAGAAGCTATTTCTTTGGTAAAGAAAAAATGTTTCCTCATGTATTATCTATAATTATAGAAAATATTATTAGATTACTATTTATGATATTAATATTACCAAAAATATTATTTTTAAATACTAAGTATATTATCGCAATACTTGTCTTATCAAATATAATTAGTGAAATTATCTCAACAATAATTTTAATAATCTTTATACCAAAAAATATATCTATATCATTAAAAGACTTTAAACCTAATGCAACATACATAAAAGATTCTTTTAAATTAGGAATACCAAATGTAGGAAGTAATATTATAAGTAACATTAGTTACTTCTTAGAACCAATATTATTAACTAATATCTTACTTTATCTAAACTACTCAAATACCTATATAATCCATGAATACGGAGTAATAACTGGATATGTTATACCAATGCTTTTACTACCAAGTTTCTTTACTCTTGCTATATCTCAAGCAATAATGCCATATATAACAAAAGAATATTTAAAGAATAATAAAAAGAATATAATAAATAGATTATTAATTTTAACTACAATAATAATTATATTTGGATTAATAACAGTATTTATCTTTGAATTCTATGGTAAAGATATTTTATATCTATTATATAAAACCACTTTAGGATATAACTATTTAAAAGTACTTGCCCCCTTCTTTATCCTTCAATACATTCAAAGTATTTTTACTTATACACTTAATGGTATGGGAAAAGTAAAAGAAATATTTAAAATATCTATAATTAGTTCAATAACTAGATTACTAGTAATATTAATAATCTCATTCTTAAAAATAGGTATCTACTCATATATAATATCCATTATTATAAACATCATAATAACAAGTCTATATCAAATAAAAAAAATATTTATTTATTTAAAATAATATTTCACTTACATTTCACAATAATAGTATAATATTATCTATAGAGGAAGTGATAATATGAAAATACTTATTGTTGATGATGAAGATTTAATTAGAACTGTTATTAAAGAATATTGTCTTAATAATAATTATGAAGTTTATGAAGCATCTTCTGGATCTGAAGCACTTGATCTACTTTTACATAATAATTATGATCTTATGATTCTAGATATAATGATGCCTAAAATGGATGGATTTACATTACTAAAAGAACTTCCTAAAGAAAAACACATCCCTACTATTGTCTTATCTGCAAGAAAAGAAGAATATGATAAGCTAACAGGCTTTGATTTAGGAATTGACGACTATGTATCAAAACCATTTTCCCCTAAAGAATTAATTGCTAGAATTAAAGCAGTATTATCAAGATCTGGTAAAATAACAAGCAAAATATATAGATATAAAGATTTAGAAATAAACTACTCTGCTCATACAATAAAAGTAGATAACAAAATAATAAATGTAACACCAAAAGAATATGAAATATTAACATATTTAATTAAAAATAAAAACATTGCCATCTCAAGAGAACAATTATTATCTGCTATATGGGGATATGATTTTTATGGAGATGATAGAACAGTAGATACGCATATAAAAATGTTAAGAAATAATTTAGGAAAATATAGAGATAATATAATAACAGTAAGAGGAATAGGATATAAATATGTTGAAGAAGAACAATAGTATTAATGCACATATTCTAAGATATTTTCTAATATTTTCTATTTTAATTTTATTATTTCTTTGGGCTTTCCAAGTATTATTTCTAAAAAGTTTTTATCGAAATGAAAAAACTATTACAATTAAAAAAGTTGCTAATGAAATTGTAAACATCAACAATGATGAAGATTTTGAATCTCTAATAAATGATTTATCATTTGAAAATGAAGTTTGTATTGATATTACAAATAATTATACTTCCCTATACGAAACAAAGTTCTTTGGAAAAGGTTGTATGAGAGAACAAAATATAAAAGAAGAATACATGACAGATTTTATAACTAGTAATAAGTATACTCAAGAATACTTAATTAAAAATGAATATTTTAAAAACGAAACTCTTTTATATGCAGTTAAATTAAGTAATAATAAATATGCATTTATAAATACATCTATTGAACCAATAGATTCTACTACAACTATTCTAGTAAAACAATTAATCATCGTAACAGTAATAGTATTAATATTATCATTTATAATAAGTTATTTTATTTCAAAACACTTATCGAAACCAATTATAAATTTAAATAATCAAGCAAAAAATATTGCTAACGGTAATTTTAAAAACGAATTTAATGATGAAAGTAACATTCTTGAATTAAATGAATTAAGTAACACATTAAATTATACAAAAAATGAATTAGCTAAAACAGAAGAATTACGAAGAGATTTAATGGCAAATGTCTCTCACGACTTAAAAACACCACTTACAATGATTAAGGCATACGCTGAAATGAGCATAGATCTTCATTCTAAAAATAAGAAAAAACAAAAAGAAGATATGGAAATAATTATATCTGAAACAAATAGACTTACACTATTAGTTGAAGATATACTTGAATTATCTAAAATGCAATCAAATATAGATATATTAAATATTGAATCATTTGATTTAATAGAGTTATGTCAAAATATCTTAAAAAAATATAAATTATATCAAGAAACAGAAAATTATGAATTTGTATTTAATTACAATAAAGATAAAATATATATAGATGCAGATAAGAAAAAAATAGAACAAGTTATATATAATCTTATTAATAATGCTATTAATTATACTGGTAATGATAACAAAGTAATAATAAATATAAATGAAAATAAAAATAAAACACTTGTTGAAGTTATTGATACTGGTAAAGGAATAAATGAAGAGGATTTAGAACTAATATGGGACAAATATTATAAAAACAAGAAAAAACATAAACGTAATCTTGTAGGAACAGGACTAGGTTTATCGATAGTTAAAAATATACTAGAATTACATAAATATAAATATGGTGTAAAAACAAAAAAGAATGAAGGTACTAATTTCTATTTTGAAATAAATACAAAAAAAGAAGAGAAATAAAATCTCTTCTTTTTTAATATCTATAACCATTTCCTGAAGTATAATTATTATTCATACCATTTTGATATGTCATATTACCTGTTCTGCTTACTCTTCCTGTTCTATAAGAATTATTTCCAATATTACTTGTTGGTTGAATATATCCAACACGAGGATATCCTTTTGCTTTTCCTAGCAATCTACCATGTGGTAAATCAACTGAATAATTATCAGGATCAATATCATAGTTTTTAGCAGTTCTTCTAATTCTTTCTCTTAAATTATCTCTATATTCAGGAGATATTCTACATAACAATCTAGCTTGTCCATTTAAAACATTATTGCTATCTGCAGAAGTAAATCTTACTATACCATTTTTAAATGGTATCTCAATTTTAGGACAAACATACCCAAGATTTTTTATTATTGAATCATAATTTTGTAATAAAGCATTTCTTACAACTGTATCAAATTCTTTTGATAATACATCTTGTATTGTAAATTTATATGCTCTTTCAAAATCATAGCATGTATTTGCTTGATCTAAATAAAACTCTCTCATTGAATCAATCATCTTCTCAATAATGTATTGCTTATAAGACATTATTTCACCTTTACTTGTCTTCATCGTTTTATCTTGCATTGACATTATTGTCTCTTGAGTTTGCTCTCTAATACATTTAGCTAAATGATTACATCTTTTATCATTATAAGATATATTTTTAGGTCCTTGATCTTCTGCACCATATCCAAGCCATCCATATATTCTTCCAGACAATATAGTTGGAGCATATATATGATTATCTAGTTTAAAATCTCTTTTAATACCATTTAATATATTAATATATATTGGAAGATGTTCTGTATCACAATAGAATACTAATGCATCATCTCTTGCCGCTTCTTCATTATATTTAAAATAATATGGTGATCTTATTCTATTACATCTTCTAATAAATTCAGCAGCAATCAATTGAATATAAGATGAATCACAATTTAGATATAACCTATGTTCAACATGTTGTCTTCTATGAAGATGATTATTAACCCAACTAGAATCTATATGATGCCAAAAATTACCTTGTCCAAGTTGGTTCCAACAATGAGTACATAATGCACTTCTTAAATTAGGATCACTAACATTATTAGGATCAACAATTCTCAAAACTTCTTGCGCTGTTTGAGGTCTAAATCTATTTAAATAATTTAAAATTAATCTATAAGTATTCGCAACACTTGGATTTAAACTAGGATTATTAAGTGATTCAATCATAGAATTTTTCCAATTATGATATAAAGTTAATTGTAAATCATTATTATATACATTAGAAACATACCCTGTTTCTTTTTTATTTCTACTTGTATAAAATTTTACAACAGAACTATAAAAATCCCCTTCTGAAGTATATGCCTGTATTATTTGATGAATAAAATATTCATTATCAAGAGGATTCTCTATAAAATAATATAAACTATCTTTATTCATATAATCACCTTTATTCAACTATTATATATCCATTATAACATACCTAAAATATATATTTAAACTTAATTGTAAATATACAATTCATGTTGACACCTTGTACAAGCAACATATAACAAATTCTTTTCATTTTTACGATAAGTATTATTTCTATCGTTATAAATAATTACACTATCAAACTCTAATCCTTTAGATACATATGCCGGAATAATAATAAGTTCTTTTTTAAAGAATTTAGTATTCGCATCAACTAAAGAAATATCTATATCAGCTTTAATTAATTCATATAACTGTTCAGCTTCTTTTAAATCTTTAGTAATAACCGCTGTAGATTTATAATTACTTTGTAAATAATTAATATCATCAACTATTCTTTTCTTTAAATTCTCAACATTTTTTCTAATAATAACTGGTTTATTATTATCTTTTCTAATTGCATTAACATGTTTCAAACCAAGTATCCTATTAGTATAATCTATTATTTCAGGAGAAGAACGATATGTTTTTAATAATTCTATATATTTAGTATCTCCTCTGAATAAATCACTTAAATCCTTTAAAGATTTATATTTATAATACGGATTTATATTCTGATTAATATCTCCAAGAATAGTAAAATCAGCTTTTTTAAATATATTATTTATTATTATATATTGTAGTCTATTATAATCTTGTGCTTCATCAATAATAACTTGTTTAATTCTTCCTTCATACAAGAAACCTTCTAATCTACCTTTAATATATGTATATATCAAAGCATCTTCATAATTAATAAATTCTTTATTTATAAAAGAATTAACTTCTTTTTCACTTAATTTATATCTACAATATTCACTTAAAAAGAAATCTTTAAATATCTTATTATAATCTTTTTCAAAATTAGAGTTTTCTCTAAATAATTTCATAAATGTAGGTATTTTCTTTTTACTACCTTTATAATAATTTGAAGATAATTTTTCTGCCATTTCATCTAATCTTTCAAATAATGGTAATTTAGAATATCTATCATGTAACATTTCATTTAGATCATCTTTTAAAATTAAATTTTTAACTCCTTCTTTAAAATCAGAAGTAAATTTACAATTACTAATATAATTATCTAAATAATTATCTAAATCATCTATAATTTGATCACTTTGCTTATACTCTACTAAATCAGGATTAATTTCACTATATGAATAATATCTAGATACAAAATCAGTAAAACTTTCTACATATTCAAATTCATCAATAAATGTATTTAAATAATCAGCAAATGTAGTTTGTAAGGTATTATCTTCACCTAATGATGGTAATACATCTGAAATATATTCTGTAAAGATATTATTAGGAGAAAAGATCAAAATATCATTGCTACTTAAGTTTTTTAATTGATATAAAAGAAAGGCTATCCTATGAAGAGCAACAGTAGTCTTACCAGATCCTGCTATACCTTGAACTATTAAATTATTATCTTCTAAGTTTCTAATTACTTTATTCTGTTCCTGCTGTATTGTATTAACAACATTTTTCATTTTTTCACTTGATTCACGAGCAAGTACTTCTTGTAATACATCATCATCTATATTTAAAGAGTTATCAAATACACCTATTAATTTATTATTTTCAATTTTGTATTGTCTTTTTCTTTTTAACTCACCTGAAAAAACTCCACCAGGTGCTTTATAACTACAAGGACCAGTCTCATAATCATAAAATAAACTACATATAGGACTTCTCCAATCATATAAAATATTATTAGTATCAGAATCTTTAAGATATGTTAAAGACATATATATATTAAATATTTCCCCATCATCTGATTTAAATACAATACTTGCAAAATATGGTTTATTTTTAATACTATTTAACTTCTTAAAATACTTTTGTTTTTGATATGCTTTATCAGCTTCCATTGCTGTAGCATACATAACTTGTTTAGCTTCAGCAGCATCAAAGCTATTAGCATTTTCCCACATCATTTTTTTAAACTCAGTTAAATCTTCTTCATCTTGAATAACTTCACTTCCAAGTTCCTCTAAAGTATCACCAAGTAATTTATGAACCTTACCAAGAATTTTCTTTTCTTTTTTAAATTCTACCTCAGATATAGCCATAGTACACCTCTCATATTATCGTACTAATTAATAATATCATAAAAAGAAATAATTAATATAAAACTTTACATAAATTAAAAGAATTTTACATAAAAAAAGAATTAAATTCTTTTCTTTTTAAGAGTCTTATTTTCTTCTTTAAATAAAGGTGTACCTTTTAATAAGTCTTTACAATAAATTTCAGATAATTCAATATATCTAGTCTTTTTATATTTAAATTCATCAGTAATAGATAAAAATCCTCTACTAAGCATAATTAACACCTAAAATGTGGCATATTATAACACATCTAATAGATAAAATAAAAAAAAAGAAATCAATTAGATTTCTTATAAAATATCTATATCTATATTATATCCATTAATAATATTCATATATTTCTTTTTTAATTCTTCAAGTCTTTCTTCACTACTTGCTTCAAATCTAGCAGTTATATTAGGACCAGTATTACTTGCTCTAACTAAAGCCCAACCATCTTCATACATGATTCTAACACCATCTATATCTATATATTTTAAATTATTTTTATCAGCATATTCTTTAACTCTATTAATTACATTAAATTTATCAGTATCCATAGATGGAACTTTTATTTCTTCAGTAGAATAATAATGATTTATTCCTTCAAGTAATTCATCAACTGATTTATCAGTATTAGAAAGAATCTCAAGCATTCTTAATCCAACATATAAACCACTATCAAATCCAGGCCATCTATCTCTAAAATATACATGTCCAGATAACTCTCCACCTAATGGTAAATCCTCATCTCTTGTTCTTGCTTTAGTATAAGAATTACCAGTTCTAGACATAACATATTTACCATTAAGTCTTTCTATTTCATCAGTTAAACATTTTGAACATTTAACATCACATAAAAATTCTTTTTTATGAACTTTATTAATAATATCTCTAATGAAAATAATTAAGTATTTATCTGTAGGAATAAAATTACCCTTAGCATCAACCATACCCATTCTATCTCCATCACCATCAAAACCAACACCTATATCAGCACCAACTTCTAAAACTTTTTTCTTTAATTGTTCTAGATTAGCTTCAACACATGGATCAGGATGATGATTAGGAAAATGACCATCACTTTCATCATTTATATAAATTAAATCCATTGGAAATAAATCATATATCTTTTTAACAATAACAGCAGTTGTTCCATTACCAGGATCAACAACAGCCTTAACTCTTCTATTACCGAAATGTAAATTACTCTTAAATAACTCTATATAATCATTTGTAATATCATATTTTTCTACTACACCATTACCGGATTCAAAATTTCCTTCTAGAATAAAACTTAAGAAATCTTGAATCTCTTGTCCTTTACAATTACCAGACTCATCAAAAGCAAACTTAAACCCATTATCATCTTTTGGATTATGAGAAGCAGTAACCATAACTCCACTATATATTTTAAGTTTAATACATGCATAATAATACATTGGAGTAGTACATAATCCTAAAGAAACAACATCAATTCCAGTAGAAGTAATACCTTTTATTAAAGCTTTATATAAAACATCACTACTTAATCTATTATCATGTCCAACAACACATTTACTCATTCCAATATTCTTTATATGACTACCAAAACCTAAACCTATAGTATATGCAGTATCTTCATCAAGTTCAGTAGGATATATACCTCTAATATCATATCCTCTAAATATATTTTTATTAATATCCCTTTTATATTCCATATAATCTCCTTATCTTTTACAACTAGTATTACTCATAGTATGTGGTGTATCTTCTTGAGGATAAATAATACTAACACTAGTAATCTTAGCACTACCATCTCCAGTACCACAACCTAAATAACCTTCGTATTTATATTTACCATTTGTCTTATCGACTTTAACAAAAGTATTATCGCTATAACAAGTATGATTCTCAATCTCTATATCTTTAATTAGTTTTTTTCTATATAGTCTTTCATAAGAAATATATGCACAACCACTTTCTCCAGTAGTAAAAAAATCATCTTCATATGAATCCATATATAATTTAGCAGCATTTATTAATGATTTATTATATATATCATATTTTCTCTGATTGTTTTGATTTGTAAAAACTTGTAATGCCGGAAAAGAAAGTGCTGTAACAATTCCTAATATAACAATAGCAGCAAGTAATTCTACCATTGTAAATCCTCTTTTATTTGTCACATAATCACCTCAAAATAGATACCCTCTACTATAATAATTATATAATAATTAATAAAAAAAAGAAAGCAAAAAGAAATAAATTCTCTTTACTTAAAATATACTTTTAATTAAACCAAAAGACAATAACATCATAATTATGCTTGCCATAAATATACCTATCATTGTCGCAATAAATGATTTCTTTTTATCCATACCAAGTACAGCAGCAATTAAACAACCTGTCCAAGCTCCAGTCCCAGGAATAGGAATACCTACAAATAAAACCAATCCCCAAAAACCAAACTTTTCAATTTGCCCTTTGTGCTTAACTACTTTTTTATCTATCCAAGCTGCTAATTTAGAAAAATGTTTTGATTTTCTCATCCAATTTAAAATACCTGTAATAAACCATAGTATAAAAGGAACTGGAATAATATTTGCAACTATCGCAATAATATAACTCTCTAATGGTTTTAAACCTAATAAAGCAGCAGCAAGTATTCCTCCTCTTAATTCCAAAATAGGCATCATAGATATAATGAAAACCAATATCTGTTTACCATAAGGAATTGTCTGTAATCCACTAAATAAACCTAATAATACACCTACAATTTTCTCCGCCATAAAAACCTACCCTTCTAATACCTGCATTATAATAGGTACAATATGTTTCTTACGAGATAAGCATCCATCAATAAATTGACCTTCTTCAATATCTTCTTGATAAGCCAAATTAATAATATTACTAGCTTTTCTATTAAATATAATATAACTTCCATTTCTAATAATATCTGTTACATACAAGGCAACTAAAGAATAATTATTAGCTTCACTAATTCTATCTAATTCATCAACATATTCATTTAATTCATTACTAATTTCATTAAAATTAAATGTAAAGAATTGCCCAACTGCAAAAGTCTTATTATTAACAGTATATAATTTGTAATCATTATATAATACATCTTCTTTACTCATACCATCTAAAGAAGTTCCTGATTTTAATAACTTATAACCATATTCACTATAATTAACCTCTGCTATTTTAGATAATTCTAAAACAGCATCTATATCTCTTTGAGTAACTGTAGGACTCTTTAAAATTAATGTGTCTGATAATATTCCCGAAAGAAGTGCCCCAGCAATATACTTAGGAATTTGTACTTTAGTTTCTTTATACAATGTATAAATAATTGTACTAGTAGATCCAACAACCATATTTCTATAATTTATTGGATTATTAGTCGTAATACTTCCTAATGCATGATGATCAAATATTTCAAGTATTTCAGCTTCTTCTAATCCTTCAACACTTTGTACTTTTTCATTATGATCAACTAAAATAACTTTTTTTCTTTCTTTTTCAGCTAAATCAGTTATCTTCAATAAACCCAAACACTTATTATGTTTATCTACTACTGGATAATTTGTATGTTTCTGTTTATTATTTATTTCAACTATATCAGTAACAAAATCATTCTCACAAAAAATAATCGGATTTTTTACTTTTATCATTGTCTTAATATAATTAGATAAAGATACTAATCTAGATACTCTATATGTATCATAAGGACTTCTAATAATATTAACACCATTCTTTTTAGCAATCTCTATATGCTCATCTTTTATATAAGAATCACCTGATAAAATAATTAATTTAACACCAGAATCTACAGCATATTCAATTACACTATGCCTATCACCAACAATTAAAATATTATCTTTTTTTAATTTTACATTTTTTAAAAATGTAGTACTTCTATAAGCAACAACAAGTAATTCCCCTATAATCTCATCATCAAATCTACATACTTCCTCAGCATTTAATACTTTTAATAGATTATCATATGAAGTATATAAATTCTCAACATTCTCATTAATCAAGTTATATGATAAATCCTTTAAAGTAACTAACCCTTTAAATTTAATATTATTATCACATATTGGAATACCAGTTAATTCTTCTTTTAACATTTCCTGATATGCATCATATATACTATCATTTTCATTTATATAAAAGTTTTTATGATATTTAATATCTCTTAATTGAAGTTTTACATCATTTAAATATTTAGGATATTTTATATTAAAAAATTTTAAAGCATACTTAGTTTCTTTATTAATACTTCCAAGTACTCTTGCTTCAGTATAATCACCTAATTTGTTTTTTAAATATGAAAGACCTATAGCAGACATTACTGAATCTGTATCAGGCTTTCTATGTCCAACAATAAATGTTTTCTTCATATCTACCATCCTCTCATACATTGTATCATAATAAATTAAAAAGAGTCTATGCTCTTTATATAATTGATTTAAAAATTGTAACTAATACAATTATTCCAAAATTAACAGAAGCTTTAATACTTTTAGTAGTACTAATACCTCTTTCATATATTGAAGAATAATCATCAATAATATCTACTATCCAACTCTCTAAATATTTTGGTGGTCTAAAAGTAATTGGAAACATATGCGTCCTAATAATATCTTCTTCTTTATCAGTTAATCCAAAATATTTTTTAGAATTATCTACTGCTGCATTAGGATGTCTTCTAAGTTTAGCAATTGCTCCCTCATCAGAAACTTCATCTAAAAAGAAATCATGTAACATAGCAGCTTTAGTTGATGAAATATAATCCAAATGAAGAAACTTAGTAACTTTATAAGTATGATATGCCACTCTATAAGAATGCTCAAATCTATTTATTCCATGATGAGCATATTTCTTCATCTTACATACTTCTGGATGAGTTATATATTCATTAACTATATTTTCAAATTCTTTATTATTATATTTCATCATATCTTATCCCTCACATTAAAATATTAGCATAAAGAATAAAATAAGTTCAATTGATTATGCTATTTAATAATTAATTTTACAATTATTTACATAAAAAAGAATTAGACTAATTCATTAAGAATCTTATCTAATTCTTCTACATCTTCATCAGACATCTTATCAACATCTTGTTTTTCTTTAAACCATATTGGTAAATTTTTAACATTGTCTTTTTTAATATCTTTAACTTTTGGTTTAATTATCTTCTTTAATTTTTTATGTTCTTTTTCAGTTATCTTCATTGCCTCTTCTACAGTCTCTATTCCTGCCCTTTTCCATTGACCAGCAATAGTTTCAATATAACTCTTCTTTAACTGCTCATTATTAGTCTTTAATGCATAACTAATAAGCACATTCACTACACCAGGATTAAGCTTTTGATCAAGCAATAAATTTTCAATTAAACGTTTATCTCTATCTGTAGGTTCTCCACCTTTATACTTAGCTTTTAATAATTGATATGGTGTTATATTTTCAAAAGTATAAACCATCTTTGCCCATTTAGAATTATCACCAGTAGGTTTCTTTAAAAAATCTGGTTGTTTATTATAAATTAATGTTGGAAGATTACCAGCATTTTCAAATTTATAATAATCTCTACACGTTTTTCTAAGTAAAGTTTTATCAATCAATCCCCTCTCATTAATGCAGTTTCTAACAATACCCTGCATATCCAAAGAAGATAAATTATAAATATAACTTAAATTATTAATTAATTCTTTTATTTCATTATTAAAACACTTATCACTAACTTGCTTCTCTGGTATAGAAGAAATTATTAAATTAAAATCTATATCACTATTAATTAAAATATTATTAGAATCTCTCTTCGTAATATCATCATAAGTTTCCATAATAGTTCCTCTAACAGGAGTAAAAACCTCATCAAAAGAAGCAGTAATATCTTTATAATCCTTAAGAATAACTTTAGGAGTTTTAAAATATTGAAGAATTTTATCATATTCTCTCTTACCTAAATTATTATATAAAACAATATTCAATATTGGATGATTAAAAAAGTCATTAGCATCTAAAGGCGAATAAATAAGATATACATATTGATTAATATTATCTTTTTTCATATAAGTTTTTAAAAGTCCTATAGCTTCTAATTTTTCTCTAGCAATAACTATATCCTCTAATTTTAATTGCATAGTAGTCATTAAATGATGATGAGTTAAATCATCACTAATTAATTCTTGTTTATCTAAATCAGCAAGCAAAGTAAAATACAAACTAGTTGCGCTAAATCCAATTATTGGTTGATATAACATAGATATGATTTTTTTATCTTTATCAGTAATAACACTTTTATTAATAACTGTATATGTATCAGCAGGTAAAATACTAATATTCATAAATAATCACCACCTATTATCAACACTTATACATAATATAGTACAACATATACAAAAAAAAAGAAAGAATATCTTTCTTAAAAAAAACTTATAAATTCAATTATTGTACTCATACTTAGTTGCATAAAATATATTAGAGTAAATCCTATTAGTAAAAACGGTCCAAAAGGAATTAAATTTTGTCTCTTTTTCCATAGTATTATTAATGATATAGGTAATGCAATAAAACTTGCTAGAAAGATAACAACAATACCAAGAAATGGATTAAGCACTAAACCAATAACAAACATTAATTTAATATCTCCTCCACCAAGACTTTCTTTTTTAAATATAAAGTTCCCAAGCAACATAATTATATACATAAATCCAAATAACACAATTCCTGAAAGCAATGCATATAATGCTGCCATAACTCCACTTTTAATAGTAATAACAATTAAAAAATATCCAGTAAAAAATATTAATATTTCATCTGGAATTATATAATATGATATATCAGAAACAGATAAAATTATTAATAAAGAAACAATTCCTAAAGCAATAAATAATTCATAAGATCTACCAAATACAAAAAATGATAATGCATATAGTATTCCAGAAAACAATTCCATATAAGTAGAAAGAGGACTAATCTTCTCATGACAATATCTACATTTACCTCTAAGAAAAATATATGAAATTATAGGAATCATATCTAAAAAAGACAAATTATGACCACAATTATCACAATGACTTCTCTTTTTAACAAAATCCTCTCTTTTAGGTAACCTTGATCCAACAACAGTATAAAAAGATCCCATAAATAAACCTACAATAAAGAAAAGGATTATATAAACTAATCTCATATAATAACCCTCCTTATTTAATCTGCGAATAAATAGAAAACATTGGTTGAATTATAGATATCAAAATAATTCCAACAATTACCGCTAAGAAACATATTAATAATGGTTCAATTAAACTCTTCATTTGATCTATAACGTTCTTATGTAAGGTTTGAAAATGTCCTGCTACCTTTTCCATCATCTCACCTAATTGACCAGTAGTCTCTCCAGTAACAATCATTTCATATGCAACAACTGGTATTGCCCATTCTCCTTTAAACGCAGATGAGATTGTATCACCTTTACCAAGATTTTCTAGAGTCTTATTAATAATCCTCTTATAAACTTCATTAGAAGTAATCTTTGATAATATTTCCATAGAATCAGTAATAAAAACACCATGATTTATAAGAGAAGCAAATGTTTTAGTAAAATTAGCAATTTCATTATAAATAATAATATCTTTAACAACTGGTAAATGCATCAAAATAATCTGAATAGTTTCTCTAAATTTCTGAACCTTTTTAAATAACATAACAAATATTAAAACAAATGAACCAATTGAAAGTAACAAAATATACCATTTAGTCTTAATAAAATCACTGACATTTAAAATAATTTGAGTTATTAAAGGTAATGTTGCTCCTTGCTCATCAAACATTGAAGTAAATTGAGGAACAAGATATGTAAGCATAAATATTAAAACTCCAAAAGCAATTGTAAGTACAACTACAGGATATGTCATAGCAGATTTCATCTGTTTTTTAGTTTGATCCATAGAAGTATAATATTCTGCCATATCATCCAAAATAGATGGTAAATCACCAGTCATTTCAGATGTTTTAACCATGTTTATTAATAACTTAGGGAAAACATTTCCTTGCATTTCCATTGCATCAGATAAATTTTCACCTTTTAATAATTGATATACTAATTGACTAAAACTTTTCTTAAGATTTGGTTTTTTAGATTGCTTAGCAAGAATTCTGACAGAATCAGCAAGTGGAATACCAGATTTAATATATGTAGATAATTGAGTAAGAGCAAAAGATAAATCACTAGCACCTATTCTTCCATTACCACCAATATCTATATCAGTTTTAGATCTTTCTACAACCTCTAATACTTGATAATCTTGACCAAGCAAAAAATTCTTAACTTCAAGTTCTGTTTCAGCTTCAAAAGTACCATGTTCTTTTTTACCAACACCATTGATGATAGTATATTTATATCTCTTAACTGGTCTTACTACTTTTTCAACATTTCCAGAATTGTCTACTGCAGATACAGCAGTAGTACTATTAACAGATTGTGTAACATTTTGTTGTTGAACAAAATTTGTATTATTAATAGAATTAACTACAGGAGTAGTTCCTGTTTGATCTGTATTTTGAACATATACATTCTGTTGAGAAGTATCAACAGTATCGGTATCAAGTCTTTCTATATTTTGAACAGAAGGAGAATCACTAAGAGAAGCTTGATTTGCATACAAAGACTGCTGAGCATAATTAGTGTTTTGCGCAGCTTGTTCAGCATATGATTGTTTATTTCCTTTTTTCTTAAATAAGCCCATATTATCTTCCCTTCTATATTCTTCTCATCCTATTATAGTTTAACACAAAAACAAAGAAATATAAACATACTTTTTTAAACATTTATATATATTTACATATATTATTATAGAGGTGATACTATGTATCCAAATCCATCAACTGGAGGAATATTAAGTTTAATTAAAGGTTTAAATATATCAGGAATACTTGATGGTACCCAAAAGACATTAGGTATTATTAATCAGGCAATACCAATAGTCTACCAAGTTAAACCATTAGTAAATAACATTGGTACAATCTTTAAGATATCAAACATTTTAAATGAAGAAAAACCAAATAATAACCAAGAAGAAAAAAAGGAATCTAACAATAGTCCTATCTTTTTCGTATAAAAAAAGAAGCATTTCTGCTTCTATACCCATACTCCAAATATTATACCTGCCATTGCAAGTACTAATCCTGCAACCCAGAATAATTTAACAATATCACTCTCTTGCCATCCTAATTTTTCAAAATGATGATGTAAAGGAGTCATTAAAAATAACTTTCTTTTAAATACTATTACCCAAAATGTTTGTAATATTACAGATAGTGTTTCAATAACAAATATTGAAGCAACTACAAGTAAAGTTAATTCTCTATGTGTAAGTATTGCAATAGCACCCATAACAGCACCTAATGCTAAAGATCCAGTATCTCCCATGAATATCTTAGCAGGATGAGTATTGAATACTAAAAATCCAAATATAGATCCAACTAATACTAAACTAAATATTCCTATATCTTGAAATCCAACCGATAAAGAAATAAGTGCAAAAGCAATAAATGCTATAGCAGAAAGTCCTCCAGCTAAACCATCTAAACCATCAGTTAAATTAACAGCATTACTTGCTCCTACCAAAACAAATAATATTGCCAATCCATATAACCAACCTAATTCCAAATCAATATGAAGCGTTCCTACGACCCAAGCAGTTTGTCCACCACTTCTCATATATATATAGAAAAATCCAATTGCAATAAAAACTTGCATTAATAATTTCTGATAAACTGTTAAACCTTCATTATTTCCTTTTTTTATTGATAAAAAGTCATCTAAAAATCCAATTAAAGTATAACCAATAAAAACAAGAAGTACTATACCTAAATTAGATGTATAATCTATTTTCTTAGTTAAAACCAATCCACCAACAACAACAATAGTTGGTATTATAAAGATAAGCCCTCCCATAGTTGGAGTACCTTCTTTTTTTCTATGAGCTTCACCAACAAATTCACTTATTTTTTGCCCTAATCTCATTCTTCTTAATAAAGGTACCATTATAAGTCCCAATACTACAGAAAACAAAAAACCAATCATTATTGCAAAAACAGCCTTTGTTAACAACAACATGTAATAAAGTCCCTCCATTCCTTGAATCATTATATCACATATTACTAAAATATATGTCAAATTAGACATTTTTTTACTTTAATTTACAGGATATTTTCCTCTAGTCAAAACTTTAGCATTATTTTTTTCAAGTTCTAGTTTTTGCTTTTGTTTTAACTTCTTCATTTCATATTCCTTTTCTTCTACTTCACTCTTTATTCTTCTAAGATTAATTAACATTTCAGTACATCCAGAAATTACACCTATATAATCTTTATAAGTAGTTTCAATATCTTTAATAATTTTATCAATTTGCTTACTAGTTTTACCTAATAATGATATAACATCATCTAACTCTTTAATACTGTTTTTTATATTATCACTATAATCAGTAACTGTAATAACCTTATATTTTTTAGTTTTAGTTTTAGGATGCATTACATTATTCATAAAATACAAATGTAATGCCGTTGAAGCAGCAACTCCTCTAGCAAATCTTGGTCCAGGAAAAAACATCTGAATTGCTAATGTTCTAAGTAATCGTCTTGTCTGATGATTCATTCCTTCAAACTCAACTTCAACTTTTTCAGTTATAGTTTGAGCATTTCTAACTTTATCTTGAATCTCTCTTAATTTTCTATCTTGACTATTTTGCAAAGCAAATAATTCATGATTCAATTTATCAACAGAAAGATACTTTTCTTTTAATTTTTTAAAAGCTTCCTCTTTTGATGTAAGTTTGTTTTTCTTCTCTTCAACTTTCTTATTTAAAGAACCTTTCTTTTTATCTAATTCATCTAATTTCTCAGAAATCATAATATATAAACCAGAATCTTTAATTTCTTTAATAAATTTTTTGTCTTTAAATTCAGTCAAATATCCTTCAATTAAATAATATATATAATTATCATCATACTTATCAAGATTATCTACTTTTATTTTTGCTTTTAATTCCTCTATCTTTGCAATTATTCTTGAAAGTTTATCCAGTATTTCTTCCGCTTCAACAGAAGTAAGTATATCCTTCTCATCATCCACTAATACATTATATTCATAAATAGCATTTCTAAGTTCATATCTTATTTCTTTTAATTTATCTTCATAAGCATCAATTATCTTTCTTGATTGTAACTTTTGAATTGTTTTTTGCTCTTCAGTACCTAAATCCTTAAAACTTTCTCTTTCGACATCCTCTATTAAAACATATTCTTCTAAAGCGCTAGTTTTCTTAGGATTTCCTTGAAATAAAAATCTAACATTATTACCATCATCTTTTATATTAATACCTACACCAACCTCAGTAGATGTCTTTGTATTATCAGATTTCTTACTATTGCCGTCAATCCCCCCTATAAAATGATCAATAACAATTGGAGTATCTTTATCTTTCTCAGAATCCTTTTTAAATTCATTTACATTTATATATACAATTATCTTCTCTCCAGTAGGAGTAGTAATAATCTTTTCTTTTAATTTTTTACGTCTTTCCTCGATAGGAGTTTTATCAGATACGTCACCATCATATTCTTTAATTCTCCACTTAGAATTAACTTCTTCTTTATCTTGTTTCTTTTTTCCTTTAGAAACATCATAAATAGTTTTAATAAAACCTCCACCTAAAGCTATAGGCAATGATTTTATTAATACAAAACGTTGGTTTCTTTTTACTTTTTGTTCCAAGTATTCTATTTCTTTTGACTCTTCCAATTCCTTTAACTTCTTTTTCTTTTTTTCAGAAATAATTAAAGTCCTTCTTCGATCGTTTTTCCCACCTTTTGCTCCAATTGTTTCATCCATAGTATCACCATATATAGTTTATCATATATTTTTTGTTTTTTAACTATTTTATTTAACTAAAATTCTAACTTTACTTTGATCCTCACATTTTTCTTTTGCTTTAGGAGTTTGTTCTACTACTCTATTACCATTTCCCTCAACAATCACTTGAAAATTCATTAGTTTTTTTTTGGCAGTATCAACCTTCATCCCAATAACATTTGGTACTTCATAATATATTTTATCATTCCACTCTAAGTCTTTCTCTATTTCATTATCTTGTTTTTCAATTTTTAAAGCATCTATAATATCAAGCAATATTCTTCTTGCGATTGGAGTTGTTGTATAACTAGATAACATTGCCGTATTCTTAGGATTATCTATTGCCAAATATAAAACTGCCTCGGGATTATTTGCAGGTACAACACTCATAAATGACATAATATAATTATTTACAAGATATGATCCGTTTTCTTGCTTTTGTGCTGTTCCTGTTTTACCACCTATTCTATAACCCTCAATATATGCACTTTTACCGCCACCTTTAGCAACAACACTCTCTAATGCCATTCTCATTATTCTAGAAGTATCACTACTAATAACTTTTCTTTTTAGAACTTTATCATTTTCATAAACTATAGAATTAGTATTATCACTAATACTCTTAACAATATAAGGTTTATACAAATAACCACCATTCACAACACTAGATACTGCCATTACTTGTTGTATAGTTGTCTATTAAATGATACCTTCTACCTAATTTATCAGAAGATGCATAAAATCTATCTCCCGTATTCATATGTATTTCTAAATAAATAATATTATTTTTCTTTGATACATAAATTTTATCAATTAGCTCGATAATTATCTTTTTATATAAATCATTATTAAATATTTCTAAAATTATCTTTTTATCTATTTTATTATTATTAGAGCATTCATTTTTATAATCATACAAACTCATTTCTTTAATAATCATATTATTTTTATTCTGATATTCATTTTTTGAGATAATATCATCTAAATATAATTCTAATAGTCTTTTCTTTTTATTATTCAATTTTTCAATTATTAATTTATTATTATTTGCAATATTATATTTGCTTGAAAACATCTTATAATCATTAATAATCTCATTAATTATATCTTCTTTATAATATAAATCAAATATATTTATCATTAGATTATCCATCTCATATTCAAAAATTCTAGGTGATTCGCATCCCTTTAAACCTTCTTTTCTATATACTTGACACTCCCAAACAGGATTATTAATTCTTTTTCCCGAAGCACTTCTATGATATGTTAGATTATGTTTTTTACAATAAATCTTAGCAGAATATGTATATCTATTTTTAAAAATATTTTTATCGATATTTTTACTTTTAAAGCTTTCTTCTCTTCTTTTTAACTTTTCATTTGCTAAATGCCAAACTTCTTCAGATACTATTGGAGGAACATTTTTATAATCCCTATACATTATCCATTCTCTATTATCAAGAAATCTTTTTTCTTTGGTTCTATAATCTACAACTCTTGTTTTATTACCACAATAATATCCCATGTATTTTGGATTCTTAATAATTCTTGTAAGTATTGTAGGACTTATCTTTTTGTTTGTTTTATTCTTATACCCCAAATTATACAAATAATTACTTATTTTATTTAAACCATCATTCGTCTTAGTATATCTATCAAAAATGATCTTTATTATTTCTTTTTCATTTTCATCTATTATTAATTTTCCTTTATCCTTTATATAACCATAAATATTAGAAGAACCAAGTACTACTCCTTTTTCAATACTTCTTTTCATTCCAAAAGAAACTCTTTCAGATAATTTTCTAACCTCATCTTGAGCAATACTTGACATAATAGTAAGTCTAAGTTCCGAATCAGGTAAAATTGTATTAATATTATCATTTAAAAAATAAACTCCTACCCCATAAGATAATAAAAGAGTTGTATATTTTATACTATCAAGCGTATTCCTAGAAAACCTAGATATTTCCTTTGTTAAAATTAAATCAAAGTTATCATTTTTCGCATCATTTATCATTCTTAAAAAATTATCTCTATTCTTTATACTAGTACCACTAATTCCTTGATCAATATAAGAATCAATAAAAGTCCAATTAGAATTAGACTTTATATATTCTTCAAAAAAAGAAGTCTGATGTTCTAAAGAATGTAATTGTTCATCTTTATCAGTAGATACTCTAGCATAAAAACAAACTCTTAAATTTAAATCTCTCATACTTAATCCATTATTAATATTACATCTAGTAGTATATAAGTCCAATAATAATTCCTCCTAATTATCATTAATTTCCTCTAAATATTTATCAGTAATGCTCTTATAAAAATCATCTGAAATAAAACCATTTTCTTTTAATGCACCCATAATAACCATTTTTACTTTTATATTAATTTTTTTAATCATCATATCCTCCAATAAAAGAATATTCATAAAACTATAAATAAATAACAAAAAGAGATTAAATTATAATCTCTTTTTTCTCTCCATTAAATTTATATATATTTGGCATTATAATATTTTTCTTTCGCAACAATTGTTCCTGACTAATATTAAAATCACTTACTAATAAAGGAGATGCATTAACCAGTAAATTATCACTATTTACATTTTTAATAAACCTAGAAGCCGATTTATTATCATTTGTAAATATAATTGCTGAATAATTAGATCCTGAATAATTAATTCTAGTAATGGCTTCATCTACATCATCAACAACAATAGCATCATCAAATTCATAATCTATCTCTGAATTAACATAAATATTAATATTTATATCTTTAGAAATTATATCCAAAATAACATCTTTATGATCCATACTTTCAATATATATATCATAATTATTATAACCTGATACTAAAACATCAGTAGTTGCTAAAGATAAATACTTACTTTTAAAATCACTATCACCTATAATAATTGTTTTATTAATAGTTTTAAAATTATTAAATAGTTCACTTCCTATATTAGTAGTATGTTGAAACATATATCTATTAAGGCCCATAGGTTCAATAACATTTTGAATTGTATCTATAAGTAAATTATTAATACCAATCATATATTTATCATAAGCAAAAATAATTGTATTATGAGTTAATATTCCTAAAAGAACCATCTCAAGCATTGTATAAGTATTTCCATCAAATAATGTTAAAAGAATACCTGTTTTTTCATATAAAGTAGACTTCATAATATCATTATTAGTAATACTAATCATATCTTCTGAATTAATTAAAGGACTTAAATCACTATACTTATTTAATATTTTTTTTATTTTATTTAAATCTAATTTAAAACCATTATTATTTTTAATATCAATCATATTTGCACTTTCAAATAAATCAATATTCTTATTAATAACATCAGTAAATACTTTTATAATTTCTTGTTCATTATTATAAATATTTGAATTATTTGAACTTACTGCATTATTAATTAATAATGTTATATTATTTTGCTCCATGTGAAAGTCCCCTTTCTTCATCTAATTCATAATCTAAATTCATAGCAGCCTCATACATATTTCTTTGTTCAGCATCTAACCTACTAATATCAATTTCCTTACCATCTTTATTAATCTGCATAATAGCATTTCTAATTTGAATTAAAACAACGCTTTTATTTCTTTCTTGATCTACTGCATCATTAATATTTATATTATATAAAAGTTCTCCTATAATTATTTTATCTTCTTTTTCATCATATATAATTGCAAAATTAGCATTCATTACTACTCTTGTACTTTCTCTATCTAAATCATAAGTATATGCAAGAGATGAAACAATATTATTTTTAACATCTACAGGTATAGATCCATAATAATAATCATCATATGTTTGAATCTCTAATTTTTTTAAAGATATTAAATCATCAGCAGTCATAGTATCATCAGTTTTAACCTCATACTCATCTGCATAAACAGCTAAAGTATCATGTGATGTTTGAGGAACATTTTCTTCTCCTGCAATAACATATTGAGTACTAGAATCATCTGTATATAATCTATTACTTCCTGTAACAGGAGAAACATAATCTATTGGATGAGATACTTCTGACTGATCTATCTTTGCATTTCTATCAAGTGAATTTTTAATATCATTATATCCTTGTCCAACAGTTACTTTTCTAACTCTCAATGTATCATATTCTTCCTGTGTTATTTTTTCTTCTTCTAGTAACTTTTTATATACTTCTTCATCCTTTTTAATTATTTCTTCTGCTGCTTTTTTATAAAGTGCAAATATTCTATCAGCAAATTCCTCTCTACTCATACCTGCCTTTGCAGCTCGATTAAATGCTTTATCAGGAATTTCAATATTATCAAAACAAACTACATTTTTATTTCTCCATACCCAACTTTGAGCAACAATATTTCCTTCCATATCCTTAATAACAAATACTCGACCATTTTTATCTACTGTGCTATGTTCCATACTAGATTCAGCAGCATTACCAAGCTCTTGGCAACAATCAGAAAGTGTACCAATAGCAATACATAAAGGATCATCTAATCTTAATATTTCATAAGAGAATTCTTCATCTTTAGCTGTTACTCTAGGAATACTACTATATGTTCTTGATTTACCATAATTATATATTTTTTGTAATTTATCAAAACTATCTTGATCATATCCTGCAATGGAAGAAACAACAGCAAGTCTTTCATTACCAGGACTTACATTAATAAATCTATTTGTTTTAATATAACTAAGCGCCAAATCAAGAGTTAAATTCCTATTACTATTAAAAGCCTTTATTTCTGTCCATCTTTTTTGCATTGCACTTATATATGATATATATTCATCAGATGATAAAATAAGAGCCATATTATCCATTATAAAATCTCTAAAACTTGGATCATATTTCATCTCAAATCCACCAAATAACTTATGAGCTTTATCTGGAGTAAGAACAATATCTAATTCAGATTTTTCAAATACTTTTCTTAATAAAGCAGCTGCTTCTTTTTCTATTTGAGGATCTATTGTCAAAGTATAATATCCTTCTTCTGTCTTTTTATAACATCTACGCATAAGATCAACAATCTTTTTGAACTCTTCTCTAGAAGCACCTGTAGCAAGTTTAAAACCAAAATCAGTAGAATGTGAAGATCTACCATCATAATCATATGAATTAAAATCAAACATAGATAATTCACCCAATTCTTCAAAACTGTATGAATCAAAATCATATTGTTTTAAAATATGTTCATATTGTTCAGGAGTTAGTTTTTTAGGAATTCCAGAAAATAATTGAAGCATCTTATTATATCCTTCCATATCATTATCGAAAACTCCAAAACACATTGCAGCTTTTAACAATGCTTCTCTTCCTTCATCATTTCTATTATGTTCTTCAATTCTAGATAATTGAGACCATTTTTTACCAGAAGCTGCAAACTTATCAATTTGATCAACAGGGAAGTTTCTCATAACTACATGGTGTGGTACAAAGTGCAATTTATCATACCAAGTTGATAATATATCAAACTTATTTTCACTTAGCATTTGCATTACAGAAGTTGGATTTTTCATACCAATTCTTATTGCTTCTTCATCACCATATTTACTAAATAATTGTTCAAGACCAGCAATACCAATATTTTTCTTCTCTAAACTTAATAATACATTTTTTCCTTTTAAGAATGGTAACCATTCTCTATGTTCTTTTAATAACTGAAATGTAAGAGGATTGTTATTACCATAATTATAAAAATATTTCTTTAACTCCTCAGGTGCATCCACATCTAAGAATAATTCACTATGATCTTCTCCTAAGAAACTCATTGCATCTTCTGAATATGAAACTCTAGAAGCAACTATACTCTCATATATTTGACGTTTTAGCAATTCATCAAGTCTTTCTAAATCACCTTCTTCATAAGTACAATAATAATTACTTAGATATATATTACATTTTGCTAGATAATCACCATATTTAACGAACAATTCAAGTATATCTTTACTCTTTAATCCACTTTCTATACATTGTTTAACAAAATTACTTGTTCCATAATGATCAGAACATGAATACATAAATTTGTCTTCTAAAAATGGAATCCATTCTGGATGATTTTGAATCATACTAGGAGCAATTTTTCTTTGATAAAAAACATTCTTTAACTCTTCAGGTGCATCCTTAGATAGGAACACATCAGGATGTTCATCAATGAACTCTTGTGGAACCATAGAATCATTATATGGGATTGATCTATCTTTTATTTTCAAATATATAGCATTTTTAATCTTATTAATACTTTCTTTACCTTTAGCATTAGTATCACAACAACGATCTATCCTATGAGGAATAACTTGACCATAATCAACAATAAACTTTAGTATTTCTTCATTTGATAAACCTCCAAAATAGCGAAGATATTCTGCCATATTTTCAACTAAAACTAGTTGATTTGCTTTTATTTCAGAATTATAAGTATCAACACCAGGCAAATCTAAACATTTTGATAAATCAACTTCTAACAAATATGGAATCCATTCAGGATGTTCAACTAAATCTTTTGGCGTAATAAGTTTGTAAGCATCTCCAAAACGACTCACTCCATAGAATACATCTTCTAATTCTTTTGGAGCATCTTCACCTAAATATAATTCAGGATGAGCTGCTTTAAAACTTTCAGGTAACATTCTGATATCAATTAATCTCTCATTATTACCATTATTAAGTCTCCTATATAATAAACTATTGATTGTTTCCTCTATATCAACTCCAGATTTTAATTCTTCTATTGTTTTTTCAAGTTCAAGCGAATCAACCCTAGAGATAAAATCAGAAACAACAATTCCATACTTAATACACAAATCCAAAAAAAGTTCAGATCCTAAATGAGAATCTAAGTCTTTTATATTCCGACGCCAATTTGATTTATTAACTTCAACCTTTTTTACTAAAGGAACAAGTTCTGGATAATTACTAATTATCTCAACCAAATCAGACAAATTACCATCTATTCCATATTCTAACTTTTCAAGTACTAATTTCTTTTTCTCTTCATCCCATGAAGAAGTTATTCTATCAAATTCTTCTATATCTATATAAAACTTAGGTAATAAAGTCCTTAATTTTGATTTTTGCAGACCCAATGCATATTGATAATCATGATTATCTAATAATCGTATTTTTCTTATTATCTCTTCAAGAACAACAACAAGATCATCCGATTCAAAATCATCTGGTAATAAAGAAATTTGTTCTGCAATAAAACCTAACAATGTATATTCTAGATTATAACTCCAATAATTATCATTAGGAGAATCCAATATTCCATCATGACTATTATTAAATTCTATTAATTTATCAATACCAAAACGAACAATAAAATTTCTAATTTTTTGTTTTTTAACAACTTGCTCAATAGGAACATATTTAGTATATAAAGCAATTCTATTTAAATCAGGTTCTACACTACCATATCCATTTATAGAATTATTTATTACTAAAGATATAAATTGTTCAGTACTTAAATGTGATAATTTTTCAACATCTTCATCACTATATATATTTCTTATAAATTTAACTACATCTATATCAAATTCTTCAGGAATCTTTTCAAAATACGTCCATACATTTCCAAAAATCTTTTCAATTTTCTCAATCTCATATGAATGACGTGTTCCCATTTTAATATTCTTATCTTTAAATTTATCTTTATAATATCTTAAAGCACGTATATGAAGTTTACCTTCATAAAACAACTTTTTAGCACCTTCTTCAATATCTAAATCATCAACAAACATATCCGGATGTTGTTCCCTAAATTCATCTGGAATAATTGATAAATCTATATCTTTATGGACATAAGAAGTACTTAAACTTAAAGCAAATTGATTAAATACATATCTTTTGCAATCCTCATATGAATCCATATTAGGATCAGGAATATCTCTAGATGTTACCATATTTGCATTATCATTCTCATTAAAACCTGTAATAAATACCATAAATTCTGGATATTCATCCAATAATTTAAATGTATTTTCAAGTCCAATTTTAGAAATTATAAAATATGAATTTGATCTATATTCTGAAGAAAAATTCTCTGGAATAACAATATTTCTTAACTCAGGGTATTGATAAATATGACCTAATGTTAGTTTATTACTATAAAATAATTCTCTAACATCCTCAGGAATATCTTTACTTGGAAAAAATTCAGGATGCTTATCTCTATATTCAGGAGAAAAAGTCTCTTCCGTATAATCAAGTGCTTTAAAGTTTCTTATATTACAACCTTCTATATTTAATCGTGGGCATATAATTTCATCAATTACTTCAAAATCTAAATTAGCATGTGTCTTAGAAAAATCTAATTCGTCTTCAGAAAATAACATAATACCTTCCCATTCTTCGAATGGAATATCACTTAAATCATATGACAAAAGTTCCTGTTCTAAAACTACGTACTTAGATAAATATTCTTGTTGTAACTCTTCAGACATATCCTCATCAGAAAAACATTCATCTATTATTGCCTTCATTTCTGCTTTTATTCTTCTAAATTCTTCAATTGTTATTTTCTCCATACTATCACCCTATTATGATTTTAACATATTTAGAATTCATTTTAAACAAAAAAAGAAAACAATATATGTTTTCTTATCTATTACCAAATTTTAAAATCTTCTGTTTATTTAAATCACTCAAATCATCTGGCACAAATATACCATCTTTCATAATCAGTTCATCATCAAATAACACTTCTCCTCCACCATATTCACTCTTATGAATTTGAACCATATCCCAATGAATACCTGATTTATTTCCATTATCACTTGAAGGATGACTTGCTCCTAAAGCAAGATGAATAGATCCTAACATTTTTTCATCATAAATAATGTTTTTAACTATTCTTGTAATATTAGGATTTGTACCAAATGCAAATTCTCCAACATACCTTGCTCCTGGATCTGTATCCAAAATTCTATTTAAATCCCTTGTTGTAGAACCTGAATATGCATTAACTACTTTACCATTTTTGAAATCCAACTGTATATTTGAAAAAGTAATATCTTGATATAAAACATCACTATTATATACAATTGTTCCATTAACACTATCAACTTCAGGAGCAATAAATACTTCTCCATCTGGTAAATTAATTTTACCATTGCATATAAATGACTTATATTTCCCTATCTTAAATTGTAAATCTGTTGTTGGTGTAATTATTTTTACATTATCTGCTTTATCCATTCTTTCTTTTAATGGTTGCATTATTTCTCCCATTCTTTCATAATCCGCAAGTACTGTATTAAAATAAAAATCTTCAAATGCCTCTGTACTCATACCAAATTTTTGAGCAAATACTTTTGATGGATATCTAACAGTAACCCACTTTGTTTTTGGTAATCTTATATCCCAATGAACAGGTTTATAATATAAACTATGATACATTTTCCATTTTTCTGGAGGTATATCACTTAATTCAAATAAATTATCATCATCTTTTATTTCAATATATACATTCATATTTGACATAATAGTTGATTCAAATTCACTTTGAATATTCATCTGTTCTTCGCTCATATTTCTAAGCAATTCTCTTTGAATATCACTTTCTTTTAATAAAACAAAAGGTAATGCATTTTTTTCATAACACTTATTAACTATATAAGTTATTAAAGGAGCACAACTTCTACTAGATTCTATTAATACCTTCTCACCAGGCTTAATATCACATGAATGATTTACAATAAGATCTCCTAACTTCTCTATTCTTGGATCTCTCATAACAATTACCTCCTTTTTCTTTTAACATCAAGATTATCATAACTTCCACCAATATTCATAACAAATTCTCTTTCATTTCTTGGATCAAGTCCAACATAATCTCTTTGTATTATTTCTTCTTTGAGATAATCTGTATAACCAAATGGTTTTTGAATCATAGTTGCAGTTCCCCCACTTAACTTCATTATTGAAGTTGGTAAATCTATTATTTCTCTTAATGGAGCAATACCTGAAAATCTAACATTCGATGTATCATACTCAATAGAATCATATATTACTCCATAATTAGATACTAAACTAAGAATACTTTTATAATTATCTTTACTACAATTAATTGTATAATAAACATTCGGTTCTAATATTTTCATACCAGCATCTTTAAACGCTCTCATAAGAGCAATTGGAACTGCAATATTAAAATCAGCTGGATCAGAACCAACATTATCACATTTACCATCTACTAAAGATATATCAGCATCTGTAACTTCCCAACCATAAAGACCTTGTTGAGCATAACTTTTTACTAATCTCTCAACTTGTTTTTGATATTTAGGGAATAAATAGTCAGTAGAATATTTTGATTGATATTTAATTCCTGACCCTTTTGATAACGGTTTTACTTCAAATCCAACACCAGAAACTCTAGTATAATTAGCTTCCCCATATCCATCTGAAATTGGAGTTTCTTTATGTACAATAATAGGATTAGAAAATTTTGTTTCAATTCCAAATCTTTCACTTAAAATATTTTCAATTACTTCTGCTTGTAATTTACCCATTAACTTAATAACAATTTGTCCTGTTTGCTTATTAAACATTGCTTTTAAATCCGGATTTTCATCATTTAATATTTCCAACGCATTAAATAAATCTAGATTCTTTGATTTATCAATAGCCTCTATAGTCGTCTGGAAAAGAGGATTAATAAAAGAAATCTTTTTAAAATCTTTTCCTTCTTCTCCAACAAATTCTCCACATTTTGCACTAAGTCCAGTAACAATACCTATCTCTCCAGCACTTAATGTATCAGTCTTTTTCTTAGTAAAACCATCAATAATATTTAGTGTTCTAATTCTTTCAATTTTACCATATTTAGTCTGTATTTCATCACGATTATCAAGTTTACCAGAAATAGTTTTTATATATAATTCTCTTACTTCATTATCTCTTTTTACTGTATATACATAACCAGAAAAATTATCTTTATTAGGTTTTTTATACGTAGGCAAATAAGTATCAATTGCCTCTATTAAATATTTCATACCTTCATTTAATAACGCGCTACCTCCATATACACAAAACAATTCACCTTTTAAAGCTAATGCCTTTATCTTTTTTTCTAGATAATCATCACTTATTTTTTCATTATTAATATATTTTTCCATAACATCATCATCAATATCAGCAACATATTCAGATAAATCTTCTATAGAAGGTTTTAAATATATTAACTCTCCTGTATTATGCAAATCTTTTTTTACAACAATTTTTGGAACTACTCTACTATCTAATTTAGATTGAATTTCATGAAAAACCTTATCATAATCTGCACCCATTCTATCCATCTTATTAATAAAAATAATTGTAGGGACTTTCTTTTCTTTTAACATATTCCAAATAACTTGTGTTTGAGGTTCAATTCCCTCAACTCCAGATACGACCAAAACTGCTCCATCCAAAACATTTATTGCTCTTTCAACTTCAGCAGAAAAATCAACATGACCAGGAGTATCTATAAGTTGAATAGTCTTATTCGATAATGGAATAGTTACTAAAGATGCTTTTACTGAAATACCTCTACTCTTTTCAATATTCATATTATCAGTAGTTGTATTACCAAAATCAACTCTACCAGACTGTTCTTTAACTTTAGTATGAACCAATAATTGCTCAGTAATTGTTGTTTTACCAGCATTAGCATGAGCAAAAATTCCCAAAGTCATTATATTATCATTCATATTAATCCCCCATTTCATTTTCTAAAACATAATAATCATTATTAATAAATTTAACTCTATCAATAATATAATTACATGCTTTAGTATTTAAATCATCAATATTCTCTTTTGACAATTTATTTATATCATTACTTAAATAACTATTATCTTTAACAAGATAATAATTATTATCAACTAAATCAATCCACAATGGTAATGATATTGATTTAGTATTTACATAATTTTTGGTATCTAACTTATTAAATATATTAGTATGAACACTTAAATTATATCCTGTATTTCTATATATCTTTTTTACTATTTCTTTTACTTTAGATAAATTAATATTAGAATCCAATTTATTATCAATACTTCTTCCATCATCAAGCAAACAACATAAGTTTATCTTATTAATATTAATCTCATGTAATAATTCTGATAATTCTACAATTTCATCAATATTATCATTTGTTACTGTTACTTGAATAGTTATATCCTTCTTCTCTTTAATTAAATATTTAATAGTATTAATTGTTCTATCAAATGCTTTATTATTACCTCTCATTTTATTATGATTATTTTTTAATCCATCAATACTTAAATAATACTTATCTACATACTTAGTAATATCCCTATTAAAATCAATACCATTAGTAAACATAATTACACTTATATCATTATTTTTACAATACTCAAGCATTTCAATTATATAAGGAAAAATACTACATTCTCCTCCAGTAATCATTATTTCATTAATACCAATTTCTTTTAATTTATTAATAGTATTTTTAAATAAATCAAATATTTTTAAAGAATCCTCTTTATTACAAATATCAGCATTCATATAACAATGTTTGCATCTTAAATTACATCTATGAGTAATTATCATATTAACTCTATTCATAATTACACATCACCTCATTTAAAAATGCAATATAATCAATCATTTTATAAGGACACTGATCTAATAACTCGACAAATAATAATTCATTATAATTAATAAACTTTTTATATCCAACAGTCTTTTTACACTCTTTAAATATATCTTTTAAATTATTATTTAATATGTTACCAATAATTATATTAGGATTTTTTATCTTTAAACAATAGACAAATCCATCTTTATCTATATATATATTTCTAGGTATATTATTACCATATTTTGCCCTGCTATTTTTATTATTTAAATATATATTATAAGGACAATTATATATTAAATCTTTACTTATAAATAAATTTGAAAAAGATATATTTTCCTTTGAAATATTATTTATTATATATTTAAGAGATTCGTTTGTACTTTTAATATTATCTAAAGCATACTCAATATTAAATATTAAATTATCATAAGAATTTATTAAATCAACAATCTTTTCCTTTTCTGTATAATTAAAATTAATTTGATAAAAAATATCACTACTCTTTTTAAAAGATAAATATTCTCTTATATTACAACTAATAATAGTATAAAAATTATTATTAATAGAATTTAAAATATCATAATACTTATTACTATAATCATTTATTAATATAAAAATAACTACATTATCAACATTTATACCTTTTAAATCGTTAGATAGTTTTTCTAAATCTTTTGCTTTACATTCAATATATAATCTATGAACACAAATACTATCTATGTATAAAATATTATCATTTAAAAATTTTTTTAAATTACTAGAATATTCAATAGTAATTGAAGCATTTTCAGTTTTTAAATATTTATTCATCATATAACCTACAATTAGGTAAAGATTTTGTTATGTCTTTATATATACCATAACTTATACCAAAACACCCTGTATTACAACCTTTAATATTACAATCTTTACAACCATTTTTAGTTTTTCTAGTTATTTTATTAAATTTAGAAACATTTTCACTATTCCATATTTTAGAAATATCATCTTTTAAAATATTACCCATATAGAATTCTTTATATTTCATCATATCACATGGATATACATCACCATTTGAATCAATATTAATTCTAGTTTTGCCACAATTACATTTTAATAAACTAAATTTATAACTATCCTCATCAGTAAAGTTACTATCTTTATACAAATCACTATAAAACCTATAACCATCTATTCCCATACCAAGTTTTTCAAATATAGTATTTTTCTCATGTTCCTTTATATATATAAGATCTTCAAGTAATTTATCATCAATAGAAACCAACTCTGTCTTTTTTCCTCTTCCCATTGGTAAAACAAGCATCGTTCCAAATGAAGTAGCATTTTTACTTGAAACAAAATTATACATATCCTTAATACCATCTTTATTTTTATTTGTAATTACCATTTGTGTTCTAAAAGACCAATTCATCTTATTACATATATCCATAGCAGAAGTAGCACCATCATAACTACCCTTACCTCTTAATTTATCATTAAGTTCTCTATCTGTTGAATCCAAACTAATTTTAATTCTTATTAAATTTTTATTTAAATTCTTAAAATTATCTAATAACTCTTCAGTAATACCAGTACCATTAGATACTATCTCTACAAAAATACCATTTTTATTAAAAAGTTTTACACATTCTGATAATTGATTAACAAGCGTTGGTTCTCCACCTCTTATTGAAATATATTTAATACCAATATTAATTAATTTCTTTGCAATTTTAATACAATCAGGATTATCAATTTTATTCTTATTACCTAAAGCAGAGGCACTACAAAATACACAGTGTAAATTACAATAATTAGTTATATCCCAAGTAACATACAAAGGATATGGTAATCTTTCTTTACCATTATCAATATAGTGTTCATGAATTAATACTAAAAAACCATCTGGTTGATATTCTAATTTAGTATTTTCACATAATTTATTATATTTTTTAAATAGTTCATTAGTCTTATTCAAAGAAATCACATCCTTCAAAATATGGCAAATAATCTATAATATCATCTTTTGATTTAGCATTTATTATTTTAAAAAAATAATCAATTGCAATACTATCTAATTTTATAATTACATTTGTTTTACAATTCAAAAAGAAACCTACTTTTTCATCTAAATCCTCAGTAATATAATAAATAATATCTTTATTTAATTTCATCTGCACACAACTCCCCACATAAAATACAAGAATTTAAATCTTTATTATACAATCCATCTTGGAAAATTAATGCTCTTGCTCGACAACCACCATTACAAATATCTTTCTTAGAACATTCTTTTTTACATCTTAAATCTCCATATTTTTCTATCATATCTATAAAACAAGATTTTAAATTAAAATCAGCCTTATTAATATTTCCAAAAACAAATTTATTTGTAACAAGACTAGGACACAAACAAACATTTCCATTTGACTTTATATATAAAAATCTCTTACCTACACCACAATCAGTAATTTTTAATTGAACATTTAAATCTTTTCTTTTATATAAATCATGTATTACTTGAACACTTTTAAAAGTATTTTCATCTAATTTATTTGCTCTTCCATTAGGAATAATTGCATCAAGTACACACGGAATATCTAATTCTTTCAAAAATGAAATAGTATCTTCAATATTATCATAATTATGATTACCCACCATAGTATTAACAGCTAACTCAATACTTGTCTTTTTAAGTTTTCTTACATTTCCAACAGTTCTTTTTAAAGCACCATCTACACCTCTAAAATCATCATGTGCTTTATTAACGCAAGAATCGATACTTGTAATAATCTTTTTAACACAATACTTATCAAACAATTTTAAAATTTTTTCGCTTTGAATAACTAAATTACTAAATATTGTTACAAGCATACCCGCATCATATAATTTAGAAAGAAGTATTTCTAAATCAGCATATAATAAAGGTTCTCCTCCAGTTAAATCAAATTGATATACACTTAATTCTATTGCTTGATTAATTAAATTATCTAGTTTATTTATATCTAATGAATTACCATTTTCAAGTTTAAAATCTCCATAACAATGCTTACATCTTAAATTACATTTATCAGTTAATTCAACAAATAACCTTGCTGTATCTAAATTATTAATATGTTTAATATTATTACATCTTTTTTGTTTTTTATTTTTTAAAATATTATTCTCAACTAACTGTTCAATTACATCATCAATTCCAATATAATATTCTAATAATTCTTCTTTAGTAATACCTATATGATTATAAATATATTCTAATACTTCAAACATATCATCATTAATAATACTTTTTATTCTATTTCTTCTATCAAAAATAAAAGTATTCTGCTCTATCTCATTATTAATAACAACAATATCTTGATTAATATATAATGCCATAAGTATCCTCCTTTAATAGGTTAGAGAAACAGGTTCCCCTGTTTCTCAACATTAAGCACTACAGTGACAAGTTCCAGAAGCACATGCAAATGAACTTGAACTTGCTTTTACTACTGTAACAGTAGGCTTAACAATTTTTGTAGTTCCTTTTTTCATTTAAACTACCTCCTATTTTTAGTTTTTTTAATGAGATCCCTATAAACTCATATAATCTTATTTATTGTTAGAAAAATAGAATTCTGCTCTATCATACTTACCAGTATGAAGTAATTTATAATTATCTTTAGTGTACTTTGAAATAGTTTTTTTCCAAAAAGACTCTGCTTTTGGTGAACTTGGAACTGCTTTTATTGTCCAATTACCTTTGAATTTATTAAATACTTTTGAAACAGCATTCTCACCAATATTTTTACATTTATAATTATTTAATACAAAAATTTCACTTATTTCATAATTATTATCACCATTATCATCTATAAGTACAAAACCTAATATATCATCATTTGATTTTATAAAAAAAGCATAATTATTATCAAAATAAGGATCTAAATCATATTCATATAACCCTTTATTTGAATTAAAATCTATTGGAAAATATAAACTTAAATCATGTAAATATAACTGCATTAAATTTTCTAATATCTTTCTATTCTTTTTAGCAACTTTATTAATTTTAATATCCATCTTAAACACATCCTTTTTAAGTTATCTAATCAAAAAGAGGAGGACCAAAAATAAGGTCCTCCTCCTCCAAAATTAATAAATCAGATAACATATATTTACTGGCATATATTCTAGCATTGTAATATAAATTTGTCAATTATTTTAAACATAAAATATTCTTATAGTTTATATCAAAAATATTTTTTATAAGTATCATTTATATAACAACTAGATGTATAGGAGTAACACTTACTCCTTGTCCAAAGGCACTTGTTGCAAGTTCAACATTATGTACTTTCTCAAGTGGAAAAAGAATTCCTGTACCTTCTCCATTTAAATCAATCCCTGTTTTTTCTCCAAAACCAAAATTATTTATATATGAAAATAATTTCTCTTTTCCCAGTAATTGACCTAGTTTTACAAAACCAGGGTTACAAGAATTTTGTAATACCTGTAAAAATGTTTGATCTCCATGGCCACCACTTTTCCAACATTTCAAAACAGATCCATCTACATTAACCTTACCAGAATCAAAAAAATGATCTTTATTAATATCAATTACATTTTCATTAACTGCACTTGCCATTGTCATAATTTTAAATGTACTTCCAGGTTCATAAGAGGACCATATCGGTAGATTTCTACTTAACACTTCACTACTATATTTTTTATATTCATTTGGATCATAATCAGGATAAGAAGACATTCCTAATATCTCTCCATTTTTAGGATTAACAACCAAAGCAAGTGCCATTTCTGGATTAAACATATCTTTAATATTATCCATTTCTCTTTCCAATGATTTTTGAATATTTATATCTATTGTTAAAGATATATTTAAACCACTAGTAGGTTCATTATAAACATCAGTTAAATTCAATCTATTACCATGAGCATCAGAAAAATATTTTATTGATCCATTATTTCCTCTTAAATATTTATCATACAATAATTCTAATCCAGATAATCCTTGATTATCAATCCCAACATATCCAAGCGTATGAGAAAGCATATCTTTATATGGATAATTTCTTTTTGCTTCTTTAACTAGATAAACACCTTCTATATTTAAATCATTTATTTTATCAGCAATCTTATTAGAGAGTCTTCTTCCCTCTGGATGAACTCTTTCTATAGATGTTTTTTTATATACATGTTTTTTCATTTCATCATAACCAACATTTAATATTTCAGATAATTTTTTAGTTGCATACTCTTTATTTTTAATTTGATTAGGAACTAATACTAAAGAAGATGTAGTTAAATTATTTGCTAAAATATTACCATTTCTATCTAATATTAAACCTCTATCAGCTTCTATTTCCAAATTTCTACTCCACAAATCTTTAGCTAAACTATTTAACTTATTATATTCAAATACCTGTATATAAAACACTTTAACAACAACTAATATAAGTATCATAATAATACCTAAAAAAAGCAATTTAATTCTCTTATCTATATTTCTAACAAACATATAATCACCTAATAATTTATATTAAAAAAAAGAACAAATATTATTAATATTTGTTCTTATTTAAATAAATTCTTCCATAAAGAGTTAACTACTTTAGTAGTTGCTTTACCAATCATTTTATTAGTAACTTGATTAGTAACCTTCTTCATCATTTTATCTTGTTCTTTCTTTTTCTTTTCTTCTTCTTTTGCTTTTAATTTATCTGCCTTTTCCTTTTCTTTTGCTTCTTCAATTGCTTTCTTTTCTGCAATTGCTTTATCCTCTTTTTCTTTTTTTGCAACATCTACTTTTTCTGTTGCAGATTCTTCGTTATTAATGTTTTCATACTTCATGTATATTCTACTTTGTTTTATAACATTACTTCTTTCATCATCTGTAATAGTACCCATAAAACTTTGAGGCGGTAAAACCATTGCTCTTTCAACGATATTAGGTTCTCCACTCTCATTCAAAAATGAAATTAATGCTTCTCCAGTAGCAAGATTTTTTATCTCATCCTCTGTTTTAAAATTAGGATTAGTTCTAAATGAATTTGCTGCTGCCTTTATTGCTTTCTCATCAGAAGGTGTATAACTTCTTAAAACATGTTGAACTTTATTACCAAGTTGAGCAAGAATCTCTTCCGGAATATCACTAGGAGATTGAGAAATAAAATAAACTCCTACTCCCTTACTTCTAATAAGTTTAATAACTTGAATAATAGATTTAACTAAATTACTAGACATTTCTGAAAAAATTAAATGTGCTTCATCTAAGAATAATATCAATTTAGGTTTATCTAAATCACCAACTTCTGGCATATTATCAAATAAATTATTAAGTAACCATATCAAGAATACTGCATATAATGTAGGTTTCTTATATAATTCAACTGCATCAAGTACATTTACAAAACCCTTACCATCCATATCATATTGAAGTAAATCAAATAATTGAAGTTCTGGTTTTCCAAAAAAACATTGTCCTTCTTCTTGCTCTAACATAAGAAGATTTCTTTGTATAGTTGAAATAGATAAACTTGTAATAGTTCCATATTTTGATGTATATTCACTTCTATTATCATTAACATAACTTATCAAACTTTTCAAATCATCTAAATCATTTAACTTCATATCTTCATCTTTTGCAATTTGAAAAATAATTGCTAAAATACCCTCTTGAGCATCACTAAGTTCAAGCATTCTAGATAAAAGTCTTGGTCCAATATTTTCAATAGTAGTTCTAATAGGATGCCCACTCTTTCCAAAAACATCAAAAAATGTTGTTGGAAATGATGAAAACTTAAAATCACTAATTCCAAGAGTGTTTAATCTATCATCAATATTAGAATTACTAACTCCTTCTTTACATATACTAGCAAGATCTCCTTTAACATCAACATAAAACACAGGAATTCCAGCACTTGAAAAAGACTCAGCCATAACCTTAACTGTTGTTGTTTTTCCAGATCCACTTGCTCCAGTTATAATTCCATGTCTATTTGCCATCTTAGGAACAATATATAATTCTTTATCTTTATTCTTTCCAATTACTAATTTATTATCATAATACATATTATCACTCCCACTAATCTTCAAGTAATCTAATTAGTTCTATATCTTCTATTTTTATAATTCTTGAGCCTATTTTTACACTATCAATTTCAGGTAATTCAGCATTAAAACCACCTTTTATAATATCTCCATTAGCAAGACATACCTGAATATATTTATTAAACATCTTTTTATAATATCTATGATGAAACATCTCATTTATATCCTTATATTCTCCCCTTTTAAGTCTAAAATGATCTTTAACCTTTGCAATAACACTTTTAGCCAAAATATCACACCTTTCATTTTGATTATAACATATTTTCATAAAATATTTTTATGAAATGACAATATATGATATAAATTTTCCGGAAAGGTAGGTTTTTATGAGAGATTTAGGAACTGTTGTGAGAGAAATTAGAACTCCAATCATAAAAGAAAATGATAAAAACCTAAAAGGAAAAATGATTACTCAAGGAACTACTCCTAGAAGACTTACTGATTTAATTGGATCACTATGTGACCTTACAAGTGGATCTGGAGATAAAGGAACACCAGTAATATTTATCCAAGGATACTTTGATAATTTAGCTGATGAATAAAAAAAGAGTTTAAAGAAGTGATTTGAAAAAAATCTACACAAAATAAAAAGTGTGTAGATTTTTTATATGTTAAAATTTAATAAAGGAGAATTATATGGCAAGAGAATATA
>CADBYH010000009.1 GCA_902798815.1 uncultured Erysipelotrichaceae bacterium | reverse complement strand
AAATGATGAGTACTTCAGAGTAACAGAAACAGTAGCAAAGAAAGAACTACAAGCAGGACAAACAACAACAGTAAGTGTAGAAGTAGAAATGATAAAAACACCAATAGATAATAATGTCTCAACAGAAATAGTAGGAACAATAACAGCGACTGCAATAGATAATGATGAAGCAACCTCAACAGCAGAAATAGAAAAAGTATCAGACGCACCAACATCATTCTCAACAGACTCATGGTATACAATAAAAAGAGCAGTACAAAACAATAATACAAGTGTTTATAATGTAGGAGATACAAAGAGTGTTACAATAAATGGAAATAACTACATGGTAAGAATAGCAAATAAAACAATAGGAGAACATTGTGGAGACAATGATACAGAATATTCCCAAACAGCATGCGGATTTGTAGTAGAATTTGCAGAAATAGTAGAGAAAAGAGCTATGAACTCAACTGCTACAAATGTAGGAGGATGGCCAGCAACAAAGATGAGAAACTTTACAACAACAGATAAATTATATTTACTATCATCAGAAGAAGTATATGGAACTGATGATGGACAATATCATTTCTTTGACACAGCATATGGAACATCACATCAATTAGAGTATTATAGTAATAATGGAGTAACTTATTCAACAAATAGTTGGAATGGAACAAATCTAGATAAAGCAATCAAACAATATAATTCCTCAAACACATGGTGGTGGTTGCGCCCGGCCGGTTCTGATAATGGTTATAATTTTGCCAGTGTCAATTATAGTGGTGATTGGAGTAGCTATGGTGCCCATATTACTGGCGGTGTCGCCCCAGCTTTCCGTATAGGATAGTAAAAAGGACTTCAAAATGAAGTCCTTTTTTTTTATTTTTTTGTAAAATGATCTAGGTTAGGAATTAGTTCATTTATTACAAATAGTAATTTATTTTTATCAAAGTTTTTACTATTATTTAGTTCTTCTATAATGACATTTATTATTCCATTTGCATAAAATAATACTATTGTTTTTGTAGGAATATCTGTTTGATTAATAAATTTATTATCTATTTCTTTTGTTGCTGATGAGATAATTGCATCTGTCATCATGTCTCTTGCTATTGAATTACTATTTATTTTTATCATTGCTAAATAGATATCTTTATTATCTTCTATATGATCTAATAATACTTTTATTAGTTCCATATAGTATTCTTTTATATTATCTGTTTTTATATTAATATCTAAACTTTCTATTAATTCTTCTCTCATATCTTCCATAAGTGATTGAATTAATTCATATTTATCGCTGAAATGATCATAGAATGTTGATCTATTTATAAGAGAAGTTGAACATATTTCTGATATCTTTATATCTTCAAATGTTTTCTTTTTCATTAAAGACATAAGTGCTCTATAAAGACTTGCTTTCGTTTTTAAAATACGTAAATCTTCTTTCTTTTTCATTTATATCACCTGGTTTAATTTTATTATATTTTAATGATTTTGTAAAGATAACCAACATTTTTTGGTTATTTATTATACAATTGCACAACAAATGTTGGTTATCATACGTTTTCTTAAATATCATACTTAATTTATTTTACTGGTTTGAATAAAATAGATTGTACGAGGAGGAGATATTTTGAAAAAGTTTTCTGGATTTATTGTAAAGAATAATGTATTAATTTTAATTATATCTTTATTATTACTTATACCAGCAGTTATTGGATATATAAATACTAGAATAAATTATGATATTTTAGTTTATTTACCGGATAATATAGAGACTATTAAAGGTGAAAAGATTCTTACTGAGGACTTTGGTCTTGGATCTTATGCTTTTGTAATGGTTGATATGAAGGATACTAATAAAGTATTAAAGTTAGAAGATAAAATAAAAAAGATAGATGGAGTTAATAAAGTATTTAGTATTGTTGATGTTATAGGTACTACTGTTCCTATAGAGATGTTACCTGATGAAGTACTTGATAAGTTATATAATGATGATACTAGTATAATTATGGTAACATTTGATGGTTCTACTTCAGAAGATATCACAATTAATGCAGTTACTAAACTTAGAGAAGTTGTTGATGATGAGGCTAATGTTGGTAGTATGACTTCTATGATTATTGATACTAAGAATTTATCTGATAATGAGATATTAATATATGTTTGTATTTCAGTATTATTATGTGTTATTATATTACTTTTTGCGACTAATAGTTATGTTATGCCTTTATTCTTACTTGGTAATATAGGACTTGCTATTATTTATAATTTAGGTACTAATTTATTTTTAGGACAAATTAGTTATATTACGAAGGCAATTACTGCTGTATTACAGCTTGGAGTTACGACGGATTTTTCAATATTCTTATATCATAAATATGAGCATGCTAAAGGTAAGAAAAAAGATAATAAGGAAGCAATGACTTTAGCAATAGATGAGACTTTTAAATCAGTTATAGGATCTTCTTTAACTACATTTGCTGGTTTCTTAGCATTATGTACAATGGATTTAACTCTAGGTACTGATATTGGTATAGTTATGGCTAAAGGTGTTTTATTTGGCCTTATAACAGTTTTTACTGTATTTCCTGCTTTAATTCTTACATTTGATAAATTTATTAATAAATTTGAACATAAGAGTATATTTCCAGAATTTAAAGGAATTCAGAAGTTTTCAATTAAACATCATAAAATTATATTTATATTATTCTTACTTTTATTAATTCCTGCATATATAGGATATAAAAATTATGATGTATATTACAAATTGGATGATTCTTTACCAAAAGATTTACCTTTTGCTGTAGCAAATAGTAGATTGTCAGAAAAATTTAATATTATATCTCCAGAGATTGTTTTATTAGATAAAGATTTAAAAAGTGATGATATCGAAAAAATGATTGATGAACTTAAAGATGTTAAGGGAATATCATCAGTATTATCTCCTGTTACTCTTATGAGTGCTACGACAAGGGAATTATTACCTGATGAAGTAGTAAATATTTTAGAAAATGATAAATATCAATTAATGCTAGTTAATTCAGAATATGAGATTGCTAGTGATAAATTAAATGAACAATTAGGTACTGTTGATAAGATAGTTAAAAAATATGATAAGAATGCTATTCTTGCTGGAGAAGGAGCATTAATGAAAGATTTAGTTAGTATTGCAGATCATGATTTTAAGATGGTTAATTATACTTCAATTATTGTTATATTTATAATTATGTTAATAGTACTACAATCTATAGGATTACCGATCATTCTTATAGCAGCAATTGAATTTGCAATCTTCTTAAATATGTCTATTGCGTATTATACAGGAGTTACACTTCCATTTATTGCATCAATTGTTGTTGGTACTATACAACTTGGAGCAACAATTGATTATGCAATACTTATGTCTACAAAGTATATTGAATTAAGACAGAAAAAAAATAATGATAAAACTAAGGCAATGGAAAAGACACTTAAGTTGACTGTACCATCTATTATTACATCAGCATTATGTTTCTTTTCTGCAACAATTGGTGTTAGTTTATATACAAAGATTGATATGATAGGATCAATTACAACATTACTTGCGAGAGGTTCTATTATAAGTATGTTAGTTGTTATATTGATATTACCAACATTACTTATGATATTTGATGGATTTATATTAAAAACAACTAAATTAAAAAAGGAGGCTAAATAATATGAAAAGTTTATCTAAATTTATATTTACTGCATTACTTACAACAGCATTTATTATTCCAATGAATGGTTATGCTTTTACTAAAACAGAGGCAATATATTCTAATCTTAAATATGATGGTAGTGTTAATAAGACAATTGTTAATAATCATTTAAAAAATTTAAATAAAGGTGATGTTTTAGATCAAACTTATATAAATGATATTAAGAATGTCAATGGTTATGAAAAGTTTAGTAGAGATAATTCTGATATAACATGGAAATCTACTGGTAATGATATATATTATCAAGGAAGTGTAAGTAGTAGTTTACCTATTAAAGTTAGTGCTAAATACTATTTAAATGGACAAGAAGTTAAACCAAGTAAAATTAAAAATAAGAAAGGAAATATTAAGATTGTTTTTGATTTTGTAAATAGTGATTATAATTATGATTATGGGATGTATGTTCCTTATGTAGTATCAGTTACAACAACTGTAAATAATAAATTTAATAGCAATTATAGTATTACTCATGGTAAGAGTATTTCTACTGGAGAAAAGACTGTTATTAGTGCTATTAGTGCCCCTGGATTATATGAAAGTACTAAGATTTATGAATTTAAGGGACTTGATCAAATTACTTTGAGTTATGATACTACTAAGTTTGAAGATATTAATTTCTATTTTGTAATTACACCTAAATTACTTAGTGAAATTGATATTAATAAACTTGATCAAATTAATTCTTATCTTGCAGGTATTAATACTTTACAAGATGGTGTTAATAAGTTATATGATGGTTCTAATCAATTATATAATGGTACTGTTGAATTAGATAATGGTATTGATACCTTAAGTAAAGAACTTGAAAGTGCTGCTGATGGTACTAATGAATTAACTAATGGATTAGAGCAATTAAATGAAGGTGTATCATCATTTACTTCTTTTGGAACATTAATCGATACTTTATATAGTAAATATAATGAAAATATTGGTTTACTTGAACAAGTTAATGGGGGAGTTAATCAAATAGATGCAGGTATTTCTCAAGCAACTTCTAGTAAAGATAATTTAGAAGGACAATTGAATACTGTTAATACAGGTATTAATTCTTTATTAGATAAACTTGTAAGTACTGGATTATCTAATGAAGAAATTAATCAATTGCAACAATTAAGAGAAAATAAAGCACAATTAGAAGCTGGTATTGTTCAAGTTAATGAGACAATTGAATCATTAAATACTCAAAAGAATGGTTTATTAGAATCTAAAAATAAATTATTAGGTGCTAATGAAGGTCTTGCTCAAGTATTATGTGGTTTAATAGGAGTAAGTGATATTAATTATGTAAATGAACAAACTATAGCTATGTTTAAAGGAAAGATGAATACATTAATTGGAGGAGTTAATTCTTTATACAATGGTTCAACTGAATTAAATTCTGGTTTAAGTGCCTTATATGATGGATCTTTAAAATTAAAAGATGGTTCATCTAAAATTAGTGAAGGAGTTAATACTTTAACTCAAGGAATAGATAAATTAAATAAAGAAGGAATTAGTAAATTAGTTGGAATATCTAATAAAGCAAATAATTATATAAATACTTTTAAACAAATGTCTAAATTATCTAAGAATTATTCTGGATATGCAAGTGATAATGCTATTCAAACAGTATTTATTTATAAATTATCTACAAGCAAATAAGAGTACTATTTAGTACTCTTATTTTGCTGTTAACAAAAAAATGTTGACATCTCATTATATTAGTGTTAATATTGTAAATGAATTTGAGGAAAGGAGTGAGAATATGATTTATGAATTCAAAAGATTAAAATTGAGTATTGGAGATTTAAGTGACTTTAGTGAGAATAAATGGTATTCTCATAACTTTTAAGCGTATTAAACTATAATTAGTCACTTCCTAGTGATTTTTTTATTTGTTAGGAGGTAATAATATTAAAAAGATATCAAGTTTTAGAATATTATTCCATTATCTAAGAGATGAAAAAATCAGATTAATTATTTATATTGTTTTAGTATTATTAACATATCTTCCTTCACTTGCTACAGCATTATTTTGGGGACTTGCTGTAGAAAGATTAGTATTAGGAGATTTTAAATCTTTTACAATATATTTAATTATATGGGAAAGTACATATATTTTATTTTACACAGTATTACAAATACCAAGAGATAAGTTATATAATTATTTAGAAATTAAATTCATGAGAAATGTTTCATTTGATTTATATAAAAAGATAGATAAGTTACCAGCAGTAGCTTTTGAAGATATAGGAACAGGAGAATTTATTAATAGATTATATACTGATCCAGATAGGGTAATGGAATTATTACAAAAATTAATTAGATTAATTTGTAAAGCAATAGTAATAATAGTAGTATTAATAATTTCATTTAAAATATCATTATTGCTAGGCTTTGAAATACTATTATTTGGAGTAATTATGGGATTTATTTCTTATAAGTTTTTTCCAAAGATTAAAAAGACACAAGAAAATATTAAAAAAGAATCAGATAATTATGTTAAAGTAGCAACAGAAAATATAACAGGAATTAGAGAAATAAAATCACTGGGAATTAAGAATAATATAGAGAAGAATATTTTTGGGATTTTAAATAGTTTATTTAATCATCAAAAAGAAATTAGAGGTTATGAAGTCATTTATTTTAGTTTGAATAATTTAGTATATTTTTTATTACAATTTATGATACTTATTACTGCTGGATACTATGTAGTAATTGGAAAAATTGCTTATAGTATGTTTATAATTCTAAGTAATTATATTTGGAGAATTGATGAGGTAGTTGAGAGTGTTTCAGATTTTGGAGTAAATTATAATAAAGTAACTGTTTCATTAAAAAGAATAGGTGAAATTGTTAATAATGAATTATATGAAGATGAATTATTTGGTGATAAAGAATTATCTGATCCTAAGGGTATAATTGAGTTTAATAAAGTTAGATTTAAGTATACTAATGATGAAGATTATACCTTAAAAGGATTATCATTAAAAATAGAATCTAATAAGAAGGTTGCCATTGTAGGTAGAAGTGGTAATGGTAAATCTACTTTATTTAATTTATTATTAAGATATTTTGATACAACTAAGGGAAAGATTACTATAGACGGAATTAATATTAAAGATTTAACTGAGAGTGCTTTAAGAGATAATATATCTATTATTAGACAGAGTCCATTTTTATTTAATTTATCAATATTAGAAAACTTTAAATTAGTTAAGGAAGATGTTACTTTAGAAGAAATTAGAGATGTGTGTAAGAGAGCATATATAGATGATTATATTATGTCTTTACCAAATAAATATGATACTGTAATCGGAGAAGGTGGAATCAATTTATCTGGAGGACAAAAACAACGTATAGCGATTGCTAGAACATTACTTCTAAATACAAAAATAATTCTATTTGATGAGGCGACTTCAGCGCTTGATAATGAATCTCAAGAATATATAAAGAAAACAATTGATGATCTAGTTAAAGATCATACAGTAGTTATTGTTGCACATAGATTAAGTACAATAATAGATGCTGATATTATTAATATTATTGATAAAGGTAGATTAGAATCATCTGGTACTCATAAAGAGTTACTTAAGAAGTCAAAAGTTTATCAAGGATTATATAAAAATGAAACCTCAAATTCATTATAGGAACATTAGTTCCTATTTTTTTTGTTGTTTTTTTTAGAATAAAATAGTAAAATTATTAGTAGATGTTTAATATATGGGAGTGATATTATGACACCAATAAAAGATTTCTTTACAAAGATATTCAAGAAAAGGGAAGATGATAAACCTTGGTTAGAATATTATTCTAGAGAAGAGAGAAAGATAAAATTTACTGAAAAAAGTATTTATAACTATATGGTTGATGAAGTAGGAGAAGATAAAGATTTTATTTGTTTAAATTACTTTGGCAATAGATTAAGTTATAATGAATTTTTCTATAATATAAATGTTGCTGCTAAGGCATTAAGAGAATATGGAGTTAAACAAGGTGATATTGTAACTATTTGTTGTCCTAATATGCCTGAGGCACTTTATGTTTTTTATGCATGTAATAAGATTGGTGCTGTTGCTGATATGGTTCATCCATTGTCTAGTCCAGAACAATTAAGAAGTTATTTGGATAATTCTAAGTCAAGAATACTTATTCTAGTTGATTTTGATTATGATAAATTTAAAGAAGTAATTGAAGAAACATTAGTTTATAAAACAGTGTTAGTTTCTCCAAAAGAATCTATGCCTTTAGGATTAACTATTGGATATACTGTTACTAGAAGTATTTTACAAAAACGTCCTAGTCTTTCTAATAATAAATATATCTCTTGGAAAGAGTTTATGGGTGTTGGTGTTGTTAGTAATGATAAATATAGAGCTAAAGTTAATAAAGATGATTTAGCAGTTATTTTACATAGTGGAGGAACAACAGGTACTCCAAAAGGTATTATGATTTCAAATTATAGTTTTAATGCTTTGGCACAACAATCTGCTGTTAATGTTATTGAGGTTAGACCAAAGGATAAAATTTTAACTTTACTTCCAATATTCCATGGTTTTGGATTAGGTGTATGTGTTCATACTCCGTTATGTTTAAAAGTTGAAACTATTTTAATGCCAGAATATGATGCCAATAGATTTTATAAGATATGGAAGTATGACAAACCTAATGTTATTTTAGGAGTTCCTACTCTATGGGAAGGAATGATGTCTAATCCTAAATTTGATAATGTAGATATGTCACAATTAAAATATATTGTTAATGGTGGAGATTATTTAACTATTCCGGCAGAGGCTAGAATTAATGATTTTTTACATAGACATGGTGCTCATATTAATATAGGTAAAGGTTATGGTATGACTGAATCTGTTGCAGCTACTGCATATACTTTTCCTGGAACAAATGAACCTGGTAGTATTGGTATTCCAATGGTTGGAAATACATATATGATTTGTGATCCTGAAACAATGGAAGAATTACCATTAGGTGAAGAGGGAGAAATATGTGTTCAAGCGCCAACATTAATGATGGGATACTTGAATAATCCAGAAGAAACTGAGCAAATGTTAAGAAAACATAAAGATGGATCTATTTGGCTACATTCAGGAGATATAGGATATATTGCTCCTAATGGAATTATTTATTATACGCAAAGATTAAAGAGAATGATTGTTGTTTCTGGATTTAATGTTTATCCATCTGCAGTAGAGGAAGCAATTGCGAAACATCCATTAGTAGATAAAGCTTGTGTAATTGGTATTCCACATAAATATAAGATGCATGTACCAAAAGCATTTGTTGTTCTTAAGAAAGATGTTGAACCAACTGCTAAAATAAAGAAAGAAATAATAGATATTTGTAAAGAAGAATTATCTGTATATTCTCTTCCAAAATATTATGAATTTAGAAAAGAACTTCCTAAAACTTTATACAATAAAGTTGATTTTAAGAAGTTAGAAAATGAAGAGTTAGCAAAAATAGAAGAGAAAAAGAAAAAATAATAAGTTTTTGTGCAAAAAAGGCATGAAAATTAAAATGTTATGATATAATCAGTTATATCTTATAAAGAGAGATGGAGGGACTAGCCCTGAGAAATCTCACCAACCTATTAAGTTAGGTGGTAATGCTAGAACTATAAGGTAACTTTGATTAGACATCTAGAGTTACTCTAGATGTTTTTTTAACTCCTTTATAAGATAAGAAAGGAGGTTATTATGATACTTACAGAATTTCAAGAATTTATGCTTAAAGAAAGATGGAAAGTAATAAATAAATTTCAAAAGATGTATAAAACAAGTGAAGCAAAAGAAGAAGCGTTAAGAAGTATGGAAGATAAAGATATTGACTTTTTAATTTACTGTTCTAACAATATTCATGCTTGTATGTTTTATTCAAGATTTTTTAAACAAAGAAGAATTATTGAAATGGAGTGATTTTGATGAATGATGATTTTTTTAATTTTTTAGTTGCGACAGATCAATTAGATGATTTTTTAGGTTATAAGGGTGAAATACAAGATGAAGAAGAAATTGAGTCAATACCAGATAATTATATTAAAGATGAATATATGAAAAAAACAATAGATAATCTAAAAAATGAAATAGGTGATACTTTATTAGTTGCAGTAAGTAAAACTAAAAGTAATGAAGATATCCTAAAAGCTTACAATTTAGGAATAAGAGATTTTGGAGAAAATTATGTTCAAGAATTAATAAGTAAAATGGATGCTCTACCTGATGATATTAAATGGCATTTGATAGGACATTTACAAACTAACAAAGTAAAAGAAGTTGTAAAAAGAAATATATATTTAATACAATCAGTTGATTCTATAAAACTTGCAAATATAATCAATAAAGAGGCAATTAAATATAGTAAAGTAATAAATATATTATTAGAGGTAAATATTGCTGAAGATATAAATAAGACAGGTTGTAGTATTGATAATTTAGACGATTTAGTTAATGAAGTAAAAAATCTTTCTAATATTAATTTATTAGGATTAATGGCAATTGCTCCTAATACTAAAGATAAAGATAAAATAAGAAAATCATTTAGAGAAATGAATCGTTTGAAAGAAAAGTATAATTTAAAATTATTATCTCTTGGTATGAGTAATGATTATAAAATTGCTTTAGAAGAAGGAACAGATATAGTAAGAATAGGTACTAAAATTTTTGGAAATAGAATATATAATAAATGATTATTTTAAAGAGTATTTTTTTAATGGAGTGCTCTTTTTTTTATTTAATTGAATCTATTTGTAAAATTGACAAAAAAGGCATTTTATGGTATAATTTAGCAACTAATGGGGGCTAATGTGTATGGGATATTTTAAAGATATATCAGAATCTCTAGCGAGAAAATATCCAGATAAAAAGGTATTTGTAATTAGTGATCAACATTTTGATCATAGAAATATTATTAATTATACAAGAACTGATTTATTTGGGTCTGATAATATTGAAGATTCTGTAAATAAAATGAATAATTATATTATTGCCAAACATAATGAGGTAGTCGGAGAAGATGATATTGTCATTATGTTAGGTGATGTTGCTTTTAAAACGGGAACAGAGAGATTAACTGAGTTAATGTCAAAATTAAATGGTCATAAATTTTTAGTAATGGGTAATCATGATATAATAGATAAACCTGATTTATACTTAAGAGCAGGTTTTGAAGAAGTATTTCTTGCTCCAGTTAAGTTTAATGGTGATTTTTATTCACATTATCCTTTAAATGCCTCAACAGAAAGTAGAGATAGACCTGATACAATATTATATAAATTTTTATGTGAAGAATTTAAATCAATGGATTCAGGAATTAATTTTCATGGTCATCAACACTCTTATGTAAATAATGGGGATAGAGAAAAAAATGTTTCATGTGAACAAGTAGATTATAAACCTATATTTGTTGGTAGAACAAAATCATATTTAGGTTTAACCGATAATAATAAACCATATTTAGGTGATGAGTTTTTTGAAATATTACATGAAATAATGTCTAGATATAATCACTTTCAAGAAAATGGAATAATTACAGATTATTTATATACTATTATGTTAGATTTATTAACTCCATATCAAGATCAAATAATTGCTTTTGGATCGCTTATGTTAAATAAAAAATATAATACTAATTATAATCCTTCAGATTTAGATATTACTAGATTGTTTGACTCTAGTAAATCTGCTAGAACAAATAGAAATTCATTTAAACAATTTGGAAATGATGTATATGAAAAAATGATTCAAGTAGAAGGTATTAATTCTGATTTTTATAAAAAAATAGATTTTATTTGTATCTTATCATTTATATATGCAACTAAAAAGAATAGATATAAAGGATATTTAGATATGCATATATTACTTGATGAATTTTATAAATCAGATGACTTTATTAAAGAAAGTGGAGGATCATTATTAGAAGATTATGCTAAAAAGATAGGTATTAATGAACCTCAAACAATTAAGTATCCAAAGTTTAGTATTCAAACTACAAATGCATTTGCTGATTTAGTAAACTGCTTTTTACAATATATTTATACAACAGATAAAGAAAAGAAGAATCTTGCTTTTAGAAAGATTACTAAAGTTATGGATAGTGTTGATATTTCTTCTCAAGTAGATTTTGAAAAATTACAAAATATGATGATTAGATATTTACTAAGAAATATATATTTCTATGAATGTTGTAGAAGAAAAAAAGATTCTAACTTAGTTTTAAGAACAAAAGAAATTGAAGTGCCTGATTTTGTTGGAATGGATAATTCTTTAAGTGAAACTTTAAAAATTATTGTTAGTAGCGATGAATATTATAATATTCTTAATACAATTGAAAAGTCTACTGATAGAAAAAAAGAGATTCCTATTATTCTTAAGACTTATAAATAAGAGAATTACTTTACGTAATTCTTTTTTTCTTTATATATGATATACTATTTTTGTATGGTGATTATATGATTGTTAAAGATAAAGATAAGTTCATTAAGTATTTATTTATATATAAATGGTTTGTTTTTACTAAGTTTAGTACTGATATAGATGATATTGAATTATCTTATATAATTAATGCTTTAAATATAAAAAGTAGATATAAACGTATTAAATATATTATTAATACAGGTTGCGATTATATAGATAATTATTATAAATCATGTAAATTATGTAGTTTTAAAAACAATAAATGTATTTGTCATAGAAAAACTAATAAATCATATGTTAATGGTTGCTGTCGAAGATGTATTTATCAGTCTAATAAAGGATGTACTACTAAGAATGTGGCATGTAAGTTATTCAATTGTTCTTATGTAGATTATAATAAAATTACTAAGTTAAGTTTTAATGATGTACTCTTATTTAGACTTTTAAATCCATTCCAGAGAATAATTCTTCAAAGTGATTATTTTGCCAAGGTGGAAGAGGTTACTTTAGATTTATATGGGGGAGTTATATTCTTACTTTGTAGATTGTTTTATAGATTTATAATTAAACGGGTGATTAGATGAAATATTTGATAATAGGTAATAAGGATACTAATAAGTTAGCTTTAGAATTATCTGATTATTATGGCATAGAGATATTTAATGTTAGTAGTAGTGATAATATTAATGAAATAAATAAAATAGTTAGAGAAAATAAAGAATGGATAATTGAAGGTGAATTTATAGATAACTTAGATGTTTTATGTAATTTATGTGAGACTGTTATTTATTTAGATTATTCTAAAAAGAAGGATAATGATAATACTGATTTAATTAAATTGCTTCAAAAGCATATTAGGAAAGGTATTATTATTAGAAGTAAGAGAGAATATAAAAAATATTTAAAAAGCGTTTATGAAAGTGATAGATATAATTTTTAAAATATGTTATAATCTCCTATGAAATGAAGTGATTATATGAATTATGATATTGAAATGATGAAGCAAATGGAATCAATAAAAGAAGGAACTCCTTTGCTTTTACATGCTTGTTGTGCTCCATGTAGTAGTGCTGTATTAGAGAGAATTGGTAATTATTTTTCGATAACAATATTTTATTATAATCCAAATATTACTGATGAAGATGAATATAATAAGCGTGTTAATGAGATAAAAAAATTTATAAGTAAATTTAAAACAAAATATCCAATTAAATTAGAGTTAGGAAATTATGATCCAATGAAGTTTTTTGATATTACTAAGGGACTTGAGAAGGTGCCAGAGAAGGGTATTAGATGTTATAAATGTTATAATATGAGACTTGAGGAGACAGCTAGAATAGCGGATAAATTAGGATATGAATATTTTTGTACTACTCTTACTTTATCTCCTCATAAGAATAGTAATTGGATTAATGAGATTGGTGAAGATCTTAATAATAGGTTTAATGCCAATTATTTATATTCTGATTTTAAGAAGAAAAATGGATATAAAAGAAGTATTGAATTATCTAAAGAGTATGATTTATATAGACAAGATTATTGTGGATGTGTTTATTCTGTTAGGAACAAATATATAGATTAATACATATATTGATAGTGTAAAGAAGTAAAGGTACAACTTTACATCTTTTTTTTATTATATTATAATTTTAATGAGGAAGTGTTATTATGAAATATTATTGTATTGGTATTAAGGGTACTGGAATGTCTACTCTTGCACAAATTTTATCTGATTTGGGAAATGAAGTTTCAGGATATGATGATGCTAGAGGCCATAAATTTACGCAAGATGGATTAGAAGATAGAGGGATTCCAATATATTATGATCATGATCATGATATAGATAAAGATACTATAGTTACATATAGTGTTGCTTTTAGTGAAGATCATCCTGAATTACAAAGAGTTAAGAAGATGGGTTTAACAATAAAGAGATATTGTGAAATTATGGGAGATGTAATCTCTATGTTTAAATCTATAGGTGTTAGTGGTACTCATGGTAAAACTTCTACATCTTCTATGCTAAAACATATTTTATCAAATAGTTTTGGATGTAATTATTTTATTGGAGCAGGAGATGGTTATGCTACTAAAGATAATGATTATTTTGTAGTTGAAAGTGATGAATTTAATAGACATTTTACAGCTTATCATCCAATGTATTCTATTATTACTAATATAGATGCTGAACACTTAGAATGTTATAAAGATATAAATGATATTAGAGATACTTTTGAAATATTTGCTAATCAAACTTCTAAATTAATTATTGCTAATGGAGATAATAGTGAAGTTAAAAAGATTAATTATAAAACTAAAGTATTATTTTATGGATATGGATTTAATAATGATGTAGTTATTAAGAATTTAAAATTAGAAGAGATTGGTTCTAGATTTGATATTTATATTAAAGAAGAATTATATGGTAGTTTTGAACTTCCATTATATGGTAAACATATGGTTCTTAATGCTACTGCTGCTATTCTTATGGCTAAAGAAATTGGTATAGATAAAGAGACTATTCGTGATTCTATTAAGACTTTTAAGAATGCAGAGAGAAGATTTGCTATTCAAAAAGTAGGAGAAACAATTATTATTGATGATTATGCTCATCATCCTACTGAGATAAGTGCAACTATTGATGGTATTAGACAAAAATATCCTAATAAGAGATTAGTTATTGTATTTAAACCTAATACTTATTCAAGAACAAAAGATTTTAAAGATGATTTTATTAAAGCTCTTAATAAGGCTGATAAAGTATTTTTAACAGAGATTGAATCTAATAGAGAAAAACAAGAAGATTATCCAGGAATTTGTTCTAATAATATAATTGAAGGATTAAATGATGGTGATCTTATTTCTGATGATACTATTGATAAATTAGCTGGAGAATTAGATTCAGTTGTTTGTTTTATGGGATGTGCTTATGTTGATACATTAATTAATAATTTTAAAGATTTAATTATTAAAATTAATGAACCAAAAGAAGCAGATTTTGAAGAATAAATATTAATATTGTCATGATTACTAAAATATGTTATTATTAATTAGTCACGTGACAATATTTATATGGCCTGTTGGTGAAGTGGCTTAACACACTGCCCTCTCAAGGCAGCATTCACGGATTCGAATTCCGTACAGGCTACCAAATATGTATTTAGACTCTTAAGAGTCTTTTTTATTTAAAAATGATATTAGTATAATTGACTGATATTATTTTTTTTTGATATAATTATTTAGAATAGGAAGGGATATCTATGATGAGTGTTTTAAAAACTATTAGAAACTTTTTAATATTTGTTATTTTATTTGGTACTTTTACTGCTTTTCTTGATTACAATAATATGGTTGGTGGAAGTTTACCAGTATTTTGTGTTTCTAAGTATGATGAGGCAAAACACTTTCAATCATTTAGAGGTATGTTTTATCAGGCATCTAGAGTTACTAAAGTCAATGATAAAGAATCACTTCTTGAATCATCAGATATTAACTTTTATGTTTTAACTAAACAAATAAATATTCCTTCACAATTTAAAGAAAAGAAATTTGAATTTACTTTAAGTGTTACTCCTAGTTCTGAATGTTTAAATCCATCAGTATTATATTTTGGTAATGATAAGACTAAAATATATACTTATTGTTTAGATAAGATTGATGTAGTAGAGAATGGTAAGAAAGATAAAAAAGAGTTATTAACTTATTTAGAAAAGGATACATCAATAATAGAAGATGTTATTCAAAATATGAATTATAGGGGTCTATATAGAGATAATTTAACAGAAGTATTTGAGTCTAGTAATGATTTTTCTGATAATAAAATTAAAATATATAAGTGTAATAATGATGTTAAAGATATTTATATAGTACCTGGTGATGTAGATATGCAAGAAGATTTTTGTACTTATAAAATGGATGTTAATTAGAAAAGTTATTTTAGAATAGGAGAGTTCGTACGCTGCAGAAAATAATGGTATAGTTCCAGCTTTATGAATTGGTTGATATAGAAGTTTTTAACTTCTTTTTCTTTTGATAAAAAGTATGTTATAATTAAATTGGTGATGTTATGAAGACCTTATTAGTTTTGGAAGGTGGAGGATTAAGAGGGATTTATACGGCTGGTGTGTTAGATGTTTTGATGAAGAATAAAATAAAGGTTGATGCTATAGTAGGTGTTTCTGCAGGTGCTTTGTTTGGGATGAATTATTTATCTAATCAACATGGAAGAGTATTAAGATATAATCTAGAATATCTTAATGATAAGAATTATTTTGGTTTTTCTTCTTGGATTAGAACTGGTAATATTATGAATGAAGATTTTTGCTTTAATAAACTTATTTATGAGTTGGATCCTTTTGATTTTGAAACGTTTAATAAATCTAAAACAGAGTTTTATTGTGTAGTTACTAATGTTGATACTGGTAAAGCAGAATATGTAAAAATAAAAGATATTGAAAATGATATGGAATATTTAAGAGCTTCTGCTTCTATGCCATTTGTTTCTAAAATGGTGCGTGTAAAAAATAAAAAATATTTAGATGGAGGTATTTCTGATTCTGTACCTATTAAATGGGGACTTAAAAACGGATATAAACGAATTATAGTAGTTGAAACTAGAGTAAAAGAATATCGTAAGAAGAAGTCATCTTTCCCATACAAATTGTTTTATAAAAACTATCCTAAATTAGTTGATACTTTAAAAAATAGGTATAAAGTTTACAATAAAACTAAAGATTATATAGAAGCACTTGAAGAAGAAAATAGAGTTTTTGTTATTAGACCAAGTCAATATGTTAAAATTGGTAGAGTAGAAAAGAATAAAGATAGAGTACAGGAAATGTATAGACTAGGAGTTAAAGATTGTACTGCGAGTATGTCTAGTCTTAAGAAATATTTAAAATAATATGGGAATTAAAAGGTGTTTTTGGGTTAATTTAAATAATCCATTATATGTTAAATATCATGATTTAGAATGGGGAGTATCTTCATATGATGATAAATATTTATTTGAAATGCTTTTATTAGAAATATTTCAAGCAGGACTTAGTTGGGAATGTATTTTAAATAAACGTGAATCTTTTAGATTAGCTTTTGATAATTTTGACTATAAAAAGATTTCTTTATATGATGAGAATAAAATTAATTTATTATTAAATAATAAGAATATTATTAGAAATAGAAGAAAGATAAATGCAGTTATTAATAATAGCAGGGTATTTATTAATATTCAAAAAGAATATGGTAGTTTTTCTAATTATATTTGGTCTTTTACTAATGGTAAAAAGATTATTCATTCTAAATTATTAGTTAGTGATGAATTATCTGATAAAATATCTAGAGATTTAAAAAATAAGGGTATGAAATTTGTAGGTACTATTATTATTTATTCATATCTTCAAGCTATAGGTATTATTGATGATCATGATATTGATTGTGATTTTAAAAATAGTCAGATATGACTATTTTTTTATTGCTTTTTGTGATAGACTTTTATATGTATTTGTATAATTATAAAGAGATGAGGTTTTATAATGCTAAAGATATTTAGAAATTTTGAAAAGAAAGATTATTTTATTATATTATTTATGTCTATCTTAGTTACTTTTTCTGTGTTTCTTGATTTAAGAATGCCAGAATATATGAGTAAGATAACTATGCTTATACAAACTGAAGATAGTACTATGAAGGATATATTAATATCTGGAGGACATATGATTTTATGTGCTGTTTTAAGTTTAATATGTACTATTATTGTTGGATATTTATCTTCCTTATTATCTGCAAGGTTTTCTCGTATTATGAGAAGAAAAATATTTGAAAAAGTAGAATCATTTGGTGTTGCGGAGATTAAGAAGTTTTCTACTAGTAGTTTAATTACTAGAAATACTAATGATGTTACTCAAATTGAGATGTTACTTGCGATGGGGTTACAAATGATTATAAAGGCTCCTATTATGGCAGTTTGGGCTTTATTTAAGATTATTGGTAAGAGTGGAGAACTTAGCTTAGTTACTGGTATTGGAGTACTTATTATAGTTGTAGTTAACTTGGTTATTATAGCAATTGTTTCACCAAGATTCCAAATTATTCAAACTTTAACTGATAAATTAAATGGTGTAACTCGTGAGAATATTTTAGGTGTCAGAGTTGTTCATGCTTTTAATGCTGAAGATTTTATGGGACAAAGATTTGGTAAAGTTAATGATAAACTAAGTAGTATTCATTTAAAAATTACTAAAACTTTTGCTTTGTTTGATCCTGTTATGAATTTTGTTATGCAGTTTCAACATTTAGGAATATATGTTGTAGGAGCAATACTTATTATTAATAGTGGTATGCTTGGGAAAATAACTATGTTTAGTAATATGGTAGTTTTCTCTAGTTATGGAATTCAAGTTATATTTTCATTTTTAATGCTTACTATGATTTTTATGGTACTTCCAAGAGCGAGAGTATCTATTAAACGTATTAATGAAGTATTAGATGCAGATGTTTCTATTGTATCTGGTGATTTTAATGGTAAAACTGAAGAAGTAGGTACTGTTGAATTTAAAAATGTTAGTTTTAAGTACCCTGATGCTGATGAGTATATTTTAAAAAATATTAATTTTAAGGCAAATAAAGGGGAAGTTGTTGCTTTTATTGGTTCTACTGGATCTGGTAAATCTACATTAATTAATCTAATTCCTAGACTTTATGATGCTACTGATGGAGAGGTTTTTGTTGATGGTGTTAATGTTAAAGAGTATCAGTTAAAGGAATTAAATAATAGAATTGGTTTTATTTCACAAACTCCTTTTATGTTTACTGGTAGTGTAGAAGATAATGTTGCTTATGGTGATAATGGACGTAAAAAGATTAGTTTAGATAAAGTTAAAGAAGCTATTGAAATTGCTCAAGCTAAGGATTTTGTTGAGAAGATGGATGATGGATATAAGTCTCATATAGCAAGAGGTGGAACTAATGTTAGTGGAGGTCAAAAACAAAGATTATCAATAGCTAGAGCAATTGCTAGAGATCCAGAAATATATATTTTTGATGATTCTTTTAGTGCTTTAGATTATCAAACTGATGCTAAGTTAAGAAAAGAATTAAAAAAACATATGAAGGATGCTACAAGTTTAATTGTTGCTCAAAGAATTGGTACAATTATGAGTGCTGATAAGATAATTGTTCTTGATAAAGGAGAATGTGTTGGTATTGGTACACATAAAGAATTATTAAAAAATTGTGAGGTATATAAAGAAATTGCTTTATCTCAATTAAGTGAGGAGGAACTTCAAAATGCCTAGACCTAATATGAAACAAGAAAAATCTAAAGATTTTAAAGGGACAATGATTAAGTTATTTAATAATTTAGATCGTTGGAGATATTTATTAATAATTGCAGTTATATTTGCGTTTTTATCAGCTGTTTTATCTACTATTGGTCCTAATAAACTTGCTGATGTTACAGATGTTATTAGTGATGGGATAAAACCTGATGTTGCTAAATTAGAAGATATATCAAAAGAAATTGTTAAACATAATTTTCAAGAATTTGAGTATGAAGGTGTTGTTATAAGTACTCAAGATCAAAAAGAATATATGGAAATTGTTTCTACTATTACTCCTGATATGGATAATGAAGAGATAATTGAAAAAATGGATAAATTACCTAAGTCTATTTCTAGTTTAGTTGAAGCAAAGATGGATACTGATGCTTTAACTAGTAGATCTATTTTATTAGGTGTTATTTACTTATTAAATTGTATATTTGGTTATATACAAGGAATAATAATGGCATATGTAGGAATAAGTTATGCTAAGAAATTAAGAAGTGATATTAGTCGTAAGATTAATAGAATTCCTCTTAAATATTTCGATTCTCATGAGGCTGGAGATGTTTTATCTCGTGTTACTAATGATGTTGATACTATAGGTATTAATATAAGTAATACTGTTACTTCTTTAGTTGCAAATATTACATTATTTTTAGGTTCAATAGTTATGATGTTTGTTACTAATTGGATTATGGCTTTAACAGCAATTTTATCAAGTATTCTTGGTTTTGCTTTTTCTGCTATACTACTTAAGATTAGTCAAAAATATTTTGTACAAAGACAAGAAGAACTTGGTTCATTAAATGGACATATAGAGGAGATTTTTTCAGGACATAGTGTCGTTAAAGCATATAATGGAGAAGAAGAAGCATTACGTGAATTTAATGAAATAAATGATAGATTATATTATTGTAATCGTAAGAGTCAATTCCTATCAGGTATTATGCAACCTATAATGATGTTTATTGGTAACTTTGGATATGTTATGGTATGTGTTGTAGGAGCAATACTTGTAATGAATAATATGATTAATTTTGGGGTTATTGTTGCTTTTATGATATATATTCGTTTATTTACTAATCCACTTTCTCGTATAGCTCAAGCAATGACTACAATGCAATCTATTGCTGCTGCTGGTGAGAGGGTATTTGAATTCTTGGATGAAGAAGAACTTAGCGATGAAGCAGAAATTACTTCTAAATTAGATAGAGAATCTGCTAAAGGAAATATTGAATTTAAGAATGTTAAGTTTGGATACTCTAAAGATAAAACTATTATTAAAGATTTTACTGCATCTGTTAAGGCAGGAGATAAAATTGCTATAGTTGGTCCAACTGGTGCAGGTAAGACTACTATGGTTAATCTGCTTATGAAGTTTTATGAAATACATGATGGAGATATTTTAATTGATGGGGTTTCCATTAAAGATTTATCTCGTGATAATATTCACAAGTTATTTATAATGATATTACAAGATACTTGGTTATTTGATGGTTCAATTCGTGAGAACTTAATTTTTAATAATAAAAATGTTTCAGATGAAGAATTATGGAAGATATGTAAACATGTTGGAATAGACCACTTTATTAAAACTTTACCTGGTGGTTTAAGTGCAGGAGTAGGAGATAATAATTCTATTTCTTCAGGACAAAAACAGTTGCTTACAATTGCTCGTGGTATGGTTGAAGATGCTCCTTTCTTAATACTAGATGAAGCTACTTCTAATGTTGATACTCGTACTGAGGAATTAGTTCAAAAGGCAATGGATAAGTTGATGGTTGGAAGAACTAGTTTTATAATTGCTCATAGATTATCAACTATTAAGAATGCTGATTTAATCCTTGTAATGAATGAAGGTAACATTATTGAACAAGGAACTCATGATGAATTATTAAAGAAAAAAGGTTTTTATGCTAAACTTTATAATTCTCAATTTGTAAAATAATAATTTTATGATAAAATAAATTAAAGGAGTTGATATTAATGGCAAAATATTGTGCAAGTTGTGGTACTCAATTAGAAGATGATGTAGCATTTTGTACAGGTTGTGGTGCTCCACAAAATAGTGAAGAAAAACCTACTGATACTAATGTTTCTAATCAAAATAGTACAAATCCTGGTAGTGTTCCTCAAAATAGTCAAACACCACCAAAGTCCAAAATGGTTGCTGGTTTATTAGGAATCTTTTTAGGAGTATTTGGTGCACACAACTTTTATTTAGGATATACTGGTAAAGCAATTGCTCAACTTTTAATTACTATACTTTTATGTTGTTTTGGTCCGATTATATCTTTTGTTTGGGCTTTAATTGAAGCAATTATGATACTTACTGGATCTATTTCAAAAGATGCATCAGGAAATTCACTAATTGATTAAAAATATATTGAAAAAATCGGTAAAATATGTTATAATGTATACATGAAGGAGATCCTTTAATACGTTAAAATTAATTGGTTTTCCTTTTTTTTGTTTAAATTTGTAAAATAATAGACTTTTATATTTGAAAAAGGTCTTTTTATTTGATTAATTTTATTAATTATGTTAAAATACAACATAAATTTATAAATTCATCCTTTTTACATAAAATGTATTAAGTGATATGTTTTCAAGTAAAAGAAAGGATGGATTTATGAGATTGTTCTTAAGATTTAGTTTATTTGTTATTTTAATATTTATATATTATTTGTTGAAAGTATCAAATATAGATGATTAAAGAAAGAAGAGGATAATATGAAAAAAATATTAATATTTTTGTTTATATTATTTATTCCGTTTAGTGTTTTTGCTAAAGATAATTATGCCATTGATAATGCTGATATATTATCTGAGAGTACAGAAAAATATATTTTAAAGTATTCTAATAAATTAAAAAAATATAATATAGATTATTATGTTGTATGTGTCGATGATTTAGATGGTTATAGTATTAATGATTATACTGATAGTGTATATAAAGATTTAAATATATCAGAAAAAGGTGTTTTAATTCTTGTTTCTCATAGTGATAGAGAAATCAGAGTTGTAGTTGGTAGTGAATTATCTGAGATAATTTCAGATGATGTTATTGAGGACTATTTAAATAGTTATTTTATGCCGTTTTTAAAAAATAATGATTGGGATTTTGGATTAAAGAATGGATATTCTGCTTTTTATAAAATGATAGGAAATATCTATGATATTAATAATGATGATGTTCAAGTTATGGGAGATAGTTTCCTTGTTAAATATAAATATCCTATCTTGGTTGCATTGATATGGATTGCTTCCTTATTGGGGTGCTTGTTTTTTGATTATGTACTTGAGATGGTTCGAGGTAATGTTAATCCTGCTTTTTTAGCAATTATATTATTTATTAACGTTTCTTTTTATGTTCTTGCTTATTATATTTATGATAAGACAATTATTATTATATTGCTTTTTCAATTATTTTCTTTTTATTCATGTGTTAGTACATATGAATATAAGAGGAAGAAAAAGATGCAAAGAAATGCTGAAAAAAAACTTATCTATGATATAATATTAAACAGGTGAAGTATATGAAGAGAAGTGAAGTTGATAGAGATAAGTTAAGTCCTATGATGCAACAATATATGAATATAAAAGATAATTATGAGGATTGTATTATCTTTTTTAGACTTGGGGACTTTTATGAGATGTTTTTTGATGATGCTATTTTAGCTTCTCGTGTACTTGAACTTACTCTTACTGGTAAAAATGCTGGATTAGATGAAAGAGTTCCAATGTGTGGTGTTCCACATCATGCTTATTCATCATATGTAGATGAATTAATAGATAAAGGTTATAAAGTTGCTATATGTGAACAATTAGAAGATCCTAAAGAAGTAAAGGGTATGGTTAAAAGAGATGTTATACAAGTTGTTACTAAGGGTACTAGGATAGATTCTAATATTGATTCTAAGGATAATAATTATATAGCTAATATATATGATTTTTCTTATTGCTTTGGTCTTAGTTATGCTGATGTTTCTACTGGTGAAGTATATGCTACTATGGTAGAAGGGGATAATGATAAGATCATTAAAGAGATAACTAGAAATGGGTTTAAAGAAATAATAGTTAATGATACTATTGATAGAGAAATTGTTGAGAGACTTAGAAGTGATCATGATATTTTAGTAACAATCACTAAAGAAGAATTAGAGTCAGATGACTATGAATATATTTATAAAAATATAGAAGATATTAGAATTTGTAAAACACTTAAGCATTTACTTTTTTATATTTTAGAGAATAAAAAAGGTGATCTTCATCATTTACAAAGATGTGTAGTAGTTAAATCATCTAATTATTTAGAGTTTGATGTTAATACTAAAAAGAATTTAGAATTAGTAGAAACTATTAGAAATAGGGATAGACAATATAGTTTACTATGGTTACTTGATAAATGTAGAACAGCTATGGGTAGTAGATATTTAAAGTATAATATTCTAAATCCATTAACTGATAAAGAAGAGATAAATAGAAGATATGATATGGTATCTTTGTTATCCACTGAGTTTATTTTAAGAGATGATTTAATTAATTTACTTGAAAATATATATGATCTTGAAAGGTTAGTAGGAAGAGTTACTTATGGTAATTTAAATGCTAAGGATTTAATACAACTTAAAAATTCTATCAAAGTATTGCCTGATATAAAAAAGATTTTTGATGAAATTAAATTTGATAAAAAGATTGATACTTTTGAAGAATTATATGAATTACTTGAAAAAACTATTTCAGAGGATGCTCCTTTTAGTTTACATGAAGGGCATTTAATAAAAGAAGGATATAATAAAGAACTTGATGAATTAAAAAGGATTAGTAGTGGTTCTAAAGATTTTATTCTTGAGATGGAGCAAACTGAAAGAGAAAGAACGGGTATTAAGAATTTAAAAGTTGGATTTAATAAAGTGTTTGGTTATTATATTGAGGTTTCTAAAGGACAATGTGGTCTTATAAAAGACGAGTATGGTTATGATAGAAAACAAACTCTTGCGAATGCTGAAAGATTTATTACACCTATATTAAAAGAAAAAGAAAATATAATTTTAGGTGCTGAAGAAAAGATTATTTCATTAGAATATAAGTTATTTATGGATATTAGAGAAGTTGTTAAGAGATATGTTCATAAGTTACAGAAGACTTCTAAAGTAATTAGTGAAATAGATATGTTACAGGCGTTTTCTATTGTTAGTGATAATAATAAATATGTAAGACCTAAATTAGTTAATGAAAGGGTTCTTAAATTGATTGAATGTAGACACCCTGTAGTTGAGACTGTTATGAAAGATAAGTATATTGCTAATGATATAGTTATGGATAAGACTACTAATATTTTACTTATTACTGGTCCTAATATGGCTGGTAAATCTACTTATATGAGACAATGTGCTATTACTGTTATTATGGCTCAAATTGGATGCTTTGTTCCGTGTAAAGAAGCTATTTTGCCTGTTTTTGATAAGATATTTACAAGGATTGGAGCAAGTGATGATTTAGTATCTGGAGAGTCTACTTTTATGGTTGAAATGAAAGAAGCAAATTATGCTATTCAAGAAGCTACTGATAAAAGTTTAATATTATTTGATGAGTTAGGAAGAGGTACTGCTACTTATGATGGTATGAGTCTTGCTCAAGCAATACTTGAATATATACATGATAAGATAAAAGCAAAAACAATGTTTTCTACACATTACCATGAATTAACTGTTTTAGAGAAAGATTTAAAACAATTAAAAAATGTTCATGTTTCAGCAGTAGAAGAAAATGGACAAGTTACTTTTTTACACAAAGTTAAAAATGGTGCGGTTGATAAGAGTTATGGTATTCATGTTGCTGCTTTAGCAAAGCTTCCTAAAAGTTTAATAGATAGAGCAAATGATATCTTAAATGTATACGAAAAGAAAAATATAAAGAAAGAAACTTTTACACAAACTAGTTTATTTGAATATAGTGATGTAGAGGATAGTAATAAGAAGAATCCTGTAGAAGAAGCAATAAAAGAGATTAATCCTTTAGAAATGTCTCCTATGGAAGCATTGAATTTCTTATATAATTTAAAAAAAGACATAAAAAAACTTAAATAAGATGTTTACATATTAGTAAAAAAAATATAGAATATAGTTAGTGAAGGGAGTGGGAATATGAAAGAAGAAAAGAATTTAGTTGTATGCATAATTTTATCATTATTTACTTGTGGTATTTATTCAATTATTTGGTTTATTACTTTAACTAATGATGCTAAAGATTATAGCGGGGATCAATCATTACCATCAGGAGGAGTATGTGTATTACTTACTATTATTACATGTGGTATTTATGGATTATACTGGGCATATAAAATGGGTAAATTATTAAATGATGCACGTGTTAATAATGGACTTACACCATCTGATAATTCTGTTTTATATCTAATTTTAGATTTATTTGGTTTAGGTATTGTTGATTATGCTTTAATGCAAAATGATTTAAATGAAATTACAAGAGTAAAAGCAAGTGGAGCACAAGCACAATAATTATTGTGCTTTTTTCTTTATATGAAGAAATTAATTACTTATTTAGTATTTCTTTTCCTTTTTATAATTTATTTTATTATAGGTCATTATACTGGTTTATATATTCCTTGTATTTTTCATTTGGTTACAGGATTATGGTGTTGTGGTTGTGGTGGTACTAGAATGTTTATTTCTATATTTAAAGGAAATTTTAAACAAGCTTTTTACTACAATCAATTATTATTTATATCTTTACCACTTTTTATATTCTTTTTTCTAGATTTATTATTATCTTTTGTTATTAAGAAAGAACCATTATATAAGAAGGTACCTAATTGGATTTATTATATTTATATAGCAATATTAATTATTTTTATGATAATAAGAAATATATTCCCATATTTTGCTCCTACTCATATTTAAAATAATAATAAAATGTGTTAAAATAAGATAGGTGATTTATATGAAAAACAGAAGTGAATTAAGAGAAATTATTATGAAAGTTTTATATCAAATAGATATTTATAATGATGCTTCAGTTGATTATAAAATTGAAGATGTAATTTCAGAACAATTAGAGATTGAAAATAGTTTTGTTAATGAAACTATAGATGGAATTTTAGAAAATAAAGATAAGATATATAAATTAGCCAATAAGTATCTTAAAGATTGGAAAATGAATAGGCTTAATAAAGTTGATCAAGCAATTCTTTCTATTGGTATTTATGAGTTAATGTATACTGATACACCTTCAGTTGTTTCTATAAATGAAGCAATTGAATTATCTAAAAAGTATTCTGAAGATGCTGTTACTAAAATGATTAATGGTGTTTTAGATAAGATTTATCATGAAGAAGTTAAACAATAAGAAGGTGATATTTTGACTGATAAATATATTAGTGTAAGTCAATTAACTAGATATATTAAGTATAAAATAGATAATGATCAGAATCTAAATGAAGTTTTTTTAAAGGGAGAAATATCTAATTTTAAAGCTCATAGTAGAGGTCATTTCTATTTTACTTTGAAAGATGAAAATAGTAGGATTAATGCTATTATGTTTGCTTCTTCAACTAAGAAATTAAAGTTCGTTCCACAAGATGGAATGAAAGTGTTAGTTACTGGTAAAATAAGTGTTTTTGAAGCAACTGGTGCATATCAGATATATGTTAATGATATGTTAGAAGATGGGATTGGTAATTTATATATTGCTTATGAGCAGTTAAAAAAGAAACTTGAAGATGAAGGTTTATTTGATCCTGCTCATAAAAAATTAATACCTAAAATTCCTAAAAGAGTTGGTGTTGTTACTGCTCCTACTGGTGCAGCGATTAAAGATATTATTTCTACTATTAAAAGACGATTCCCTCTAGCAGAAATATATTTATTTCCTTCTTTAGTTCAAGGAGAGGATGCTAAAGAAGATATAGTAAGACAGATTAAAAGGGCGGAAGATTATAATATAGATACTTTAATAGTTGGTCGTGGTGGAGGTTCTATTGAAGATTTATGGGCATTTAATGAAGAGATTGTTGCAAGAGCAATATATGATTCTAACATACCAATAATTAGTGCTGTTGGACATGAAATTGATTTTACGATTGCTGATTTTGTTGCTGATAAAAGAGCAGAAACTCCAACCGGAGCAGCTGAAGTTGCTGTTCCTAAATTAAGTGAATTACTTAGTTATTTAGATCAAGTAAAAATAAGATTAAATAATACAATTATTAATCAAGTAAAAAAAGAACGAAGAAGATTATCTGATATAACATCTAGAAACATATTTAAAAATCCAATGAGTATTTATCAAACAAAAGAGATGATTTTTGACAACATTATAGAAAGATTAAAGTTTTCACTTACTAATCTTACTAATTTAAAAGAAAAAGAATTTTTAAGAATTAAGAATTCTTATGTATTACAAAATCCATATAGTTTATTAGATAAAAAAAGTAATAAATATCTTCAATTGGTCTCTAAGTTAGAAACACTTAGTCCGTTACTTACATTAAAAAGAGGATATACTATTACTAAGATGAATGATAAAGTAATTAAAAGTGTTAAAAAGATAAAGAAGGATGATGTATTAAATATTTCATTTGATGATGGAAATATTGATGTATCAGTTTTATAGTAGGAGGTTTTTATGGCAGAAAAAAAGGAAAAAGAACTTAATTTTGAAGAGTCACTTGATAATTTGGAGAGTATTGTTAAAAAATTGGAAACCGGAGAAGTTCCACTTGATGATGCGATTGATGAATTTAATAAGGCAATGAAACTTGCTAAAGCATGTGATGAAAAATTAAAAAATGCTGAGGAAGCAATAACTAAACTTGTTAAAGATAATGGAGATATTGTTGATTTTGAAATTGAAGACTAATTACCAGTCTTTTTTTTTGTATAATATTATTTTTATTGGTAATAATATTAATGAGGTGTTTATATGAAGAAAAAGATTATATTATTACTACTATTATTAATACCTTTTAATGTTTTTGCTTATAGCGATAAATTAATTATTTCTGGTACACCTGTTGGAATAGAGGTATATTCTAAAGGTGTTTATGTAATTGATTTTTATAAAGTAAATAATAAATATATTGCTAAGGATGCTGGTTTTAGAGTTGGTGATATAATTGAAGAAATTGATAATAACAAAGTTTCTAATATAGATGAATTAAATAATTATATAAATAAAGTTAATACATATAATTTTAAAATAAATAGAAATGGGGAATATAAAAGTATATCTTTAAAAGTAATTAAAGAAAATAATTCTATTAAAACAGGATTATATGTAAAAGATAAAGTAAGTGGTATTGGAACACTTTCTTATATTGATCCTAATACTAAAATATTTGCATCTTTAGGACATGAAATATATGAGAGTACCTCTTTAAGTAAATTTAGATTAGAAAGTGGTTATATATATGATGCTAATATAGAATCAATTAATAAAAGTGTTAATAATGATATTGGAGAGTTACATGCATCAATTACAAATAAAGAATTAGGTGTTATTAATAAAAATGAGATTAATGGTATATATGGAAAATATACTGATGATTTTAATAGTGATGAGTTAGTTGAAATTACTAAAGCAGATAATATTAAAATTGATAATGCAAAGATTAGATTATCTTTAAATGATAATAAGGATGATTATGATATTAAAATTCTTTCTATTGATAAGAATGATCAAGTTAAAAATATATTTTTTGAAATAATTGATGACAGATTACTTAATAAAACAGGAGGAGTTGTACAAGGTATGAGCGGATCTCCAATTATACAAGATAATAAAGTAATAGGTGTAGTTAATTATGTAGTAGTAGATGATGTAAAAAAGGGATATGGTATTTTTATAGAAAAGATGTTAGAAGAAGGAGATAGACTTTTATCTTAATAAAAGAGACTATTTTCTTTTTTTGTTTTTAGTGTTAAAATGAAGTTGTAAGTTATAAAAAGGAGAAGTATTATGTATATAGATTTAATAATTTTAATAGTTGCTTTGATATTGGTTATTGTATTTTTTAAGAGATTTTCTTCTATTGTATTCTTTTTTGCAATAATTGAAATATTTTTAAGAATCATTTCTTTTATTAAGAATAATATAGGTTTAGCAGATGTTTCTAAATTACTTGATAAGTATATACCTGAAAATATGTTTTTTATAATTGATAAATATACTTATGAAATACCTTCATTATGTATAATACTTAAATGGTGTTTTGTAATTATAATGGCAATTTTCTTAGGTTATATTATTAAGATCTTTGTTAGAAGAAAGAAAATATAAAACGACAAAAAAGTCGTTTTTTTATTTGTATAATTACTTTGGTGATTATAATGAAAATATATATTGAGATTGTATTTCTTTTGAATTTTTTACTTGATTTTATGATACTTTATGGTACTAAGAGATTGCTAAAAATAAATAAAAGTATATATAGAATTATATTAGGAAGTTTAATTGGTATGATGATTACTTTTATTATTAATATTAAGATTAATAGTTTTGAATTATTTTTTATAAAAATTATATTTAGTTTTATTATGATAAGTACTTCATTTGGTTTTAGGAATATTCTTAAGAATATGTTTTATTTTTATTTAATTAGTATTATATTAGGTGGATTTTTATATTTATTTAATATTAATAGTAGTTTTTATACAAATATTGTTCTATTAATAATAATTAGTCCTATAGTTATATATTTTACTATTTATGAATTAATTAAGCATAAACTTGATATATGTAATAAGTATTTTGTTACGATATTTTATAGAAATAAGAAATATAAATTAGAGGGCTTCATTGATACTGGGAATAAACTTAAATCTAATTATTCATCTAAGTCTGTTATTTTAGTCAATTTAAGTATTCCATATAAAAGAGTTATATTTGTTCCTTATAAGGCAATTAATAAAGAAGGAATTATTCCTTGTATTATGCCTGATAAGATTATTATAAATAATAAAGAGATAAATAATTGTTTAGTTGGACTTGTTAAAGACAAGTTTAATATTGGAGATTGTAATTGTATATTACCAAATAAATTAAGGGAGGAATTATGTTAAAAATATTTAATTATTTTAAAAGATTATTTGTAAAAGTAAGTAGTATTTTTTATGTAGGAGCAACTGATATATTACCTGAACCTTTATCTAGTGAAGAAGAGGAGTACTATATTAATCTTAAGGATAAGGGGGATGACTTTGCAAAGGAGAAGTTAATTGAACATAATTTAAGATTAGTAGTTTTTTTAGCAAAGAAGTATGAAAATACAGGAGTTGATTTAGAAGATTTAGTTAGTATTGGTAGTATCGGTTTAATTAAGGGTATTAATACTTTTAGTTCATCTAAAAATATTAAATTAGCGACTTATATATCTAGATGTATTGATAATGAGATACTTATGTATTTAAGAAAGAATAAAAAAATAAAATGTGAAGTAAGTATTGATCAGGCTTTATCTTATGATACTGATGGTAATGAATTGCATTTAGAAGATGTTATTGGTACTGATAAAGATTTAATATGTAAAAATATTGAGGATAAGAATGATAAAAAGGCGATGATTTCAGAAATTCTTAATTTAAAACCAAGAGATAGAGAAATAATGGTTTTAAGGTATGGTTTACTTGGAAGTGATGAGTATACACAAAAAGAAGTAGCGGAAAAATTGGGTATAAGTCAGAGTTATATTTCGCGGATTGAAAAGAAAGTAATTAAAAGATTAAAATGTCTTGTAAATACATAATTTTTTGTGCTATATTTAATCAGGAGGGTTAAGAATGGCAAAGTTATATTTTAGATATGGTGCAATGAATTGTGGTAAGACTGCATTGCTATTACAAACAGTACACAATTATGAATCTAGAAATATGAATGTATTAGTTTTAAAACCTAAAGTTGATACTAAAGGTGATAAAAAGGTTGTTTCTAGAATTGGATTAGAAAGAGAAGTTGATCATTTAATTTCAAAGAATGAAGATTTATATAGTTATTTAAAAGATATTACAGGAGTTAGTTGTATTTTTGTTGATGAAGCTCAATTTTTAAAGAAAGAGCAAATTGATGATTTAATGAGAATTGTTGTTGATAATGAAATTCCGGTAATATGTTATGGTCTTAGAACTGATTTTAATACAAATGGATTTGAAGGAAGTACAAGGTTACTTCAACTTGCTCATTCTATAGAAGAAATGAAAACTATTTGTGATTGTGGTGCTAAGGCAACTCTTAATGCTAGAATGGTTGATGGAGAATTTGTTTTTGATGGAGAACAAGTTGCTATAGATGGAGAAAAAGAAGTTACTTATGAATCTTTATGTCCAAAATGTTATTATAAGAAAAGAGATTCATTTTACAGAAGAAAATAAATATTTTCTTCTTTTTTTTAATTTGTATGATATTATTATTATAGGGTGTTAGATTATGAATCAAGATAATTTTAATCAGAATAATATTAATAATGGTGAAAAAATAAATGATAATGAGAAGAAAGTCATTAAAATTTCTTCAATAATAATTATTATTAATATTATTTTATTAGTTTTTATAGGTATTTATTTTGGCTTTGTTTTTTATAAAAAACATACTAATAATCATAAAAAAGTAACTAATGAAGAAAGTGTTTATACTTTGGTTTATCAAAAAGATGATACTCTATATAATATATATAAAAAAAATGCTAATGATGAGGTTTCAGTTGTTTCAACTAAAACAAGTGATTGTGATGATAAGTCTTGTTCTTCAAAAAATAAATATAAAATTGAGTTTAGTAATAATAATATGATTAAAGTTACTAATTTTATTAATAGTTTTTTTAAGAATAAAAAAACTTATAAGGTTAAAATTGATGTTGATAAGCTTAGTTTTGAACAAACAAAAATTTTAAATAGTATTATTTATAATGATGATTATTTTTTAGTGACTGATGTTGAAAATGAAAAGTATAAATATTATATTATTACTGATACAAAATGGAATAGTGTACAAAGTGATGGAAGTCGCGAAGATATTTATTATATAGTAGATCTTCATTATAAAAGAGTAGTTAAATATGATAAATTATATCATTCTAATGCTGATGTTGGGAGAACTACTGATGAGAAAATTGTATATTCTAGAAAGATTAATAATAAGTTAGTTACAGAGACTAAGAATTTACTTAATGAATTGTTTGAAAAAGAAGATAATAATGAAAATAATAATAGATCGTTTTATTTTATATATGGTATTGATAAAGACAGGGCTATTTATAATTTGGATAATATTGATAAGTTAAAAAAATTACTTAGTAAATTTGATAATTATGAAGATAAATAAAAAACTCAACATTAGTTGAGTTTTTCTATGTATGTTTCTTCTAATATTTTTGGATTGTATTTTTCTAGTTTTTCTAATACTTCTTTATTTACTAGAACTTCGTAATATATATTTTTATCATATTGTTTATTTATAATATTTGTATTAGTTAAAAGATAATTGATATTTTTCTCATTTGAATAGTCAAATTCTAATGATATTTTATATCCTTTTTCTAAAGTTATATATTCTACATTTTTTAATGCTTCTGTTACTGATTTAGTATATGCTCTTATTAATCCTCCTGCACCTAGTTTTATTCCTCCAAAGTATCTTATTACGACTGCTATTATATGATTTATATTTTCTTTTTCTAATACGTTTAATATTGGTAATCCTGCAGTATTAGATGGTTCATTATCATCTGATGAATGTTTTATATTATCATATATATATCCGTAGCAATAGTGAGTTGCTTTTGGATGCTCTTGTTTTATTTCCTCTAAAATACTATTAATATTACTATTATTTAATCTTATTAATTTACATATGAATTTTGAATTCTTTATAATTATTTCGTTTTCAATATTTTTAGATATTGTTTTCATAATATCACCATAATTATTATAATATAAATTTTGTGTAAATAAAACTAAATATATTGTTTAAAGATTATTTGTCTTGTGTTATAATTTATTTGATAGGAGGCTATGATATGTTTAAGAGACAAGAAGATAAGAAAATTGATTATACTAGTTTGAATCGTATTTTGAGTACAGGTAAGAAATTAATTACTATTTTTTATGTAATGACAATAGTATTGGTAATTTTGTTATCTACATATTTATTTAAAGAATGGAATATATTTAAATTTATTAGTGAATTACTTGTTGTTATTTCACCTATATTTATAGGATTACTTATAGCTTGGTTATTTGAACCGATGGTTACTAGTTTAGAGAAAAAGAAAATTCCTAGAATATTGGGATGTTTACTTGTATATGTTTTATTGATTGGTGGGTTATTTTTAATTGGTTATTTGTTTGTACCATCATTGATATCTCAGATAAAAGATTTTGTACAGGCTGCTCCTTCAATTTTTGAAGAATTAACTGATTTTTGCCTTAATTTAATTAAAAAATTTGATACTAATGGTTATATTAATATAGTTAAATTAAAGAAACAGATTACTGCCTTTATTACTGATTTTGGTATGAGTATTGTTTCTGATTTGCCTAAATATCTTTTAACTGCCTCTAAAGCTATTATTAGTGGAGGATTTAATTTCTTATTAGGTTTAATGGTTGGATTTTATTTATTATATGATTTTCATAGGTTTAATGAACTTATTAAGAAATCTATGCCTGAGAAACTTAAAGATGGATATCTTGATCTTACTAATAGAATAAATACTTCTTTAAGAAGTTATGTACAAGGTGTTTTATTAATAATGTTACTTGTATTTATTACACAGTCTATAGGATTAACACTTGCTGGTATGGAAGCACCAATGTTATTTGCTTTGTTCTGTGCTGTAACTGATATTATACCTTATTTTGGACCTTATATTGGTGGTATACCTGCAGTTATTGTTGGATTTACTATTTCACCAATTACAGGGTTATGTGTATTAATTTCAATTGTTGTTGTACAATTACTTGAAAATAATTTCTATCAACCTTTAATTATGGGACATACTATGAAATTACATCCTGTTACGATAATGATTGGATTGTTGATTTTTGAACATTTCTTTGGTATATTAGGTATGGTTGTCGCAACGCCAGTTATTGCGATTGGGAAAGTTTTCTTATTATTTATTAATGAGAGATTTCATATTATGGAGAGATTTAAAAAAGAAGAAGTAGAATAATAAAACTATGACTAAGGATTAGTATAATATTTAATTATTTAGAGAGAGTTAACGTTTGGTGGAAGTTAATAATAATGGTGTTAGAAGCTACCTTATGAGTTTTATCGGGAGACCGTTATGTTAATTGAGACCAATATAGGATGGTACCGGACAATTGTCCTCCTATAAAGGTCTTTTATTTGTATAGAAAAGGAGAATAAAATATGAAAGTTTATGTTATTGGTGGTAAGGCTAAAAGTGGTAAAAATACGTTTGGGGAGTTTTTAAGAGAACAATTAAAGGATTATGGTTATAAACCATGTGTTATGCATATAACAGAACCTTTATATGGATATGCTAAAAATTATTTTGAATATGATGAAATTCATGATGAAAAACCAAGAGAATTTTTACAAAAAATGGGTACTGAAATAATAAGAGAAAAGCTAGGAAAGAAAGATTTCTTATTGAATAGATTGTATGAAGATATAGAAATATTAAGTAATTTCTTTGATACTTTTATTATTACTGATGCCAGATATATTAATGAATTTGAAGGTATTAAGAAAAAATATGTAGATGTTGTTAATATTAGACTTGAGAGAAATAACTATGATGATCAATTAACTGATGAAGAAAGACAACATATTACAGAAAAAGAAATTGATAGATATCATGATTTCGATTATGTTATTGTTAATAAAGGTATTGATGATTTAAAAACTTCTGCTTTAGAAGTTGTTAGAAATGAAGAAAATTATGAGGGTGGAGTTGAATGAGTAAATTAATTGCAGTTGTAGGAATGAGTGGGTCTGGTAAAAGTGTTGTTACTGAATATTTAGAAAATAATAAATGGAAAAAATTGTATTTTGGCGGAATTACATATAAATTAATGGATGAAGCTGGTATTGAGAGAACTCCTGATGGTAAAAGTGAGAAAGAATTCCGTGAAAAATTAAGAAAAGAAAATGGACCAGAATGTTATGCGAAGTTCTTGGAGCCTGAAATTGTAGAAGCAATTAAAGATAACGATGTTGTTTTAGATGGTTTATATTCTTGGTATGAATATAAATATTTAATAGAAAGACATCCTAATTTAAAATTAGTGTGTGTTGTTACTGATAAAAAAATAAGATATGATAGAGTTGCTATAAGAAAAGATAGATCTTTTGATAAGGATGCAATTGTATATAGAGATTTAAGTGAGATTGAAAATTTATATAAAGGTGGTCCTATTGCTTATGCAGATTATTATATTTTAAATAATGGTACAGAAGACGATGTTATAGAAAGACTAAAAGAAATATTAGTAGAAATAGGTGAGTAGTAATGAAATATATGAGTCATGATGAAATTAGAAAGACTTGGTTTAGATTTTTTGAAAAACATGGACATAAAAAATATGAGAGTGCTCCATTAGTTCCAATTAATGATGATAGTTTGTTATGGATTAATGCTGGGGTTACTCCGTTAAAAAAATATTTTGATGGTAGAGAAGTGCCAGATTCTAGAAGAATTGTTAATATTCAAAAATGTATTAGAACTAATGATGTAGATAATGTTGGAATTACAAAGAGACATCAGACTTTCTTTGAAATGATGGGTAATTTTAGTGTAGGAGATTATTTTAAAGATGATGCAATAAAATATGCTTATGAGATTTTAACTAGTGAAGAATATTTTGGAATAGATAAAGATTTATTATATGTAACTGTTTATACAGATGATAATGAAGCAAAGGAATATTGGATTAAGGAAGGTTTATCTCCTGATCATATTATTCCTTTAGATGGTAATTTCTGGGAGATTGGTAATGGACCTTGTGGACCTGATTCTGAAATATTCTACGACAGAGGTGAAGAATTTGATCCTAATCATGATGCTTTAGAATTATTTAAAAATGATGAAGAACAAGAAAGATATGTTGAGATTTGGAATAATGTATTTTCTCAATATAATTCTGAAGAAGGTCTATCAAGAAGTGAATATAAAGAATTACCTAGTAAAAATATAGATACTGGTGCAGGACTTGAAAGATGGTGTTGTATTTTCCAAGGTGTTGATTCAAACTTTGATACTGATTTATTTAAACCAATTATTAAACATATAGAAGAGTTATCTACCTTTGAATATGTTGGTCAAAAAGAATTTAAAATAATTGCTGATCATATAAGAGCGGTAGTATTTGCTCTTGCAGATGGAGCTTGTTTTGAAAATGTTGGTAGAGGTTATGTATTAAGAAGATTATTAAGACGTAGTGTTAGATATGGTAAATCTTTAGGAATTGAATGTCCTTTTATGTATAAAATTGTATCTGATGTTGTCGATGTAATGAAAGATGCTTATCCATATCTTCTTGATAAGAGAGCATCTGTAGAGACTACTGTTATAGAAGAAGAAAAATTATTCTTGAAGACTCTTGAAGAAGGAGAAAGAAGATTAAAAGAATTAGTTGAAGAATCTAATGATGGTTATATTTCTGGAGAAGATGCATTTAAATTATATGATACATATGGTTTCCCATTTGAACTTACTGAAGAATATTTAAATGAAAAAGGATTTAAAGTTTCTAAAGAAGAGTTTGATAAATATATGGAAGTTCAAAAAGAACTTGCTAAAAAGAGTGCTAAGAATAAAACTTCAATGGCTGCTCAAAAGAAAGTTTTACTTGAATATACTGATAAATCAGAGTTTGTTTATGGATTATATAGATTAAGAAGTAAAGTACAAGCTATATTTACAAAAGATGAAAGAATTAATACTGTTGATCACGATACTTATATTTCAGTAGATAGAACTTGTTTTTATGCTGAATCTGGTGGTCAAGTTGGTGATACTGGTATGATTCTTGGTAAGAATTTTAAAGCAAGAGTTGTTGATGTATTTAAAGGGCCTAATGGTCAAAATATTCATAAAGTTAGATTGCTAGATGGAGTTATTACTGTTGGTGATGAAGTTGAATTAGTTATTGATAAAGATAGAAGAAAGAAAATAGAATGTAATCACTCAAGTGTACATATTTTACAATATGCTTTGCAACAAGTAGTTTCTAATACAATTAAACAAGCTGGAAGTTATGTTGATGATGAAAGACTTAGATTTGATTTTACTTATTCTGGTAAGATGATTGATGATAAGATTTTAGAAGTTGAAAAATTCGTTAATGATATGATTTCAGAGAATTTAATTGTATCTACTGAAATAATGCCTTTAGAGAAAGCTAAGCAAATGGGAGCAATGGCATTATTTAGTGAAAAATATGGTGATACTGTAAGAGTTGTTAAGATAGGTAAATCTATAGAATTATGTGGTGGTACACATGTTGCTAATACTAAAGAAATTGGCCCTTTAGCTATTTCGAAATGTGAATCTAAGGGAAGTAATGTCTATAGAATAGAAGCTGTTACTGGTAAAGAAATAGAAGAAAGTATATATGAAGTTATTAGACCTTATAATGAAGAAAAAATAAAATTATTGATGAAGGCAAAAGATATTTTAGAAGAAGCTAGATTATCAGGAATTAAATTAGAATTTGATGTTGATATTACTAATGATGTTGCTAATTCATATAAAGATATTATTTATAATAAGAATGAACTTCAATATGTACATCATGAAGTAAAAGAATTAGAAAAACAATATTATGATATTAAAGAAAAAAATGTATTACAAAATTTAGATATTTATAAAGAACATATTGAAGAAATAAATGGTGTTTCTGCAATTATTATGAGATTAAAAGATAAAGATGTTAATATACTTAAATCTATTGCTGATTCATTAATTAATGAAATGGATAATGGTTTTATCTTCTTTACTAATGTTAAAGAAGATGGTAGTGTTAACTTTATTTGTAAAAGTAATTCATTTGTTAATGCAGGACTTGTTGTTAAAGATGCATCAGTTTCATCTAATGGTAATGGTGGAGGTAGTCCTAAATTTGCTCAAGGTGGAGGTAAAACCTCTGATATGTTAGATGAAATAGAATCTCATATTAAAAAGGTTATTAAGAATAATGAATAGTTATTTACTTGAAGGAATAGACTTTGTTTTAATTGATAATGAAATTAATAAAATTATTAAAGATAATAAATTTATTGATGCAGAAAGATCAGTATATGATTTAGAAGAAGTAGAATTATCTCATGCTTTGGAAGATCTAGATACTTATAATTTTTTATCAGATAAAAAGATTATTATTGTTAAAAATATTGATTTTATTAAATATGATGATTGTAAGAAAGACTTTGATCATTTATTAAAATATATTGATAATCCTCAGGATGATAAATTATTAATTATACTTGCAAAAAAGTTAAATAATACTACTAAGATATGTAAAGAGTTAAAAAAGAAATGTAAATATATAAGTATAGAAATAAATTCAAAGGCTTTTATAAAAAATGAATTAGAGGGATATTCTGTTAAACAAGATGTAATTAATGAACTTGATTTTTACTGTCAAGGAGATATTACTAAGATAAAAAACGAATGCTTAAAATTAAAGAATTACAAGTTAGATGAAAAGACTATTACGATAGATGATGTTCATGAGCTGGTTACTAGAAAGTTAGTTGATTCTCAGGATTTAATATTTTCTCTTACTAGAAGTATTTGTGAGAAAGATAAAAAGAAATCTCTAAAAGAATATAAAGAATTACTAGAATATAATTTTGATGTATTAAGTATAATTGGGTTACTTGGTTCTCAGTTTAGAAATATATATCAGGTTATGCTTCTTAATGATCGTAATCTTAATAATAAAGAGATTGCTGATATGTTAGGAGAAAAAGAATTTAGAATTAAGAAAACTAAAGAATTAATCAGTTATTACTCTGAAAGTGAAATCTTGAATATTATGAAGATGCTTAGTGATATTGATTTAAGAATAAAGACAACTGATACAGACTCATATAATGAATTTGAATTATTTATTTTAAATTTATAAAAAAGAAATAGTTAGTTACTATTTCTTTTTATTTGTTCTAATCTTTCATATATTTCTTTTATGCTTTTTTCATATCCTATATCTTTTGGTTGGTAATACTTTTTGTTTTTAAGTTTATCTGGTAGATATTGTTGTACTACGTATGCTCCTTTATAGTTATGTGGGTATTTATAGTCTTTGGAGTCTGTTTTTATATGATTTGGTATTTTTCCTACATTTCCTTCTTCTATATCTTTTAGTGCTTCATCAAAGGCAATATGTGCTGTATTACTTTTTGGTGATAGTGCCATTTCTGTTACTATTGTTCCTATTGGTATTCTTGCTTCTGGTAGTCCGACTCTTTCTGCAGCGTTTATTGCTGCTTCTAGTCTTGGATATATATTTGGGTTTGCTAAACCAATATCTTCATAGGCTATTACTGATAGTCTTCTAAATAGTGAATCTAAATCTCCTTCTATTACCAATCTTGCTGCATAATGAAGAGAAGCATCTACATCACTTCCTCTTATTGATTTTTGTAATCCACTTAATACATCATAATGTCCATCACCATTTTTATCTGAAAAGAATACTGGTTTTGAATTTATTTTTTTTATAGTTTCTTCTGTTATTTTCTTATTATTTGCATAGTATGCTACTTCTAATAGATTATAAGCATATCTTAGGTCATTTCCAGAGAGTTTTGCAATCTGCTTGATACTTTTGTCATCTATATCAATATTCTCTAAATATGGCGTTTTAATGGCCTTTTTAATACCTTTGATAATATCTTTTTCTTCTAGTGGTTTTAGTTCAAATAATTGACATCTACTTCTTATTGCTGGATTAATGGAATGATATGGATTTGATGTAGTCATTCCTATTAGTGTTATTAATCCACTTTCTAATTGAGGTAATAAGATATCTTGTTTATCTTTATTTAATCTATGTATTTCATCCATAATAAGGATTATTCCATCATACATTTTAGCTTCTTCTATAACTATATCTAAATCTTTTTTAGTATTAATTGTTGCATTTAAAAACCTATATCTTAAATTCAATTCATTTACAATAGCATTTGCGATTGATGTTTTTCCTATACCTGGATTTCCATATAAAATCATTGAAAATAATTTTTTGCTTTTTACTAAATTAGTTAATATTTTATCTTTTCCTACTAAATGACTTTGTCCGATTACTTCATCTAATTTTTTAGGTGCCAATTTAAGTGCTAAGGGTTTTTCCATATATATCACCAATTAAATTGTATCAAATCATAAAAAAATAATCTACTAAATAGTAGATTATACCTTATTAAAGATAAATATTTATAAAATTTTGTGTTATACTTATTATAGGTGAATTATATGTTAGTTAATGATTCAATATTAGATTTTTTAAATTATTGTGTATTTGAAAAGGGTTTATCTGATAAAACAAAATTATCTTATCAGAATGATTTGGATATATATAAAGAATATTTAAGTAATAATAATATATATTCTGTTAATGATATTAAGAGTGATGATATTAAAGAGTTTCTTAAATGTAGAAACGAGGAAAAAGCAAGCACTGTTGCGCATAATTTAACTGTTATTAAGAATTTTCATAAATATTTATTAAAAGAAGGTATTGTATCAACTGATGTATCTGAGTTTATTGAAAGACCAAAATTAAAAAAGGTATTACCTAAGTATTTAAGTGTAGAAGATATTGATTTATTACTTGATATTAAATTAGATAGTCCATTTGACTACCGTAATAAGGCTATGTTAGAATTGATGTATGGTTGTGGTTTACGAGTTAGTGAAGTTATTAACTTGGAGATCAATGACATTGATATAATAAATTGTTATATTAGAATACTTGGTAAGGGTAGTAAAGAAAGAGAAGTTCCTTTAGGAGAGTTTTCTATTTATTATTTAAAAGAATATTTAAATGTTAGAAATTCTTTATTAAAGGATAAGTCTTGTAGTAAGTTATTTATTAATAATCATGGTAATGGTATAACTAGACAAGGATTTTTTAAAATACTTAAGAAATTATTAAAGGAAAAAAATCTTAATCCTAATGTTTCTCCTCATACTTTGAGACATTCTTTTGCGACTCATTTAGTTAATAGGGGAGCTGATCTTAGAAGTGTTCAAGAAATGTTAGGGCATTCTGATATATCTACTACTAAGATATATACTGAGGTTTCTAATGATAAAGTGATTGATGACTATTATAATTATCATCCTAGAAGTGAAAAATAAGGAGATGTATTTATGAAATTTAAACGTATATTTTTATTAGTACTTGATTCTTTAGGAGTAGGGGAAGCAGTAGATGCGATTAATTTTAAAGATAATGGTGCTAACACATTAGGACATATTTTAGAGAGTAATGATTTATTTATTCCTAATTTGAAAAAAATAGGTTTTATTGATACTTTAAATATGTCTGAAAATGATGAAGTTGAAGCATATTATACAATTGCTAAACCAACTAATGCTGGAAAAGACTCTTTAAATGGACATTATGAGATTGTTGGTTTAAAAAATGATTTCCCTTTTAGAACTTTTAATGATGGTTTTACTTATGATATTTTATCTGGAATTGAAGAAGTGACTGGAAGAAGTGTAATTGGTAATTCTTGTTGTCAAGATGATAAGATTATTCAAGAATTAGGAGAGCGTCAAGTCAATTATGGGTCTTTAATAATTTATACTTCTGCTGATTCTGATTTACAAGTTGCTGCTCATGAAGATTGTATTCCAATTTCTACATTACATGAATATTGTGAAAAAATAAGAGAATTAACTATTAAACTTAATTGTAATATTGCAAGAATTATTGCTAGACCTTTTACTGGTAATCCTGGTAAATACAAGTTTGTTAATTCTGGACGTAAAGATTTTGCTGTTAAACCTCCTAGAAAGACTATTCTTAATAGTTTGGTTGAGAATAATTATAATGTTATAGGTATTGGTAAAATTAATGATATATTTGATGGTGATGGAATTAATAAAACTATTAAGGCTTCTAATAATAATGAAGTTATTAATAAACTTATAGATATTATAGATAAGAATTTTACTGGTTTATGTATGGTTAATTTATCAGATTTTGATAGCTTATATGGACATAGAAGAGATGTATTAGGATATGGTCAAGCTATTGAAGAATTAGATGTAGATTTAGCTATTATTCTTAATAAATTGGATTTAGATGATTTACTTATTATTACAGCTGATCATGGTAATGATCCTACATTTAATGGTAATGATCATACTAGAGAAAATGTTCCTGTAATTATATATAGTAGAAATTTTAAAGAACCTTGTAGATTACCTGTATTTGAGACTTTTGCTAATATAGGAGCAACTATTGCTGATAATTTTGATATAGATGCACCTGAGATTGGAACTAGTATTTTAGATGAATTAAATTAAACTCCTTTTGGAGTTTTTATTTTTGTGCTATAATATGTAGATATTTAAGAAGAGGGGAAGTATATGGAAAATTTTGAGAAATTACTTTATCAAGCTAGTAATAGATGTTCTGGTATATATGATAAAGATAGTTTTAAGGATCTTTTAATAGTGTTTGGTAGATTATATCCCTTTACAACAGAGAATATTGCTGGTTATATTGATTTTTTTGATTTAGAAGGTAAATCCCTTCTTACTACTGGCTCTAGTGCTGATCAGGCTTTAAATGCAGTTTTAAAGGGATGTAAAGATATTACTATATTAGACGTTAATCCATATACTAAATTTTATTATTATTTAAAGACTGCAGGTATACTAAATTTTAATTTAGATGAATTTAAAAGATTTTTTAGGTATAAGGAATTTCCTACTACTTTTGATGATAATAGAGATGTTTTTTCATTAGATTTATTTGATATGTTAAAAAGTGATTTAAGATTACTTGATTATGAATCATATTTGTTTTGGGATGAATTATTTAATAATCATGATTTAGAAAGAGTTAGAAACGAGATATTTTCTAATGATGAAGGTGATAATAGGGAAGTGGATGCATCTAATTTATATATGTGTGATGAAAATAGTTATTTGAAGCTTAAGAATGTAATTAAAATGATAAAACCAGAGTTTATTAATGATGATTTTTTTCATTATATGTTTAATAGAAAGTTTGATAATATATGGTTTTCTAATATTGCGATGTATTACCCTACTTCTAAAATGAGAGAATTAGTTGATCGATATGATGACTATTTAAATAATAATGGTAAGTTATTAATATCATATCTCTATAAAACAAAAATTGATACTGAGTATGATATTTCATGGTCTGAGATTTATGATCTTGAAAAGACTTTTTATTTATTTAAAAAATATAATCCTGAATTAATTAATTTTACTGGAATTGTTGGTTTAAGAAAAAAAGATGATGATATTAAAGATGCTGTATTAGTTTATAAAAAAAGTAATGCTTCCCCTATCATATATGAAAAGTAGGGTAAATTTACTTAAAATCTGTCATAAATATAAGTAAGGTAATAATGTTGTGTTATTACCTTACTTTTTGCTTCTTTTCTTATATATATTTAATTTGCTTAAAATTGCATGTTAATTCTAAGAAAATTAGATGGATAATTGTACGTCTTATTTATTCTAAATCGCTTAAAATTAATGCTCTATTTTAAGGAGAATAGGTGATACATTGTATTATCACTTATATCTAGTTTTACTATATTACATTTTATATATAATATATAGATATATTGTAGTAGATAGTAATATAGAATAATTTTAAATACAAATAATATAATTATTAATAAAAGTTTTTAAATTGATTTATTTTTAATTATTACTTACCAATATATTTGTTATAAATAGAGTATTATCTTATTATATTTATATTTTTTTGATATAGGGGAGTTATTTATATATAATTTTCATATAGAAGTTAACATAATATCAATTATAGGAAGTTCTATATATAGAGAAGAATTAGTAGAAGAAGTGTATTTTTCTTGGTTTTCAACATTATATACCAGTCTTCTTATTTAATTATATCTGTTGTTTTTTAATTTGTATTTAATATTTATATGATTATTTTTAATTAATTAATTATTTATTATATGTTGTTGAAGGATTAAAAATAATATATCTAATTATTATTCAAATTGTTTATTTATCATAATTTACTTTTATTTTTGCTGTTTCTTATATTATATACCTACTCTAGTTTTTATAAAAAAATCAAGAAAATTAAACTTTTCTTGATTGAATTTCTGCTATTTTTTCAAATACTTCTTTAGCGTTATCTTCATTTATTTCAGTATATCCTAATTCTTTTAATGCTTGAATCTTAACTGTATTTAATTCTTGGGTACGAGATAGTTTTTCTTCTTTCTTTTGTTCAATATTTTGTACAAATCTCTTATGTGAGTCCCCTAACCTATTTTTTGATGCTCCACCGTTACTATATAATGTTATTGCACTAAATAAAATACTTTCAAAAATAAATTGTTTTTCTTTATTAAAATTAAATTCCATTGGATCAGTAAATCCTAATGATTTAGACATATATGCTAATATATATTTTAATTCATCATTTGCTTCCATTGATTGAATAAAATGATATAGATATACATATGAGTTATATGTTTCTCTTGTTTTATCATTTGATAGTTTTTCTTTAAGAAGGTTTATTATATCAGATAATAATTCTTGTTCTTTTTTATTAAATCCTTTTAGATCTGCTAAAACATCTTTATTTGATGTATCTTTTACTCCATCATTTAATCTATTTTCTACTTCTATTATATATTCTCCAGTAATTTTAATTTTCTTTAAATCTTCAATTTCACTTATATTTAATAAACTTAGTAATTTAGCAGCTTTTTCTTTTGGCCAATCTTCTATTTTTTCAATACTTAAATAGTTGTATAACATTTGTCTTGATACTCCTAAGTATTTCGCTAATCTTACTTTACTTATGCCTAACTCTGTTAATATGTTATTCAATTCTTTCATTTTTTTACCCTCCTAATATAATTATAGGACGTAAACTGTAAAATATCAAGTGTAAATTGACACTTTAAAATTTAATTATATTTAATCTTGGTAATATAAATATTTCTAATAATGTAGATATAGTTATTATTCCAAGTGAAATTATTAATATTAGTAAGTATTTTTTAGTTATTGTATACATATTATATTTTATATTTCTAAATATATGTCTTATTAAATATATAGAATATGTTACTGAATAATAACATATTATAAAGAATACTATAGTATTAATTATATTAGGCAATAGATATAATAATATTAGTAATATGTTTTTAATACCTAAGTTTATTAATAATGAAATTGCTTCAAAGAATAGGATAAATACTTTAAATAGATATATTGGAATAATTAATATAATTCCTAATATTGATATTCCTAGTACCCAGATTATAAGTGTTATAGATATATTATTAATTAATAAATTTTTATAATCTATTAATTTATTATTTACTAATAAAACTATATTTTTTGTTATTATTTCTTTATATTCATCATTTATAAATATATTAAATAATATACCTATTAAACCTGAGATTATTGTTAAGATTAAAAGTATAGATAGTATTTTATTTCTTTTTATGATTTTTTTCATAGGATATCACCTAATAAAAAATATGTTTCATTATAATAAATATGATTATTTTGATTTTACAAATTACCACAAATATTTTATAATTATTATGAGGTGATACTTAGTGAATGATAAGATTATTAAAATAGTATCTGTTATAATGCTGATAGCAATGATTTTTGGGTTTTTCAGTGTTCTATTATTTATATAAAAAATACAATGATATTCATTGTATTTTTTTATCTATCAATATATCCTTCTATTTCTGGTATAATTTCTTTTACTGTTGATACTTCAACATTATATTTATTTGCAATATCATTAATTCTTTTATAATCTTTTGATAAATATAATAATAATAATCCTGCTATTCTGTCTGCTGTATATTGATCTAACATTTTTCTATCGGCATCTGATATATTATATTTTCTGCATATATCTGTTATTGGTCCATATCCATATAAATAATTTGTGAAACTTTTTGATATTTGGTCTGCTTCTTTATTTTTATCTGTTATTTTTACTTTTGTCCATATTTTCATACGTTCCACCTCTTTAGCACACTATAATAACATATTTTAGAGTAAAAGAAAACCATCATTTTAAATAATGGTTGTTTTCTCTTTCGTATCCTAAAGTTGTTTTTTCATAGTGACCAGGATATAAAGTAATACTATCATCGTATTTTAAGATTTTTTCGATACTTTGATTCATTTCTGCATCACTTCCACCAGGTAAATCAGTTCTTCCTAAACTTTCTTTGAAAATGAAATCTCCAATAATCATAAAGTTTTCTTCTTCAAAGTAGAATGTAACTGAGTCTTTAGAGTGACCTGGAGTGTATATACATTTAAATTTGAAATCTCCTATAGTGTATTCTTTTTCTTCTAAATTACTTCTTTTAAATATTTTTATTCCTCTTTTTGATAGGAAGTTTCTTAATACTCCTATATGATCTGCATGAGAGTGTGTTATTAATACACCTAATACTTTTTTGTCTCCAATTGCTTCTTTTATTTTGTTGTAGTCATCTCCTGGATCAACAACTAAGCAATTATTGTCTTTGCTTAAAATATAGCAATTTTCATCTAAATATCCTGTAACGACACATTTTATATCCATAGTATTTCCTCTTTCTATTTGTATTTATCTTCATATACTTTACTTACTAAAACATAATTATAATTCATATCTAATCTAAATGTATAAAAATAATTACCACTTTTTAGAGATTCTGGTAGTTCCATTTTTTCATTTCCATGGTATTTTACTTCTTCAGTTAGAATTATTGTATTTCTATATGTAACTGCTTTTGTTAATTTTTTTGTTACTTTATATGATGTTGCGGTTGGTTGAGCACAATATCCTTGTACAAATTCTTCTCTTTCTTTGATATATTGGTATCCTCCAACACATGAATTTTCTAATTTTATATTTGTTAGTGTTATTGGAGTGTCTTCGCCAAATAATTTTTTCCATTCTAGAATTAATACTTCTTGTTTAAATCCTTTAGGAATAAATGTAGTTGATACTTCACATGTATATGGTTCCATACTTGCTTCATCAAACATGTTACAGTTTGTATCATATTTATCTGAATCTAATATTTGTCTATATGCTAGATATAGCTTCATATTATCGTTCCACTCTGGTTGTGCTACATCTTCTCTAATTGAAGTTGCTACTTTTTTGTATAAACTTTGTACAAGTGTAGAATCTACATCAAGTTCTTTTTCTTCTTTATATGATGTAACTGGTGTACAGTTGAAGTTAAGTTGTTGGATTTGTTTTTTATGAATTGTTGATGAATATAAAATATATCCGACTAGTACTAGTAATACTATAAGTAGTATTAAACTTAGATTAAATTTCTTTTTTGGTTTTTCTTCAAATTCTTCTTCGTCTACGGTTGGTGTTGGTTCTTTAATATCTTCTGGTTGTGCAGTATATCCCATATCTTGATTATTATCTATTATACTTACTCCTGATAATGCTTGATATGAATCATCGTTATTATTTTTTGTTGTATTATTATTTGATTTTGGTTCTTGTGGTATTTGGATAGATGGTGGTGTTTCTACTTGAATTGCAGGTTGTGCAGGTACAGGTTGTTGTGCAACAGGTGTAGCAGGTTGAACTGGTGCAGGTTGTGCAGGAGCAACCTGAGGTGCTGCTGGCTGTACAGGTTTTGGTTGTTGTGCAACTGGAGCGGCAGGTTGAACTGGTACAGGTTGTGCAGGAGCTACTTGTGGTGTTGCTGGTTGTACAGTACTTACCTGATTATTTGTTGTTTGATTTGTTATTACATTATTATCCCCATTTTTCATTCTATTCACCTATCCTACTATATTGATTTTAATATAAAAACCATATTTTTTCAATAGTGCTTAGTTAAATTATTCTATTTATATATTATTATCTATTATTTATGTCTTATTACTGTAAATTTTTCTATTGTTATTTCTTCTGTTGGATTTATATTTCCTTTTCTTTTACATATTTCTATTTGTTCTTCTACTGTGTTTACTCCTTCTATATCTGGTAAAAGGACTCCCCTCTTCTCTTTAGTAGAAACAACTATTCCATATTTTTTTGGATCTAGCGTATTTATATCATATACTGGTTCTAGTTCACTTAGTTCATCAACATTAATATCTAAATAATCCAATTCCTTTTCTGTTATTGGAGCAAATCTGTAATCATGAACTGCTGCTGATATGGCATTTTCTATTATTTCTTCAGCAATACAATTTCTTACAGGAAATATTGTTCCTATACAACCTCTTAATTTACCAAATTTATGTATTGAAACAAATATTCCTGCTTTTGTTGATAGTAAGTTATCAGGTAAATAATTAGTTTCTTTATTTTTTATTCCTTCTTTTATATATAATTCTATTGTTTTTTTTGCAAGTGTAACAAATTCGTCGGTATTTTGATATTTATGATTTAATCTATCAGTTTCTTTATCAAAATATTTTTTTAAAAATTTTCTTTCTTCATTTCTTTCTTTAGGTATATATGAACATATGCCATACCCTACTCCGGTTATATCTTCGTGAGAATAGACATTACTATCTACGTTATATCCATCCAATACTCCGGACATTATTATAAATGATCTATGTCCACATTCTCTTGCTTTTTCACATAAGTCTTTATCAAATTCAATCAATTTATCAAATTCTTTTTTTTCAAGGATTTCCATTATTTTTTTATCATATATTGGTCCTTCTTTTACATATCCATATGGTCCATCTTCTTTAAGACAATGAGATAAATCTCCACTTGCGATATATACTACTCTTCTATTTAAATTATCTATTGCCTCTTTTATTATTTGTCCTAAAATATAGTGCTCTTGATATGATAATCCTGATATTCCTAAGCGTATTATTTTTCCTTTTTTATATACTTCTCTTATAAAATGAAGAGGAACCATAGTCCCATGATCAAGATTTTTATCTTTTTCACCTTTTGTACCTGCTGGAAAGTTGTGTTTGTTTGCTAGCTTTTCTATTTCATTTACTAGTTCAATATCATAGGTTTCTGAAAATGATACTTCTTCTGCTCCAAAGTTTTTAAAAGTACCTGTTGCGTTTATTCCTGGAGATATATGTACGTAATCTGAATACATTGTTGAATGTGGTGATGAAATTATTATTGTATCTGGTTCTAATTCTTTTATTTTGTTTGCTATTTGTTTATATGAATCTATTGTTTTTTGAATACTTTTTTCTCTTCCTCTTCCTATCTCCGGTATTATTAATGGTGGATGAGGTACTACGAATGCTCCAAGTACAGGCATATAATCACTTCCTATTATTTATATTATACCCTATTTTTTTGCATAAATAAAAGTGGATTTCTCCACTTTTTATTTATGATATTTTTATAGCATGTAGTACTGTTCTTTCATCGTCACTTTCTGTACACGTTGAAAGTGTTAAAATACTTAGTCCATACATAAACATTCTCCTTTAATTTAAAAAACTGGCTTAACCAGTTTTATTTTTTGTTATATAAAGTATCATTTCCAAGTGAATCTACTACGTTTAAAACATTGTTTTTAATACTATATTCAGTTTCAAATGGTTCTGTGTTTCCTTTGTATGTAATTGATAATTTTTTACCTTCTGTTTTGTATGTAAATTCCATTGTTGTTGAACCTACTTTATATGTTCCTGTTTCATCTTCTTTAAATGTATATATGTAATCACCGCCACCTTGGTATTCCCAAGATCCTACTATTTCGTTTGTTTTATTATTTGTCTTTGTTTTTGTAGTTTTATTACATCCTGTAAGTGTTACTAATCCTACTATTGCTATTATTATAAGTAATGTTTTTCCTAATTTATTTCTCATATTATTCTTTTCTTTCTTTTAATTATATATTAAAGAATTTTTTTAACATAAAGGCATATCCTTTATTAACTCTTCCTTGTTTTAATAATTCTTCTATTTCTTCTTTTGTATACCAATCTATAGATACTATTTCTTGATTATTGCTTTTTAAATTAGTTGTATCAATTTCATCTTCAATTAAGTACATATTAAAAATATAACTGTTTTTTGGATATAATACTGTATCTATGTGTTTGATATTTAGATTTTCTAAACCTAATTCTTCTTTTAATTCTCTTTTTAAACCTGTAATACCATCTTCTCCTGCTAGAACGTGTCCTCCTGGTATAGCAATTGTATTATTACTTCTTTCATCTGCTGTTTCTAATAAGTATTTATCTCCGTTTTTAATAAATGCATATGACATCATTACATAACAATCTTTTGGAATGTCATCTAGTCTTCTTCTTATTACTTTGTTTATTTTATTAAAGTTAATATCATATAAATCTTCTAATTCCATATTATTCTCCTTTTACCTTTTCTATTATTTATATTTATTATACTACACATTATATATAAAAAGATACCCTGAATGTTTTTATTTTTATAAAGTGTAAATTTTTTTATATAAGAAATCACTTGTATTAATTTCTTCATATATTATATTTCTTTTTGTTTTGTATATTAAGTTCAAATAATGCAGATTTACATTCGTTAATTTTTTTAATATAATTTATTATTTATTGCTAATGTACTTTATATTTAAATCTTATCATAAATAATACTTATTTTCTATATTACAATTTCTCTTTCTTTACAATAAAAAAGATATCCCATTTTATATTTGAAGGGATATCACAAAGGAAAAATATATTAATAAAATTATTCATTTGTATAGTGGCAACTATAAATAAATTTTTCTCCATATTCAGTTTTTTCTATTTCTTTACTACAACTATAGTTTTCTTCATTATATTTAATTGTATCATCCAATGCATTATATTTTCCATTCAATCCATTTTTAAAATGTACTTTAGCCTCTTTTACAACTACATTTATTTCGTTATCATTTCTCTCTTCTTTTATTAAATATAATAATTTAGTATTGTCTAATAATTTATTAATCACATTTTCATTTGCTTTTATGATTAAAGGATCATTTCCATATTCTTCAAATGATACAAATTTATTATCTTTAAGATTTTTTGCAATTAAATCATAATAAGTTTTAAATCCTTTATCTGCTTTTTGACCTACTTTTATAACTGGTAATTGATCCATACTTGTTTCATATGTTGAGATAGTAAAATAATTTGTATCAACTTGTTTGCTAACAATAATTTTATTATCTTCAATATTATTATCAATTATATATTTAAAGTAGTGATTATCTCCTAATCCATTATTATCAATTACTAAATTTTCTTTATAATCTATAGTTAATTCTTTAGTTTCTAAATTAAATGGACTATTATCATTTACTTTTTCTATATTTTTGACAGATATAGCTAATAATCCTATGCTTATTCCTGATAATAATATACAACTAATAAATATTATTAAATGACTGATCACATTAATTTTTTTATCGAATATAAAATTTACTAAAATTATTATTGTTTGAATGGATACTATTATTCCTGCAGTTATTGATAATGTTGCCCATAGAAATAATATATGATAAGTAATATGAAATATTGTTAAAACATCTAGAACTATTAATGCTATAGTTGAACATACTATTCCAATTAATATCCAAAATACAATAAACTTAATAAATATTATTACTATTTTAGATAGTGTAGATAAAAATTCAAATGGTTTTTCTTCTATATCAATCATCTTCTTATTATTTGTTTTGTTACTATTTTCTATATTATTTTGTTTTTTTGGTTTTTTATCTTCTACATAGTAATTTAAATATTTAATTTTAAATGAATATATTAATGAAATTAATGAAATAATAAACCATATTAGAAAGAATATACTTTTTAATACTTCTCTAATAGTTGATACTGTATTTTGACTTAGAAAACTAAATATACTTGCTATTATAGAACTAGCAGTTTTACATATAATATTTCCTATTATATACAGAATAATTGATAATATAATCATTTCTATTATACATTTTAGTCCATCTTTAAATTTCATTTTAGAAAACATATTTACTGTATCAGTAATAAATTCTAGTAAAGAATCCCATACATTTTGAATATTATTTTTATTCTTTCTTAATGTTGACTCTATGTCATTTATCTTATCGTTTATTAGGTCATCCATTGAGCAATCAAATAAATTAGCAATCTGTATTATTTTATCCGTTTCAGGATATGTATTATTACTTTCCCATTTTGATACACTTTGTCTTGAAACACCCAATTTTTCGGCTATCTCTTCTTGAGATAAACCATTTTTCTTTCGAAGTTGAATTAACTTATCTCCAAACTTCATAAAATCACCTCTTTCATGATTATAATTTTAATATTTATATCAGTTGCTTTCTATAAAGTTTAATTGGAAATTATGTAAATTTTTGGTTGCGTTTACTAATTTTATTATATATTTTTTAAATTAATTTGGAAATTTTTGGTTTATTTTTATGTTTTTTTGTGTATAAGTTGGCAAACGCATTCCACATGGGTGGTATCAGTGTCAGTGCTAAGTGCTCTAACCTTGTTTGCGTATCAGGAATATTTCCTAATTATTATACTATCTTAGTTGTTTGCGTATTAGTACTAAGTCATAATTTAAAACTGACTATTAAGATGTCTTTTTATCATTTCTTATACTTAATAATATATTATATATTTCTTTTGCTTCAGGAAATAGTTTATTATAATCAAATATTCCTATATCATTACCATTAGTCCTACTAGCAAATTTTTCAAATTCATAAATTGCTTCATCAATATTATCTTTATTTACTAAATCATTAATAATCATCTTAGAAGCATTAATATATTTTCTAAATAATAAACAATAAATACATTGGAATAATCTATTTAATGGCAAAGTTGTTCTCTTGTAAATGTCAATAACCATATCCTCAGTTATTTCTTTTGGATTAGTTACAATAATCTTATTTGCTCTATATATATCTTTTTCTTCATCGACTAATATAACTTCAGCATCATCAGGTATTATTACGTCATAAATAGTATCTCCTCTAAATATAAATCTTAATATTTTGTCCTCGGTAGAAAAATTAAACCCTCCCATTTTTTCTGGTTCTGTTTCTTTTGGATTCCATAATTCAGAAATAATGACTTCGTCTATTTTAAATTCTTGTCCACTTGCATTTGATTTTAATCCATCCATAACTCTAACATATTTACTCATCTTTCTACCTTCTTTCTAATATACAGATACTCTCGCAATGCCCTGTCCTGGGGCGAAGAACATATTGTTTAGGCCTGTACTAGGGCAACAGAACATGTTCTTAAACTCCTAGAACTAGGCATGTTCTAGGGTGAAGATAATGTCATATATGTTGCTATTATTAAATATTTATTACTAAAATGCTTTACAAATAAATATTATCATAAATATTGCTAATTATCTATACTGCAATTCTTAATAACATCATTTATTAATTTACCATTTTCTATTTTATTTTCTATTTCATTTATCGCAAAACACTTCTTTCCTATTTTTCTATCTATAATTATAAATCTATCGTGATAAGAATCGTTATTTATAAATTTAATATTATTATATTGTTTTAAGTATTTTTTCTTTAAAGTATCGTTTATATTTGATGAGATTATTATTATTTTTTTATTAATATTTCTAAGTTCATCTAACAATACTTTTCCCATATAATTATCTATAATTATTATTTCTTCTTTAGCTATGTCGAATATTTCTAATAGTACTGAATATGCATCATAAATATCATTCTGAAAAAATATAGAGTTTTTAGTTATTACTTTTGGATTGAACTTATCAAACAGTTCATCTATTCTCTTTGTATTATTATCTACTTTTTCTTCTAATAGTAGATATTTACGTGGCAGCAATTGCTCATTATATTTTATATAATGCCTCATTTTTACGAATGTATCCATTATTCTAATGCTTATTTCTGTTGCTACATCCGATTTTAATATAGTCGCAAGCATATATATGCCTTGTTCAACAAAAGCAGTGTGTCCTTTTCTAGATCCACCTTTTGAAGTCGAAAATTTCGACTTCAAAGAATTATATTCTTTA
>CADBYH010000008.1 GCA_902798815.1 uncultured Erysipelotrichaceae bacterium | reverse complement strand
AATGACTAATAACGGAATACAAAATGCTAAAACATTATCAAAATGTGATAAGCATAATTATAGAAAATATGACAACGAACAAGAACAAATTGTAATTGTTAAAGGTACTACTTCCCTTTACAAAGATGTAGAAGATTTTTATAAAACTGAATTTGATGAAGCAAGATTAGAATACAATAATAAACAAACAAGAGAAGATAGAAAAATCGATGACTACTTCAAAAAAGTAAGTGATAATTCTAAAAGCGATTTAGCTTGTGAGATTATTATTGAACTTGGAGATAAGAAATTTTGGGATACAAAAGATTTAAATTATAAACATAAAATGACCAATGTTTATTCAAAACAAGTTGATGATTTAGAATTGTTAATGCCAAACTTTAAAGTATGTAGTGCTATTATTCATTATGATGAAACAAGTCCTCATATGCATATTGTAGGTGTTCCAATAAAATATAATTGTAAAAATAAAATATAATTGTAAAACTGGTATGAGTAAACAAGTTGGTAAAACTGATGTATTTACTAGAACTTCTTTAATGCAATTACAAGATAAAATGAGAACTCTATGTATTGAAGAATATAATAAAGAATATAATTTAGATGCAACTTTAAAGCAAAAAATGAAAGGTAGAAATAGAGATATCAATGTAGCTGATATGACTAACTACCAAGAAACAAAAGAACTAATTGAAAATCATCAAAAAGAAATAGATTCAATAAGTAATAATTCATTAGAGTTAAAAACTGATTCTAATAATATAAAAGAAGAAATAGACAAACTTAAAAAAGTACCTTTAAGAGATGATTTGTTTATTATTTCTAAAGAACAAAAGAATAAATTAGAAGATTATATTGATAAAGTAGATAAAACAACTGATGAGTATAGAGATGTTAAAGAATTATCAGCAAACTTAAACATCATTACTAAACAAGCTAGACAGGATTCTAGAAGAATTAAAAACTTAAAAGAAAGTAATGATGCATTACAATTAAGAGTAGATAGTTTAAGTGAAAAAGTAGAAACACAGGAAAATCAAATAAATGAATATAGAAAAGACAACTTTAATTTAAAATATCAAATTCAAGAACTACAACAATTATTTGAGAAATTAATCAACTTCTTAAAGAGGATGTTTAATAGAAAAGATAAAGAAGATGTATATTCAGAAGTTATTAGTGATATGTATGATAATAAAATTATTAGTGAAAAAACATTCGATAAAATTACAGGTTGGGACAATGAAAAAGACAAACAAAAAGATGATTTTGAACTATAATCATCTTTTTTACATTACCAACTTTCTGCACTATAAATAACTTCATGTGTTTTATCATTAAAAGCAGCTATTTTAAAATCCCCATGATTACAAGAATCTGGTTTATAACATCTACCATATATTAAATATATAGTATAATCATTTTCATTCTTATATTCAGAAGGTGTAGTATAAAATGCCCCACTTAATAAACCTGGTTTATCTTTATAATCATTTTTGTGTCCTATCCATTCTGCTTTTTTCTTATATTTTTTATCAAATTCATCAAGTGTCATTTTTTTATCAACATAATATAAAGTATATCTTGTTCCACCTTGCAATACTCCTGGTGCATAATAAAATGAAACATTTTCGACATTTTTAGGTATTTTATTTGGGAATGTATCTTTTAATCCTGGTGTAATAAATATATGGTAACTATAATATTTAGAATTTGTCATAGGATTAGTTGCTTCAGTAATCGCAATAACAAACAATGTTATAAAGTAATAAAATAGCAATAAACAAGTTATAACTATTGAAATTGTTTTAAATACAGAATAAACTTTTTGTTTTTCTTTGTTTTTATAAATTACAAATAAGAATATTAAAAATAAAATACATGGAATAAATGCAGCCAAAAATATTATTAATTGTGCTTTGATTGGAAAACCAATTGAATCGTATGATAAAAATATTCCAATTAAAAATGTTATTATGCTCATTATCAAAGGAAATCTAATTTTCTTAAAAGTAGTTTTTTCTTCCCATTTCTTTTCAGGCGTTCTTCCTTTTTTTACTTCTTCTTTTTCTTCTTTCTTTTTATGATGTTTTGCTATTAAAAATGATATACCAAACCAAATACCTAAAATTATTAAATCTGAAACAATAGATTCTCCCCAAGTCATAGGTTCTGGATCAGATTGGTCTGTCATAGAAATTAATGATAGAATAATCCAAATACCGGCTGGAATACCGAATAGTTTTAGAAAAAACTTTGATTTAAAAATATTATCTTCCTTATTATTTTCCTTTATCATAACTTCACCTCACAATAACAAAGAATATTATCTATTAATAATTATACCATAAGTATCATAAAAAAGAGTATTATACTTTCATATTCTTAAATTTATGGTATAATGTTTATAGAAATGGATGATTTATATATCATCCTCATGTGAGAAAAAGTTGTGTACTCACTCAACTACGGCTCCATTTGTAAATGACTAGTCGGAAGACTGTTTTTTTTTGTACTTAAAAAGAAAATAAACAACTTTTTAAATTTTTCAGTATTGAAATTTCAAAATAATTTTGATACAATTAATTTGTATACAAACTAATTTAAAGGAGATGATATTGTATGAGTATTTATGATTTAATTGCAAAGAAAAGAAATGGTGAGGATTTTGATTTATCAGAATTAAAGGGAAAAGTTTCATTGGTTGTAAATACAGCAACTGGTTGTGGATTTACACCTCAATACGAGGGAATAGAAAACCTATATGAAAAATATCATGATCAAGGATTCGAAGTATTAGATTTTCCATGTGATCAATTTGGACATCAAGCTCCAGGTAGTAATGATGAAATACACGAATTCTGTACTGCTAAATATAAAACACAATTTGATCAATTCGCTAAAATAGAAGTAAATGGAGAAAACGAAAGTGAAATATTCACAATTCTAAAAAAACAACAACCAAAAGAAGAAGTAAAAGGACTTAAGAATAAAATGGCAATGAAAGCTATTTCAAAAATAAGCTCAACTTGTAAAAAAGATGGAGATATTGTTTGGAATTTTACAAAGTTTTTAGTTGATAAAGACGGAAATGCTGTAAAAAGATACAATCCAACTTTTGATCCAAAAGATATAGAAAATGATTTAAAAGAATTATTATAGGAGGACTAAAATGGAAAAAGATTATGATTCATTAAAATTAAAAAATCAATTATGTTTTCCTATTTATTTATGTTCTAAAGAAATAATTCGAAAATATACACCATGGCTTGAAGAAATAGATTTAACATATACACAATATATTGTTATGATGTATTTTTGGGAAAAAGAAAAGAGTAATGTTAAAGAAGTAGGAAAAACTCTTTTATTAGATTCAAGTACATTAACACCTTTACTTAAAAAGTTGGAAAGCAAGGGTTTTATTACTCGCGTTAGATCTACAATAGATGAAAGAAACTTAGAAATACAAATTACAAAAAAGGGTAGAGAGCTTAAAGATAAAGCCAAATTGATACCAGAAAAAATTGGGAAATGTATTGCTTTATCTGAAGAAGAAGCAACTACGCTTTACTCTTTGATGTACAAAATATTAATGAATGTTGAAAGGAATGAAATATAATGGACGTTATAGTAGTAAATAAAGATAATTTTGAAAAAGAAGTATTAAAAAGTGATAAAAAGGTTCTTGCAGATTTTAATGCTGACTGGTGTGGACCTTGTAAAATGTTAAAACCAATCGTTGAAGGATTTGCAAAAGATAATGATGAGATTAAAGTTGTATCTATTAATATAGATGATGAGGATGAATTGTCAGAAGAATACAATGTATCATCAATTCCTTGCTTAGTAGTATTTGATAAAGGAAAAGAAACAAAAAGAAATGTTGGATTAATATCTAGAGATGATATTGATACTTTAATAGGAGATTAAATGTTGTACGATATAATAATAATTGGAGCAGGACCTGCAGGATTAACTTCAGCAATATATGCTAAAAGAGCCAATAAAAGTGTTTTAGTTCTAGAAGCAAAAAATTATGGTGGCCAAATAATTAATACACTTGATATAGAAAACTATCCAGCAAATGAGCATATTTCAGGATTTGATTTTGCAACTAATTTATATAATCAAGTAAAAAATCTTGGCGCCGAAATTAAATATGAAAAAGTTGTTGATATTAACAATTTAGGAAAAGAAAAAGAAGTAATAACAACAAAGAATACATATAAAACAAAAACAATAATAATTGCAACAGGTTCTGAAAACAGAAAACTAGGATTACCTAATGAAGATGAATTCGCTAGTAAAGGGATATCATACTGCGCAACATGTGATGGGGCTTTTTATAAAGAAAAAACAGTCGCTGTAGTAGGAGGAGGTAACACTGCATTAGAAGATGCATTGTATTTGGCTGATCTTGCTTCTAAAGTATATTTAATACATAGAAGAGATGAATTTAGAGGAGAAGAATCTACAATTAATCTTTTAAAAGAAAAAGATAATATTGAATTTCTTTATAATAGTAATGTTACAAAATTAAATACAAAAGATAGACTAGAGAGCATTGAAGTGACTAGCAATGATGGCGAAACAAGAACTATCGATGTAGATGCATTATTTATTGCCATAGGAAGAATTCCTGAAAACCAAAACTTTGCTAAATTAATAAATTTAGATAATGCAGGATATATAATTTCAAATGAATATTGTCATACTAATGTAGAAGGTATATTTGTAGCAGGAGATAACCGAGTAAAAGAATTAAGACAACTAGTAACAGCAACATCAGATGGTGCTATTGCAGCTGTTGAAGCAATAAAATATATAAATGGTTCATTGTAAAAAAACTAGTGCTATTTTTATATTCCAAATTTAGTGGGAGTACATATTCCCGCTTTTAATTTTTAAGGACTTCTCTTTTTGTCAAAATGTATAGTATATTTTATTTAGCAATTGAGTTTATCGATTGCCTTATATAACGTGATATTTTGCGTATATATGACAAAATGTCGCTCCATAGTGAAATCTACTCAGATTTTTCGAGTTTTGATAAAATAACTAATCTAGAAATAGATTAGTTTTTTTGTTTATAGACTATCCTAAAAAGAAAGGATGGTTAATAATTATGTTAAAAGTTATAATAAAGAGAAATGTCAAATGGGAAAATAATTATGACAAAAAAAGATGATTTTGAACTTCAATCATCTTTTTAATTTTTATTTCTCCTTATTATAACACTAACATATATTAAAAAAGAAAGAATAAAAATAATTAAGCTTTATGTATTATTATGTAAAATATTTTTATCTGTTTTTCCTTTTAATTTCATAATTAGATAAATCTATATTATTACTTCTTGCAATATTTATTAATTGTTCTACAGATGCATTTTCGATTATAGAAAGATCTATAACAGCTTGTGGAAAGATATTCATAGCAGTGCCAAAATATTCTAATAAATCATATCTAAGTCTTTCAACGTCTATTTCCATATTTTAATTGTAATACAATCCTTTCTCTATCTTCATTTAATTGTTCTCTTTCCTCATCTTCAATAAAACAATAAATTTCAGGTATATTACGATATTTTTGATCTAAATCAAGTCCATATCCAATTACGAAATGATTTGGTATTTTAAACCCTACATAATCGATAGGTACTTCAGTTTCTCGTCTATCTTTTTTATCTAACAAAGTACATAATTTTAAAGATTTAGGTTTTTGTTTTTTTAAATGTTTTAAAAGACTATCTAATGTATTGCCTGTATCAACAATATCTTCCACAACAATAACATTTTTATTAGTAACTTCTTCATCTAAATCTAATTTAAAATCAATTTTACCAGTAGAATTTTCTCCCTCATAACTAGATACTCTTATAAACTCTAATTCTGTATCTAAATTTATTTTTCTTGATAAATCTGCATAAAAATATAAAGATCCTTTTAAAATACATACTAGAGTTAATTTTTCACCTTTATAGTCATTATTAATCTGATCAGCTAGTTGAATTATTCTTTTTGATATAGTTTCCTCATCAATCAATACTTCTTTTCCCATACCTTCTCCTTTTATTGACTATATATATTAACAAAAATACTCATTAATATCAATAACTACAATTAAATATATAATAAATAAGATAATTTGGTATAATAAATATGGTGATTTATATGAAAGCATTAACAGTAAAACAACCATGGGCAACACTAATATCTGAAGGAATAAAGAAATATGAATTTAGATCATGGAAAACAAATTATAGAGGTAAAATATTAATTCATGCAGGAGCAGGAATTGATAAAGAAAAACTAAAAGAATTCAAAAAATTGAATTTAGAATTTCCAAAAAAAAGAATAGTTGCTGTTGCTGAAATAGAAGATTGCTTAGAACTAACAGATGAATTAAATGATAAAATAATCAAAGAAAAAAACATTGCTTATGGAAATAAAAAAAGAACTGGATATGCTTGGAAATTAAAAAATATAAAAAAAATAAATAATTCAAAAGAAATAAATGGTAAACTAGGTCTTTGGAATGTTGATGATATAAATATTGATTAAAAGGATGATTAAAATGAATGTCTATAAATGCTTAAATAATATTACAAAATATATAGAAGATAATCTTGAAGAAAATATTGATTATAACGATTTATCAAAATTATTATATGTAAACACCTATACTATGCAAAGAATCTTTTCAATGCTTGCAGGTATTTCTATTTCAGAATATATAAGAAAGAGAAGATTATCTCAAGCAGGTTTTGATTTATATGAAGGAAAATTAAAGATAATTGATATCGCGATAAAATATCAATATGAAAGCGCTACATCATTTTCAAGAGCATTTTATAAATTTCATGGTATTAAACCAAGTCAAGTTACAAAAGAAACAAAGTTAAAAAACTATCCAAGAATAATCTTTAATGAAAATGTAGAAGAAATAAAAGAATTAGATTATGAGATAATTACATTAGAAGAAAAAACATTATATGGTTTATCAATAGGAACAAATAATAATGACATAGGACAAACTGCCCCTAAATTTTTCAAAAGTATTTCAAATAAATATAAAGAAAAATACGGAGAAATAAACTATGGAATGATTACTTATGATATAGAAAGAGAAGAAAGTCAAAAATACTATTGTCTATATGAAAAAGAAATTAAAGAATTTGAGAAAATAACAATTCCCGCAAGTAAATGGTTAAGATTTAGAATTAATTCTCAAAATGAAAAAGATATTCAAGAAATATCTCATAAATTTTATAAAGAATTTCTTCCATCATGTAAATATAATTTGAAGTATCTTCCAGAATTAGAATACTATCATGATGATATAACAGATTTTTTAATTGCTATAGATTAAACTGATAAAACTGATCATAAAAAAGTCAGTTTTTATTTTGTGAAAATTGTTATACTTTTCAAAGAGGTGAACAAAATGCCATCAACAAGAGAAATTTATTTGACAAAAAAATATATTTCAAAAGATGAATGGTTAAATTTAATAAAAATAATATCAAACTATAATGGATTATTTAGGAAATGGAAAATAATAGTTATAAATAGTAAAAATCAGATAAGATATTTTATAGAATCTAATTATGAATTACCCCCAACAATTAATAATCTAAATTCATTTTTATTAAAACCCATAAATGGAATAAAGCAACCTAAATATTATTTAAAATCCATTTTCTTTCCATTAATAGGGAAAAATATAATAGATATAATTAATTATTGTGAAATACATAACAAAAATAAATTAAAGTCTGTAGAGATGAACTTTATAAAGATAAGTAAGAATAGAATTATAAATAGTACTAGTATATTTATCAGAAAGGGAAAAATTTTAAAAAAATATTTTATTCCATATTCAATTCCTCAAGACATATTATCAATTGATTTTGAAGGAAATAAAAGATATTTTTATAAAAAAATACCATCATATTTAGAAATAAAAAAAATACTACATTTACTAAGTAGTGATAAATTATCTTCCATTTTATCAGTAGATACTTTTCCATATTTTAAAGACTCTTTTTATATTAATCAAAATAGTTATAGTTTTGATAAACATTCAATTATTTTAGGATCATCTGGTTCAGGTAAATCAAAATTTATTAGTACAATAATATATAATCTTTATAAAAATAGTTATTATAAAAACAACTATAAAGTTGTTCTAATAGATCCTCATGCATCACTAGAAAAAGATATTGGTGGAATAGGGAAAGTAATAGATTTTAATAGTATAGAAAATAGTATTAATCTTTTTACAAATGACACAACAGATGTAGTAGTATCTACAGAAATATTATTAGAATTATTTAAATCCTTAATAAATAATCAATATAATTCTAAACTAGAAAGAGTATTAAGATATTCAATAAATATTTTATTAAGTGATTCATTATTTAGATTCCAAAATTTAAAAAAATTATTATTAGATACTGAATTTAGAAATAATCTCATTAATAAATTAAAAAATAAAATATCTACTTGTATTATAGAATTTTTTTTATCAGATTTTAATGAATTAAAAACCAAATCATATGGAGAATCTATTTCACCAATTATTAGTTTTATAGATGAAATGGAATTAATACCAGTATTTAATGAAGATAATGATAAGAAAGATTTAAATGATATTATTAAAGAAAATTTTCTAACTATATTTTCATTGGATAGAACTAAAATAGGTGAAAAGGCAACAAAAACAATCTCTGGTTTAATTATGCAACAGTTATTAACAATTATTCAAAAAAGAAAAATAAATGAACATATAATTTTTATAATAGATGAAGTACCATTAATTGAAAATTCTATTCTATCAAGATATTTATCAGAATCAAGAAAATATAACTTATCTTTAATATTAATAGGTCAATATTTCAATCAAATATCTGATAATCTAAAAAAATCTATTTTTGCTAATGCGATAAATTATTTTATTTTTAGAATATCACAAGAAGATGCAAATGAATTAGTTGATAATATTAATATGAAAATTCCAATGAATGATACAAGAGAAACTAAAATAAAACTGTTAACGGAATTAAATAATAGAGAATGTATTGCAAGAATAGAATCGAATGGTATTTTATTACCTGCATTTAAAGGGAGAACAATAGATTTTAAAAGTATCCCTAGAAAAGAAGAAAAAAATCATATTTATAAAAACACATCTTTAAAAGAAAACAAAAAGATTAATTTTGTTTTAAGTGAAATTAATTTAAAAGATGTTATGAAATCAACATCAACTAAAAAAGGAGAATTAGAAAATGAATGATAATAAAGCGGTTGAAATAATAAATAAAATTTATAAAAGTATTTTTAATTGTAGTAATACATTATCAATGGATGAAATCTTAGAAAAATATGCTTTTGATATTAAACTACCTAAACAAGTAAATGATTCAATTACAAATGAAATTACCTGGGCAGATTCTATAAATAGTAATAAATTTATAACCAATAATAATATGGAAAAAAAGGAATTAGAAACAGGATGGTTATTACCGAAAAAAGACATAAATAATCTTCAGGAATTAATAGATATATGGAATAGTATTAATTACACAACAACAGAACGAGTTTATGACTCAATTAATGTAATTAAAAGTGATACAATTTATAGATGTGAAAACGTTTATAGATCTACTGATTGTAGAGATTCTAAAAATATTATTTATTGTGATTCTTGTGGAGAATGTGAGTTTTTATTAGCATCAAAAAGAACAGCAAATTCAACTTTTTCTATAAGAGTTGATGATTCAATAGACTGTTCAAATAGTTATAATGTAATATGTTCAAATAAAATAATAAATTCATTTTTTATTCAAGATTGTTCTGATTTATATGAATGTATGTTTTGCTCTCATATTGCTTCTAAAAAGTATTGTATTGCTAATATGCAATTCGAGAAAGAAGAATACTACAGTATAAAAGAAATGATAATAAAATGGATTATCAATTCATAAAAAAAGAGTAATTATTTACTCTTTTATATTGTTACTTAAAACGTAATTAGAAACTTTCATAAAGTTCTCGTCATAATTATGAATTTTCTGTCCAAACTTAAGCCACATACTAGACCAAGAATTACCATCTTTGATTAAATCTTTTACAACATCTGATTCTAAAGATTTGTTATTAGGTTGATTATTTAAATCAACACATCCATCTAGATCATATAATTTAGATTGAATATCACATTCTAATTTGTCACACATATTAGCAAATTTTGCTTCCTTTGTTTTTTTATCATTAAATTCTAAGAATAATTCTTTTATTTTTTCTCCGTCTACTAAATCTTTAAGAATATTACTTACTGCCTCAGTTTCTATTTTATCTTTTTCTTCTTTAGAAATATCAAATAAAGTTAAATCACCAATAATACTTTCTCCGATTTCATGGATAGAAAGCATATAAATAACTTTCATAATATCAATATCATAATTAAATTCAGACTTCATTGCAATTGCTATCATTTGAACACCAAAAACATGTTCTGCTACACTTTCTACACGTTCTCTTTTTACATTCCAATCTTTCCATCCGGATCTAATAACATCTTTAAGTTTATTACAAGTAACATAATATTTAATAACATTTTCTTCTTTTGACATATAATCACCTCGCTATAAATAATTATAATACAAAAATATTAAAATCAATTGCAATTTTTTATAAAATAGTTTAGTCTAAATTATATTAAGGAGATGGATTGTAAATGAAAAAAATTGGTATTATTTTTGCATTGAAAGAAGAGTTAGAAGCAACTCTAAAAAAATTAACATTAAAAAATGAATATAAAATATTTGATTTAACATTTTACGAATGTGAAAAAAAAGATAAAGAATGTATTCTAGTTGAATGTGGAATAGGTAAAGTAAATGCTGCAAGGTGTACTCAGATATTAATAGATAATTTAGAAGTTGATTGTATTTTAAATATTGGAGTTGCTGGAGGTGTAAGTAAAAAAGTAAATATTTGTGATGTTGTTATTGGAGATAAATTAGTACAACATGATTTTGATCTAAGAGCATTTAATCATGAAAGAGGGTATATTCCAAATGTTGGATTATATGTAAATTGTGATGAGTATTTAATAAGAACAGCAGAAAAAATAAAGATAGATACTAATACTCATGTTGGAACAATTGCATCAGGAGATATATTTGTAACAGAATTAAATATGGGAGAAAAGATTAATTCTAAGTTTGGTGCTTTATGTGTAGAAATGGAAGGGGCTTCAATAGCTCAAGTATGTTATTTATCAAATGTACCATTCTTAGTAATAAGATCAATCTCTGATTCTCCAAATAAATCAGCAAATAATAACATTACTTTTGATGAATTTCTTGAAAAAAGTTCAAATACAGTTGCTAAATTTGTAAATAAACTAATTGAAAAAATAGACTAAAACTTTACTTTTTTCTAAAAATGTGGTATAATTTACGAGGTTTTGTTGGTATATACCAATAAAGAAGTAGGGGGAATAAAAATGGTTGAATTAAGTAAAAATGAAAAAAGATTATTGTCTAAGTTTTTTGCAGAAAATAAAGTTTTTTTAGAAACAAGAGATTTAAATGATCTATATTCTTTAAAAGAATTTATAGAATTATATGGAAAATTCTTGGAAGAAAATAATTTATTCAGTAGTAGAGCATTAACAATGTTCCTAGTTGAATTAAAAGAAGAATATATAAATGCAAAATTTAGAAAATCTGCATCTTCATTTAATACTAGAAGTATTGATTTTGGTGTTGGAGCAAGTAAATTATTAAAAAAAGGAAATCCAACTATTAATGCATGGAAGTCAGTATGTATTTCAGAGCAATCTGAAAAACAAGAAGTTTTCTATCCAAGTGAATTATTAGAACGAAGATTAAAAGAAAGAGATATACAACTAAATAAATCATTGAAATAGTCATAATATCTTTTTATGGAGGAAATATGAAATATTTAATAAGTGAAACTACAAAAGAAGAAAGAACAAAAATAGTATATAAAGCATTAGGTATTTCGATGAGTGATGCCAGTGCACCTTCAAAAGAAGCTATGAAATATGTTAATGAATATATAAATGGAAAAACAGAATTAAAAGATGTTCAACAAAAAATAATTGATATGTATAAAAAGAAGGGTGTTGAATAATATGACAGATCCTTATATATATTCAAATGGAGTATTAAGAAATAAATTCGATATAGATGATTATGAAAAATTAAATCAAGCAGAGGCAGATATTGGATTTGCAAAATTAATGGACATTGATTCTGTAGAAGTAACATATTTTGATGAAGATTTAATAAAAAGAGTTCATAAACATATTTTTGAAGATATATTTGATTGGGCAGGAGAATATAGAACTGTCCCATTGATAAAGTATGAAGCGGTTTTACCAAGATATACTGTTCCGTATTCTGAACCAAAAAGTATTAGTAAAGATTTAAAAAAGAGATTAAATGACTTAAATAAAATTGCTTGGCAAGATAAAAGTGTAGAGGAGATATCATACCTTTTCTCAAGAAAACTTGCTTTACTTTGGAAAGTGCATCCGTTTAGAGATGGTAATACAAGAACTATATTATCTTTTGCATTTATTTATGCCAAAGAACATGGTTTTCAGTTTGATATACAAGATTTTATTAATGAATTAAATAGAACATATAGAGAAAATGGAAAGATAGCTAAAATAAATATTAGAGATATGTTTGTATTAGCTTCACTTCCAGATGAATACTATCCAGAAATTAAACCTTTGGCAAGAGTATTCGAAAAAGCTATTTCAAAATGTCAAACAAAAGAAGAACCTAAAAAAAAATAAACTAAATGTTTATTTTTTTTTGTTTATAATTTCAATAAGTTTCTTGGTACTAAAATTTGGAACACTATTTTTACATAATGCAATACCAATAAATCTACTTGGAATTCTTTCTTCTAAATCTATTTCATAAAGAGTTCCGTTCTCTAAATCTTTAGTAACATATTCTTTTGTTACATAACCAACACCTAGACCAATTTTAGTAAATTCATATACTAATGAATAACTTGCAATATCAATGTTTGGTTTTAATGTAATATCATATTTTTTAGTGAAACTATCTAAAAATTCCCTTGTATTTGATCCTTTTGCTTGTAATATTAAAGGATATTTACATAATGTCTTTAATGAAACTTTTTTATTAGTTAATTCTTTATAATTTTCATTAACAACAAATATATCGTGTAACTTTCTACATTTAGTAATTTCAATATCTTTACCATAACTTTTTCCACTTAAATTAAGAAGAATTAAATCAAGTAATCCATTACGTAACATTGGAAATAAATCTGTAGTATAGTTTGTGACAATTTGGATATCAATTCTTGGGTATAATTTATGGAATTCCTCCAAATATGGAAGTAAAAACTCTCTTGTTATAGTTGTACTAACTCCTATTCTTATTGAACCAACTTCAAGATTAATTAACTCACTAAACTTATTCTCCGCATTATTTATATATTCAATAGCATGTTTTATATATTTATAAAACTCTTTTCCTTCTTCAGTTAAAATTACTCCTCGTTTTGTTCTTACAAATAATTGACCTCCTAATTGACTCTCTAAATTTTTAATAGATTTAGATATAGCAGGTTGACTAATATTTAATTCTTCACTTGCTTTTGTTATATTTCCATTATTTGCAACAACATAAAACACTCTATATAATTCAAAATCAATATTCATAAAAATCCCCCTAATACAACAATAACTACAAGTTATAATAATCATAATAAATATGTATTTTAATTATAACAAAAATGGTAATATAATTCAATTAGAAAGGAGAAAAAATATGATTATTGGCATTTGTGGAAAATCAGGTTCAGGAAAAACAACAATTTCAAATTATTTAAAAGAAATCTATCAAGAAGCTGTTGTAGTAGTTGATATCGATAAAATTGGTCATAAATCATATTCTAATGAAGAAGTACGAAAAAAAATAATTGATCAATTTTCTGACAAAGTATTAACAAATAATGAAGTCGATAGAAAAAAACTTGCACCAATTGTTTTTAACTCGAAAGATAATATGCATATATTAGAGGAAATAACCTGGGGATATATGAAGAAGGAAATAGATCAAATAATTGATGATAATAACCAAAAAATAATTGTACTTGATTGGTTGTTATTACCATATACAGATTATTATAATATGTGTGATTTAAAGATACTTCTTGATATTCCTTTTGAAATTAGAAAAGAAAGAGTACTAAAAAGAGATAAGATAGCTGAAGAAAATTTTTTAGAACGAGATAATAACGCTCCAAATTATAAGAAAGAAGATTTCGATATTATTTTAAAAGATACAACAACAGAAACCTTAAAAAGGATGGTGAAAATAAATGACAAAAGTTTTATATCCAGGAAGTTTTGATCCAATGACAAAAGGACATATGAATATTGTTGAACAGGCAAGTGCCTTGTTTGATGAAGTAATAATTGCAGTTATGCAAAATCCTTCAAAAAAATCCGGATTATTTACTCTAGAAGAAAGATTGGAAATAATTAAAGAACTATATCAAAGAATGAATAATGTAAGAGTTATTTCTGCTAGTGGTGCTGCAGTTGATGTTGCTCTACTTAATGAGTGTAAGGCAATTATTAGAGGACTTAGAAGTTTAAGTGATTATGATTATGAAGTTCAATTACAACAAATGAATAAAGAAATATCTAATAATAAAGTAAATACAATTTGTTTATTTGCAGATAAAGATTATCAATTTGTATCATCAAGCATGGTTAAAGAAGTTTTTAATCTTGATAAAGATATTTCAAAATATGTAGATCCAATTGTTATGGATAGAATGGTAGTAAAGAAAAGGAGGTTAATAAGATGAGTAAAATAGCAATTACACCACTTGGAACGATATCACCTTATCCAAAAGGAAATATGAATTGTCCAGGATTTTTATTTGAATATAATAGTAAAAAAATAATATTAGATTGCGGTAATGGTATAACAAGATTATTAAATTTTCCAAAAGATTTAAAAGATTTAAGTGTAATCATTACTCATTACCATAAAGATCATTTTAGCGATTTAGGTGCTTTACAATATGCTTCTCATGTTTATCATAATTTAGGATTACTTGATAAGAAAGTAAAGATTTATTTACCTCAAAATGACTTTTCATCTAATAAAACATCGATTATTTCAAATAACGATAGTTACTCAGATTATTACGATATAAATGATTTGTATTCATTTACAGTAGATGATTTGAATATATCTTTTGAAGATAATAATTCACATACTATTGAATCATACATGGTTAAAATACAAAACAAAGATTTTAAAATTGTTTATACTTCTGATGTAGGTACAACAAATTTTAGTAAATTAGTAGATTTTTGCAAAGATGCCGATTTAATAATTTGTGAGAGTTCTTTCTTACAAAAACATAATGCTAATATTAAAACTCATATGACTGCTTATGATGCTGGTATTTTAGCAAGTAAATCTAATGCCAAAAAATTATTATTAACACATTTTTGGCCTGAAGAAGAAAAAAGATTATATTTAGAAGAAGCAAAGCAAAACTTTGAAAATGTAGAAGTTGCTGAAGAAGGAAAAAAATTAATATTAAGGAGGTAACTATGGAAAAGAAGTTAATAGATATGCATATGCATACAACATATTCAGATGGAGAATTAACTCCAGATGAATTAATAGAACTAGCAGTAGAAAATAATATATCTGTTATGTCAATAACTGATCATAACACAATAAATGGAATAAAGAATATTAATAGAGATAATAAAAATATAAAAGATAATAAAATCCAAATTATAAATGGAATTGAATTATCTGCTAAAGTACCAAAAGGAAGAATGCATATTTTAGGATACGATTATGATATAAATAGTCCTATCCTAAATGAAAAGATGAGTAAATTAAAAGATAATAGTACTAATTCTGTATTATCAGTAATAGAACAAATAAAAAAAGATTATAATATATCATTTACATATGAAGATTTAAAAAAATTAATAAATGAACCTCATAATCTAGGTAGACCGGATGTTGCTAGAATGCTATTAAAAAATGGATATGTAAAAACAATTCAAGAAGCATTTGATAAATACCTAGAAGATGCCCATGAAAAAGTAAGAGGTAGAAATAAAGGTTTAAAATATTATGAATGTTTAGATTTAATTAAACAAAGTGGAGGTATTCCAGTTCTTGCTCATCCTAAATCACTTGAACTATCAGAAAAGGAGTTTTTAATTCTTTTAAAAGATATGATTAAATGTGGATTACAAGGAATAGAGGTATATCATTCTTCTCATACTAAAGAAGAAATGGACTTTTATGAAAAAGTTGCTCATGATAATAATCTTCTTATAAGCGGAGGAAGTGATTATCATGGACCAAAAGCAAAACCAGATATATATGTAGGTACTGGAAGAAATAACATAAAAATAAAAAGATTGTCATTAGTTGACGAAATTAATAGACGAACTTTACAATCATAATAAAGTAAAATAGGGTTTATTATTGAAATATTATTATAAATTATCTATAATAAAAGAAGATAAGGAGAGTGTGATATGTCAAATAATAAATCAATAAAATTTATATTAGTATTAATAATAATCATACTTTTATTAGCAGGTTATATTGTAGTAGATAAGTTTGTTTTAGTAGAAAAAGAAGAACCAGTTACTACACAAATTAGTGGAAAAGATATTGATTTAAATGCTTTTTATGAAATAAACAATACTATGAATTTGTTCAATGATGCATTTAATGATCCAACATCAAATTATTATGGATATTTATATGCAGAAAAAGAATTATATGCAGATGAATTTGATCCAAGTGCTGCCCTATATGTATCTATATATAAAGAAATAACAAATACAAATTCGGGTACAATAAGCGGAAGTATAATAAAAAATAATTTTTCACAAATATTTGGAAACTATTTAAAATATAAACCTAAAACAATAGATGTTGGAACAAACTATAATTTAAATTATGATAAAAAATCAGATACATATTCATATAATGTAAAAGAATTAATAAATAACAAACATGCCGGTTATATAACAAAGGATGTTTCAACAAATATTGAAAAAGAAGATATTGTTGTTAAGAAAAAAGTATTATTTGTTGAATACGTTAGTGAACAACCAACAGAGACAACAAAAGAACCAGAAAGTAATACTACTGAAACAAATACAGAAGAAGATGCTCCTGAAGCAGATGAAAATATTCCAGAAGAAGTTGAACAAAGAGTTGCTGAAGAACCAACTGGAAAAGCAAATATTTATACATCAAAAGATAAAAAGAAATTAGTAGCAACTGTAAATCTTAAAAATGGTGTTTTGAATGTAGATGAAATTGTTGGAAAATATGGTTCTAGACTATCAACATTTAAATATACATTTAAAGCAAGAACAACAAGTGAATACATCTTTTATTCAATAGAAAAAATAAAATAAAAAGAGAAGTGCAACACTTCTTTTTTTTACACTTTCTTTACATTTGGACACATATATAAATGTAAATATTTTTTATCAAAAGCAATTTATTTAACATATATTTTAATTATGATATAATGGTATTGGAGTGATTCTATGAAAATAAATGTTAAAGACTTAGATATAAATTACATACAATATGGTAAAGGAAAAGATATCATTCTCCTACATGGATGGGGACAAAATATTGAAATGATGAAACCATTAGGAGATTGTTTTAGTGAATCTCATAGAATAACAATATTAGATTTACCAGGTTTTGGAGAGAGCTCTGAACCACCATTACCTTGGACAATAGATGATTATGAATTGTTTTTAGAAGAATTTATTGAAAGACTAAAAATAAAAAAACCAATTGTAATAGGACATTCATTTGGTGGGAGATTAGCAATCAGATATTGTGCAAGAAATTCAATAGAAAAAATGGTATTATTTGGTAGTCCATGTATAAGAATTCAAGAATCTCTTTCTTTGACTGTAAGAGTACTTAAAGGATTAAAAAAATTACCTGGTATGAATAATTTTGGTGAATTTATGAAAAAGTATATTGGTTCAAGAGATTATAAAGCAGCAAGTCCAATAATGAGACAAACATTAGTTGAAGTTGTTAATGAAGATTTATCAAAATATGCTAGAGAAATAGAAGAACCAACATTATTAATATGGGGAGAAAATGATACTGAATCTCCTGTTCAAGAGGCAAAAGAATTAGAAAAAATTATGGTAGATGCAGCTTTAATTATCTTACCTGGAACACATTATGCATACTTAGAAAATCTACCAAGAGTTGTTAGTATATTAAATAACTTTTTTTAGGAGGATAAAAGATGATAATAATAGTATATTTATTGTTAGTATTTGCATTATTTTATGCAAATTATTATAAGTCACATAGATCATTACATATGTTACAACAAAATCTATATAATGAGAATAATCGTTATGTAAAATGGATATTTAAAAATATATTAGAATTTATTAATCTTAATATTATAGTAATTGGAATATCTATAGTAGGAGTATTTGTAATATATGATTTATTAAATGTATCGTTAATATCTATGGGTATTATGATAGTTCTATTACTAATTGATGGATTTATTGCAAATAGAAATATTATAAATGATCAAAATAAAAAGAAGCTAGTTATTACAGCAAGAATAAAAAGATTGATTTTTACAGGATCTATCATATATTTGATACCATTAGTATTTTGGGGACTAAATACTGGTAATATGCCATTTTGTTGGATAATGATTTTAATTGAAAGTGTTTTATTATATTTAAATAGATTTGTTTTCTTAATAGCAATGTTTATAAATATGCCTTTAGAAAGAATGATATATCTTCACTATAAGAATAAAGCTCAGAGTAAATTAAAAAGTATGACTAATTTAAAAATAATAGGAATAACTGGTAGTTATGGAAAAACAAGTAGTAAAAATATTTTGAGTGAAGTTTTAAATGTTAGATATAATGCTTTGCCTACACCAAGAAACTTAAATACATTTAATGGTTTATTAATGACAGTAAATAATCATATGGATAAATTTACTGAAATATTTATCGCAGAAATGGGAGCATATGTAAGAGGAGAAATAGCTGCATTATGTAGATTAATAAAACCCAAATATGGTATTTTAACAAGTATAGGAACTGCTCATTTAGAAAGTTTTGGTAGTCAAGAAAATATTCAAAAAGGAAAATTTGAACTTATTGAATCTTTACCAAGTGATGGTTTTGGAATTCTAAATGGAGATGATCCATTACAAAAAAATTATAAATTGAAAAATAAAGTTAAAATAATTTGGATTGGAATAGATAATAAAGATGTAGATGTAAGAGCAACGAATATAAAATGTTCAAGTAAAGGAACAGAATTCGATGTAGTTTTTAAAGCTAAAAAGAAAAAATATCATTTTGAAACAAAATTACTTGGAAAACATAATGTATATAATATTTTATCCGCAATTGCTTGTGGAAAAGAATTTGATATTGAAATTGATGAATTAATTCAAGCAGTAAAAAAAGTAAAACCAGTTGAACATAGATTAGAATTAAAAAAACTAGGAAATTTCTATCAAATAGATGATGCATATAATTCAAACCCAATAGGTGCTAAGAATGCATGTGAAATACTAGGTAAAATGCCAGGTATGAAAATAGTAGTCACACCAGGAATGATAGAACTAGGTGAAAAAGAATATGAATACAATATGAAATTTGGAGAGCAAATTAGTGAAGTTGCTGATGAAGTAATATTAATTGGTGAGAAAAGAACAAAGCCAATAAGAGAAGGATTAATGACTAAGGGATTTGACAAAGATAAAATAATTGTATTTAATGATGTTAGAGATGCATATCCATATATTAGAAAAAAAGCAACAAATAAAGAAGTATATGCATTATTTGAAAATGATTTACCAGACACATTTAATGAAAAATAGGAGGGATTAATAATGAAAATTAGAGTAGGTGTAATATTTGGTGGGGAATCAGTAGAACACGAAATTAGTATTATTACTGCAATCCAAGCAATGAATAAAATGGATGAGGAAAAATATGAAATAATTCCAATCTATATTACTAAAGAAAGAGAATGGTATACAGGAGAAATGCTAAGAGATATTGATGTATACCAAGATTTTAATTTAATAAAAAATTATAGTAATAATGTAGTTTTATATTATAGAAATGGAAGTTATGTATTACAAAAGAAAAAAGGATTATTCAAAAGTGTAGTAAATGAAATAGATATAGCATTTCCAATTGTTCATGGAACTAATGTTGAAGATGGTGTATTACAAGGATATTTACAAACTATTGGAATTCCATATGTAGGTTCAAATGTCTATGCATCAGTAGCAGGACAAGATAAAGCAATTATGAAAGATATCTGGAAGGGAGCATCTCTTCCAATGACAAAATACATTTGGTTCTATGACGTCGATTATAGAGAAGATCCAGAAACTGTTATTAAAAAAGCAGAAAAGATAAAGTATCCATTAATTGTTAAACCAGCAACAACAGGATCAAGTGTTGGAATAAGTGTTTGTGAAGATGAAGAAGCATTAAAAGATGGAATTGAAGAAGCAATGCAGTATGATTCAAAAATAATTGTTGAAGAAGTAGTAAATGATTTAAAAGAAGTTAATATTGCAGTTATGGGTAACTATGATCATCAAAAAGTAAGTGAAATTGAAGAAGTTTTATCAACTAATAAATTCTTAACATATTCAGATAAATATATCGGTGGTGGAAAAGGAAAACTAAAAGGTGGAGTAAAAATCCCAACAAAAGCTTCATCAAAAGGTATGGCATCTGCTAATAGAAAATTACCAGCAGATATAAGCAAAGATATGAGAGAAGAAATTGAAACAATTGCAAAAGAAGCATTTAAAGCATTAGGTAGTTCAGGAAATTCAAGAATAGACTTCTTAATAGATACAAAGAAAAACAAAGTATATATCAATGAAATCAATTCAATTCCAGGAAGTCTAGCATTCTATTTATGGGAAGCAAAAAATATTGAATTTACTAAAGTACTAGATGAAATGATTCAAATTGGAATAAAAGATTATAAAAAGAGAACAAGTAAGACTCATTCTTTTGAAACAAATATTCTTGCAGGATTTGCATCATCACTAGGTACAAAAGGTATGAAAGGAGCAAAAGGAAAGTTGAAATAAAACTTTTCTTTTTTATAATATGTCAAAAGAAAAAATATTAGTAAGTGCCTGTTTACTAGGAATTAACTGTAAATATGATGGCGGTAACAATCTAAATAAAAACGTTATTGATTATTTAAAAGATAAAGAAGTAATACCAATATGTCCAGAAGTATATGGAGGTCTTTGTACACCTAGATTACCAGCAGAAATAAAAGAAAACAAAGTTTATAATAAATCAGGAGAAGATGTAACAGACTATTTTAATAAAGGCGCTCAAGAAGTTTTGAAAATAGCTAAATTACTAAATGTAAAAACAGCACTTTTAAAAGCAAAATCTCCTTCATGTGGTTTGAATAAAATTTATGATGGAACATTTTCTGGAAAAATAATTGATGGAGATGGTATAACAGTTCAACTATTAAAAAAGAATAATATAACAATAATAACAGAAAAAGATATCTAAAAAATAATGACATTCAACAAAAAAATGTTATAATAAAATAGAAAGGATGGTGCTTTTGTGAGTAAGAATGTGTCAACAAAAAAAGAAGCAGTACTAGAAATACCTGTTAAAAAAACAATTATAATAGGATTATTACTAAGTTTGATATTTTCAATTTTGTATTCATATTCAACAGCGAAAATATTTATTATTGCAGGATTTGGAAGAGGGGAGTTAACTCCGTTTGATTTAGGAAGTTTAATGGTTCCAATAATCTTTGCAGTATTTAGTGTATTTACTATTTTATACGTACTATTATGTAGTATAAGTTTTGGAAAAGATGAAAAATAAAACATATAACAAAAAGTTATATGTTTTTTTATAAAAAAAGATAGTATAAACTATCTTTTTAATTACCAATGGTGGGGCGTTAGGGATTCGAACCCTAGACCCACTGATTAAGAGTCAGTTGCTCTACCAACTGAGCTAACGCCCCGCTTCTCAAACTGCATAACTATTTTATCTCAAAAAACTAATATTTACAAGAGTTTTTCGAAAAAATATGTATTAAACAGCAAATATTATTCATATAATATACAAAAAAACTTGACTTTACATAAATAATTATAGTATTCTATATTTGCAATTTGAGATTATTACTAAAAATCTAGTTAAAAAAATCATTTTTTAGTTGCAAATTTATCAAATTTGTTGTAAACTTATTAAGTACATGTGCATCACGGACCTGTAGCTCAGTTGGTTAGAGCACACGCTTGATAAGCGTGGGGTCACAGGTTCAAGTCCTGTCAGGTCCACCATATGCCTCAATAGCTCAGTTGGTTAGAGCACTTGACTGTTAATCAAGGGGTCCTAGGTTCAAGTCCTAGTTGGGGCGCCATATGGCGAGTTGGTGAAGCGGCTTAACACACTGCCCTTTCACGGCAGCATTCACGGATTCGAATTCCGTACTCGTCACCAATATGTACTTAAATGAACTTCTACATAATGTAGAGGTTTTTATTTTGCAATAAGAAATTATCTGATATAATTAATATGGAGTGATAATATGAAAGATGAGTTAGCGTTTGACAATACAAAATTAAATGAAATCATTGATAATTTGAATAAACATTATGAGAATTATAATAATTCTATAAATGAACTAGAAGCAGAAATTAATCATTTAGAATTGATATGGGGAACAACAGATAGATCAATATTTAATGATTTTAAAGATAAATATAACGAAAAATCACCAAGACTAAAAGAATTATCAGAAATGATAAAGCAATTAATAACAAATATTACTATAAAAAATAATGAACTTGAAGAAAAAACAGAAATAATAAAAAATAATTTTGAATAGAGGGATAATAATGCAAGAAAAAATTGATTATGCAGAATTAGAAAAATCATTAATAAAGATAAAAGAACTATCAGAAAAAGTGAAAAGTAATTTGTTATGTATAGATTCGATAATAGATGAGAATATTAATAGTGGAGTAGGAATACTTGATGGAAATAGTGGAGAGTTATTCAAGAAAAAATGGGATTATTTAAAAGAAGATATTCCTACATCAATTATGACTTTTCAAAATCAAGTAGATAATTTAGAACTATTTATATCATCTTTTAAAAAGGAAGATAACTAATTAAATAGTTGACATTTTTATTGTATAATGTGATAATATATGTGCGGACGCAAATTGGAGTAGTACTCAAGAGGCTGAAGAGGCGCCCCTGCTAAGGGTGTAGGTCGGGCAACTGGCGCGAGAGTTCAAATCTCTCCTACTCCGCCATTATAAAAATAACTCATGATTTTCATGAGTTTTTTTTTGTTAAAAAATATATTAAAAATAAAATCAATGTGATATGATGATTGTAGAAAGGAGAATCGTTGTGAGAAAAAGTATAAAGACTCTATTAACTGCTATTATTATTGTTATTTGTATCATCAGTCTAACAGGATGTAAAAATGAAAAGTCAAATAAAACAACAAATGAATCTAAAAAAACTATTGACTCAAAAGTTGTTGGCACTTGGAAATATGAAGATGAAGGAATAAGTGGTATATACGTATTTAAAAAAGATGGCACAGGTTCTTATACAATGACTGTAGAAGATAATGTTGTGGAGAAAGATGTAGATTATTACACAAAGAAAGGTAAATTATATATAAATTATAATAAAGATCCAGATACTTTTGAAATGAAATACACTATAAAGGACGAAGGAATAATTATATATGATTCATTTGGAGAGGAATTATTATACAAGAAACAATAAAAAAGGAGTGATAATATGAAAAAAAGATATTTATTAATTACAATTATATTATTATTGGTTTCAGTTTTTGCAACAGCATGTACTAAAAGTAAAACAAACAGAAATGGTTATGATTATTTAGTTTTAGTAAATAAGTATTCTCAATTACCAGATGATTGGGAAAAAAATGTTAAATTAGTTAATGCAAAAAATGCTTGGGATGAAGATATAAAAGTAGAGAAAGAAGCATATGAACAATATAAAAAATTAGCAAAAGATTTAAAAAGTGAAGGTATTACTATAGAACTTGATAGTGTATATCGTTCAGTAAAAGAACAACAAAAATTATGGGATGAATGGTCTGCTGATCCTGAAAAAGGACTTGAATATGTTAAAAAATATGTTGCTGTTCCTGGTTACTCTGAACATCATACAGGTTTAGCAATAGATATCTGTTTAAGAAAAGGTAAAAAGTTAGTATATGAAAATGATGATATGATAGCAGACAAAAAGACTTTTTCTAAAATTCATAAAAAGTTAGCAGATTATGGATTTATCTTAAGATACCTTAAAGGAAGAGATAATGTGACAGGATATGCATATGAACCATGGCACTTAAGATACGTTGGAGATAAAAAAATTGCCAAAGAAATAATGGATAAAAATATTACTTTTGAAGAATATTTGGGACAAGAAAAAGATCTTGTAAATAATCCTGAGGCAGCAAAATATCAAATAGAAAAGAAATTACAAAAAGAATTTGATAAAAAAATATATAAAGATGAAATAACTAACTCAAGATTTAATGTAAAGAAAATATACACATATAAGGATGCAAAAGATGATTCAACAATAAAATCTTTAAAATTAGGAAAACATGATATAGCATTTGATGTTATATATCAAATACAACCAAAGGAAGGTGCAAATATTATTGATTTGACAATCCCTGATGGAGAATATGATGAAGAATTAGGTTGGATTAAAGGTATCCATAGAGTCGGAGTGTTAAGACAAAATCCAAAAAACGGATCATTAAAATTAGAAAATTTTGGAACTGGATGGTAATAAAAAGCAAGTGTTAAAAACTTGCTTTTTTTTATAATTATTTTTTAATATTTTAGTATATTTAATTATAGTATGAGTATCAAATGTATGATATAATTAATCTGGGAGTGTATAGTTATGACAAATATTATAAAGAACTTTAAAAATGATTTTGACGATATTACAAAATATTATAATTTTTTGGTTGAAAAAACAAAAAATCATAAGTATGTAGGTATAACAAATGAATGGTTAATAGACAATTATTATATTCTTGCAGAACATAATGATGGTATAAAAAACAACATTAAATTAATTAAGAAAAATATAAAAACTATTGTCAGTAATTATAATATCTTAAAAAATATTGTTGCAAAAAAGAATTATAATATTTCTTTTAAATATTTGGTAGATGAATTAAAACTATATCAAAAAGAAACAAAACATAATTTGACATATAAAGAAATAAAATATATTATTCCAACATTGACTTTTATATATACAGAAAGATTAAATACTCTTTGTAGAGATGAATATATAAAACTTGTTAATAATGAGGAAATAGATAATATTATTAGGTCAAAAAAAGAATTATCTCTTGAATCATTTATTGGACCAAAATTTAATCCAAAAGATAATATGAATTATATATTTGAAATAAATAATCAATTATATAAGGCAGAAAATAACTCTATTATTTTTAAAGATTTAAATGATTATTTAAAAGAAAAACAAATGATTTTAAAGGATATTATTAATGAAGAATATAAAAGTAAAGTAGAAAGTAATGAACTTGTATCAAATATATTTACTGATTTATCAGATTTTTTAGAATTATCTGTAGAAGAATTATATGAAAAGATTTCTAAAACTGAGAAAAAACTATTAACAGATGATGTCTATAAAAATATGACAATTGAATCTAAAAGATCATATAGAAAACAATTATTAAAACTTGCAAAAAAGGCACATTGCAATGAATATGATTATTTAGAAAAAATATTTGATGAAGAATCACATATTGGTTTTAAACTATTTAAAGAAACGAAAAATAAAACTAGGTTTTTCTTATATGAATTATTAAAATTATCAATAACTTTAATATTGTGCTTTTTAATATCAACGATCTTTGGTAGATTTAGAATACTAGGTTTTTTAATTCTATTAATACCAGTTAGTCAATTAGTAATTCAAATAATAAATCAATTACTTACACATATTGTTCCGACAAATATTATTCATAAAATTGATTATTCAAAAGGAATTCCAGATGATGCTAAAACAATGGTAGTAATTCCAACAATAGTTTCAACAACTGAGAAAATAAAAGAAATGTTTGATGTATTAGAATCATTCTATTTAATTAATAAGACTGATAATTTATATTTCACATTACTTGGAGATACAAAACAAGCATCAGAAAAAATTTTAGAAATTGATAGTGAATTATCTAAATATGGAAAAGAATATGCAGAAAGACTAAATAAAAAGTATAAAAATGAAATCTTTTATTTCATGTATCGTAAAAGACTTTGGAATAAAAATGAAAATTCATATATAGGATATGAAAGAAAAAGAGGAGCATTAGTTCATTTTAGTAAAATCTTATATGGTGAATATGTAGATGAGGATAAATACTTTAATGTTAATACTTTACATGGCAAAAAACTAGGAATTAAATATGTTATTACTTTAGACTCAGATACAAAACTAGTTTTAAACTCTGCCTTGAATTTAGTAGGAGCAATGTCACATCCTTTAAATAAACCAATTCTTAATAAAGAAGGAACAAAGGTTATTAAAGGTTATGGTTTAATGCAACCAAGAATAGGTGTAGATATTGAGTCAACAAATAAAAGTTTATATAGTCAGATTTATGCAGGAATAGGTGGATTTGATACATATTCAGCAATAGTTCCTAATATATATCAAGATATGTTTAAAGAAGGTAGTTTTGTTGGAAAAGGTATTTATGATCTAGAAATATTTAATAAAATTCTTGCTGACACATTACCTGATAATTTAATATTATCTCACGATTTATTAGAAGGTAGTTATCTAAGATGTGGATACGTATCAGATATAGAATTAATAGATGATTTCCCATCTAAATTTTCTGTAGATGTATCAAGACATCATCGTTGGGCAAGAGGAGATACTCAAATTATTGGTTGGTTGCTTCCACATGTAAAAAGTAAAACTAAACCAAAAGTAAAAAATCCAATAAATACATTCGAAAAGTATAAAATACTAGATAATATAATAAGAATGTTTTTAAATCCAATGTTATTAATAATTCTTATGCTTGCATTTGCATGTAAAGGATATAACTCATATATATTAATTGGATTAGTAGTATTAGAAATAACGTTGTCAATTATTTTTTATCTAAGAAGTAAAATGACGTTAAGAAAAAAATATATTAAAAACATATATAATAAGAATCTATTATTCGGAGGAAAAAGTATTTTGACGAGATCATATATTTCCTTCGCAACACTTCCATATTATTCAAAATTATATATGGATGCATTCTTTAGAACATTATATAGATTGTTTTATTCACATAAAAATCTACTTAATTGGACAACTGCAGAAGATGTCTCAAAATCAGATAAGAATAAACTATCCCATTATATAAAAGATTTTATAATAAACTATATATTTGCAGTAATATTTGTATTAATAGGAATATTATCAAGTAACTATGCAGCATATGTTATTGCTATAATATTTTTAACAGCTCCATTTATTTTATGGTATATAAGTAAAGATATTAAACATAATCAATTAGATTTAAAAGAAAAAGAAATAAAAGAATTAAAATCACTAGCATATAGAACATGGAAGTATTTTGAAGATAATCTAACTGAGGATAATAACTATTTAATACCAGATAATTATCAAGAAAATAGGGAACAAAAACTAGATAGTAGAACTTCTCCAACAGCATTAGGATATTCTTTGACTGCTGTTGTAAGTGCTTATGAACTAGGATTTATTGAAAAAGATCAAGCTATTGATTTATTGAAAAAAATATTAAAATCGATAGCAACACTTGATAAATGGCATGGTCATTTATATAACTGGTACGATATTAAAACAAAAAAAGTTTTGAATCCATATTTTGTTTCAACAGTAGATTCTGGAAATTTAGTTGCTAGTTATATAGTTGTAAGAGAATTTTTAGAAAAATTAGAAGAACCTGAATTAGTAAGTTTATGTGATAAATTAATAACAGGAACTAATTTCAAAAAATTATATACTAAAAAACATGTATTTAGTATTGGATATGATGAAAATGAAGGAAAACTTTCTGACTATAATTATAATAAATTTGCATCAGAATCACGTCTTACTTCATATCTAGCAATATGCTTAGGAGAAGTATCTTATAAGCATTGGTTTGCATTAGATAAATCCCTAACAACATATAAAGGGCACAAAGGATTGATATCTTGGAGTGGAACAGCTTTTGAATACTATATGCCATTGTTATTTATGAAAAATTATCCTAATACATTATTAGATGAATCATATAATTTTGCTCATATGTGTCAAAAAGATTACATTCAGCATGTATCAAGAAAATTACCATGGGGTATTTCAGAATCTGCATATAATGAATTAGATAATTCTCTAAATTATAAATACAAAGCATTTGCAACTCCATATCTAAAAGCAAAAGAGGAAAAAGAAAATAGAATAGTAGTTTCACCATATTCATCACTTATGGTATTAGATTTATATCCTAAAGATGTATATGATAATATTAATAAATTTAAATCACTTAATATGTATTCTGAGTATGGATTATATGAAGCATATGATTATGATAACAAAGGTGTAGTTAAATCATATTTTGCTCATCATCAAGGAATGGGACTACTTGGAATTACTAATTACTTAAAGCATGGAGTTATAAGAGATTTATTCCATTCAAATATCTATATAAAGACATTTGAAATGCTATTAAAAGAAAAAGTACAAATTAGATCTAGTATTGATCTTAAGATGGCAGGATATAAGAAATATGATTATCAAAAAGAGAAAATTGAAAATGATATTAGAGCGTTTAATTATATTTCATACTTACCAGAAATGTCAGTATTATCAAATAAGAAGTATTCATTAATAATGAATGATAGAGGTAATAGTTTCTCTAGATATAGAACATTACAATTAAATAGATATAGAAAAGTAACTGAACAAGACTATGGAATATTTATGTTTGCAAAAGACACTAAAACAAACTATGTATGGAGTAATACATATGCTCCAATGAATTTTAAACCGGATAAATATGAAGTTATTTTTGCAGCAGATAAAATTAAATTTATAAGAAGAGATGCCTCAATTTCTACAAAAACAGAAATAGTAGTATCAAAATCACATCATGCAGAAATAAGAAAAATATCATTTAAAAATGAATCACTTGAAGATAAAGAACTAGAACTAACAAGTTATACTGAACCAATTCTTTCAGAAAATATGGATGATATTAGTCATAAAGTATTTAATAGTATGTTTATAAAAACAGAATATGATAAAGAAACTAATAGTTTAATTGCCAAAAGAAAATCTAGATCAGAAGCAAATATTAATAGTTATATGGTTACTAGATTAATTATTAGTGATCCGCAAGATGATTATTCATATGAAACAGAAAGATCGAATTTTATTGGTAGAGGAAATACAATTTCTACTGCAAAAGCTATTAATGAAAAACTAACTAATTATTCAGGAGATAATCTAGATCCTGTATTAAGTATTAGAAATAAAATAATTGTACCAGCAAATGACTCAGTAACAGTATATTTGTTAGTTGGATTTGGACGTAGTAGAGAACAAATTAACGATATCATAAATAAATATTCAACAAAATCTGTAATGGATCGTGAATTTAAAATATCAACGCTAATGAATGTAATTGATACTAAGAATCTTAATATTACTGGTGAAGATATGAGAACATATAATATTATGTTAAATTATATCTATCAAACAACAAGAGTATCAGTTAATGAAGAAAGAATGAATCTTTTAAGAAAAACAGCCCTTGGACAAACCGGATTATGGAAGTTTGGCGTAAGTGGAGATAGACCAATAATTAGTTTGGAAATTAATGATATAAGTGATATGAGTTTTGTCCATGAAATATTAAAACTATTTGAATATTTCAAATCAAAATCAATATTTACAGATGTTATTATCATTAACAATGAAGAAGGTCAATCACAAAAGATAATAAAAAAACAAATAGACGATGAATTATATAGAATTTATACTCTTAATAATTTTTATCACACACCTGGAATGGTAACAGTAATAGATAAAGAAAATATCACAAGAGAAGATAAGAGTTTATTAGATATAGTTCCAAGAATTAAATTCAGTACGGATGAACATAGTAATCTAAAAGATGCTGTTGAAGCTCTACAAAAGAACAATATGATTAGTGATTATCCTAAATACCAACAAGAAAAAAATATTAAATATGAAAACACTGAAAAACTTAAGTATGATAATGGTTATGGTGGATTCAAAAAGAATGGAAAAGAGTATGTTATTTATAATAAGAATACTCCAGCTCCATGGTCAAATGTAATTGCTAATAAAAATTTCGGAACTATAGTAACAAACAACGGTTGTGGATTTACATATGCATATAATTCTGGTGAATTTAAAATAACTTCATGGACAAATGAAATGGTAATAAATGATCAATCTGAAGGATTTAAATTCAATGGAAAAGTATTTAATCCAGAAGTATGTACTCATGGTTTTGGTTATTCTATATTAGAAAGTTCAACTAAAGAATTATCTCATTCAGTAACAGAGTTTGTTCCTGTAAATGATAATATAAAAGTTTATTTAATGAAACTAACAAATAATACAGAAAAAAATCATAAAACAAATGTTGAATTTTGGATTAATCCAAATTTTGGAAATTTCGAAGAAAAAACATCTCGTCACATATTAACAGAATTCCTTGGTGATGATAATTACCTAAAAATGAGAAATGTCTATAGTATTAACTATGGTGATATTAATGTATTTATGTCATCATCTGAAAAAATTGAATCCGCAGTATGTGACAAAATGTTAATAAAAAATATTAATATTAATGTAGATTTAGCTAAAGGTGAAACAAAAGAGATTGTCTTTGTTCTTGGATGTAGTTTAAGTGATTCACAAAACTTAGAGTTGATTCACAAATATACTAATATTCAAAATGTTAAAAAAGAACTTAAAAATGTTAAGAGTTATTGGGATCAAACATTAAGTGTTATTAAAGTTAATACTCCAGATAAGAGTTTTGATTATGTTATAAATGGTTGGTATTTATATCAAACACTATCCGCAAGAATTATGGCAAAAGCAGGATTCTATCAAGTAAGTGGTGCCTTTGGATACAGGGATCAATTACAAGATGCTATGAATATAGCTTTAGTAAATCCAGCGTATACTAAAAAACAAATTCTTAATAATGCTGCTCATCAATTTGAAGCAGGAGATGTTCTTCACTGGTGGCATGAGAAAAACCATTTTGGATTAAGAAGTAGATATAAAGACGACTTCTTATGGCTTGTTTATGCTACTAATTACTATATTAATATCACAGGTGATTATAATATTTTAGAAGAACAGGTACCTTATGTTTCTGGAGAAGAATTAGGTAACTATGATAATGAAAAAGGTATTGTATTTGCTTATACAGAAAAAACAGAATCACTTCTTGAGCATTGTATTAAATCATTAAAACTTTCTATGAGTTCATTAGGACCTCATAATATTCCACTAATGGGTGGAGGAGACTGGAACGATGGAATGAATAGAGTCGGAATTAAAGGTAAAGGAGAAAGCGTTTGGTTAGGATTCTTCTTATATAAAATAATTGCTGACTTTATAGATATGATTAAAAACACAAAGTTAAGAGTTGATTTAGAAGAACTTCAAAAATTTAATGAGAAACTAAAAGAAAATCTAAATAGTAAGACTTGGGATGGTGAATATTACTTAAGAGCGTTCTTTGATAACGGAGATAAACTTGGAAGTAATGAAAATAGCGAATGTAAAATCGATTTAATATCACAAAGTTTTTCAATATTAAGTGGAGTTGCTCCAAAAGATAGAATTCAAAAAATTATTACATCAGTTGAGGAAAGATTAATAGATAGAAAAATTAACATTATTAAATTATTAACACCTGCCTTCGAAAAGACACTAAATAATCCTGGTTATATTATGAATTATCCAAAAGGAATAAGAGAAAATGGTGGTCAATATACACATTCAGTATCTTGGTACTTAATGGCACTTATAAAGGCAGGATATCATGATAGAGCATATCGTTATTACAAAAAAATCAATCCAATTAATAGAGCAAAAAATATAGAGACAACAAATAAATATAGAGTTGAACCATACGTAATAGCAGCAGATATTTATTCTTCTGAATCATTTAAAGGAAGAGGAGGATGGACTTGGTATACTGGTTCATCAGGTTGGTTCTATAAAGTAGGAGTTGAGGATATTTTAGGTATTCATAAAAATGGTGATAAACTGACTCTTGATCCAAAAATTCCAATATCATGGGATGGATTTGAATTAGAATATACATACATGGATACAAAATATTCTATTGAAGTTAAAAAGTCGCAAACTGAAGGATTAAAACTAGATGGAAAAACACAACAATCTAAGACAATTCAGTTAGCAAATGATAAGAAAAATCATAAAATACTTTTAACTATTAAATAGAAGGTTTATAAATAATTTATAAACCTTCTTTTTTAATATAAATAATTATGATATACTTTCTAAGTGGAGATGAGTAACATGGATTTACAAAAAGATAAATATATTATAGTAGAAGTTATCCCAACAAATAGTGATCCTGAAAAAGGTATTATTGCTCAAATAAGTGCTTTAAAACTAGATGGAGTAAAACTATTAGATAGATTTGATTATAGAGTAGAAGATAAATTTATCGAAAATGAAGATTTAAGAAGAATGATAAGTTATGATAAAACAATGTTTAATTATGTTAATAATATATATTTTATAATTGAAAAATTTAAGCAATGGTCAAAAGGTTATAATTTATTATTAATAGAAGAGGAATATACAAAGAAATATCTAGAAGAATTAGATAATGAAATGGAACTAGCATATCCATATCTTGGATTTGATTATGAAATAAGTATCTTTGACAAAATAATTCAAAAATATAACTTGGAACCATCAAATCACTTAGTAGATTTAATATATGAAGCAATAATATATGAAGGTAATAATAAAAAAGAAAAAGAAGCAGCATAACAATAATTGTTTTGTAATTCTTTTTCTTTTTTTTGTTTAATGTTATAATATTATTAATAATGGAGATGATACAATGATAAAATTTGATTTTAGTACTTATGTAGATGTTTTTTTAGATAAAAAGAAATATGATGATTACATGTCAAAAAAAGAAATGATTATTGAAAAACTAAATTATAGTGACATGACTGGTTGGATTGAAAAACCAAATCCAGAAGTAATTAATGAAATTAAAAATACAGCAGAATATATTAAAAAGAATTATGAAACCTTAGTTGTTATTGGAACAGGGGGATCATTTTTAAGTAGTTATTCATTCAATAAAATATTTACAAAGTATTTTAACGATGACAAATTTGAAGTTATTTACGCAGGAACAAGTCTATCAAGCAGATATCTAGATGAATTATTGATATATTTAAATAATAAAAATTTTTGTATCAATGTAGTTAGTAAAAGCGGGACAACATTAGAAACAATGATTGCTTATAAGTTAATTAAAGATTTATTAAAAAGAAAATATTCTCAAGAAGAACTAAAAAAACGTATTATTATAACAACAGATAAAGAAAAAGGTATATTAAGAGAAGAAGCAAATACATATGGATATAAATCATTTATTGTACCAGATGATATAGGAGGTAGATATTCATTTATTACTCCATCTCATTTACTACCTCTTGCAGTAAATTATGATATAGATGAAATAATAGCAGGTTATTATCACGGAAAAAGATTAATTGACTATGCATATCAATATGCAGTAACAAGAAGAACACTTTTTGATAAAAAAAGATATGTTGAAAACATCTGTATTTATGAAGATTCACTTTCAGCATTTACAGAATGGATAAAACAATTATTTGGAGAAAGTGAAGGAAAGAATGGTACAGGTATATTACCTATGGCAACAACTAATACAAGAGATTTACATTCTCTAGGTCAATTTATTCAAGATGGAAATGAAATAATATTTGAAACTTTTATAAAAGTAGAAAAATCAAGTAATTATATCAATTATAATAATAGAAGTATTCATGAGATAAATAATATTGTAGAAGACTCTGTAATAAAAGCACATTTTATTGGTCATAATCCATGTCTTGAAATAAAAATAGAATCATTGACACCATATAATATTGCAACACTTATGTACTTTTTCCAACTATCCGCAGCATTTTCTGCATACTTATTTGATGTAAATCCTTTTGATCAACCAGGAGTAGATATTTATAAAAAGGAGGTAAAACAATCTCTTGAAAGATAAATTATTAAAAAAAAGATACATAATAGGCGTAATTACTTTAATAGGATTTATTATTATTTCATATCTATTATTTACAAATAGACTAGATGCCTTTGATAACACAATATATGAAATAATTAAATGTATAAGGTGTAGTTTTTGTGATACATTTTTTAAGATAATAACATATCTTGGAAATACAATTCCTGTTGTAGTAATAACAATAGCATTATTAATATATTTAGATAAACATGACAGGATTATATTAGGAAGTAGTATGATAGTTACTTTATGTATTAATCAAATAATAAAACATCTTATTAAAAGACCAAGACCACCAGTAGAGGAGAGATTAATCACACAAAATGGTTATTCATTTCCAAGTGGGCACTCTATGATGGCTTTATGTCTATATGGTGTATTAATTTATTTTGTAATGACAAAGGTTAAAGATAAGAAAAAGAAGATATTTTTAGTATCAATCCTATCATTAATAATATTATTGATTGGTCTAAGTAGAATATATGTAAGAGTACATTATCCAAGTGATGTTGCTGCTGGATTCTTGATCACAATATCCATATTAGTTATAAATATCACATTAATAAATAATTATTTTAGGGGGAATAAAAATGTTAAGGATGGTAATAACTAGTTTCTATAATACATTAATTGATAATGAAGATGCCATTTCTATGAGTACGATGTTGGAAATAGATAAGCTAAGAAAAAATAATACTTTATTCACAATATGTACAAATAGAGATAAAGATGAAGTACTTTATTACAATAAAGATTATCCTTTTATAGATTATATAATTTCTATGAATGGAAATTATATCTATGATGTAAAAAAAAATACAAGTATTTATAAAAAAGCATTAAAGAAAAGTACTATAAAAAAGATTAAAAAAATATTTCAGAATTATGAATTAAAATATTATAAAGAAGAAAATGAAATATATAAAATAGAAATACCAATAAAAAAGAAAGAAATAAGTATTATAAATGAAATAAGTAATCTAGAAGTATCTAGTTCAATCTTTAAATATAATAATAACTTATGTATAGAAATTACCTCATTAAATACTTATGAAGGAATAAAGTATTTGTTGAAAAAACTAAAAATTACTACCAATGATGTTATATCTATAATTGGTAATTTATCAGAAAAGGAAATTATAAATAATATTGATAAGACTTATGTAGTTTCAAATGCTAATAAAGAACTAAAAAGTATTTCAAATTATAAAACTAAATCAAATAATTTAAAAGGTGTAGAACAAGTACTTATAAAATATAATAAATAAGGTTTAATAACCTTATTTTTAATTGTTAAAAAAAACTATTTATATTATAATGATTTATGTATTGGGAGTTGATGCTATGAAATTAATAGTTGAAAAAGAAGGAGAATTATTAGATTATCTATATAATAATTTAGATATGCCTAAAAAACGTATAAAACAATATCTAACTCATGGTTCTATTTATGTAAATAATAATAAAACAACAAAATATAATTATAAAGTAGTACCAGGAATGACTATTGCTATCTCAACAGATAATAAAAACACAAAGACTTTGCCATTTGATATTCTATTTGAAGATGAACATATAATTGTAGTTAATAAACCAAGTGGATTATTAACTATCGCAACTCAAAAAGAGAAAGAAAAAACTCTATACCATATAGTTAGAGAGTATTTAATAAGTAAAAATAGAAATGCTAGAATATTTATTGTTCATAGATTAGATAAAGATACAAGTGGAATAGTAGTTCTAGCTAAAGATGAAAAAACTAAAAATAAACTTCAAGAGAATTGGAATAATTATGTATCACTAAGAGAATATGTCGCAGTAGTTCATGGTATTTTAAATAAGGAATCAGATAGAATAGTCCAAAACTTAAAAGAAACTAAAACTAATTTAGTATATGTATCAAAAGATAAAGATGGAAAAGAGGCAATCACTAATTATAATCTTATAAAAAACAATGATAATTATTCTCTTGTTTCAATAAATATAGAAACTGGAAGAAAAAATCAAATAAGAGTTGCTTTCCAAACAATAAAACATCCAATAGTTGGAGATAAAAAATATGGTTTCTCAAATGATAAAGAACCAAGATTATATCTTCATGCTAATAGATTAAAAATGTACTATCCAGAATTAAAGAAAGATATTTTGTTTGAAACCCAAATACCATCTGAATTTAAAAAAATAATGAAATAAAAGGAATAGATAATTATGAAAAAAATAATAGTATTTTTATTAATAATATTACTTGTAGGAATATCATACTTTTATTTTACTAAGAAAGAAGAAAATAAGACTAATAAAGAATCGATAAATTATAAAATTGATAATGGTATTTTTAAAAACTATTATAAAAAGGCATCAAAAGTTGTTAGTGAAATGACAATAGAAGAAAAAGTTGGACAGTTATTCTTAGTTAGATATGCAAAGAATGATATTGAATATTTAAGTAATTTTTATCCTGGTGGATATATTATGTTTGCAAAAGACTTTGAAAATCATAATAAAGAAACAATAACAGAAGAGATAAAAAAAGATCAAGAATTAAATAAATATCCCCTAATAATTGGAGTAGATGAAGAGGGCGGATATGTCACAAGAGTAAGTAGATTCAAAGCATTCAGAGAAAATAAATTTGATTCTCCGAGAACTTATTATGAGCAAGGAGGATATAAATTAGTAGAAGAAACAGAAAAAGAAAAAGCAGAATTATTAAAGAGTTTGGGAATTAATCTAAATCTTGCTCCAGTTGCTGATGTTTCTACTAGTGAAGAAGATTTTATCAACATAAGATCATTTGGACAAGATGCAGAAAAAACATCAGAATATATAACTAAAATGGTTACTTATGCTAATAATAATAAAATAAACTCTACATTAAAACATTTTCCAGGATATGGAAATAACGTTGATACTCATACAGGAATTGCTATTGATGAAAGAAGTTATGATACATTTATTGAAAGTGATTATAAACCATTTGAGGCAGGTATAAAGGCACAAGTTCCAAGTATTTTAGTATCACATAATATTGTAAAATGTTTAGATGATAAATTGCCATCATCATTAAGTGAAAATGTTATTAAGGAATTAAGAGAAAAATTAAAATTTACAGGAATAATTATGACTGATGATTTAGCAATGGATGCAGTAAAAGAATATGTTGAGGATAATAAAGCAGCAACAATGGCAATTAATGCAGGAAATGATATGATAATTACAAGTGACTTTATATCAATGAAAAATGAATTGTTATCATCAATCAAAGATGATAAAATAACAGAAGATACTATAAATAAAGCAGTAATAAGAGTAATAGCTTGGAAATACTATAGTGGATTATTTGATTAAAGGAGGACAAATGACAAAAGAAGAAAGAATAAAGGAATTAGAAGAAAATGATTTTATGAAATATTACAATTTCTCTGTTGTAGAAATAGAAGAAGGAAAAAACATGTCCTTAAAAGGTAAACTAACTCCCGGATCAATGAATATGTATGGTATTGCTCACGGGGGATATATTTTTTCCCTTGGAGATACAGCAATGGGAGTAGTTGTAGGATCAACAGGAAAAAATGCAGTAACAATATCATCAACAATAAATTATTTACATCCTGCCAAAGGAAAATATTTAATCGCAAAAGCAGAAATGATTAAATCAGGAAAAAAAACATGTAACTTGAAAGCAGATATATTCAATGATAAAGATGAATTAGTTGCTAATATGTCTGGTGTATATCATTATATTTAAAAGTAGACAAACAAATGTTAATTTACATTTAAAAGTGTCTACTTTCTTTTATTTAAAAAAAACATCTGCTATAATACAAAATAGGTCGTGGAAATATGAAAATAATTCAAAAAGAAACAAATATAGGATTGATAAGACAAAATAATGAAGACGCTTGTGCAGCTATAAAACACCCTAAAAACAATAATATTGCTTTGCTTATTGTAGCAGATGGAATGGGTGGAAAATCATATGGTGAAATTGCATCTAATTTTGTTGTAAATTCAATAGAAAAATGGTTTATCAAAAAAGAAATTAAAACGCTTAATAATGCGGAGAAAGTATTAGAGCTTTTAGAAAAACTAATTTATAAATTAAATAAAGATATAATAAAAAAATATGGAGAAAATACAACAGGTACGACTTTATCTTTAGCAATAATAAATGAAAATCAAACTATATTTATTAATGTAGGAGATTCAAGAGGATATATTTATAAAAATAACAAATTAATACAAATAACAGAAGATGATTCAGACGTTTGGTTTTACTATAAATATGGAGCATGTCAAAAAGATGATCTAAGATTTTTCTTTAATAATAATATAATAACTGCTTGTATTGGTATAACTGATGAATTATGTAAAGTATCCACAAACGTTATTGATAATGATTATGATATGGTTTTATTATTTACTGATGGAGTAACAGATATTATTACAGATAAAAAAATCAATAAATTAATAAAAACTAGTTATCCTCAAAATATTTTATCAAATATTATTAATGAGGCAGTAAATGTTGATCAAAACTTAAGAATACCATTAAGATTAAAAAGAAAGAAATTCTGCAAATACATCCTTCCGTTTAAAGGAAGAGATAATGCAAGTGGAGTAATATGTATAAAATAAAAAAAACTTCCCATTATAATTGTAGGAGGTTTTTTTATGAAAAAAATTGTTATATTATTTATCTCTTTAATAATTATTACAGGTTGTTCAAAAAATATTAATACACCAACATCAAAAGTAGAAGAGTTTTTAAGTAGATATCAAAATCTAGATCCAACAGTAATAGAGAACTTAAAAAGTAATGTGGATAAGGAAAAAATGAGTAAAAACCAAAAGAAAAAGTACGAATCAATAATGGAGCATCAATATCAAAATCTATCTTATAAAATTAATGATGAAGATATTGTAGATCAAACCGCAACAGTAAAAGTAGAAATAGAGGTATTAAATTATAGTTACTCAATAATGAATTCAAAAAAATACTATGAATCCCATAAAGATGAAATAGAAAACTATAATGACTATAAATTAAAACAATTAGAACAAGTAAAAGATAAAATAAAATATGATATTACTTTTAATTTGACACAATATGATGGTGTATGGGAATTAGATGAAATAGATAATTATGATCTTCAAAAAATTCATGGTTTATATTAGCAAAACTGTCTACTATGATTAGTTTTGTTTTTATTTTTAATAAGTTGCTTTAAATTTTTTTGTTTTTTTGATATACTTATCTCATAATAGGGAAAGCATGTGTAATAACAGAATGAAAGGGAGATACTAGTATGATTGGAAAAATCGAAGAAATAGTTGATAATACTGTTAAAATTAATTTAGAAATAGATATTACCCAACAACCAAATTTGGTAAATCTTCATGTTATATTTGATGATGATACTGATAGAAAAGTTGTAGCAGAGATCGCAAATGTAAATAAAAATACAATGTATGCGAATATAGTTGGAGAAATAAACAATGATGCTTTTATCCCTGGATGTAGTGTTAAACCATCTTTTAAATCCAAAATAAAAGTAATTAACATGCAAGAACTTGAGTTATTATATGGAAGTCAAGAGTCTAGAAAAGGTTATACAAACTTTGGATCAAGTAATATATATACAGGTTATAAAATAAATGTTGCAATAAATGAATTCTTTAACAGTCATTTTGCAATTCTTGGAAATACAGGAGCTGGAAAAAGTTGTACAGTAGCTTCTATTTTACAAAAATTATATTTAGGACCATATCCACCAGTAAAATCATCTATGTTTTTCTTTGATGCATATGGAGAATATACAAATGCTTTCTCAACGTTTCATGAAAAAAACAATTCATTAAATTATAAAGTATATACTACAAATATTTATGATGAAAAAACAGAATTATTAAGAATACCAGTTTGGTTATTAGATATAGATGATTTGGCATTATTATTAGAAGCAACAACTCCTTCTCAATTACCAATCTTAGAAAAAACACTTAAATTAGTTCGAATATTGTCAGGAACAAGTGAACAAGTATTAAGAAGAAAAAATGATATTATCGCTAGAGCTGTTCAAGATATAATGCTAAGTGGAGATGAATCTACAAAAATAAGAGACCAAGTAATGGGTGTATTAACTAAGTTTAATACTCAAACACTAAATCTTGAAACTCAAATAGTTCAACCAGGTTATACAAGAACGTTAAAACAATGTTTATTTGTTGATAAAACAGGGAAAATGCAAGAAATGGAACTTGTAGTAGAATTTATTAGAAGTTATTTAATAGATGATGAAATTACAGAAGAAGAGTTAAATGCAAATCCATACTATACTTTAAATGACTTAGAGCAGGCTATGGATTTTGCCTTAATAAGTGAAGGAATTCTTAAAAGTAATAAAGTCTTTGACATTGCAAATGTAATGAGCGTTAGACTTCATTCATTAGCTCAAGGAGAAAATAGATATTATTTCTCTTATCCTGAAAAGATTACTAGAGATGAATATATCAATAGATTAGTAACCATAAAGGAAACAAATCAAAAAGCCCAAATTATTAATTTTAATATAAATTATGTTGATGATCGAATTGCTAAAATAATAACAAAAATAATATCAAGAATGCTATTCTTAAAAACTAGTACTGAAAAAGCAAGAGGTAGTCAAGCATATCATATTATTATTGAAGAGGCACACAGATATGTTCAACATGATAAAGATATTGATATAATTGGATATAACATTTTTGAAAGAATCGCTAAAGAGGGACGTAAATATGGTATGTTCTTAGGATTGATAACTCAAAGACCTAGTGAATTATCAGATACATGTGTATCCCAATGTGCAAACTTTATAATTTTGAGAACTATGCATCCAGTGGATTTAAAATATATAAAAGAAATGGTTCCAAATATTTCATCAGAAATAGTACTTCAATTGAAAAACCTAAAACCAGGAAATTGTATTGCTTTCGGAAGTGCATTTAAAGTTCCAACATCAATGTATATTGATATACCAAATCCAAGACCATTATCAAATAACGTTGATTTAGATACAGTATGGTATGCAACAGAAAATCCAGAAGTAAATCAAAATATTCAACAACCAATGGAACAAGGAACAAGTCAAGAACAACAAGAAATACTTACAGATTCTGATCACGTTGATGTTAATGTTCTTTTAAGTAAAGAAGTGAATAATGCGACTTACACTCAACCACAACAAGTTGCACCATCAACTCCATTACCTGATTATGTACTTCCGCTGTAAAAAGATGTAAAACTTTACATTTAGTAAACATATTTATTTGACTTGTGTTGACAAAATATAATTCATAATATAAAATTAACATATCAATAGTAAGAAAAATATTTTATATATAAAAGTATAACCAAATATATATAAATATATTGATTAATACCATAAATATAAATTTATTTATATTAATAATATTAATGATTGAAATATAATTATATATAAAAGGAAATACAATTAATATTTAACGATATTAAAAATATATATAAAAGAAAAATATTATTATTGAAACTATACAATATTGTAAAATAAGAAGGAAAACTTAAAAAATAATTAATTAATAGGCCAATTAATAAATTATTTTAAAAACCTAGATTAAGAGATCATGAATCTTAATCTATTTTTTTTTGTAAAGAAACCATTGTTTTATGTAAAAAAAAATAATGGTTTTTTTGTTTTTCCTAATTTACTCTTTTTCTTTTATTGAATATATGATAGAATATTATTTGAAATAGCATATATATGAATTATTTAGATTTTTAATGTTAATATAGATAAAAAGGAGAATTGTTATGAAAGATAAGTTAAGAGGTTTTTTTGGAGGAGACACAAGTGAACAAACACAACAAGAGGATGAATACTACACAACTTCAAAAGAAGATTATCATGAACAAAATGGTATAGCTGGATCAAAAATGGTTTTACTAGAGCCACGTGCATATTCAGAAAGTCAACAAATAGCAGACTATTTAAAAAATAGAAGTGCAGTAGTTGTTAATTTAAAAAGAGTAACCCCTGATCAAGCAAAAAGAATTGTAGACTTTTTATATGGTACAATTTATGCAATAAGTGGAGATATTCAAAAACTAGGTGGAGGAATATTCCTATGTACTCCTAATAATGTTAAAGTAGATGGAAAAATAAGCGAAGAACAAGGAAACCAATCTCAAGAAAAACAAGCAAGAAACAAAAAAGATAATAAAGAAAAAGATGATGAAGACTTTTTCTAAAATATAACCTTAAGCAGGTGATTATATGGAAAAATTTAGTTATGAGACTAATGGATATAATCGTAGTGAAGTAAATCAGTTTATTAGTGATGTCATAAAAGAAACAGAAGTAATTTTATCAAGAGTTAAAACGCAAAATATTCAAATTCAAGAATTAAAAAAAGAATTGAATCATTATAAAAATATGAAAAGCACTATAGATGATGCGATTATTAAATCAACTTCAACTGGTGAAGAGATAAGAAGAATTGCCAGAGAAGAAAGTGACATAATAATAGACAATGCAAGACACAATGCATCAAGAATAGTTAATGAAGCATTACTAAAAGCTGAAAAAATAAACCAACAAAGAGACCTGCTAGAAAAAAATATGAAAATATTTAAGAGAAAACTAAAACTTATAATGGAACAACAAATGGCTGTTGTAGAAGAAATAGAAATATTAGAATTAGAAGAGTAGACAATAGTCTACTTTTAATTTAAAGGAGTATCTATGGAAAAGAAAAAATTATCAAAAAAGAAAATAGTAATTATTTCAATAATTGTTGTATTAGTAATCGCAATATTAATAACAAGTATTTTAATTATATTTAAAAAAGATAAAAAGAAACCAAAGGAAAAAGATACATTTGGAGATATTGTTTCAAAAAGAGCCAAAGATGGATCTTTAAATAAAAGAATTGAAACTGGATTATTAAAATACGAAATAGAACCTGAATATGTAAAACTAATGGGAATAGATATAGATTCAGATAATGACAAAGAATTAGTTGTATATGCAGAAGATGAAAAAAACAAGATATTTATTCAATTAGATGTAGATATGAAAGATAAATCTATTGACTATCAAGAAACATATCCTGCAAATTCTTTTGATAGTTTAAAATACGTATATTCAATAAAAGATGATGAAAACTATTGGTCAATAGAATATGGTGATGATAGAACAATTATTTCTGATAAAGATACTTTAGTTACATCAGAGAACTTTGATAATGATTATTATGTAATTACAAATGAGTATAATGAGGGAGTATTTTTTGAAAATGCAACATTTTATTATCTAAAAGAGAAAGAAGTATCTGCCAATGAATTAAATGAAGCAAGTTTTACTAATAAAGAATTATTAAAAGATAATGGTATAACACAAAAAGAAGTAAAAGAATCTGCTGAAAAATATCAAAAAGAAAGAAAAGAAAAACAAGAGGAAGAAAAGAAAAAAGAAGAGGAAGAGAAAAAACAAGAAGAAGAAAAAAAGAAGCAAGAACAAACTAATAATACATTTACAGTAGAAGGAAAAACATTAAAATATGGAAAATATACAGCAGTAGAAAAGATTGTTTATGATAATTTGATAATTAATAGAGATAAAACTGCAGTATTAGATGGAAAAGGATGTTCCTGGTCAAAAACAACTCATGATTTTGCTCAAGACTCATCAACTGCTGGTCATCCAAAAGAATGTATAGTTGTTACCTGTACAGATGAAACAATATATTTGATGGCGCTAAATAATGACGAATTATCAGATGGTGATATTTTTGATTTTAAATATTCTGGATAATTCTTGAAAAAAATGGAAAGATATGATATATTAATCCTCGAAAGCAGGTGCGAAAGACGGAATATTTTGGAGTATGTAGAGAGTCTATGTGAGGTGAAAATAGATTACAAAGAAATATTCAGATCACTTTCAAGTTGCGATTTATGGATAAGATAAATACGGTGACGCGTTATAGTTTTTTAAGATAAGTTATTTACTTATAAAATAAGGTGGTACCACGAACTATTCGTCCTTAGGATGAATAGTTCTTTTTTATTTATAAGTTCATAAAATGAATAAGGAGGAGTTATGATCATAAATATTATTTTATTAACGATAGGATTTGTTATTTTAATAAAAGGTGCTGATATATTTGTAGAGGGTGCTAGTGGAATAGCAGAAAACCTTAAAGTACCAAAAATATTAATTGGATTAACTATTGTAGCTTTTGGAACAAGTGCTCCAGAATTTGCTGTATCGATTAAATCATTATTATCAAATTCTGGTGATATAGTATTAGGAAATGTTATTGGTAGTAATATTTTAAATATTTTATTAATACTTGGAATATCTTCTTTAATTCATTCATTGAATGTAAAAAGTGCGACTGTTAAAAAAGAATTACCAATTACATTATTAATATCAACACTTTTTGCAGTCCTTTTATCAGATAACTTGTTTGATAAAGGAGCAGTTAATTCGTTTTCAAGAAGTGATGGAGTAATATTAGTACTTTTCTTTATGGTATTTATATATTACTTAATAAGTATATCTAGAAAAAAGGTTGAAGTAGAGGATGAATCAAATGTACTACCTATATGGAAAGCAATTATTTATACAATATGTGGAATAGCAGGAATAGTTTTAGGAAGTAACTTTGTTGTTGATTCTGCAACACACATTGCAGGAATATTAGGAGTAAGTGAAAGAATGATTGCCTTAACAATAATCGCATTAGGAACATCCCTTCCAGAACTTGCAACAAGTGTAACTGCAACTAAAAAAGGTGAGTATGATATTGCTATTGGTAATGTTGTTGGAAGTAATATATTCAATATAGGTATGGTAATAGGTATACCAACTGCTATATTTGGAGGAATACCAGTAATAACATTTAGTTACATAGATTTAATAGTAATGTTAGTAGCATCAGTATTATTATTTATGTTTTCGTTTAATGATTATAAAATTACAAGAACAGAAGGAATTATATTTTTAATATTATTTTTAGCATATTATAGTTACGTAGTATTTGCATAATAAAAGGAGTGATAAATATGAAATTTAAAGAACTAGAAAAAGGAAAAGTAAATGAAATAGAATCAAAATATGTAAATTATTGGGATAAAAATAAAATCTTTGAAAAAAGTATCAAACAAAGAAAAGAAAACTTTGTATTTTATGATGGTCCAGCAACAGCAAATGGTATGCCAGGAATACATCATATGATGGCAAAACTAATAAAAGATACCATTTGTAAATACAAAGCTATGCAAGGATATAGAGTAGTAAGAAAAGTAGGTTGGGATACACATGGATTACCAGTTGAATTACAAGTAGAAAAAGAATTAAAGTTTACTGGTAAAGGTGATATTGAAAAATATGGAATAAAAGAATTCAATGAAAAATGCCGCGATAGCGTCTTTCAAAATGAAAAGTATTTTACAAAATTTACTAAAGAGATGGGTCAGTTTATTGATTTAGAACATCCATATGTAACATATGATAATAACTATATTGAAACAGAATGGTGGATACTTAAAAAGATATTTGATGATGGATATATTTATGATGGATTAAAAATAGTTCCATGGTGTCCAAGATGTGGAACAGGACTTGCATCTCATGAAGTTGCTCAAGGCTATAAAGAAATATCAGTAAATACAGTATTTGTTCCATTTAAAGCAAAAGATGAAGATAATACCTATTATTTAGTATGGACAACAACTCCATGGACATTAATGTCAAATGTAGCACTATGTGTAAATCCAAAAGAAAAATATGTAAAATGTTTATCAAAAGGTTATAACTTTATAGTAGCAAAGGCATTGGCAGATAAAATTCTTGGTGATGATTATGAAATAGTTGAAGAGTATCTAGGAAAAGATCTTGAAAATAGAGAATATGAACAATTAATGCCAATTCTATCAGTACCAGAAAATAAAAAGGCATTTATTGTTACTTGTGATGAATATGTAACTATGGAAGATGGTACTGGAATAGTACATATAGCACCTGCTTTCGGACAAGATGACTATGAAGTTGGTTTAAAATATGACTTAGCAATTCTAAATCCTGTAGGAGAAGATGGATGTTATACAGAAGGACCTTGGAAAGGTAGACTTGTAGTAGATTCAGAATTGGAAGTTGAAATAGTTAAATATCTAGCAAGTGAAGATAAGTTGTTCAAAAAACAAAAAATGAACCATGATTATCCACATTGTTGGAGATGTAATACACCATTAGTGTATTATTCAAAACCATCACTTTATATAAAAACAACAGCTAAAAAAGATGAAATAATCAAAGAAAACAAAAAGATTAACTGGTATCCAGATTATGTTGGAGAAAAAAGATTTGGTAACTGGTTAGAAAATATGAATGATTGGGCAATATCAAGAAATAGATATTGGGGAACTCCAATTCCATTATGGAGATGTTCATGTGGTCATGATGAAATGATTGGTTCAAGAAAAGAACTAGTAAAAAGAGCAATAGAAGAAATAGATGAAACAATTGAATTACATAGACCATATGTTGATGATGTTCATATCAAATGTCCAAAATGTGGAAAGAAAATGACAAGAGTAAAAGATGTAATGGATTGCTGGTTCGATTCAGGATCTATGCCATTTGCCCAATACCATTATCCATTTGAAAATAAAAAATTATTTGAGGAACAATTTCCAGCAGATTTCATTGCTGAAGGAATAGATCAAACAAGAGGATGGTTCTATACATTACTTGTAGTATCAATGTTTGTAATGGGAAAATCATCATATAAAAACGTATTAGTAAATGATTTATTACTAGACAAATATGGTCAAAAGATGCATAAATCAAGAGGAAATGCAATTTCACCATTTGAAATTATGGAAGAATATGGCGCAGATACAGTACGATTTTATATGTTACACACATCTCCAGTATGGACACCATTAAAATTTGATGTGGATGGATTAAAAGAAATTTATTCAAAATATATTTCAACATTTAAGAATGCTTATTCATTCTTTGAAATGTATGCAAATGCAGATCATATAGATCCAAGAGAATATGATATTCCTGTAGAAAAAAGAGAACTAATAGATAGATGGTTAATATCTAAGTTAAATAAATTAATCAAAGGAGTAAATGAAGCGTTTGCAGAATATGATTTAAATAAAGCAGTTAAACTAGTAGTACCATTCTTAAACGATGATTTATCAAATTGGTATATCAGAAGTAATAGAAGAAGATTCTGGGACTCTGAACTAACTGAATCAAAGAAGGCAGTATATTTAACTATGTATGAAGCATTAGTTACATTGTGTAAATTATGCGCTCCGTTTACACCGTTCTTGACAGAAGAAATATACAACAAATTGACAAATGAAAAATCAGTACATCTTGCAGATTATCCAAATGAAGAAGAAACTTTAATAGATGAAGCAGTAGAAGAAAGAATGGATTTAGTAAGAGATGTTTGTTCATTGGGAAGATTTGCTAGAGAAGAAGCAAATATAAAAGTAAGACAACCAATCAGTAATTTAATTCTTCCAAAAAGTGATGAAATAATAATTGGAGATTTATTACCAGTAATTAAAGAAGAATTAAATGTAAAAGAAGTATTGTTTAAAGAAGATATGACAGAATATCTAGAGTATATAGTAAAACCAAACTTCCAAGTATTAGGAAAAACACTAGGTCCAAAAATAAAAGAACTACAACAAGTTCTATCTAAATTAACATCAGCAGAAATATCTAAAATAGCAGAAAATGGTCTAAGTATTAAATTAGACGGAGAAGATTTTGAATTAAATAGTGAAAATACTATAGTTTCAATAAAACAAAAAGAAGGATATGCTTCAACTTCTAATAATAAAACAATTGTTGTCTTAGATACTGAATTAACAGAAGAATTAATCTTAGAAGGACTAGCAAGAGAATTTGTAAGAACAGTTCAAGCACTTCGTAAAGAAAAAGATTTTGTTATTACAGATCACATTAAAGTATACTATAATGGAACAGACAAAATAGATGAAATGTTTAAACTATATAAAGATTATATTATGGGAGAAGTATTAGGTGATGAATTAATAAAAGATATTTCTTTAAAAACTAAATATAATCTAAATGATGAAGAAACATATATAGATGTTGAAAGAATAAAATAAAAAAGCATTTTAAAATGCTTTTTTTTTATCTGTATTCAATTATTATGATATAATTATATAAAGATAGGAGATAAAAAATGGTTACTAATATATATAAAGGAAAATATGTATCAGCAGATGACGCTACAAATTTAATTGATATTGCCACAATCAAAGAAGGTTGTAAGACAATCAAAGAAGCATCAGAACAATTAAAAAAAATAACAAAAAAAATAACTCAATTAGAAGAAATATGTAATAAAGAGACTTTATCATTTGATGGATTAAGTATGGAAGAAACTGTAGAAGCATATAAAGTAGAAATATTATTCTTTTCTAATTATCTAAAAGATTTAGCAGAAACTATTGAAACAACTGCCCAAAAAGTATTAAATAAACAACAAGGTATATACAATGAAAGAGCAAAAAATGCTGAATCAAAAGAACAAAAAAAGAGAGATAATATAAAACAAGATGAAGAATAGGTAAGGAGGGATAATTATGGAAAATACAGAACATGCAGAATTAATATATGACAAAGAAAAAGTAAAAGATGCAATAACACTTTTACAAGATATTGAAACAGATCTTACAGAAGTAGATAAAAAATTATATAGCGGTGTAATGAAAACATATCATGCAACAGGATTTGATTATGTACTACAAGAAGATAAGTTAATAGATATGTCTATGCCAGAAAAATTAATGGATCAAAGCTATGAAGATGAAAAAGATATATTAAAAAGAATTGACTATTTAAAGGACATAATTGAAGCAAATGAATATGAGCCAGAGGATTTGAAAGCAATGTTTGAAAGCATTGTATTAGGAGGACTTTTATCAACAACAGAAGCAGACGAGGATGGACTAATACAAGTTTTATATGGACAATTATCTGATGAGGATGAAGAAAAATTTAAAAAATTATATGAGGAACTAAAATCAACTCAACCAGAACCAACTCCAACAGAAGAACCACAACAACCAGAACCAACACCTCCAGCAGAACCAACTCCACCACAACCAGAACCTCAACCAGAACCTCAACCTCAGCAACAACCACAACGACAGGAACCAGCACAACCACAACAACCAGAACCAACACCTCCAGCAGAACCAACTCCACCACAACCAACAGCATCACCAACACCGTCAATTCCAACACCTATAATCACACCAACACCTACAAAACCAATTAGACCAATCTCACCACCAACACCAACGCCAACACAACCGGGTAGTGGTTCAACACAAAAGAGTGGAGGTAATGCAGGTCTTTATGTTGCAGGAGCAGGATTAGCTGCCGCAGCAGGAGCAGGAACTTATGTTGTCACAAAAAGATTGAAAAAAGATGATGAAGATGATTATCAAGATGATTCTGAAGAACAAATCCCAGAAGAACCAAATTATGAAGAACAAGATTTTGTAGAACCAGAATTTTAATTATTACCAGTACAATTAGTACTGGCTTTTTTTGAACACTTTATTTTTTAATCTATTTATAGTAAAATTATCATAGGATGGTGTTTTATATGAAACTGGACTTAGAAAAAATATCATTTATTTATGGAGAAAGTTCTATTTATGAATTTAAAGACAACGTCGAAAACCTAACAAATAATATAAATTATCTTAGTAAAATAGGATTTTCAGATGTTTATGATATAGTTGCTCTTTATCCATATCTTTTTATTATTGAAGAAAATGAATTTAAAGAAAAAATAGACTATTTAATAAATAAACTAGGAGTAGAATTTATAGAAAAGTTAGAACAAGATACAAATCTTTGGGAGATAGTAAATGAATAATAGTACAGAACTTTTAAAAATATTATCAAAATATGATATAAAATTTACTAAATCAAGAAGAGAACAAATTCTTGAAAAAGCAAGATTAGAAGAAGTTGAATATATCCTAGATTATTTAATAAATGAATTAAATATAAGTCCAAAAAATATAGAAAAGTGTCCCAGTATCTTATACAGAAAAGTAAAATCAGTAAAAAACAATTATTCTTTTCTAAAAGAAAAAAATATTTATAACTATAATATAGAAACATGCCTTCATATTCTCGCAACAGATGAAAATGATTTAAAAGAAACATATGAATATGTATATAGTAACTTTGGAAAAGAATTAATAGATAAAAATACAACTATTCTTAGAATCCCTAAAAAGAGAATAGAAACAATTAATAATTTATTTTCAAAAGATTTAGATTCTAAAACTATACTTGGCGTTTCAATAACAAATAGAGGTATATCAGAAATTGAATCAATAATAAATTTATGTAAAAAATATAAAGTAACTATAACAAGTACAATATTTAAACAACCTAAAGAAGAGGTACTTGGAATAATTGAATACTGTCTTGCTAATAATATTGAAATAACAGGAAGTGTATTTCATAAAAATTTAAAGGATTTAAAAAAACTAGTTGATTATTGTCAAACAAATAATATTAAAATAACTAATAGTATGTATGGTTGCCCTTTAGAAGATTTTGAAAATATAGTAAATACATGTAGAGAAAATAATTTTGATATAGTTGGAGTAGTATTTAGACAAGATCCTAAAAAAATAGAAGAAATAATTAATATATGTGAAGCAAATGATATACAAGTAAGTTTAAGTATGTTTAGAACTACACCAGAAGAAATTGAAAGAATAATAGAAGTTTGTAATAGATTAAAAGTAGAAATTAATGAATCAATGTTTTCTAAATCCGCAACAGAAGTAGAAAAAATAATAAACATATCAAAAAAATATAAAGTAAAGAAAATAACAGGAAGTCTATTTAAAAGAAATAGTGAAGAATTAGAAGAAATATTAAAACTTTGTGAATTATTAAATATTGAAAAAGAAGGATCAATTTTTTATAGAAATTCAAAAGAAATAATAGAAATAGTTAATATTTGTAAAGAAGAAGGAATTATATTAAATACTTCAATGTTTCATAAACAACCAGAAGAAGTAAGAAAAATAATAAAAATTGCCAAACAACATAATATTAAAATTACAGGAGGCCTATTTAAAAAAAGTTCAGAGGACTTAAAAAAAACATGCACAACATTGAATAGATTAAATATTCCTTTTACACCAACAGCCTTATCAAGGACAACATTAGAATTAAGACAAATAGTAGATATATGTAAAAAAAATAAAATAGAAGTATTTTTAAATATATTTATAAGAACTCCAGAAGAAGTAGAAAAAATTATAAAAATATGTCAAAACAATAATATAGAAATAACAGGATCTATTTTTCAAAGAACCCCTGAAAATCTAGAAAAAATACTTTTTCTATGTAAAGAAAAGAATATTCCATTAAATAATACAATGCTATTTAGAACAAAAGAAGAGATAGAAGAAATACTCGAAATATGTGATGAATATAAAATAAATTATATAGATGGAATGTTTAAAAGAAAACCAATTGAAGTAAGAGAAATAATAGATATTTGTCTTGAAAAAAATATTCCTGTAAAAGGTAATGTATTTAGAAAAAATAAAGATGATTTTCTTGATGTAGTAAATACTTGTGAACGATTAAATATTGCTCCAACAGGTACAGTATTTAAAAGAACAGGAAAAGAGATTGAAGCTATTTATAATATTAGTATGGAGTTACTAAATACACCTCCAACAAATAATTTCTTTAATAAAAAACCAGAAGAAGTACATGATATTTTAGAAACATGTTTATATTATAAAGTTCCAATAACAGGTACGGTATTTAGAAAAAGTGCAAAAGAACTTGAAGAAACAATGGAATTTATAAAAAGATATTATGGAGATAAATTCCTATTACCACAAATAGTTATATATTCAAAAAAACATCTTCAAGGTATATTAGAATACTTAAAAGGAAAAGGCTGTTTAGATATAGTTATTAATAGTCCAGGTATTTTAAAATTAACTTTATATGAAATTATTGAAAGAGAAATATATATATCAAGAATTAATGAAAAATTAATAACAGAAGATAATAGGTTTAATTCTGTATTTGGTTGGTCGAGAAAATATTTTGAAGAAAGAAAAAAAGAATTAGAGAAAAAGAATAATACTAAATAAGGGAAGTGAGTAAATTGATTTCTGATGATGATGAAGATTTAAAAAGCTTATTTAATAGATTAAAAATAGGTATACTAGTTATATTATTATTTGGAGGTCTATTTTTAATAATTTTAGTAAATAAATTTTCAGTAAAAGATTCTAAAGTTATTAAAGCAATTAATAATAATGAAACATTGTATGTATTAATAGATGATAATAGTTGTAAAGAGTGTAAAAGAATAAAAGAAATCTTTAAAGAAAATAATATATATTATATGGAATTAAACACTGATAAAGAAACTCAATATAAAGTTTTTTTAAAGAAAATATCATCATCTGAACATGATGTGGAAAAACCAACTATAATGTATATCAAAGATGGTAAAATGGTATCTTCAATTGTAAAAGTTAAAACAGAAGAACAAATAAATAATTTTATAGAAACAAATGAAACAATAGTAGAATAATGGAGGAAGTATGGGAAAATTAGTTGCTTTAGTAACAGGAAGTAATAGAGGAATAGGTGCAGCAATAGTAGAAGAGTTTGCAAAAAAAGATGTAAATGTTATAATAAACTACTGTCACCATGAAAAAGAGGCAAAAGACTTAGAAAAACATATTAAAGAAGAATATGATGTAGATGTTCTTACTATAAAATGTGATATTTCTAAAGAAGAAGAAGTAGAGAATATGATTAATGAGATAACAGATACATTTGGTGGAATAGATATTCTTGTTAATAATGCTAGTGTATCAAGAGATTCTTTATTACTTGATAAAAATATTAAAGAATTTAAAAGAGTACTAGATGTAAATTTAATAGGTACATATCTATGTAGTAAATATGTAGGAAAAGTAATGTTAGAAAAAAAACGTGGAAAAATAATTAATATTTCATCAACAAATGCTATTGATACATATTATCCAGAAAGCTGTGACTATGATGCTTCAAAAGCAGGAGTTATTTCTTTAACACATAACTTTGCCAGAGAATTTGCTCCGTTTATAAATGTAAATTGTATCTGTCCAGGCTGGGTTAAAACTCCAATGAACAAAGAATTAAGTATAGAACAAATTGCTAAAGAAAAGAAAAAAATATTATTGAATAGATTTGCAGAACCAAAAGAGATAGCTAATTTAGTAATATTTTTGTCATCTTCAAAAGCAAATTATATTAATGATTCTATAATTAGAATAGATGGTGGAAAATACAATTAGAAAGTAGTGAAATAATGTATAAAGAATTAGGAATAAGTGAAGAAGTCTCAAATTTAGTTAATAAATGTGAAGATGAACTTACAGAAGAATTTAAAAAAATTGATAAAATAACTGAACTAAATAGTATAAAAGTATTAAATGCTTTCCATAAGAATAATGTATCAGAATCTTGTTTTAATGAAACAACCGGTTATGGATACAATGATTTAGGAAGAGATACAATAGAAAAAGTATTTAGTGATATTTTAGGTAGTGAAGATGCATTAGTAAGAAATCAATTTATATCAGGATCTCACGCTTTAAATGTATGTTTCTTCGCATTATTAAGACCGAACGATTTATTACTAAGTATTTCAGGAACTCCCTATGATACATTACATGAAGTAATAGGAATAAAAGAAAATAACAGTTCCCTAAAAAGTTATGGGATTAAATATGATGAAATTGATTTAGTAAATAATGATTTTGATTATGAAAGAATAAAAGAATATCTAAATACTAATAAAGTAAAAGTAATAGAAATTCAAAGAAGTAAAGGTTATTCTACAAGAAAAAGTATAAGTATTGATAAAATAGAAAAAGTCATTAAATTAATTAAAGAGATTAATAAAGATATAATTATAATGGTAGATAATTGTTATTGCGAATTAGTGTCTTTAAAAGAACCTACAGAAGTAGGAGCAGATATAATGGTAGGTTCATTAATAAAGAATCTAGGTGGAGGAATAGCTCCAAATGGTGCCTATATTGCTGGTAAAAAAGAATTGATTGAACTATGTGCAGAAAGATTAACACTACCAGGAGAAGGAAGAGAAGTAGGTCCATCTCTAGGAATAAACAAACAATTACTACAAGGAATTTATCTAGCTCCATCAGTAATATCATCTGCAGTAAAAACTGCTATATTAGTATCAAAAGTATTAGAAGAATTAGGCTATGATGTAGAACCAAAATATAATGAAGAAAGAGTAGATATTGTTCAAAATATAATCTTTAGAGATAGAAATAAACTAATAGAATTTACAAGAGGTGTCCAACAAGGGTCTGCAATAGATTCAAATGCTGTAGTAGAGCCATCAGATATGCCAGGATATGATGATCAAGTAATAATGGCAAGTGGATCATTTACCCAAGGTTCTTCAATTGAATTATCATGTGACGGACCATTAAGAGAACCATATATTGCATACTTCCAAGGTTCACTAACATATGATTATGGAAAACTAGGTTTGATGAAAGCACTAGAAAGAATAATATAATTTACAAAGGCAAGTGTAAAACACTTGCTTTTTTTAATAGCAATAATCTAAATATGATATAATACATATAATAGGGAGAATTATTATGAGATTAGGTAATAGAAAACAAATAAAAATTGTAATATATGTACTTATTGCTGTAATAACTCTAGGTATAGGTTATGCAACTATTGCTAATATAG
>CADBYH010000007.1:55221-56665 GCA_902798815.1 uncultured Erysipelotrichaceae bacterium | reverse complement strand
CACGTATAATCAATCTTATAGAAATATTAATTAATTTCCTATTGATTGATCCCTTTCTATTTATATTTTCTTATTATACATCTAGATGTATAATAAGAATCGCACTGTGGATTTGTTTCTCATAATTTACAGCCATTTTATGGACTGGTTCGAGGTGACTCAAACCACAGATTTTTAATTTAATTGTTAATTAGTTAGTTAACACGTTAGTTCTTTACTAATCGATGTTTTATTAAATTACGTGATTACATGATTAGAAACCCTGTGGCAAACTTATCAGTGCAAAAAAACTAATTTGGAGGTGCTTATAAATGATATATTATATTGGTATTGATATATCAAAGTACAAACACGATTTCTGTATTATCTCAAATACAGGTGAAGTAATTGTTGAAAATTCATCTTTTGAAAACAACAAAAAAGGATTTCAATATTTCTTGGACCAATTGAAATCCTATAATAAATCCGAATGCCAGATTGCTTTTGAAGCAACTGGACACTATTCTTTGAATTTGGAACTGTTTTTAATTGATCAAGGTTATTCTTTTATGAAAACGAACCCTCTTGTCATTCATCAGTTTTTAAAAGCTCGTAGCTTACGTAGAACCAAGACTGATAAAGCTGATAGTTTAACTATAGCTAATTATATTATGTCTGTTCCATACAAACCAAATTCGAATTTATTATACAACATTTATACATTAAAGTCACTATGTAGAAGTAGAGAACAATTAATTAAGGAAAAAAGTAAATTTGAAGTCCTGTTAACTAATGAATTGGACAAGTCCTTTCCTGAGATTAAACCATTCTTTAATAATATTATTTCTAATACTCTTCTTTATATTTTAGAAAAATATAAAAATACTAGCCACATATCATTAATGAAAGATTATGAATCTTTAAGAAAATTATCTCATGGTAAATTTACTTATGCTAAATTTGCTCTACTTAAACAATTAGCTAAAGATTCAATCGGTCATTATGATGATAACTCAGATTTACTTATTTCTACATATGTTTCTACTATAAATCACTTTAATGAAAAAATTGATCCAATAGATAAACAAATTTCAACAATTATCAAAGAACTTAATCCTAAAATGTTATCCATTCCAGGATTAGGTGAAATATCTGCTGCCACCATTTTATCTGAGTATGGAGATATTAAAAACTTTTCTTCTTCAGGTAAAATGTTAGCCTTTGCTGGACTTGAACCAAGTATAATCCAATCTGGTACATTAGAAAATAATGGTAAAATGGTTAAACATGGTTCTGGTCACTTAAGATATTCTATTATGAATATTGCAATGTCTATTTTAAGATACTCACCAACTTTTTATGATTATTACCTTAAGAAACGTTCTGAAGGTAAATGTCATAGAGTTGCTTTATCTCATGTTTGTAAAAAACTTATTAGAGTTATTTACACATTAGAGAAAAACAA
>CADBYH010000007.1:0-55215 GCA_902798815.1 uncultured Erysipelotrichaceae bacterium | reverse complement strand
AAAACAACATTGATTATAATCCGTCTTTATTGAAATAATTATTTATTTAATTTTTTCAAAAATTTCACTTTGTGAAATCTTTTTGGCATGGGATAATTTTCAATTTCAAACAAACTATTAAAAATTTCAAAATTACTATTGACTTTTAATAGTTAGTCACCTACATCATATCCTTAAATAAACCATATATATATTTTTCAATATCAAAAACTTGTAAATCATCTTTTGTTTCACCAAGACCTATATATTTAACAGGTACTCCAACACTTTCTTTAATTGCCAGAACAATTCCACCTTTAGCAGTGCCATCCAATTTAGTAAGGACTATACCTGTTATATTAGTAATTTCCTTAAATGCTTTTGCTTGACTAATACCATTTTGCCCAGTAGTTGCATCAACAACAAGTAATGTTTCACTTGCTCCTCCATCTACCAAACTATCAATTACTTTATTAATTTTTTCTAACTCTTTCATCAAATTAACTTTATTTTGAAGTCTTCCTGCAGTATCAATAAGAACTAAATCATATTTTTCCTTTTTCGCAAGTTCTATACCATCATAAACAACACTAGCTGGATCACTATCTTCTTTGCCATAAAAACCTACTCCAACCTTGTCACTCCACTCTTTTAACTGTTCAACTGCTCCTGCTCTAAAAGTATCAGCACCAACAAGTAATATTTTTTTACCTTGATCTTTATATTTATTAGCAATTTTCGCAATAGTAGTAGTTTTCCCAACACCATTAACTCCAACAAATAAAACAACTGTAACATCTTTATCATTAAAATTAATCTTGTTACTTAAAACCTCATCATTAACGTATATAATAAACAACTCATCAACAATTATTTCTTTAAGTTCTGATGGATCACTAATATTTTCTTTTTTAACTCTATCTTTAAGTCTATCAATAAAATCCATTACAGTATTTACACCAATATCTGCCATAATAAGTATTTCTTCTAGTTCATCAAAATACTCATCAGTTATTTTGCTATAACGATTTGTTAAATTTACAAGTTTAGAAACAAATCCATTTCTTGACTTTGATAATCCTTTTTCGTATACCTTAACTGATTTTTCTTCCTGTTTTTTCGATTCATTTTTACTAGTGTCATCTTTAATATTTTCATCTTTTTCAACAACTTTTTCAGTTGATTTAAACATATTTTTAATTTTATTAAAAAGACCCATATTATCACCTCTTAGATATTATAACATATAAACTTAGTTTACACTATCTACATAAATAAAATAGACAAATTTAGAAAAATATATTATAATTACTTAGTTAGTTCTTTATAAAAACTTAAAAAAGGAAGGAGATTTTATGAATAAAGAAAAAACCAATGGGACAAAAATAATAGTTCTAGGTGGTTTAGGAGAAGTCGGAAAAAATATGTATTGTGTAATGCATAAAGACGCGATTGTTATTATTGATGCCGGTGTAAGTTTTCCAGAAAGTGAATTAATGGGAGTTGATTACGTTCTTCCTGATTTTACTTTTTTAAAGGAAAATGAAGATAAAATTAAAGCATTATTAATTACTCATGGACATGAAGATCATATCGGAGGAATACCATTCTTATTACAAAGTATTAATATTCCTGCTATATATGCACCAAACCATGCTAAAGAATTAATATCTGTTAAGCTTCAAGATAGAAATATTAGATATGACAATTTGTTTGTTTATACCGACAAAACTAAATTAAAATTTAAAGAAATAGAAATAGAGTTTTTCAGAATAACACACTCAATACCTGATTCACATGGAATAAGTATAAATACGCCTGATGGAAGAATAGTTACAACAGGAGATTACAAATTCGATCTTACACCAATTGGACCAATGGCTGATCTATATAAAATGGCATCTCTTGGAGAAAAAGGTGTTGATGTCTTAATTGGAGACTCTACAAATGCACTAAATGAAGGATTCTCAAATAGTGAATCTGTCGTTGATGAAACATTAAATGAAATGTTTGATAAGTGTAAAAATAATAGAATAATAATTGCAACTTTTGCATCAAACATATACAGAGTAAAACATATATTTGAAACATGTTTCAAACATAATAGAAAAATATGTATCTTTGGTAGAAGTATGGAAAACAATATAAATATATCTTTAAATGGAGGATATATTGAACATAAAGAACTTTTAATAACACCAGAAGAAGCAAATAATTTAAAACCAAATGAAGTTGCAATCCTTTGTACAGGAAGTCAAGGTGAACCTTTAGCAGCTCTATCAAGAATTGCTAATGGAACTCATAAACAAATTAAATTAAGACCTGATGATGTAGTAATTTTCTCATCATCAGCAATTCCTGGAAATGCTCTTAGTATTTCAAAAACAATTAATAAGTTATATTTAAAAGGTGTTAAAGTTTATACAAACAATGTATTGCAAGACTTACATACTTCAGGACATGCCAATGAAGAAGAAATAAAACTTCTAATAAGACTAATTAAACCAAAATATTTAATGCCATTCCATGGTGATTATAGAATGCTTAAAAAACAAGCAAACATTGGTATAAATTGTGGCATTCCAAAAGAAAATACATTTATATTAAAAAATGGAGATACCCTAAATCTTATAAATCATGTAGTCACTAGAGGTGAAAGTAAACCAGGTGCAGACATCTATGTAGATGGAAATAGAATTGGAGAAATCGGTGGAGCAGTTATCAAAGATAGAAAAATAATGGCAACCGATGGAATTCTAGTTGTAATTGTAAATGTTGATATGAAAAATAGAGAATTACTAATTAAACCAAATATTACAACACGAGGATTTATATTAGTAAATGAAAATGAAGAACTAATAAGAAAAATAGAAAACAAAGCAGAACAAACAATTACAACAGCACTAAAAAATCCAAAGTCAACTTTTGCAACACTAAAAAGTGATATTACAGAAGCTCTATATCCATTCATATATAATATAACTGGAAGGAAGCCAATCATTCTACCAGTAATATTAGATATAAAAAGAAAAAACAAATAAAAAATCTACTCTTTAATGAGTAGATTTTTATATTCTAAAATAAATTTGATTATTAATCATATCAGTCAATTCAAACAAATTACTATTACAAAATAGAACTATATAATAATAAAAATAACATTCACATTTGTTAAGATTAAGTAATACTTTATAACAATTCCAATCTATATACTCCATATGATAATCATATATAGGAAAATACAAATATATTTTTTTAATATACTTCATATTTTTTAGAGAAAACAAACTACTATTACCATAATAATACGATAAAAATTCAGAGCACTTAATAGTAATATTTAAACATTTATTATTTTTATCAAATATAAATTTACCAATTTTCCAATAATAATTAATATTAATCATTTACACCTCCAATTATATTATTAGAAATATAAAAAGATTATACAAAAAAAGAGGCTTACTTAGCCTCTTCTTGAGCTCTTGTTTCACGAATAACTGTTATCTTAATTGTTCCAGGATATTTCAAATTATTTTCAATCTTTTCTTTTACCTCACGAGCAATAGTATGAGTTTCTAAATCATCAACATCTTCTGGTTTAACAATAACACGTAATTCACGTCCTGCCTGAACAGCAAATGTTTTTTCAACACCTTTAATTTCATTACCAACTTCTTCAAGTTGAGAAAGTCTTTTAATATAATTCTCTAATGAATCATTTCTTGCTCCTGGACGTGATGCTGATAAAGCATCAGCAATAGCAACAATTGTAGAAATAACACTAGTTGCTTGAGTATCACCATGATGTGAAGCAATTGAATTAATAACTGTTTCATTCTCATGATATTTCTTGGCAATATCTACTCCAATATCAACATGACTTCCTTCAACTTCATGATCAATTGCTTTACCTATATCATGTAAAAGTCCAGCTCTTTTAGCAAGAGTAACATTCTCACCAAGTTCTCCAGCTAATAATCCTGATAATTCAGCAACTTCCTTAGAATGTTGTAATGCATTTTGTCCGTAACTAGTTCTAAAATGAAGTTTACCAATTATTTCAATTAATTCAGGCGCAAATTTTGTAAGTCCTAACTCAAAAGTAACATCTTGTCCATATTGAATTATTTGTTTTTTCATATCCTTACAAACTTTATCATATAATTCTTCAATACGAGTAGGATGAATTCTTCCATCTTTAATAAGACTCTCTAATGTAATTCTAGCAATTTCTCTACGTAAAGGATCAAAACTAGATAATACTACAGCTTCAGGAGTATCATCAATAATTAAATCAACTCCAGTTATTGCCTCTATTGTCCTTATATTTCTTCCTTCACGACCAATAATTCTACCTTTCATTTCATCATTAGGTAAATCAACAACAGTAACTGTTTGATCACTCGCAATATCAGCAGCATATTTCTGCATTGATGTTACAATTAATTCACGTGCAAATTTATCAGCTTCAAGCTTAGCCTCATTTTCACGTTCTCTAATATATTCAGATATCTCTTTGGTCATTTTTTCTTTAACTTTGCTCATAACTAATTCACGAGCTTTATCTTTACTAAAACCAGATATCCTTTCAAGTAAATCAAGTTGTTCTTTTTTTATTTCCTCCACTTTACTTTTTTCTAATTGAATTTCTTCTTGTTTTTCAGAAAGTTTACTATCACGTTCATCTAATGCTAATTCACGTTTTTGAAACATTTCTTCTCTTTTATCTATATTAGACTCACGTTGTAATAATCTATTCTCACTTTCTTTAATTTCTTCACGTCTTTCACGAATTTCTTTATCTAAATCCATTTTAGCTTTATGAGCTTCTTCTTTTTGCTCAATAGCTGCATCCCTTTTCAATTTTTCGATATCTTTTTTTGCTTGATTAATTAGTTTTTCTGATTTTTTTGAAGCATTTTTTCCATTCAAAAAACTAATTCCTAAAGATATACAAAAGCCTACTACAAGACCTATAACAACAAGTAAAATGGAGAATACTGTACTATTCATATAACTCCTCCATCTAGACTAGAAATAACATCCAATCTAATTCTATTGTAGTTATTATTTCAAAGTATGTCAAGAAAAAGAAAAAGTGAGCATCTCACTTTTCCTTGAAATAATTAGATATAACATCATAGTCAGAATAATAAACTTTTTTATCATTAATTGCCATATAATTATCTCTACCCTTTCCAAGAATTAAAACAACTGAATCCTTAGAAGCAATATCTAAAGCATATTCAATAGCCTCTTCTCTATCAATAATTCTAATATAATCTTCATTTTTTCCAACCATCTGATCAATTATATCATCAACACTCTCATATCTAGGATCATCCATAGTAAATATACTAACATCACTTCTATCAATGACCATTTTACCAATAATAGGCCGTTTCTCCTTTTCTCTTCCACCTGCACAACCTGTAACAGTAATAATTTTTTTATAATTTTGAAAAGAATCAAGTACATTTCTAATACCATTTATCGTATGAGCATAATCAAGAATAATATCATAATCCTGTCCAAAATCTAATAGTTCTGTTCTACCTTTGATACATCTAAGTTTTTTAATCCTACTAAGTAGCAAAGAACTATCTATTCCAAATAATCTACAAATAATATATGCCATAACTACATTATATACATTGTATCTGGCCTTTAATGGAGAATTTATTTCAACTATCTCATTATTATATTTAATATTAATGATAGTTTTATCTTTTAAATATTCAACATTTTCTATGATACAATCGTTATTTGTGTTAAAACCAAATTTAACAACATTTTTTCCATTAATTTTAGTTAATATTTCATCGTCACCATTTAGGACGGCATAACCCTCACTTTTTAATAAAGTTAGTATTTTCTTTTTACACAAAACATAATTATCAAATGTTTTGTGAACATTCATATGATCACCAGTAATATTAGTAATACCAACAACTTTATACCTAAAGTCATCTACTCTACCATGAAGAAGCGCTTCACTTGATACTTCCATAGCTAAATTTTTACAGTTAGATTTGATAATTTTACTAATATCATCATATAACTCACTTACTACAGGAGTTGTATTATTAGTACTAAATGATTTATCTTTTATTTCAAAACCATTTGTTCCTATATATGCACAATCAGAAATGAGTTCTTTAATAATCGATGTAGTTGTTGTTTTTCCATCAGTACCAGTTATTCCAATCATATTTATTTTATTAAAATCAACATCATAAAATTTCTCACATATTTTTCTATATAGTTTAGAGATATCTTTTTCCACAATAATATGTGGAAAATCTATATTTATGTCTCTATCAGATATTATAAAAGAACATCCTTTATCAATAGCATCTTCAATATAATCAAAGTGATCTACATTAAATCCTTTAGAAGCAACGAATAAATAACCATCTTTAACATACCTAGAATCATCTGTTATCCCATATATTTCTATGTCATAATCACAATTTACTAAATCACATATCTTTTTCATTATGACCTCCACTTATTTATATGATAACACATATTTAAAATATACAAAAAAAGAAGTAATTAAATTACTTCTTAGAATTTTTCTTATCACTATCTGAATCAGAAGAATATTCTATATCATAGAATTCCCTTACTTTTTTCTCTAACTCATCTCTTAATTCTACATTTTCTTTTAATAACAATTTAACATTTTCTTTTCCTTGTCCTAATTTCTCACCATTATATGAATACCATGCACCAGTTTTATCAATAATTCCAGCATCACTAGCAAGATCTATTACTTCACCTTCTCTTGATACACCTTCTCCATACATAATATCAACAACACAAGATTTAAATGGTGGAGCAACTTTATTCTTAACAACTTTTACAGTTGTTTTATTACCAACTACTCCATCTCCCATTTTTAACTGTTCACTTCTTCTTATTTCAAGTCTAACACTAGAATAGAATTTTAATGCTCTTCCTCCAGTTGTTGTTTCTGGATTTCCAAACATAACTCCTACCTTTTCTCTAAGCTGATTAATAAAAATAACTGTTGTATTAGTTTTACTAATTGTTCCATTTAATTTTCTTAGTGCTTGTGACATAAGTCTTGCTTGCAATCCAACATGTGAATCACCCATTTCGCCATCAATTTCAGCTTGAGGAACAAGAGCAGCAACAGAATCAATGACAATAATACTAATTGCTTCACTTCTAACTAATGCATCACAAATTTCCAAAGCTTGTTCGCCAGTATCAGGTTGAGAAAGTAGTAACTCATCAATATTAACCCCAAGTTTCTCAGCATAAACTGGATCAAGTGCATGTTCAGCATCAATAAATGCAGCTCTTCCTCCTACTTTTTGATGTTCTGCTATTGCCTGTAATGCAAAAGTAGTTTTACCACTTGATTCAGGACCATATATTTCAATAATTCTACCTTTTGGATAACCTCCAACACCTAATGCAATATCAAGCGATAAAATACCACTTGAAACAACATCAACTTTCATATGAGTATTATCTCCAAGTTTCATAATAGAACCTTTTCCAAATTGTTTTTCAATATCATTTAATACTTGTTCCAAAGTCTTATCTTTAGATGTATCTTTACTTACAGCCATTTATTTTCCTCCTCGTAAATAACTTACAATATCATTGTATAATACATTTTTTTAAAATGCAATACTTTTTCGAACATTTGTTTTAAAAATTTACATAACACTTTACCATTGAATATAAAAAAACACTCTTACAAAAAGAGTGTTTTGATTATCATAAATTACTATATTATTCAGATTCACCTGTTGAAGAAATCAATTCTTTATTAATAATGTAATACTGAACTGCACTTATAACAGATAATATACAAGCAATATAAAGTAATCCTAAATCAACTCGAATATTTATAAATTCAAAAGGAATATTATAAAAGAATACTAGACATAACCCAATCATCATACAAGCAGTTTTATACTTTCCAGATTTAATTGCAGCCTGTACCTTTCCACCTTTTGCTGCTTGCATTTTAATAGCATCAACAACAATATCTCTAGTAATATATATAATTGGAATAATAACAGGAATAAATCCATTAACAGATAATGCTATTAATACAGGACTTACCAACACTTTATCCGCAATAGCATCTAACATTTTTCCTAAATCTGTAACTTGATTATTTTTTCTAGCAAGATAACCATCTAAAAAATCAGTTAAACTTGCAATTATAAAAAATACTCCTGCAATAATATAATTTAATTGAATTTGAATTCCATAAAAATCATATTTTGGAAAATTAAAACCAAAATAAGAAAAAGGAACACATAATAATGCAATTATAAAAACAGTTAAAATCAATCTAACAACAGTTATTTTTGTTGGTAAATTCATAAAACAATCTCCTCTCCAATACACCCTTTTAATTCATCTGTTCGATTAGGAACCCTATTTATATTTACTAAAATAATATAAACAATCATAGCAATTAAAAGTAAAGCTAAAATAATATAGACAATTGGCCACAAGTTTTTCTTTTCCTTATACTCAATAGTATATGGTGATTTAACTTTCTTTTCCTGTAGCAATTCTTCTTTTTTCTTTTGTGCAGATTTTATATCATCAAGAGATATCTTCGAAGTATGTTGAAATAAAAAGCCATTAAATTCATCAACAACTTTATCAGCATCAAGTCCTAAATACTTAGCATAACTCTTAACATAATCTCTTAACTCATAAACATCTTTAAAAGCTCTTACATTACCACTTTCTATATTTTCTAAATGTGATGTTGATAATTCTAAATCTTCACAAGCTTCAGTTAAACTTACACCATTCTTAATTCTTGCTCTTTTAAGAATTTCACCTAACTCTTTCATACATCACCTCATTTTATAAATAAATAATATAAATAAGCCATGTTCTGTACCCGTTTCCAGGCAACAAACATTTATCTACCAATTACTTGGTTCTTAAATCCGTTCAATTCCTTCATTAAGACTCCCCTACCAATTTTGGGTTTCTCACTCGCGGGGTTTACCACGTTTCACTCTTTTATTTCTAAAAGCATCGTCACTGCGGCACTTTATGGAATATTTCATATCTAAAAGACTTAGAAAATCTTCCGCCGTTAGTATAAACTACCCTAGGTTATTTTTTCCCTAGGCACGAACACTACAGACATCTCAGACTGTGTGAGCATGGACTTTCCTCAAGAGATAAAAATCTCCAGCGTTTGTTTATATATTACTTATTATCTTTATCATCATCATTATCTGCTTTTGAACCGTAAACCATTTTTTCAAGTTGAGATAATCTACGCATTACATCAATATTAGTAACTTCTCCACGACTAACACTATCAGATGCAACTTGAACACTCAATTTAGAATTTCGTAATTCTTGTTTAAGATTCATAATTTCTGCTAACAAATCAGCCTTCTCTTTTTCTAAATTATTAATTATTTCTAGAAATTTCTCATAATCTTCAATAATAACATCAAGAAACTGATCAACTTCCTTTAAACGATACCCTCTTGTATCTATTTTAAAATCTTTTTCAAGGATATCTTGAGGCATCAATGTAATTTTATTTTGATACATTTTTATCACCAATCCCTTACATTAATATTATTGCATTATTGATTATTTTTGTCAATTAATAACCTGTTCTTTAAACGAACCATTTCTAAGTCTATCATAACTATACGAGTATTATCAACCATTTTATTAATAACCTTATTAATTTCTAATATATTCATAAAATCACCAGTAACAATATAATATACTTTTTTTAATAAATCATAAATACGACAAAACAATACAATAAATAACAATAAAAAGATGGAAAAAAAAATAAAATTATAGTATAATTAAAGATAGGTGATGGAATGAACTATCCAAATGGTATAAAAAAACAGAATAATAGCAATCATAATGAATCATATAATAGTAAATTAAGTCACAAAAACAGAGGTATGACTCTTGAAAATGATATAAATCTTTCAAACGAATACTATTGTGAAATTGATAAAGCATACATATATAAAAAACCAACACCTATCAAAATAGTAAACGTTGATTATCCATCAAGAGATAAAGCAGTAATTAAAGAAGCTTATTTCACCATACCATCAACAACAGATTATAATGGAATATATAAAGGAAAGTATATTGATTTTGAAGCAAAAGAAACAAAAAGTAAAACATCTTTCTCATTATCAAATATACATTCACATCAAATTAAGCATTTGAAAAATATATATAAACATAATGGAATTGCATTTTTAATAGTAAGATTTACAACTTTAGATGAAACATTTTTATTAGAGGCAGAAAAATTATCTAATTATATAGAGGACTCTAGTAAAAAATCTATTTCTATTGAATTCTTCAGAAAAAATGCTTATATTCTTAAAAATGGTTATACACCAAGAATAGATTATTTAACAGTAGTTGATAAATTAATTGGAGGTAAAGAATATGGAAAAAAAGGGAACTAAACCTAGAAAAAAAGTTACTAAAAAAAGATACAAACCAAGTAATAGTAGCGATAAACAACTAAAAATTGCATTCGCTCTTGGAATCACTTCATTCTTATTAGTTTTTTATTTAATGATAGGTTTTGAAATGGCTATAATTATGGGTGTATTTATTGCAATTATCATTGGAGTAATAACACTACTTAAGAAAATAAAGAATAAAAAGAAACAGAAAAAAATTATTAGTATATTGCTGATTTTATTCTTAATAGTAGGTATTGCAGCACTAAGTGCATTTAGTTCATTCATGATATATATCAAATTTAAAGCTGATCCTAAATATAAAAATGCTAAATTAAATACTTTAGAGGTTTCAAGGATATATGATAAAGATGGTGTTGAATTTGCTAAACTAGGTTCTGAAAACCGCGAAAAAATCACCTATGATCAATTACCAGAAGTATTAGTAGATGCAATTGTTGCAACAGAAGACTCAAGATTTTTCCAACATAATGGATTTGATACACCTAGATTTATAAAAGCTGCTTTTGGTCAATTAATGGGACACTCAAGAGCAGGTGGTGCATCAACTCTTACAATGCAAGTTGTTAAGAATAGTTTTACTGATAAATATGGAGAAAAAACATCTGGTACATCTGGAATAACACGTAAATTTGAAGATATTTATCTAGCAATATTTAAATTAGAAAAAGATTATTCAAAAGAACAAATTATAGAATTCTATGTAAACAACCACTTCTTAGGTGGAAACATATATGGAGTTCAAGAAGCATCAGAAGCATATTTTGGAAAAAATGTTAGTGATTTAAATTTAAGTGAAGCATCAATTCTTGCAGGAATGTTCCAATCACCTAATGCTTATAAACCAACAGCAAACCCAGAAAATGCAGCAAAAAGAAGAACTATGGTATTAAAATACATGAGAACTCATGGTTATATTACTAAAGAAGAAGAAGAGATAGCTAATAGTATTCCGGTAGAATCACTAACAGCTAACGCTCAAGTTCAAACTGAAAATAAATATCAAGGATATATTGATACAGTAGTTGATGAATTAAAAGAAACATATGGTGTAAATCCATATAGTACTCCTCTACTTGTATATACAAACTTAGATAGAGCAAGACAAGATGCAGTTAACTCAGTTCTTGCTGGCGAAAACTATGCATGGAAAGATGATAGAATTCAATCAGGAGTTGCAGTTCTTGATTCCGAAACAGGAAAGATCCTTGCTATTGGAAATGGTAGAAATGTAAATTCCAGAAGTAACAGCAATGCTGATCAATATAACTATGCAACAGAAATAAGAAGACAACCAGGATCTACAGCTAAACCGTTATTTGATTATGGTCCAGGAATTGAATATAATAACTGGTCAACTTATCAATTATTTGATGATTCACCATACTCATATTCAAACGGAAAAGCAATTCATAACTGGGATAGAGGATATTATGGAACAATAACTCTAAGAAAAGCATTATCAGCATCACGTAATATTCCAGCTCTTAAAGCATTCCAACAAGTTGATAATGAGAAAATAAAAGAGTTTGTAACAAATTTAGGTATTGAACCTGAAATCTGTGCAAATGGATACAATTATGACATTGAATCTAAAAAATGTGTTAACGCTAAAAATAAAAATGATACCCAAGAATCGACAAGTATTCACGAAGCACATTCAATCGGAGCATTCACTGGTGTTTCTCCATTAATAATGGCAGGAGCATACGCAGCATTCTCAAACGGAGGATACTACAATACTCCACATGCAGTAGAAAAAATAGTATTTAGACAAACAAAGAAAGAAGAAGTTCATAATCCAGATAAACGACAAGTAATGTCTGATGCAACAGCATTCATGATTTCAAGCGTATTAAAAGATGTTTCATTAACAGGAGGAACTCCACATAATGTTGCTTGTAAAACAGGAACAACAAACTTTGATGATGCAACTATGGCAAGATATGGAATGCCAGATGACGCAATCAGAGATTCATGGGTTATTGGATATTCAACTAAAACTGTAATTGGTATGTGGTATGGATATGATGCACAAACAAAAGAATTAATTCAACAAGGATATGTATTACATAACATTCCAGCAACTATAGCAAAAGATAGATTATTTAATGCATTAGTTGCAGCAGGAGCAATGGAATCAAATAGATCAGACTTTGTAAAACCTGATAGCGTTGTTCCAGTTAGCGTTGCACCTGGTAGTAATCCTGCTAAATTAGCATCTCCTGGAGGAGGAGGAATTACTGAATACTTCAAAAAAGGTTATGAGCCAACTGAATATGATACAAGTAATTACACACTCCCTGCTCCACAAAACTTAAGAGCATCAGATGCTGCAGGAAGAGTTACATTATCTTGGTCAGCAGTTGACCCAGGACCAGTAGCAAAAGAAGAATATGGTAAATTAGGTTATAATGTATATAAAGATGGTGTGTTAATAGAATGGACAGATAGAACAACATACACATTCAAACCATCTGGAAGCATATATGGTACATATAAAGTAGTCGCGACATTTAAACAATATAATGGAATTAGAAGTGGAGAAGCAGTACTGAGATACGAAGCACCTAAGGAAGATGATCATTCGCAGACGACATCGCCTTCAGCAACAACAGATCCATCTCCATCGGCGTCAAGTTCACCGTCAATTTCACCATAATAAAAAAAGATTTAGAAAAAATTCTAAATCTTTTTTATTTATACATTTTTATTTTTTTCTCTACATATCTCAATTAATTTACAATCTCTACATTCTGGTTTTTTTGCCTTACAATAATATCTACCAAATAATACTAACTGTAGATGTCTTCTTGCCCACTCACTTTTATCAAAGAATTTCATTAGTTTCTTCTCAACACACAATACATCATCCTTTTTCCCAGCAATTCCCAATCTCTTAGAAACCCTTTCAACATGAGTATCAACACCAATTGCAGCTTCATTATAATATTCACTTAAAAAAACATTTGTTGTTTTTCTTCCAACTCCAGGAAAATTAATCAAAATATTCCTATCCCTTGGAACTACTCCATTATACTCATCAATTAAAATACGAGATATTTCTTTAATATAATAAGCCTTTTTTCTAAATGAACCTATTGGTCTTAGTATTACCTCTAAATCCTTTAAATCAGCATTTTTTAACCCGTATAGACTATATTTACTAAATAATATATCAGTCACTTCATTAACGCGTTTATCAGTCGTCTGAGCACTTAATACAATAGCCAATAAAAGTTCATAATCAGTTTTATAATTTAATTCACATTTGGGATTAGGAAATAAATTATCTAAATAACCACCAATTCTATTCATCTTCAAACCAATCCCAATCCATTATATCTAAGTCAATATCATTATCTTTATTTTTTTCTTTATCTTTAGCAATGTTTCTTTTCTTGATATTCTCCTCAACATCAGATGCTGTTTTTATTCCTTTCTTTCCCCATTCATAAAGTATTTTATCAATATATTTTAAATTAGATACTCCATTGAAAACAGCTTCTTTAACAGCCTCTCTTATCAATTCTTCACTTATATTATTCTCAAGCCATGCTTTAATAATCTCATACTCCATTGAACTCAATGTTCTTCCAAATTCACTCTCTATTAATTCAAATATAGTAGAATCTTTTGTATCTTCAGTATTATTATTAACATCATCAACAACAAGTAATTTTAGTTTAGAAAAGAAACCATCTAATGAAATAGTATCTTCCATATATCCTTTTTCATTTTTACTAACATCAACACTAATAAAACCTTTTTCAGTAAGAGAATCAACTAACCCCATTGTTTTACCTAAATCATATCCTAAATCAGACTCTATTTTTTGTGGATTAAAAACAACCCCATCTCCACAATTATTCAAATACATTAGAAAAACAAATTCATTTAAATCTAGTTTTAAATTCTCATAGTTTTTAAATAAATACATAGGAATAACAATACTACCATTCTTAAATATATCTATTAATTTAGAACTCTTCATATTATCATCTCCTATGCAATTATACTAACACATGATTAAAAAAATATCAAAAAAAAGAAGAATCTTATTTAAAGAAATTAGCTAAATCAGATTCTCCTTCTTTATTATTATTATTATTATCATTACTGTTGCTTTCGCTATTACCAGTAGATACAGATTTTATACTAGGATCATCAAAAACATTTGAATACTTAAATGCTTCTTCATCCAAAGTAGTAGATTGAGTAGTATCTTCATTTCCAGTATAATTCAAATCAATAACCTCTTGTCCTGAACCACTAGAAACAAAATTAGAATCATCGTTTGAATCAGTTTTCTTCTCATCTTTCTCCAAATCTTCATTAATAAACAACCCCTTAGTAGCATCTTCATTAGCACTACTTACTGTTGTTTGCATATTATTTTTAGGATCAAGAATTAATAAATCATATTTCTTTGTAATTAACTTAACAATATCTATAATCAAAGCAATTATAGCAAATCCTGCAACAACAAATAATATAGTTTTACTTACTACAAAAGACAATACAACAGCAATAAGTAATAATCCTGCATATATTTTTGAAACTAAATCACCGAAAGCCATTTTAAATGCTATAAAACAATTTCCAAGTGGAATAAATGCTAAAAATGACATTTCTGCATACATTCTCTTATATAAAGCGTTCAATAATATACCTAAACCAACACATATAACAAAACCTATTCCAAAAATCTTTAAGAATTCTCCTGCATCAAATGATTTAACCTTTGCAGTAGAGCTCTTTTTATCTTGTTTGATTTCGCCTTTAACAATCTCTTCAATAGTTAAACCAGCATACTTATCATATCCACCTATTTTACAATAAACGTTTTCATCAAGAATAGAAAAATAAGCTATATCGGCAGCAGTTTTTCCTTCTACAAAATATTTATCAACGATATTTATTGATAAAGGAACTGTTTCTTTTGCTTTAACCTTATGTTGTGAATAATCACTATCATAATCTTGATCAGAACAATATGTAACAAAACCAATATTCTTTTTGTTTTTATCATAGATTAAAATATTTACACTCAAAGGCATTGATTTATCAATTTTATTAGTAATACCACCTATATTAAATATTGCATACTTTCTTCCATCAGCAATAGGCATATAAGAAACATTAGTATAATCAAATGTTTTAGTAGAAACATTTGCTGTATCATCTATAGGAATTATTTGTTTATAAGTATAATCAGTTGCATAAACATTAATAGCAAAACAAAAAGCAATTATTACCATCATAAATAAATTAAATATTTTTTTCACAAAACCACTCCTCTTATCCATAATTATCTATAATATACTTACTTATATCTTTTTTAGTATTCTTTAATCTTCTATACAATATTTCTCTTTCTATATCATTATACACATCTTTTAAATATTTACCAGATTCTCTATTTAATAGTTTCATAATATAATCAGAGTTAATATCAATTTCATCTCGACTCTTTATAACTAAAGAATTATATGACTCAGTTATTTTCTTTAAATCAAAACCCTTAATACTTCCTGCACAACTATTAACATATAATCCATACTTATATAATACCATAGGATCTAAATTATTGCATCCTATTACTTTATTAATATTGTCAATTAGTTCTAATTCATTCTTATTAAATGGATATTGCTCACTCATATTAAGCATACTCCAAATACCTATTGCACTATTAGCAGTCGAACCTAAAACATCAGATAAATTATAAATATCTAACTCATCATCCAAATTAAATTCAAGTAACATCTTTATCCCTTGATCTCTATTAGGACTACTAAAAATCTTATCAAGTTCCATCTTTTTTCTATAATAAGAAAGATTTTTAACTAATTTAGAATTCTTTTTAATTGCATCAACAACATCATCACTAAGATTAAAATCAAGTATAGTAGCAAATCTAATAGCTCTAAGTATTCTCAAACTATCCTCTTTAAATTTAGTATAAGAGTCCCCAACACATCTTATTATACAATTATCTAAATCATCTTTTCCATTTAAATAATCAATAATATCTCCATTACAATCCATACATATAGTATTTATTGTAAAATCCCTTCTTAATAAATCAGTATATAAATCTTTAATATATTCAATCTCAACAGGTTTTCTATTATCGATATACTCAATTTCTTTTCTAAAAGTAGTTATTTCAAACTTAATGCCCTTTTTATTAACTATCACAGATCCATATTCCTCATTTGGTAAACAACTATCCTTAAAAATCTCTTTTATTTGTTTAGGAGTTGCATCAGTCGTAATATCTATATCATTAGAATCAATACCTAATAAATAGTCTCTAACAAAACCACCAACAATATAAGCTTTATATGAATTATCAGTAAGCTCTTTAAGTAGTTTTAAAGCGACATCAAGCATCCTATCACCACCTAATCATATTATACCATAAAACAAAAAAAAGAACCTTATTTTGATTCTTTTTTTTAACTACATAATTAGTTTACAGCATCTTTTAATGCAGAACCTGCTTTAAAAGTAACAGCTTTTCTAGCAGCAATTTTAACAGTTTCACCAGTTCTTGGATTACGTCCTTCACGTGCAGCTCTCTTAGATACTGCAAATGTTCCAAATCCAACTAGAGGAACTTTATCTCCTTTTACTAAAGCAGCTGTGATTGCTTCAAAAGTAGCATCAATTGCTCTTGTAGAATCAGCTTTTGTTAATCCTGTAGCAGTAGCAACTGCTTCTACTAATTCAACTTTTTTCATAAATTAATACCTCCCTATAATTTACTAAGCACATATCATGCTTACATATTAAAAGTATCACGAATCATTATAAAATGCAAGAATTATAACTTAAATTTACTAAGTTTTTCATTAATTTGCTGTAATAAAGTTATAATATGTCCAATTGAGAATATAAATAGAGAAATTAACATACCTATAAACCATATAAAAATCATTAAAGATACATTAAATTCTTTTACTAAACATGCATCAGAATAAAAATATGAAGAAGCCTCACACGTAGCAAAAATATTTCCAAGTATTACTCCAAGACATAATATAAGGATAAATAATGCAATCGCAAATCCTTGATAAAAATTAATAGAATAACCTTTAACTTCTTTTTGTATATTTTTAACTTTAGGAAAATCTTGTTTTGCTTTAGCAATCTCATCAAATAAATCCATAATTATTTATCCCCCTTCTTACTACGATCAGACTTTTTAACTTTTTTAGAAGAAGTCGTATCTTTATTTATTTTATCTTTTATATCTTCCTTTGTTTCCTTAATAGTCTCACTAACTTTAGAAACTACATCTTCTGTCTTATCTTTTATATTTTCTCCTATATCTTCCAAATTATCTTTTGTTTCTTTTATTGTTTCATTTACTTTACTAACAGTATCTTCCGTTTTATCTTTTATAATTCCACTAATTTCCTCTAAATCTTCTTTTACTTCTTTTCTAAGATTATCAAAATTACCCTTATTATTTATATCTAATCTTTTTTTATCTAGATAATCTCTATATAAATATATATATCTTCCTAAAAATGTTATATATAATGCATTAAGAATAGAAATAACTAGTCCACTTAAAACAACAGTAGATATTAAATTAACAAATAATGATATTATAACTAATATAACTAAAGTATTAAAATAAAAATCATTAGTAATCTCATTAAATGGAGAATTACCTAATTTAAACTCTTTCCAAACTCTAGTATCTCTAAACATAGTATGAAATAAATATATTAATACAATAACATTAATTAAAAAAGATAGAACTGTATTCAATGAAAAAGATTGTATAACTGTTAAAAATGATGTAACAGATAAAACAAAATATATAAACATTAAAAATACATTTAAATAATTAAAATATTTCTTACCAATATATGTCTTCAATCCAATAAAATAAATTAAAATTAATAAATATATTGTATTATGACTTATAACACTAGCTATAATACTAATAGTATTAGAACCAACAACCGCAAATGCTTGACTACAAATTATAGTTAATAAAATTATAATTATTATACAAGTAGTAATATTGTTTCCACTATCATACCATTTTAATTTTTTATCTTTATCCACATTATCACCATCCTAAATAAATTATAACATTAATTATGTAACATAGTACAAGCAAATCCATTTTTTCCTTTAAAACTTTACAATAATATGCTACAATATACGTGAATTGGAGGGGATTCTATGAAACTACCCGTAGTTGCACTAGTTGGTAGACCTAATGTTGGTAAATCAACTCTATTTAATAAAATAGTTGGTAAAAAAATATCAATAACCGAGGATATCCCCGGAGTTACAAGAGATAGAATTTATCAAGAAGCAGTTTATAATAAAAAAAGATTTTATTTAATAGATACTGGTGGAATAGATACAACAAAAATGGATTTTAACAATGAAATAAAAATGCAAGCAGAAATTGCAATAAACGAAGCAGATATTGTTGTATTTATTGTTGATGGTAAAGAAGGTATAACCGCAAACGACTTAATAGTAAGAGATATTCTTAGAAAAACTGAAAAAAAAGTTATTGTCGCAATAAACAAAATAGATGTTAAAAGTGCTCAAGATAATATATATGACTTCTATGAATTAGGATTTGATACATTTATTCCAATAAGTAGTATTCATAATACTGGTTTTGTTGAATTAATGGACGCTATAACAATGAATTTTAAAGAACATGAAGAACAAGAAGACACAAGAGTAAAATTCTCAATAATCGGAAGACCCAACGTAGGAAAAAGTTCACTAACTAATGCCCTTTTAAATGAAGATAGAGTAGTTGTATCAGATATAGCAGGAACAACAAGAGATTCAATTGACTCAGTATTAAAATACAATAATGAAGAATTTATTGTAATTGATACTGCAGGTATGAGAAAAAAAGGAAAAGTTTTTGAAAGCATTGAAAAATATAGTCTATTTAGATCTCTAAAGTCAATTGATAGATCAGATATTTGTTTAGTAGTAATTAATGCTGAAGAAGGTATTACAGAACACGATAAACATATTGCAGGTTATGCTATAGAAAGAGGTAAAGGACTAATATTTGTTGTTAATAAATGGGATACGGTAAAAGATACAACAATTCAAGAATTTGAAAAGTTAGTAAGAGCAGAATTTCAATTCGCAACATATGCTCCAGTTGTTTTTCTAAGTGCATTAACAAAAAAGAGAATTCATACATTAATGCCTGAAATAATAAAGGTAAAAGAAAACATTAACAGAGAAATAAAAACAAGTATCTTAAATGAAGTAATTCAAGACGCATATCAATTAAATTTACCTCCATCATATAAAGGTAAAAGATTAAAAATATATTATTGTAATCAAACAGGTACAAAACCACCAAAATTTACATTCAGAACAAACAATAAAGGTTTGGTACACTTCTCATATGAAAGATATTTAGAAAATAAAATACGCGAAAACTTTAACTTTGAAGGAACACCAATAGTACTTCAATTTAAGAATAGGAATGGTGATGAAGAATGATCTTAGGAAACAATAAACCAATGAGTCAAACAAGACCAACAAATCAATCTATGCCAACACAAGCAACATTTATAAATCAAACAATGCAACAAAATAATCAAATACAACAAACACAAGTAAATAAAACAGAACAAATGAAACCAAATGTACCCACAGATAAAAATATTCACAGTTCTGAAGGATTAACTAACTTTGATCGTAGATTTAATGATATAAAACATAATGCAGAACTTCATAAAGATATTATTAAACCTACAAATGAAAAAGCATCATCAATGGTACATTCAGATGTAATGAACAAAGATGAAATGAAAGACAAATCATTTGCTATACTTCAAGAAAGACTAGATAAGGGTACAATTACAGTAGAAGAATTTAGTAAAAAATGTGCCGAATTAGGTAATAAGTAACACAAATAATAATCTCTTACATATATATATGTAGGAGGTTTTTTATGTTTAAAGATAACCTTTTTAATAAAATAGAAAATAAAACGAATATTAAAAAAAGCACCATTTTATCTTTGGCAGAGAAAATTAAAAAAAATAATTTTAAAGATGAAAATACTATTAGAGAAGTAATTCAAGAACTAAGTAAACTAACAGGAAAAACTGTATCAAAAGAAAAAGAAGATAAAATTGTAAATGCTATAATAAATGACAAAATTCCAAATAATATAGATAAAATGTTTTAAAAAGGACTACATATTTAGTCTTTTTTATTATATAATAATTATAATATGGAGTGATATTGTGAATAAAAAGGGTAAACAAAATTATTTTTTATTTGATGTTTATAAAATAAACTCAGATTTATATATAAGCAAAATAATATGTGATAACTATAATATTGGTAGTAAAAATGATAATAAGACTATTAAATATAATGTATGTTATAAAATAACAGAAGATGATATTAAATATATTGAAGAAAAATCAAAAGAAAGTCATATAATCTTAGTACCAAATTATACTACAGTATTTGATCTTAAATTAGTATTAACATTTAAAATATATGTAGATAAAACAAACAATAAAATGTATATTCCAAATCATATATGTACAAAATATCATATAAAGCCCATATCAAAAATAATAATTAATCATATTACATACGTAAATATAACAGAAAGTGATATAGAACAAATAGAAAGAATTAATAAAGATGAAAAGATATTATTAAAAAAGGAATACATTGATTTGCCAAATGAAAAAGAATTAGTACAAAGCAATAAAATACATACATACTATCATAACATACTAAATAAAACAATATATATAGATAGACAATTATTAGAAATAGCTCGCAAAAATAATATCGAATTAAATGCTAAACCTATTATTTATGATAATAAAAACTATTATGAGATAGATGAAGACACTATAAAAGAAATACAAAAGAAGGCAAAGATTCAAACTATTGAAAGAATAATAAATATCAATAATAATAGTAATAAACCTACATCAACTATAGTATACAAAGACTGTAATACTAATAAATACTATATACCAAGTGAAAATTCAAATGATAATTGTATTACTCTTTTAAATAAAAAATGCTCTGAAACAACAATTCAAGAATTAGAAAATACATATGGAGAAAAATTTATTATAGTTGATTTATATCCTAGAAAAAAAGAAATGAATATTATAATATGCAAAGCATATAACCAAAGTTTTATAAAAGAAGATATCTTAAATAAATTAGATATTAAAACTAATAGTAATAAGAAAATACTAATTAATAAAGAAATATATTCTGAGGTAAATAATAATGAAATAAAACAAATTATAGATAAAGATTCAGAATACTTAGTAATTAACATAACATATAAAAATATAGTACCAGTAAATAATTAAAGAACAAATTGTTCTTTTTTTTTATAATAAACATATATTTAATTGTAATAAGGAGATATATTATGGAAAAAAAAGAGATAATTAAAAACATTGCTAAAAGAAGTAATGGAGATATCTATCTAGGCGTTGTTGGTGCAGTAAGAACAGGTAAATCAACCTTCATAAAAAGAATGGTTGAGACATTAGTTATCCCCAATATTGAAGACGAATACGAGAAAAAAAGAACATTAGATGAAATTCCACAAAGTGCTGCTGGAAAAACTATTATGACAACAGAACCAAAATTTGTTCCAAACAATACAGCAAAAATAAAAATAGATGATGTTGAATGCAATATCAAACTAATAGACTGTGTTGGATATATGATTAATAATGCCATTGGCGCAACAGATGAAAATGGACCAAGGTTAATAAAAACACCATGGTACACAGAAGAAATACCATTTACAGAGGCAGCAGAAATAGGAACAGAAAAAGTAATCAAAGAACATTCAACAATAGGAATTGTAATCACAACTGATTCATCTATTGGAGAATTTGAAAGAAATGATTATATTGAAGCAGAAAACAGAGTAATAGAAGAACTAAAAGAACTAGGAAAACCATTTATAGTTATTTTAAATTCAACTCATCCCAATCATCCAGATACCGAAAAAATAAGAAATGAAATAGCTGAAAAACATAATGTGCCAGTTCTTCCAATAAGTATAGAATCAATGACTGAAAAAGATATGTATAATATTCTAAGAGAAGCATTATATGAATTTCCTGTCTTAGAAGTAAAAGTAAATATGCCAGAGTGGATAGCTATTTTAAATCCAGATAATAGAATTAAAAAAGAATATATAAAAACCATAAAAGAAAGTGTCATTGAAATAGACAAAATAAGAGATGTTGAACAAATAACCAAACATTTTCTAGAATCAGATTACATAGAAAATTGTTATTTATCTGAAATAGATACATCTACAGGAATAATCACCATTAATCTCTCTGCACCTAATGAATTATATAGTGAAACAATAAATGAATTAATAAATAGAGAAATAAATACTAAAGCAGATTTATTAGCATTATTACAAGAATATAATGTTGCTAAAAAAGAATATGATAATATTAAATATGCTCTAAATATGGTAAAACAAACAGGATATGGAATTGCTACACCTTCTATAGAAGATATGAAACTTGATAATCCAGAAATAATTAAACAAGGAACAAGATATGGTATAAAATTAAGGGCAATAGCACCTTCTATTCATTTAATTAAAGTAAATGTAGAGTCAACATTCGAACCAATAATAGGAAGTGAATTACAAAGCAAAGAACTAATAGACTATATTACTAAAAACAAAGAAAAACCAACAGATATATGGAAAAGCGAAATATTTGGAAGAAGTTTAGATTCAATAGTACAAGAAGGAATCCAATCAAAAATAAATTTAATGCCAGACAATATAAGATTTAAACTTCAAAATACACTAACAAAAGTAATTAATAAAGGATCAAACAACTTAATAACTATCGTAATATAAAAAAGATGATTACTCATCTTTTTTTACTTTATTAACTAATCCTGTATAATAATCATACATATCTTGAGTTTTAAACTTTATTTCTCCGTCTTCTAATGTCCATTCACCTTGATATACTTTTAAATAATTCAAAACAGTAATACATGTATCATAAATATCATTAGCATCTGTCTTAACATTATTAAGTAAATCATTTATATTATCTAACTCATCACTCATTTCATCAGAAAACATTATATCTTTGTATAAAGATATATAATAACTATCATCATTTTTATCAAGAATTCTTTTATTAATATTATCTTCATTCATATTTTCTAATAATTCATCAACAATTTTATTAAAAGACTCCTTATTTTCTTCTAAATACTTTATTGATTCATTAAAATTAGGACCATCTTTACCATAATTATCATATGATAACATTTCTGACAATTTTGGATCATCAAGCATCTGAGATAATTTCTGAATATTAACAGCATAATAATCTAAATACTCTTTAATAGTCTTCTCAACAACCGCATAACCATCATTTGATTTAAGTTTTGTATTATATCTATCCTTTGTTATATCTTTTTTATATATAATACTCATCTCATTATCTAACTTACTTAAAGATGTTGCATCTCTAATAACAAGAAAACCAACTACTAATATTGCATCTATTATTATGAAACAAAATATAAAGAAAAATTTTCTTCTTTTAGTCATAAAATCACCTTATTTAGTCAAATCTTCTATCTTCTTAAGTACTTCTTTTACGCCTAATCTTGTTACACTTGAAAATACTACTAGGTCATCACCCACTACTAAATCAAAAGTTTTAAGTGTATCTCTTAAACACTTTTCTTTTTTACTTCCACCAACTTTATCAGCTTTAGTAGCAACAACAGTTACAGGAATATTATAGTATTTCAAAAAATTATACATTAATAAATCATCCTCAGTAGGTGTATGTCTAAAATCAACTAATAAAAAAACTCTTTTTAATTGATCTCTTTTTTCAAGATATTCTTCAATCATCATTCCAAACTTTGCTTGAGTTTTCTTATCAACATTAGCGTATCCATATCCAGGAACATCTATTAAATAAAAACTATTATTAACACCATAAAAATTAAGTGTTTGAGTTTTACCAGGATTTGATGAAGTATACGCTAAATTGTTACGTGAAAGAATTGAATTTATAAAACTACTCTTTCCAACATTACTTCTTCCTACCAATAAAAATTCTGGTTTTCCATCATCAGGATATTGACTTCTTCTTGTTGCAACTATATCAAGATTTGCCTCCTTAATTACCATAACAACCACCTCTATTTATATTATACTATTATATTTTATTAATTCTAAATCTAAATCCTCAATCACCTTTAAAGCAGAATCTAAATCAGGAACTTTTACTCCAGATGCCATCTTATGTCCTCCACCATTATGCCTCTCAGCAACTTTATTGATTTCTGGACCACGAGACCTAATAGAAATTCTATACTGATTATTTTTCTTATCTTCGGTTATAGTAACCCATACTAGTAATTCTTTTATAAAATTAAAATTATTAATCATATTACCAGCAGATGCACTATCAACACCAAATTCATTAATGACATCATCAGTTATTATAACATATCCTAATCCATTTTCAGTAACCTTCATATTAAGAGAAATATATCCTTCTAATCTTACTTCACTCAAAGGTCTAAGATATAATTTTTCATATGCCTTAAAAATATCAATATCATAATTATTCAATAATTTTGAAACACTTGCAAAAGTATTACCATTACAACTATTAAATAAAAATCTATTAGAATCAGATACAATACCAATATATAATAATTCAGCAATCTTATCATTACATTTAAGTTCTGTATCAAAAATAATATTCATAATAATTTCACATGCAGAAGACTTATCATCTTCAATTATTTCTAAATCACAAAATTTCTCAACAAAAGGATGATGATCTATTTTTATAGAATAATCTCCTATTGAAAAATCAAGACTATCTACCCTTCTTTTGTCAGGTGTATCAAGTACAATTATTAAAGCATTACTAAATTTTTCTAATTTATCTAATTTTCCAAAATGAGTAAACTTACTACTACCAGTTCCTATAGCAACAACTTTCTTATCCGGATACGTTAATTTAATTGAATCTCTTAATGCTAACTGACTGCATAAAGCATCTGGATCAACTCCAATATGTCTTGCTATAACAATTGTATCAAAACTCTTTATTTTATTAACTACTTCATTATACATTATACATTTCCTATCTATTCTTTATTAAATTTAATGTTTCTCTAGCAATCATTAATTCCTCATCTGTGGGAATAACGTAGACATCGACTTTACTATCACTACTACTTATTTTTGTCATTTCACCGCGAACATTATTTTTATCAAGATCAATACTGATACCTAAACAAGATAATTTCTCACATATTTCTCTTCTTATAGGGATATTGTTCTCTCCTACTCCTGCAGTAAATACAATAATATCAGCTCCGCCTAATAAAACATAATATTGTGCAATATAATCAACTACTCTTCTAACATATTTATTTTTCGCAAGAATAGCTTTTTCCATTCCTTCATCACATTTTTCTACAATGTCTCTCATATCACTACTATATTCACTTAAACCTAAAAGACCACTTTTTTTATTTAAATCTTCAATAATTTCTAAAGCATTCTTCCCCTCTTTTTCCATTATATATGGAATAATTGATGGATCTATATCACCTGAACGAGTTCCCATCATAATTCCTGCTAAAGGAGTAAATCCCATGCTAGTATCAATACACTTCATATCTTTAATTGCACAAATACTCCCACCATTTCCAATATGACAACTTATTAATTTAAAGTCATCCTTACCAAGCAATTCTCTTACCTTTTCAGTTATATACTTATGACTAGTACCATGTGCACCATATTTTCTTATTTTATAATCAGTAAACCAAGAATATGGAACAGGATATAAATAACTTACTTCATCCATACTCTGATGAAATGCTGTATCAAACACAACAGTCATTGGAGTATCAGGTAATACTTCTCTAAACGCATTAATTCCTAATATATGTGCAGGATTATGTAAAGGAGCAAATTCCTTACATTCATTAATATCTTCAACAACTTTATCAGTAATAAGAACAGATTCAGAATATAGACTTCCTCCATGAACTATTCTATGTCCTACACCATCTATCTCATCTAATGATTTTATAATCTCAAGAGCAATTAATTTATCTAATAATATTTTAACCGCATCTGTATGATTATTTAATTCAATTTTTTCAGTTATTTTTTCTCCATTATACTTTATTGAATAGAAACTTTCGTCAATACCTATTCTTTCAAAATTACCAGATGCAATAACACTTTCATTTTTCATATCAAATAAACAAAATTTAAGTGAACTACTACCCGCATTAATAGATATTATTTTCATAAAATCCCTCACTTCTTAAAATATACTAATATTATACTATATTTAACTAATCATTACAAAAGAAAAAGTAGTCATCCTACTTTATCTTATAACCACATCCTCCACAGAAATTTGAACCTCTAACATTTCTTCCACATACAGGGCAGAAATTTATTTCTGCTTTATTAGTATTTTGAACAACAATTTGACCATTTGTATTCGTTATAACTCCACTACTTATATTATTACTAATATGTGTCTGCATACTAGAAATAGTCTTAACAATTCTTAAACTAACAATAACCATAATAATATCAAATACTATAAACAAACCAAAAGTTATTAAAGCAATATTCCCACTTATATTACCTGTATAAAATAACAAAGCATCATATATTGTATGAACAGTAGTAGGAGCAATAATACTTAAAAACATATTTTTATCGAAAGAATCCTTACTATTATTTAAACTATTAAGTTTAGCTTTAGAAAAGAAATAGCCCATTATTATTCCAAAACACATATGTCCAGGAACAGATAAAATAGCTCTTCCAAAAGCAACCCCTCCACCTCTTGATAACACATATAAAATATTTTCTATACAAGCAAAACCTAAAGATGAAAAGGCAGAATAAACAATAATATCATATATCTCATCAAACTCTTTATTATTATATCCAACAAACTTAACAACAAGCCACTTTGCTCCTTCTTCAATCAGAGCAACAGAAATAAAAATACTTATAAATAATTGAATAAAATTAGTAACTCCATCAATTTCAAAAAAAGATCCCAACATCCACTCAACAATTATTACCGGAATACTCATTATAAAACCTAAGAAAAATATCTTCATAAGTAACGACATTGGTTCTTTATTGGCATCCTTCCTATAAATATAAGAACACAACATTATTACTGGAGTAATCGCCATTATAATTAATACTTCAATCACACAAAACACCAACCTTCTCTATACTATATATTTAAATATAAAACAAATAAAAAGTCAAATAAAAAAGACCTGAGTCTTTCTTATTTCATAACTATTTCATATGTATCTTTAATAATCATTAATTCCTCATTTGTAGGAACAACCCATAAAGGAACAGTTGATTTCTTAGAACTAATTACACCTTCATGTTTATCCTTGAATCCTGCAATTTCCCCATTTGTCTTTTTATCAATTTCTATTCCTAATGGAGATAATCTATTAATTATATCCTCACGGGCTTCTATACCATTTTCTCCTACACCTGCAGTAAATACAATAGCATCAACTTTACCATTTAATTCAATATAATAATCAGCTATATATTTAGCAACTCTATCATTGTACATAGTAAGTGCAAGTTGTGCTCTATCATCACCTTTAGCAGCTGCTTCTTCAACATCTCTAGAATCACTAAATCCAGATACTCCAAGAAGACCACTTTTCTTATTTAACTCGTTTGTAACATCACCAATACTCATACCAGATTCTTTACAAACATATTCAAGAATTGATGGATCTATTGCTCCACAACGAGTACCCATCATTAATCCATCAAGTGGTGTAATACCCATTGTAGTATCATAACATTTTCCATCCTTAATAGCACTAATACTTGCTCCACTACCAATATGACAAATAATTAAATTAACTTTTTCCTTCTTTAACTTTTTCTGCATAACAGTAGTAATATATTTATGACTAGTACCATGAAAACCATATTTTCTAACACCATATTTTAAATACCATTCATATGGAACAGGATACATATAATTCTCACGAGGCATAGTTTGATGGAAAGCAGTATCATATACCGCAACCATAGGAACATCTGGTAATACTTTTTTCAATGCTTCAATTCCAGCTAAATTACCTGGATGATGAAGAGGGCCTAATTTAGTTAAGTCTTTTATACTTTGAATAACTTCATCATCAATTAAAACTGAATCACTATATTTTTCTCCACCATGTAATACTCTATGTCCTACACCTTTTATTTCATCTAAACTTTCAACTGCTTTATGCTCAACTAATTCATTTAATAAAACATCAACAGCAGCATTATGATCTTTTAAATACTTTGCTCCTTTAATTTTTTCTCCATTTACTTTTGTAGTCCAGAAACTATCTTCCAATCCTATTTTTTCTATATATCCACTAATAATAACTTTTTCCTCAGGCATCTCAAATAATTGAAATTTTAAAGAACTACTACCTGCATTTACACATAAAAACTTCATATATTATCTCCTTTTCGTAACAAACTTAAAGTATCAAAGAAAGATAAAAAAGTCAATATAAAAGGATAGATTTTAAATCTATCCTTTAATTACTTACTACTTGCTTTTTGTTTTTTTCTGCTTCTAGATTTACTACTTGAACCTTTACTAGTTGTATTACCTTTTTTTCCTCGTTCAACAAGTCTTTTAGTCATTTCGCCACCAACAAGACCATTATCACGACTAGAAGCAGCAGCACCTAAATTAACACCAAATTCATTGGCGATTTCATATTTCATTGATTCAACACTTTTCTTTGCACCTGGTGCCTTAACTTTCATTGAAGAATTTCTCTTTTTAGTTCTTGGCATTTTATTCACCTCCTACAATTATAGTTTGTGAATAAAACATCAATTTATACTATAATATATCATTAAATTCTAAACTATCTGTATCAGATACTTTAATTGTATTTAGTGTATCAACAGCAACATCAATCATACTCATATAATCAAACTTCTCTTCCTCTTGAACACATACATATTCTTTAGGATTAATAACAGGATGTTTTGGAACAAATACTGTACAACAATCTTCATATGGTAAAATACTAGTTTCATAAGTATCAATATTTCTAGCAATATCAATTATTTCTAACTTATCAAGACACGCAACAGGTCTAATAACAGGAATATTTGTAACACTATTAATAACACTCATACTAGTTAATGTTTGAGAAGCAACTTGTCCAATACTTTCTCCATTTATAATAATATATCCATTATATTTTTTACACATTTTATCCATTATTCTATACATCATTCTTCTCATTATAGTAATAACATACTCATCTCTACAATTTTTATATATAGCCTCTTGAATAGGAGTAAAATTAACAATATGAAGATTAATTTTATCAGTATAACAAGCTAATTTTTTACACAAAGAAACAACTTTTTCTCTAGCATCTAAACTTGTATGTGGAATAGCCTCAAAATAAACAGCATCAATTTTTACTCCTCTTTTCATTGCTAAATATCCAGCAACAGGAGAATCTATTCCACCAGACAACATAAGCATTCCTAATTGTTGTGTTCCTGTTGGATAACCTCCACATCCAGTATAAGAATTAAAATATATATATGTTTCATCATCTCTTATTTCAACTTTAATCCATAAATCAGGATTATGAACATCAACAGAAATATTATTTATATTTTTAAGAAGTAATGTACCAAGTACCCTATTAAAATCTTGACTATGAATAGGAAAAGATTTATTACTTCTCTTAGTTTCTATTTTAAAAGTATTAAATTCATAGTCCTTAATAATATCCATCAACGTATTTTTAATATCATCTTCATTAGATTCACAAACATAAGCAATATGATAAGTATGAATACCGAATATCTTATTAACAACATTCTTTATATTATCAAGATCATCATCTTTAAAAACTATTTTCATTCTTGCTCTATCCTTATAAATCTTAACATCATAATTAGATAGTTTACTTTTTAAATTATTATATAAAGTATTAATAAAAAAATTCCTATTACCTTTTTTAGTAGATAATTCACCATATTTAATTAAAATAACTCTATTCATATTAATACCTCCACCACGCATATATTATCATAAAAACAATAAATAATCTACAATAAAAAGACAAGTCATTATGACTTGTCTTCTATATCAGATTTTAATCTATAAAAAACTTTAGATTGAACATTACACATTTCATATTCAATATCATCTATATTTTTATAATCTTTTTCATATTGTTTATTTACTTTATATAAAAGATATTCCTCTGAAACATATTCTTTAAATAATTCTGCACCAGAACTGTAATCAACACAATTATATAAAGTACTTTTTTCATCATTATTATAACTTTCATCTTCATGCCATGTTCCTATTTTATAAACTCTATAACTACTATTATTAGTATTTGCTCTATCAACTAAATATTCATCACATTTTAAAGTTACTAGCTTTTCTCCATTAATAATTTCAAACTTTGATTCTTCTAAATCACAATAGTTGGCACTAAAAGGACTTCTTATATTAGATATTCTTCCTTCATCAATAAGTTCTTCTAAAAAAACCATATTTGATTCGTTATCTATAGTAGATAAATAAGTACTGGCTGCAGCACTAAAAGAGTCAATATCTAATTTTAACGCTTTCATTTTACTTGAACTCATAACATTAACAGAGAACATCGTTACAACGCATCCAACTACAAGTAAAATCACAATAATAATAATTGTCTCAAATTTCGAACTTCTTCTCATATAATAATGTCAACTTTCTATGAATATCTTCATCAATATTAGATACTGATTTAATTACAGTATCAAGTGAGTTCTTATAATTACCTTTGTAAAACAATTCTTCTGCATCATCCAAACTACTTGCAATTTCATCATAAGTTGAACGATATCTATTTGCATATACTATAGCTATTTCAGCAAGTTTCGCAGTTTTTATCATATCATTAGTTGTATTATAAAGCTTTAAAACTAAATCTCTAGCTGTATCAACTCTAGTATTAAGAGTTTTAATAACAATAGGTTTCTTTTCTAATTCTTTTATAACTTCAAGTATAGCCTCATTTGCTTCTTCTAATTGAACAAAGTAATTATCAGTAATAATCGGAAGTTTAAACTTTCTCATATTATCTTTACAATTCTTTAAGAACACTTGAATTTCTTCTAATTGTTCTCTTGCTCTTAATTCATCATCATACATATTTCCAAGAGATTTTAAAGCCTTATCAAATTCATTTTCCATATCAATTAATCTATTTGATAAATTCTCAACTTCTTCATTCAACATAGAATATGGACAAGACTTTGTTTCTTCTTTTTGAATCATCTTTTTATAATCATCATTAATTACCACAAGAACTTTATTTACCTCAACAATAATATCTAAGTCATTATCTTCTAAATCATACATACTCTTAATATCATCTAATTGATTAAAAACATCTTCAACAACAACATTTGTCTTATCAAGTTTTTTCTTAAAATCGACTACTGTTTCTTCGTATACCTTACGTGATAATCTTTCTTTTTCAAAATCAATAAATAATGAGTCATAATATTCAAGGATTGTCTTTAAATCAAACATACATCCTTCCAAATTAATCATTTTGACCTTTTCAAGTATTCTTTCAAGATTCTTATTTGATTCATCCAAATTATATTCAATATTTAAATAATCTAAAACATAACCTTTGTCAATCATTTCCTTATAAGTAGACTCTACTTCTTTCATCCTATTTGGAATAACAGTTTGAATCATTAATAATACATCCGGTAATTCTTTTATCAAAACTTCCATATGCTCAATCATATTATCAAGAGCCTTACATATATGAACTACTTCACTATAATCATTAACTTCCATAACTTTCTCAAAATCAAGAAATCTTTTTTCAATATTTTCAAGTTGCATTTCAACGGATTCTTGCATAAAACCATATAATTCTCTATGCTCATTAAAATCCTTATTAAGTTTTCTATATTTTGTTTTTAACTTAATAACAATATTTCTATATTTTTCTTCACTTAAAGTAATATCTTTTATTTCTTCAAGTAAATGTTCTGCAGATTCTCTAACTTTATAAATTTCAATTTCTGTTTTTGCAGCACGATAACCAAATGATTTATAATCCCTTTTTTCGACATAAACATCTAAATCTATTAACATATCATCAATTAAAGAAAGTCTTTCTTCCTTAATTTTATTAAACTTATCTCTCCATTGATTATACTTTTCTTCCATTTTGTCATTTTTAATAATAGGTTCTACTTTAGATAATTCCAATAAAACAGGTGTAGACTCAACCTGATTTCTTTGAATTTCAAGATTTTTAAGCAATTTTTTATAATGCTTAGTCTCAGCTTTTCTAATAAAGTGAAGCAAAACAATAACAACAACTAAAGCAACTACTATAGCTGATCCAATAATAAGGAATTGTGATTGCATAACCTCACCTCTATTCTTACAATATATCAATTATATTCTATCACATTTAATCGACATTTTTCTACATTTTTAATAAATATTAATAATAATTATCACTAATCAAAAGAATTCCTTGACATATCAACACTTTTAACATATAATTAATAATGCAAATTCCTTGAAACAGCGGACTATGGAATATATTAATGTGTTTTTTAAATTTAATTCAAGTAACTATTGCTGTTTACGTGAAAGAAGAAGAAAAACTCCCTAATATATGACCTAGTTATTCAAGATTTGTAATAAAAAGAAAGGAGATTTGTTATGTCAAGATATACAGGACCAAGTTATAAAAAAGCACGTCGTGTTTCATTCTCAATAAGTGAAACTGGAAAAGAACTAGCACGTCGTCCATATGGACCAGGTCAACATGGTAATGAAAGAAAAGGTAAATTATCAGACTATGGAACACAATTAAAAGAAAAACAAAAAGTACGTTTCATGTATGGTGTAAATGAAAGACAATTCAGAAAAACATTTGATGAAGCTGCAAAAATGCAAGGAATCCATGGTACAAACTTCTTAAGATTATTAGAATCAAGATTAGATAATTTAGTATATCGTACAGGTTTTGCAACAACACGTCGTGGAGCTAGACAATTAGTTAATCATGGACACGTTACTGTTAATGGTAAAAAAGTTAATATTCCATCATATAGAGTAAAACCAGGGGATGTTATTTCATTAAAAGAAGATGATAAAAATCTTAAAGTTGTTGCTGAATCACTAGCAAAAACAACAAAAAGAGTTGAATTCATTACATATGATGAAGGTAAAATGGAATCTACTTATGTTAGATTACCTGAAAGAAATGAATTAAATGCTGATATTAATGAAGCATTAATCGTTGAATTCTATAACAAATAAAAGAACTAAATAATTAGTTCTTTTTTTATATTTCAAATTCTTCCATCTGACAATTATCAATCATTCCATCTAATAATTTACCAGATATCTTGTGTTTTAATAATAAATGCCTAAGAGCTCTATAAGGAGCACTATGAGTAACAATAATAACACTTTCATTTGAGTGTTTTTTCTTTATTTCATTTAAAAAACTTCTACATCTTTTAAAAACATCATGTACACTCTCTACACCAAAATCTTTTTTATTCATATCATAGTCCCAATATCTAAAAGCATTATATTCATCAACCGGTCTTCCCTCTAATTCTCCCATCTCTCTTTCGATTAATCTATCATCTTTTATTAATTCAACTCGATCACCAACAAGAACAATAGCAGTTTCCATACATCTAATTAGAGGAGACACATAACAGCAATCATATTTATTATCACTAATTTTCATTTTAAGCATTAACACTTGTCTTCTACCAGTATCATTCAATAAACCATTACTTCTCCCTTGAATCTTTCTTAAAAAATTATCTTCAGTCTGAGCATGTCTTATTAATGTAATTTTCATTTACCCAACCTCCAATACTTTCAATGCCTTACTATATTTAATAAATTTACTCATATAACTACCATCTTCATATGATGAGTATCCAACAACTAAGTAATTGCCACCAAAATTAATCACATCATTAAAATAGTCATCTCTTTCAGTTCCATAAGTAACTAAATCAATATTCTTTAATCTAGTATTATACTTACCAATAATACCATCATAATTGTACTCTCCATAATTATTCTTACTACTCTTTTTAACAATACCCATTGTTCCTATAACAACCAAATTATTCTGATCATCAACTATTAATTTATTGAATCTCTCGACACCTTTTCCACTATAAATAACTTGATCTATATATCTACATTTTAAGTTATATTTTACTATTATCGCATCAGTATCTGGATAACCAGATTTAACCGCTCCACTTACATATATATAATTATTTATATTTACAATTCCACTAAACCCAATAGAATCAGTCGTTTTATAATCATTGTAATCAATATAATTACCATCCATATCAAATTTAACAATAACGCCTATATAATTTTCATCAGTACCGACAGCATATATATAATCACCTACGATAATTAAATCATTAAAAATTGCACTTTTACTACTACCATAAGTTATATTCCACAATAAATTTCCATCCTTGTCATACTTAGCAAGAATAGCTCCTCCATCTTTATCTCCTACTCTAGTATTTTTATATATACTTTGACCAGTTACATAATAATCACTATCATATTTTATAATACTCGTGAATTTTGAGTTATCTAATACACCAAAATCATTTTCAAATAAGACATTTCCCTCTTTATCATATTTAACAATTAAAGCTTTTCTAACAAGATTCTTATTATCATCCTCTGTTTTTTCATAACTTCCAACAGCAACAGAATCATCACCATCAGTTAATACCCCAAAAAAAGCACTATTATATCCAACATTATAAAGTTTCTCAAATGTTTTTTCTCTTTTATTATTAAACATTGATATCTTTGCCTTTTCATAATGATTATCATTATCATTATTACTTCCAACACATACAAAAGAATCGCCAGAAGTTTCAACCGCATTAATTCCTTCAAAATAAATAGACTTTTTTCCTCGATAAAAAACACAATACGAAACATATAGTATTTCCACAACAATAATAATAGCACAAATAATTATAATAAATCTAAGTTGTTTTTTTTGTTTTTTATTCATAAAAAGTCTCCTTTAAACTATCTTTATTTTATCAAAATTAGAAATATTTTTCCACATAAAAAAGAAAATATAATAATATATTTTCTATTCATAAACTCCTACAAAATATTTTTTCTTTCCTCGACGAATAACAACATATTTAGAATCAATACATTTATCTTTTGTTACTTGGAAATCTAAATCAGTAATCTTATCACCATTAAAAGTAATTGAAGAATTATTTATAAATTCTCTTGCCTCTCTCTTACTTGAACAAATCCCTCCATCAACTAATAATTCAACTACGTTCATATTACCTTTAATTTTAAATGGTTCAATCCCCTTAAAAGCAACCTCAATATCTTTTCCAGTAAAAGATTTAATATCTCCACTAAATAAACTCTCACTAATTTTTACTGCTTCTTCATAAGATTTCTCTCCGTGTAAATCTGTAATTATCTCTCTAGCTAGAGCTTTATGAGCTTCTCTTAATTCTGGATGTTCCTTATTCTTTTTTTCTAGTTCTTTTATTTCATCAACACTTAAAAAAGTAAATATTTTTAAATAATCAATTACAACTTCATCATCAACATTTATAAGATATTGATATAACTCATAGGATGATGTTTTATCCTCATCCAACCATAATGCATTACCTTCACTTTTACCAAACTTGTTTCCATATTTATCAACAACTAATGGCATAGTAAATGCATATGCTTCCTTACCAAGTTTTTTCTTAATTAAATCTATACCAGTAGTAATATTACCCCATTGATCAGAACCTTCAACTTGCATAATACAATTCTTATTTTCATATAACCATAAAAAGTCATATCCTTGTATAATCATATAAGCAAATTCAGCAAAAGTAATACCTGTCTCAAGTCTTCTCTTAATAATATCTTTATCAAGCATATAATTAACTGTAATATATTTACCTACATCTCTTAAAACATCAGTATATTCATAACCCTTAAACCAATCATAATTATTAACAACTTCTGCTTTACCATCAAATATATCACTTACTTGTTTTTTTATACCCTCCAAGTTCTTTGCAAGTTGCTCCTTAGTAATCATTTCTCTTTCTGCTGTTGGTCTAGGATCGCCTATTAATCCCGTAGCACCTCCACATAAAAGAATAGGATGATGTCCAGCTTTTGCAAGTCTCTTAGCTGTAACTAAGCTTGAATAATGACCTAAATGCAAACTATCTGCTGTAGGATCTGTTCCCCAATAAAAAGTTATTTTTTCATTATTTAATTTATCCTTAATATCTGCTCCCGCAACATCTTTAACTAAACCTCTCCATTCTAATTCTTCAAATAATGTCATTTTCTTTCCTCCTCTAAAAATAAAAACGCGAAATAATCATCCTAAGGACGAATATTTCGCGGTACCACCTTATTTTATAGTAAAACTATACACTCATTACTTTAACGCAGTAAACGATTTTTCTCAAGATATGTAATTCATATAATACCCATTTTAACTTCCACCAACCGTTAAATCTCTATATAATAGAATATTATACTACTAAGTATCCATCACAGAAAATTCACATACATAATATAACACTTATAAACTAAAATGTCAAAATAAAAGCAAGTAAATACTTGCTTTTTTAATTATTCTTTATTTGCTAATTTCTTTTGAGTCTCTTTAGATACTTTTATAACATTATCTAAAACATCATTAGCAGTCTTCTTAAGAATAGGAGTTCCCTTTTCTTTAGCTAAAGCAACTAATTCTTGAGCTTTTGCTTTTATAGCGGCTCCTTTTTCTTTAGCTATTTCTAAAGCTTTCTCCTTATCTAAATCCACTAAATCCATTTTGATATCTTCAACTTTTCTATTGAATTCTTTTTTTACTTCTTCAATATCAATCTTTTTTACTTGTTCTACTAATTCATCTAATTTTGCTTTTAATTCTTTTCTTGTCTCAGTACCTTTCTTAGGTGCAAATAAAATACCTAATCCTGCACCAACTGCAGCTCCCGCAATAAATTTAGCGATTCCTGACTTTTTACTCATAATCTTCATCCTCCTCATATTTTCCTTTAAATTTTCCAAATAATTTTGAAACAGCTGTTGAGATTGAATAAATAAGACTGTCTCCAATAGTTGATAACCCATCACCAACTGTTTTTACAACAGCTAGTGCTCCATTAAAACTATTTATTTTATCTTCTACATCATCAACAACTTTATCAACTTTATCTAAGATTTTAATAAATCTTATTCCAATTATTATCAAGATAATTAATAATATGATGGCAACAACATATAAAATACATGGTAATAAAATATTAACTAAAAATTCCATTTAATCACACTCCTAATCTTCTTCCTTATACATTGAATCAATTAAATCAAATAGATTATCATCATCATCATCTATTTTTGTATCAGACTTTTTCTCATCTTCTACAACAACTTTCTTTTCTTTAATTTCTGGAATTTCATCATCCGGAGTCTCTATTTTTTTTGATTCGGTTTTTTCATCTTTAGTAGTTTTTAGCTTATCTTTTGCCTTTTCAGTTTTTGTTTCTTTTTCCTTTGATTTTTCTTTTTCTTTTGTCGCATCTACATAATCAACATTATATTCAAGACCTAAATCTTGAAAATATTCCATTGCATCTCCAACAGTTACTTGTTTAACTTCTGGTTTATCTTTTTCATCACTTAAATCAACCATTAAATTATCTTCTTCTTCATCTATTTCAAATGCAGTCTCTTCTTCTTTTTTTACTTCTGAACTACGTCTTCCAAAAGCTTTATTTCTAATATCATCAACATTAACATTAGATCTAGAATAATTAGAAGTAATTCTTATTTCTTTTTTTGAAACAACATCTTCTTTTTTATAGTTTTTATCTAAAATACCATAAATAGGCGAAATTATAGGACTTGGTTTAAAATAAGTTTTATCCTCTTTTTTCTCATATGTCCCATACTCATGCATTTCTACTTTGTAAGAATCATCCATTCCATATGGTTTACTTGACTTTTGTTTAATCTTATAATCATCTTTAATAACATGAGGTTTTTCTTCATGATAATCATGATGATTTACTTTTTTTGATTCTCCACTATAAACAGGTCTTTTTTTCTCAAATAATTCTTCAGTAATATCTTTTGGTTCTTCTTTAAAAGTATCATTATCGTATACTTCAACTATTTTTGGTTCCTCTTCTACAGTAAAATCTTCATCATCCATAAATTTAAATGAATTTGTCTCTTTATCTTGTTCTTTAACTGTTTCATCTTTAGGTCTGATTTCAAAATCTTCATCTTTAAGATCTTCCTCTTCAATATGCTTAACCTTTTCTTCTTTCTTTCCAGGTAAAACTATCTTTTTAGCAATTGGTTTTTCATCGTTAATCTTATCTTTAGATTTCTTTTCCTTATGTTTCTTTTCTTTTTTAGGTTTTTCTTCTACCTCAACATATTCAACTTCAAAAAGAGCATTTTTTATTTTATCGAATACACCCATAGTCCACCTCATTAATAATCTAAATTAATTTTTTCATCCTCTAAATACTTATTATATTCGTCATTTTCACTTCTTTTAACAACTTCCATATATGACTCTTTATTTGAATCTGCCTTAAACAGACTATAATCTTCTTCATGATAATTTAAAGCATTTTCTCCAATTAAACTTTCTAAAACAGAATCATTATATTTAACTGATCTTAGAATATAACACATATTATTAACTGCATCAGTTAAATCTCTCTTAGAAACAAATGCCTCTATTTTTACATAATTAAATACAAATTGTATAAAATATTTACCCTCTGACTCATCAATTTGGATATAACCAGTCTTATGATTATAATCCAATCTCTTAGAATAATGCGAACTAGAACTAATATCATAATCATTTTCAACTTTATGATAATAACTAATTGCATCAACATACATATAATAAATATTCTTATTACTATCACTTAGTATAGCATTATATTCATCCTTATTAACAAAACGTATACCTTTTGGCAAATAATATCTATATCCACTATAATTAACATTATGTAACTTAGTATTATGTGATAGTAGGGTTTTTATATTACGACTAATATTAGTCTGATCTAATTCATAAACACTACAACCTGTCATAAAAACTACAACTATAGAGAGTAAAACAATTAATCTTTTCATATTTCACCTACTCTTAATATATTATATCATTTTTTTTATAAATGTAAAATTATTTTACTTTTACTTTACTACTTTTTTAGTCTTTAGATACTTCAACAAAATATATAGGCATTTCGAGTTTAGAAAACTTATCTTCATATTCAGTTGTAACAACAGGCATATTATCAGTATGTAAATCTAAACTAATATCATCTATTATATAATTATGTTGACTAAAACTAACTAACGAATATTGAAATAAATCTCTATTATCAGTTCTCATCTCAATATTCTTTCTACCATTAAATATATTTTCATATTTATCTAAAAATATCTTACTAGATAATCTCCTCAAATGATGTCTATTTTTAGGCCATGGATCAGAAAAATTTAAATATATCTTATCAATTTCATGATCAAATATTTGATCTATATCAAGAGCATCTGCTCTAATCATAAACAAATTATTAATTCCATCCGGAACTTTTTGTAAACTTTTGACAATAACACTGTCAAATTTTTCTATACCAATATAATTAACGTTTGGGTTATTTAAAGCACTATTAATTATGAATTGTCCCTTACCCATACCTATTTCAATATAAATTGGATTACTATTATTAAATAACTTACTCCATTTGCCTTTATAATCAAAATAGTCCTTTATTAAGTAATTAGAACTATTCATTATTTCTTCTTTATTTTTAACATTTCTAAGACGCATATTAATCACCTGCAATTATTTTATCACATATATCTAAAATATGCATAAAATAAAGGAGAAAGAAGTGATAATATGAATAATTTACCTTACCCTTTTCCTCAAGATTTAAATAATATAATTATTCAAGAACTAAAAAATATTAATGATACTTTAAAAAAGATAGAATATATAATCAGTAAAAATAACAAAACTGAAAATAAATATTTAGAAAAAGATGATAACTATTATATGATTTAAAATAAATGTGATATACTAGAAACATATAAAGGAGAGACATAGTAATGTATAAACTTCAAAAAATTGATAAAGAAAAATTTGATAATTTTGTTAAAAACCACAAAAAATCTCACTTTCTACAATCATTATCATGGGGAGAATTTGCTAAAACAAAGAAAAATCTTACTCCACATTTTTTAGGATTAGTAGATAAAGATGATAACATAGTTGCCGCTACATTATTACTACAAAAACATTTACCATTAAACCTATGTTATTTTTATGCACCAAGAGGTTTTATAATTGACTTTAAAGATTACGAATTATTAAAAGAATTTACAGATAAAATTGTTCAATATGCAAAAAAGAATAAATCAATTTTTATAAAAATTGATCCTGATATCATAAAAGAATCAACAAATTATCTTGGAGAAACAACAAAAAATGAAGACTATGACACAATTTTTAATAATCTAAAATCTTGTGGTTTTAAACACCAAGGTTATACAAAAAACTTTGAAACATCACAACCTAGATATTCGTTTAGAATAGACTTAAATCAAAGTATTGAAGATATAGAAAATCATTTTTCAAAAACAACAAAGCAAAGAATTGCAAAAAGTATAAAATTAGATACTGAAGTAGTTATAGGTACTAAAAAAGATGTTCATGAGTTTTATCACTTAATGACATTAACAGAATCAAGAAAAGATTTTATTTCCTATAATGAAGACTATTATCAAACACTATATGAAATATTTAATGGAAATAAAAATTCAAAAGCAACACTTTTCCTAGGAAAAATCAATTTTAATAAAACAATTAAGTCCTTAGAAAAAAATCTTAAAAATATAAATAATCAAATATCTATACTACCAATAGATAATCTAAGTAAAAGCGCTAAAGCAAAACTAAATGAATTAACAAAACAAAAAGAAAATACATTAAATGAAATAGAAAAATATAAAGATTATAAAAAAGAACATGGTAATGAAATCACATTAAGTGCTCATATGATAATAGAATATAGTGACAAAGCTTGGGTTTTATATGCAGGTAATCACAATATACTTAGTGAAACATATGTAAACTATAATACCTATTTTGAACATATCAAATATTGTAAAACAAAAGGAATCAAAATATATGATCAATTTGGAACAATTGGAGATATCTCAAAAAACAATCCACTAATTGGTCTTCATGAATTCAAAAAGAAATTCGGTGGAGATTACGTTGAATTTACTGGTGAATGGGATTTTATAACTAACAGAATTATGTATTTCACATTTACAAAATTAGTACCATTATATAGAAAAATGATTAAAATAATTAGTAAAAAGAAATTAAAAAACGAACTTAATAACACAAAATAAAAGGCGATTAATTATCGCCTTTTTAATATAATCTTTTTTATACTATTAATCATGTTCTTACCAAAAATATTACTAGTTAACTTAGTCTTATTAGCATACGCAAAATAAACCGTTGCTCCCACTAATGAGTATAAAAGAATTATCAATAAACATAATAATCTATTACTATAACTAATAGGAATAAAGAATTTCAAAACCATAAGTACAACAACCATTAATAAAGATACACATAATATATCAATGAAATTCTTTAATACATTTTCAAAACTAATCTTATATTTTGAATGAAGAATTATAATTGCTAAAACCAAAGAAGTTAAAAAACCTAAAATAGTTGCTGTAATAACACCATAATATGGTGAAAAACCTAGTTCATAAAATGTTCTAAGCAAATACATATTCAACATAAACTTTACTATTAAACCACTAATTAAACATATAAATACATTTTTATAATCCTTTAGAGTTTGAAGTATTGTTATTAAACATGTAAATAGTCCTGTAACAAATCCAACAAAAATATAATATTTTAATATACTTGGACCAAAAGTACTATTACCATAAAAAACTGTCCATATAGGTTTTGCTAAAAAACTTATACCCAAAGCCATTGGAAGAGTAACAAAAAGTAACATACTTAATGATAAATTGATTTTCTTACTAACATCTTTTCCATTCTCCTTGATAACACTTTCTGTTAAATTAGGAATTAAACTAACAACAACCCCAGAGGAGATAGCAAGAATTATCATATTAAATTTAGCACTCCATGTTGATAACATACTATATACTATTTCAGCATCAGAAACACTATATTTTGCATACTCTACAAGTCCTTTAATAACACTAAACATATCTATATAGTTATAAAGAGATCTACATGCATCTATCATAATAAAAGGTATAGCATATAATACTAATTTCTTTATTATCTCTTTATTACTAATTATTGGTTCATTTACTTTTCTAATCCTTTCATTAAATTTACTTGCATTCTTTTTATATTTATCTAACAAATAAAAATATGAAATAAAAGCACCTATACTAGCACCAAATAAAGCAATTCCAACAGCGCTTGTTAAACCTGCATTGAATACTTTTAATGTAATATAACTACCAAAAATGATAGTTAAAACCCTAAAAAGCTGTTCTAAAACTTGAGAAATAGAAGGAGGGCTCATATATCTATGTCCTTCAAAATAACCTCTATATATACTAAGAACAGGTACAATAAGTATAGCAATCCCTATAACTCTTATAACAAAAACAACATCATCTATACTACTACCACCAGCAACATCTCCTAGAATCCACTTTGCCATAATAGGAGCAAGTACCATAATTAGTATAAAACTAATCATTCCAAGTAAAACTGATATTCTTTTTCCTAGTTTAAATACTCTTTTTTTAGCATTATAATATCCCATAGTTTGATATTCAGATACAATTCTACTAACAGCAAGAGGAATCCCAGCAGTAGAAATAGAAATAAAAAACAAATATATTGTATATGCATAACCATACAAAGCTCCACCTTCATCACCTATTACAACATGAAAAGGAATAACATAAAGGATCCCAAGTATCTTAGTTATTATAATAGCAACAGAAGTAATCATAGCTCCATTAATAAAAGAACTTTTTTTCATAGTTACATCTTTCTTCATACAATCCTCCACTATTATTATAATAACATATTTTTATAAAAATTACTCACAAGAAGAATAAATAATCATCGCTGAAAAGCAAAAAATTTGCTCTTCACTATAAACAGAAACACTAACTTGATATTTAATATCAATAATCTCAATATTATTATTAATAATAAAAGTATTTATATCATTTTCTAAATCAATTTCATCTTCTTCATCAAATAATTTAACTCTCATATATATCACCAAAAATATCTTACAATAATCAAGATAAGAAAAAAGTCAAAAAAAGAAAAGTATTCTATATACTTTTCCCAAGTTCTTTTTCAACTTTATTTCTAAAATAATATTCAACATTCCAATTAGTATATTGATCTAACTTTTCTTCAACTTCTTTTAATTCAATTGATCTAAATTTATAGTTATTATCTACTTTTTCAAGTATATAAAATATTGGCGGTAAATTACCATACTCAATTAAAACCAAATTAATTATATCTTTCATTTCAGGATCATCCTTCTTAAAAAATAAAGCTGGTCTAACACAAACACCATTTTCATTGATTCTAAATTTCTTTAGTAAATAACTAAAATAATAATCAATATCATCATACCTAGTAAAGTCAAATCTTGTATTAACTAATCCAATAATTGCCTGAATCTTTTCAAAAAACGCCTCTTCTGCGGTTAATTTTCTTCTTGCAGCACTTTCATTAAGAACATCATATAATTTCATTATAGTCTTATTATTATATAAAACAGAATAATCAACTTCTTTTTTAACAGTACTAGATATATGCTTATCAGCATCAGCTAACTGATCTGAAAAAATCGGATCATCAACTAAAGTTTCAAAATCTAAAGTAGGACTATGCATCTTTACTCTTGTTGTATCATGTTTTATTGTTGGATCAAGTTTTAATACTTTATCCTTATGTTTTACAACGACATAAGCATGTTGAAACTCATATGAAGAATCACGTACAATTTCAGCATTGATATTAAATAAGGCCAATAAATCAACTAAAACATGCGCATATGTATAACATGCTATTTCAAAATCTTCAACATTCTTAATATCAACTTTTTTATTATATATATCGCTTTTTAAAGATCTGTCCCCATACATAAATCTTACGTCATATGAAAACAAATCACATACATATAAATATATGTATCTTATTTTAGTAAAATCATCAAAATCACTAGTTTCTAAAAATCCAACAAGATCATCATGAATATTCATAAAAATCAATCCTTACATAAATCAATCTATATTAATTATAAACCAATAAAAGAAATAAGAGAATAAAAATTCTCTTATTTCACAACTATATTTACAATTTTTCCTTTTATAACAATTACTTTTACAATTTCTTTACCATCAATATGCTTAATAACGTTTTCACATTCCATTGCTTTCTCTTTAATAATATCTTCACTATCATCAATACTTATTTCTATAGTTGCTCTTACTTTTCCATTAACTTGAACAGCTATTTCTTTAGTTAATTCAATAGTCTTTTCTTCATCATATTCTGGCCAAGAAGATTCGCAAATAGGACTATATCCTAATTTTTCATTTAATTCCTCAGTAATATGTGGAGCAATTGGATTCAACAATAATAATAGTAATCTATAATCTTCTTTAGTAATAGAATCTAATTCATCATAAGCATTAGCTAAAATCATTAATGATGAAATAACAGTATTATATCCCATATGAGTCATATCATATTCAATCTTCATGATTGTCTTATTTTGAATAGATTCTAATTTTTCTGTATATCCTTCTTTATCATTAACTTTAGAAGCAAGTCTTTCAACCTTATCTAAGAAACGTTTACATCCTCTTAAAGAATCTGTACTCCAAGGAGCATCCATTTGATAATCTCCCATAAACATCTCATAAACTCTTAAAGTATCTGCTCCATATTCCTTAACAATATCATCTGGATTAATAACATTACCTTTTGATTTACTCATCTTTTGATTATCAGATCCAAGTACCATACCATGGCTTACTCTTGTCCATATCATTTCTTTATTTGGCACCAAACCTATATTATACAAGAATTGTACCCAGAATCTTGCATATAGTAAATGTCTAGCAGTATGTTCCATACCACCATTATACCAATCTACTCTATTCCAATATTTCATTGCATCCATTGAAGCAAATTCCTTCTCGTTGTGTGGATCCATAAATCTTAAGAAATACCATGATGATCCTGCCCAGTTAGGCATTGTATCAGTTTCTCTTTTAGCATCATGTCCACATTTTGGACACTTACAATTAACAAATGATTCAATATTAGCAAGTGGACTTTCTCCATCTTCAGTAGGTTCATACTCAGCAACATCTGGTAATGTAAGAGGAAGATCTTCCTCATTCATAGGAACCCAACCACATTCAGGGCAATTAATCATTGGAATTGGTTCTCCCCAAAATCTTTGTCTAGAAAAAATCCAATCTCTCATCTTATAATTATTAACTCTCTTGCCAATCTTTTTCTCTTCAAGCATATCGGCAATCTTAACTCTAGCTTCATCAACAATCATTCCGTTAAACTCTTCAGAATTAATCATTTTATAACCATGTCCCATATAATCTTGCTTTTCAATTGCATGCTCTGAAATATCACCACAATCAATTACTTGGATTATTTCAAGATTATGTTCTTTAGCATATTCATAATCTCTTTGATCATGAGAAGGAACAGCCATAACAGCACCAGTTCCATAATCTCCCAATACAAAATCACCTAAGAAAATTGGAACTTCTTTTCCATTAACCGGATTAATTGCTTTAATACCCTTAACCTCAACTCCAGTTTTACCTTTATTAAGTTCTGTCCTATCCATGGCACTTTTCTTAGCAGTTTCAGTAATATAAGCATTAACTTCATCTTTATTTTCAACTCTATCCATCAATTCTTTAATAAGTTTTCCATCAGGAGCAATAACAAAGAATGTAATACCATATATTGTTTCAGGACAAGTAGTAAATATACTAAACTTACCTCCTCCAACAATATCTACATCTACCTCAACACCTTCACTTTTACCTATCCAGTTAATTTGGCCTAATTTAACTCTATCAGCAAAATTAGTATCCTCAAGTCCTTTCAACAAATCTTCAGAATAATCACTCATTCTAAGCATCCATTGACTCTTTTCCTTTTGTTCTACCTGACTACCGCATCTTTCACAAACACCACCTGCAGCATCCTCATTAGAAAGAACGCTTTTACATGTAGGGCACCAGTTTACTGGAATAGTATCCTTATAAGCCATTCCATGTTTATAAAATTGTAAAAACTGCCATTGAGTCCATTTATAATAATCAGGATCAGTAGTAGAAAATTCACGATCCCAATCAAATGAAAAACCTAGAGATTTCATTTGCTTTTTAAATGTTTTTATATTCTCTTTAACAGCCTCTTTAGGATGAATATGATTCTTTATAGCATATTGTTCTGCTGGAGCACCAAACGCATCCCATCCCATTGGATATAAAACATTATAACCTTGCATTCTCATCATTCTAGCCATTGCATCTTGTGCAGTATAACTTCTAACATGTCCAACATGAAGTCCAGACCCACTTGGATAAGGAAACTCAACTAGAATATAATAAGATTTTTTATCTCCACCATTTTTACATTTAAATGATTTTTTATCATCCCAATACTTTTGCCATTTCTTCTCAATTTTATTTATGTTTTCCATTTTTAATCATTCCCTTCTTTTTATAAAACAAATATACAAAATAATAACTTACGTAAATCAATGCAACAATTGAAATAAATCCAACAAATAACTCTGTTAATAATCCATTAACTAATCCAATTAAACTAACACATATTGATATATCTAAACTAGATACAATTGCACAAATCTGTAGTAATTGATTATAATTAACTTTTTTTAAATTTAGTCCATACATAGCACTCAAATACTTTATCTCTAATGGATCTTTTTTTACTACATTTTTCTTTTTACTAGTACGACTTCTCTTCACAGGTATAATAATAAATATTTGATATATTATAAATACCAGGACGAAACTCATTAAAAACAAAATTAATTCTTGCATAAAAACCTCCAAAAAAAAACTATAAATATAAGGACGAATTATCGCGGTACCACCTTACTTTATAGTTATACTATACACTCTCAATTTATAAAGGAATTACCCTAATTGCTCAAAAGACAAGTTCATAAAAATATATTATCTATTTTCACCAAACATAGACTCTCTAAAAATATATTTTTTACTACTACTTCTTTCTCATCACAAAATATACACCTATTATAACACAAAAATTAAAAAAACAAGACAATAAATCTTGTTTTATTATTAAAATTCTCCAATATAATCTAAAAGTTTTAAGAATAGCTTCATATATTCCTTAGAAAGACCCTGCTTCTTTAACTTTCTAATACTAATTCTTTTCTTATCAATTGATAAATTACCAAAGATAATTTTAGCAATATTTTCCTTTAAATAAGTATCGATTTTTAAGTCCATTAAGATACTATCTAAGTCATCATTAATAAGTCTTACTGCATCAATTTCAATATCTTTTCCTTTACAATTAATAGTTAATTGTCCTATAGTTGGAACATTTCTAACTTCAACTATAAAATCATTACCATCAACATAAGTATTACAAGATAATTTATCTGCATTAAAGAATACAGTAACATCTTCTGCTTGTTTAGTATTTCTAAAAACCATTTTATAATTTCTTCTATCAGGAACTATACCACTTTTTCCATCAATTGATCTAATGATAACTGTATAATTATTCCTCATATAATTATAGTCAATAGATGTTTTTAAGAAATATCCTTCTCTATAAAGTGAAGTGATTCCATCATCTTCAAATAATGTATATGTATTACTTACTCCAGGGAATATTTGTATTTCCATATCTGTTGGTAAACCTATATTATTATAATCACTCCTATTAGAGAAAGGAATTATTGAACCAGCATGAGCAAATACAGGATAATCATCCTCCTTAAAGAATGAAACATATTTCTTATTTCCTGGGAATTTTTTTCCAGTAACAAAGTCATACCAAACTCCATCAGGAACGAAAAATCTATGTATTGTCCTGTTCATTACAGGATCTTTTGGTTCTAGTATTGGACAAACAAGTAATTGTGAACCAAAATAATATTGATTTCTATATAAATCATCATCATAAACCCACATATAATTATAGTAAAATGGTTGAATAATTGGAGTTCCACTCTTTGTGTAATTATATGCTTCTGTATATAAATATGGGATTAATCTATGACGAAGTCTTAGATATTCTGCAGCAATACTCTCTGTTTTAGCATCCCATAACCAAGGTTCTTTTTTATAATATCTTCCTCTAGCACCATGAAATCTTAATATAGGGCCAAACGTACTTAACTGAAGATATCTTAAATATAACTCTCCATCTTCAATACCACCATGATTACCACCAACATCATGACTCCACCAACTAACACCTATGTTAGCAGCATTTAAATATTTAAATGGTAATTCTTTTAATTTATCCCAACTGATTTCTGATGATCCTCCATATAAAACAGGATATCTATGAGGAGCATATCCAGAACCTCTCGCAAGGATTAATGCCCTTTTATTACTATTTCTACCAGAATCTATGTACATATAATGATTTAAAGACCACAAATTAGTAATATTCATATTACCAGTAGAATCATTCCAAAAGAAATCAACTCCCATAGCCTCTAAAGGATGCAAAAACATTTTAAACATAACATCTATATGTTTTGGATTCAATGGATCAAATTGTATTATTCCACCACTTTTATCTTGTAAATACTCACTAGCCTGAGGATAATACTGTTCATGTGGGAAAAATCCTCCTGTAGGATTAACAACCAATCCTACTCTTATTCCTCTTTTATGAAACATACCAATCATATTCTTTGGATCTTTAAATAAATCTGTATTAAACGTATAACCAGTACGTAATTTTCTATTTTGCTTAACATTTCTTATATGCCAATCATGATCAAATACCATAACAGACAAAGGAATCATCTTTTTTTCAAATTTTCTTATTAAATCATTTACACTATCGTCATCATAAATAGTATTTCTACTCCACCAATTCCCAAGAGCATATCTTGGTATTAAAGCAGGAGATCCAGTCATTCTAAAATAATCAAATAGTGCTTGTTTAAAATCTCTATCGTATAAAAAAACATAAATATCTAAATGATTTAGAAGAGGAGCAGATAATGTACCATCTTTCTCAATAACCATAGAATATGAATCATCAAGAGAAGCAAAACCATCTATTGAATATATTCCTTTTTGTAAACTAGTTGGAATATTTACATCTACACTTACCATATTACCAAGTAAATTTCTTGCTTCAGGATGTCCTACATACCAATCTTTACATCTGTCTCTTTCTTTTGATAATAAAGATATTTTTAAATTTTTCATCGGATCAACCTTAGTTCCAACAAAAGGTTGTCCTTTTATATATGTTAAAGAAAAATATTTAGTTGTAAGTTCCAAAATACTTGCATCTTGGCGCACAGAAAAATCAGGTAAACCAATGTTCCTCTTTCTTATCAATTGAGTTGGCTTATCTAAAAATTGTCCGTTTGGTGAATATTCAAGTCTAACAACCCTCTCACTTATAACAGATATTCTGTAATTAGATCCTTGAATTATTGCTCTCTTATCACAAACAGCCTTTGTATTATCTACTTCAAATTGCTTTCCAAGTGGATACATACTAAACACCCTCTTATTACTCTAATAACATAATATCACAATTAAGTAAATTTACCAAGAAAAAAGAACCGTTTTTAGTTCTTTTCTTCACTATTAAATTTAATACTTTTATTTATTTCTCCTATTAAAGATAATGCATCATCATAGTTATCACTTTTAATCATTTCAATCATTCCAATTGTAATATACTTATCATTTACTTTTGTAATATATAAATGTTTTACATCTTTCTTTTCCTTTTCTTTATAGTCATAAACAATAAACTTAGCATCCTTTTTCTCTTTAACCCCACTTTTAACTACTTCATTTCCTTTTTGTTCTAAGTCCTTGCTCAATAAATCCAAATTGCTCTCATACTTGCTAAAATCATCTTCTGAATTTTGATATGAAATCTTAAAGTTTTCTCCATCAGTTATATATATTATATTTCCTTCAACACTATACTTTAATTTACCAGAAAGGGTAACCGTATAATTACTCATCTTAACTTTATTATCAACAATTTGTTGCATTGGAGGTTCTTTCTTCTTACTGCCATTTACTGCAGTAATAACAATTACAGTCATAGAAATAACTATAATTAAAACCAAACCACAATATATCAAAATATCTCCAACATTAAGTTTTGATTTCTTTTTTTTCTTCTTCTTCTTTTCTTTTTTCTCTTCCTTCTTTTCTTTTTTAGAGTCATCATCAGTAGTATCTTCTTCCATATTTATTTCTCTATTTAATTCTTCAAGACTAACTCCTTCTTCAACTACCTCTTCCTCATCTTCATCAAGATAATTACCACAATTCAAGCAATACTTAACTCCCGGTTTTAAATCAGCACCACAATTTTTACATGTCATATTCATCCCTCACTATTTATCCAAAAACATTACATAATATTCTTCTAATGGCATATTATTATGTTCATAAATATATTTTGATATTTTTTTACCAACATATCTATAATGCCAAGCTTCATTTCTAAACCCTGTAATATTTTCATATTTTTTGTCAAATCTATAAATAAAACCATATTTATAAGCATTATCCTTCATCCAAGAAAATTCCTTTGATTGTGCAAACACGCGTGAATTTCTGCTTCCAATATCAAAAGCTAATCCTGTTTGATGTTCAGAAAAACCTGCTTTCGCAACATACTTATCAACATAAGATTGTCCATATTCTCTTAAATAAAGGTCTATCAAATCTTGTTGATCTTTAAAACTTCTATATGCAGAGTTAATAACTAATCCATAACCTTCTTTAGATGCAGCATTTGACATATCTATAAAAGCATTTACTGCTACCCTAGAAGCTTTCATTCCCTTTTCACTCGCATAATCAGAATCAATATTAATTAAATCATCAGGTTCAAAATCTTCACTTAAATATCTATGCTTATTAATAAGCATATCCGTAGAAAAATCCTTAACTTCAACAGCATCAACGTAATCTTCCTTATCCAAATCAAGATTAACCATTAATACAACATTTTCTTCTGTATCACCTGTATTATCAGAATACTCTACATATCTATCATAATACTTTATTTTCGCATAATCAATAGAAAAAAACTCCTCTAGATACTTTACTTTATCTCTTTTTGTAAAGTTTACTACATCTTCATCATTTCCATGACTTAAAATTATATTAATATCACTATTACTATAACCAATCTTAAGCAATTTATTTATATTTTTTATCAGATGTTTATGATCTACATAATTAATTTTAGAATAATTATCTAAATATTTATTATTAAAATCTTTACTTTCAAAAGCACAATTTAAAGTCTTATTTTCACCTACTGATAAAACATAATCTTTATTTTTAGAAAACAAAATTCGTTTACTAGCCTCATAACTATAGTTTAACTTAGTCAATTGAGATATTTGATTTCTATAAAAAACAAATATGCCTAAAAGAATACATAAAACTACACATATATATTTCAATACCGTAGCAAAGATTGGTTTTATCTTAATTTTCTTTACTTTTCTCAAGTATACCACCTATTATAATCATACCATATATAATTGAAAAAAACCATATTATATGTTATTTTAAACCAAAAGAGGAGATATAAATGTTTAAATATTCAAATACAAATAAAAGGTATCATACACTTGATTATCATTATAAAAATAAGTTCAATGAAAAGGTGTTTAAAGTAAGTTTAAATGCCGGTTTCTCTTGCCCAAATATAGATGGAACAGTTGGATATAATGGATGTATATACTGTTCAAAATCAGGAAGTGGAGAATTTGCCGGAGATAAAAAAGATGATATTGTAAAACAATTCAATAATATAAAAGAAATGATGCACAACAAATGGCCAAAAGCAAAATACATAGGTTACTTTCAAGCAAGAACAAATACATATGCACCTGTTGAAAAACTAAAAGAACTATATGAAAAAATTCTAAATCAAGAAAATGTAGTAGGATTAAATATAGCCACAAGAGCAGACTCAATATCAGATGAATGCTTAGATTATTTAAAAGAACTAAACAAAAAAACATATCTAACTATTGAATTGGGTTTACAAACAACTAATGAAAAAACATCTAAATTAATAAATCGTTGTCATACTCTAAAATGTTTTGAAGACATGGTAAAAAAACTAAGAAAAAACAACATAAATGTAGTGGTTCATATAATTAATGGTCTTCCATATGAAACAAAAGAAGATATGTTAAATACTGTAAAATATTTAAATAAACTAGATATTCAAGGAATAAAGATTCATATGCTTAGCATAATTAAAAATACTCCTCTAGAAAAAATGTATCAAAAAAATCCTTTTCACGTTCTATCTAAAGAAGAATATATAGATATAGTAATTAACCAACTAGAATTATTAAGAGACGAAATTGTTATTCATAGAATAACAGGAGATCCAAAAATAGATGATCTTATAGAACCATTTTGGTTAACAAAAAAATTTTGTGTATTAAATGATATTGATAAAGAGATGAAAAAAAGAAACACTTATCAAGGAGCAAAATGTGATATACCTAATAATAATTAATTTATTTGAATTTATAATAATGGGAATTGATAAACTACAAGCAATAAATAAAAAAAGACGCATTCCTGAAATATCTATATTATTAATATCTATTCTAGGTGGAGGTATAGGAGGATTAACATCTATGTATATATTTAATCACAAAAAAAATAAGTTCTATTTTAAACTAATATTTATTCTTTCTATCATTTGCGAATTATTATTGATATATACATATCAAATGATATAATATAATTAGCATATTAAGAATAGAGGTTTTACAATGATTAAAAAATTACTAACATCACATACAAGTAAATATAAAACTATTTCTTATGTACTTTTTTCAACAGGTCTTTTTTTATTAATTACAGGTCTAACAGTATTAAATAGTGATAAATTATACTATAAAGAACTAAAACAACAAATAAAATATTTTGAAACAAATAACATAATTGATGAGAAAAATGTATCAGACCTAATATATAGAACAACATTTGCAAATAAAGCCTATCATAAAGAATTATCAAAAAGTGTAAATAGATATAAAAATTATTCAGATTTAGCAAACAGAATAAATACAATATATATCAATAGTATTCTTGATGGAACAACAACAGATAAAGAAATTCAGGTAATAGTAAAACAATATAATCAATTAGACAAAAAATATCAAGCAAGATTAAAAACTTCTATAGAAGATATAAAAAAGCAAAAAGAAAACATAAACATTGTTGAAGATAACATCAACAAACTATTTGATGATGAAAATAAAACAATAGTAAAAGAAAACATTACAATAGAAATAATAACTGATTGTTATAAAAGATTAGAGTTAATACCACAAGAAAATATAAAAAACAAATGCAGAACATATCTTGACTATGCAAAAAATATTGTATCAGAAAGAGAAAAAGCAAAAATTGAAGCAGCATGGAAAAAATTAAATGTACCATATATAAGTCAAAATAAAAACAACATATTAAATGGATGTGAAGCAGCTGCGTTATTAATGGCATTAAAATATAAAGGGTATCTTCAAAACATGACATTAACAGAATTTGTAAAATATATGCCGATAAGTAAAAACAATGATCCATATGAAGGATTTACTCACGATATGTATAGTCTTCAACCATTAACAATTCCTCACTGGATTGCACCTCCTCCTTTAGCAAAATTTGGAAGAGATATTTCAGGTAATCAAAATATTATTGATGCAACAAACTATACACTTGATGCTTTAGATAAAGAAATTGATAATAATAATCCAGTTATTATTTATATAATAGCCAAATTTAACGAACCTAAAGAAACAGTTGAAGGAGCACCTAGAAATCTACACGTTATGTTACTAACAGGATATAACAAACTAACAAATGAGCATTACATTGTTGATCCTTGGACTCATGATGATGGTAGAACAAGTTGGACAGTAAGTAAAGAATTACTTGAAAACAGATATAACTATGTTGGTAAAAAAGCAGTTATAGTAAGATAAAAAACACATTAATATACTAGTCAAGTAAAAGTAGACAGTTAATAAAAAGACACATTAGAACCCTGATTCAGTTTTATACTGAATTGGGGTTTTATAATTTAAAGCATA
>CADBYH010000006.1 GCA_902798815.1 uncultured Erysipelotrichaceae bacterium | reverse complement strand
ATTACCTCCAATGTTAGTTTCGTCACTTACATTGTATCATAGGTAATTCTATGTGTCTTTTTTTATACCCTTTTCGGACACTTACTTTTTCTATTTATATACTTTACACTAAAACATCATCATCATTGAAATTAAAATAACTAACATAACACCTACACCAGTAACACAAAGCATTATCATAGTTTGACCTTCCATATGACCTAAACGTTCTTTGTATTTAGTTTCACGTGCTTTATTTTGTAATGATGATACAGTCTTTGAAAACATCATCAATCTTTCTTGTTTTCTCTCTTGAGATCCTATTCCTAAACGATATAACAATCTCATCATTCTCATTGAATCTCTAACTGGATACTCATTTGCAAAATCCATATATGGATCAACAGAAGCATCACCCGAATTTATCTTATCAATCATTCTTCTTAAACCAGGTTTAAAGATATCTGGAGCGTCACCAATTGATTTACCAATAGCAACAGGAACAGTATAATGTTGAATTAAAATTTCCAAACTCTTCAAATAATATGGAAGCATAACATCTATTTCCTGTAAATGTTGTTTATAATAATTTTTAAGTTGAATATAAGGTAATTTAAATGCTCCAAAACCAAGAGCTAATGCAAGAACAAGATTTAAAAAGAATTGAGAATTTATTATTTCTGCAGAACCATTACCTGAAATAGTAAGAACTAAAACAAATAAGAAAACAATAAAAGCTATTGTAACTCTTTTAGAATATAATTGATCAATATCAACATCTTCACCAAATCTTGCATAAACCAAGAACTGATAATCATCTTCTTTAAGTGCTTCTAAATATTTTTGATTATCAGCAAAAAATTTATCCTTATCAATAGTATGATTATAAATAAGAACAAACATTATAATAGCACCAACAATAATAATCTCCATTACTCAGCACCTACATTCTCATAATAGTATTTTTCACCTTTTAAAAGGAAATATGTATTAACAACTAAAACACCATGCATCAAAACTTGAATATACCATCTCTCTAATAGTTGAAGATAAGTCTCTCTTCCCAACAAGTATTGTACAAGCATAACTAAAAGATATAGCATAATTCCAAATTGTAAGAAATTCTTATGAAATGATGCTCTCTCAATTCTATCTCTATATACGCTTTCAACAAGCATATCAATATCCAATTGCATATTTTCTAATGAATCAGCTGAGTTTTGAGCACCCTCTTTTGTTATCTGTAAGAATAATTGATGCATGTTCTTAACAATATAGAAAGGATATAACTTAGTCATATATTCCAAAGCTTCATCAATTGTTCCATTATCATAAGACATATTAATCATTTGTCTAACATCTGCAAGAACCGGATCCTCAAGTACACCGGAATCAGCAACACCCTCAAGAGCCTTAACAAATGATTGAGTAGTACTAAACTCCATTATTGTATTTGAAGTATAAACTTGTATCTGTTCAAAAATAAATTCTGAATAAACTTTTTTACATCTTAAATATGCTATATATGGAACGAATGAAACAGCAACAAGTGCATAAATTATACTTATTATTATATTATAGAAATATATATATGAAACTACAGAGGCAAATCCTGCAAATAATGCAACTTGCAACGAATATTGTCTAACAGTATATTCTTGTCCCAATTCCTTTGTTTTCTCTCTAACAACCTTAAAAGAATATGGAGCAAACTTATCATACATACCTTGTACTTGACCAAGAACATACTTACCAACATTTTCACCTTTATAATTACGGTATAAATATATTCCTAAAACAATAGCAATAATTATTACTAATTCTTCAATATACATTTAACCAACTCCATTCTATCCATCTAATTTACCAATAACAGGTATACTAACTTCTGATGAACCTGCAGGATTTTGAGGACTTACAACACTAGGTTGAACAGGTTGAGAAGTATTAGTGTTTTGGTTTGATACAGTCTGAGATGGAACTGTAACTGTTGCAGGTGCAGGTGCAGGTGCACTAACTGTAGGAGTTGCAGTAGGAACAGCAACTGGAGCACTTTCAACTGGAGTAACCGCAGGAACTGCAGCAACCGGAGAAGCAACAGAGGTTACAGTAGATACTGTATTATTAGTTGCAGGTGCACTACTAGGTACAGGAGCAACAGTACTTTGCTCTTGAGATACTGAAGTTGCAACCTGATTTGTTCCTTCAGAAATAACACTAGTATTTGATTGAACAACCGGTGTTGCTAATTTAACATTATTAGTACCACTTTCAACTACAGGAACAGTCTCTGCTTGCCCATCAACTATATCTTTTTTATCTTCTTTATTATCTGTATTATTAATTTTTTCAGTACTAGAATTTTCTACAGGAGTTGAACTATTTTCTGGTTCAACATTATTTGTATTTGTTGATACATTATTATCATTATTATTTTCACTATTATCCTCAGAATCAAAATCCTTTGATTTATATATAGGTAACTCATCAGGTAAATCCTTAATAATACTCTGTATTTCTATATTTTGATTTTCTATATATTCAACTAAATGCTGACTAGGTTTACACATCATCATTTTACCCATTAGTTTTTGATAGATAATTCTAGACTGAGGAACATTATTATCATCAACATAAAATTCACATACCTCATCCAATTCACGATGGAACTTTCCATATTCCTTACTATAAAATGCCTTAATATGAACACCAAGTTGAATGTAACGATATATTGTAGTAAGAAATTGATGTACATCCAAATCAGTTTCCATCAAAGAATATAAACGATAAGGTATAGCAGATGCTTTATCAGCATGAATTGTTGATAAAATATTATGTCCTGAAGAAATAGAGTTACGTACTGCAGAAACAGCTTCAGCAGAACGTACCTCGGAAAGTAGAATCCACTTAGGATTCTGACGCATACAAGTAACCAAAACATCAGAATACGAAGCAACATTATTTGTCTTCATTGAAACAATATCTCTTTGTGGATAAATCTTATCCAAATGAAGTTCCAAGGTATCCTCTATAGTTATTATTTTTTCATTTGTTCTTGTATGACTAGCTAAATATTTAACAAACTCAGTTTTACCTGAACCAGTCTCACCAGCAACCATAATGTTACAATGTCCTTCAACACATTTGATCAAAAAATCATGTATTGCCGGTGTAAAATAATCTTCTTTAATTAATTTGTCTTTTTCAAGTCTTATTTTTGCTGGAGTTTTACGTATAACTAATGCAATACCATTTGTAGCAATTGATTGATGTACAAAGTTCATACGTAACTCAGCAGACTCAGCATCCAAAAAGGGTTTTGCATTATTGAAAGTTGTACCCATAACATTTGAACATTGAAAAGCTAATTTTTCAACGAAATCTGGAGTAGCACCTTCAATTTCAACTCTCATTGATCCTTGAGTTAATGAACGAATCCATATTTGACCATTATTATCATATGAAATGTCTGTTATATCATCATCATCTAATAATGCTTTAAATGGACCAAAATCCAACTTATCAAAAATATTTTCATTCATTAATAACACATCCCTTTTTATCTATAATTAATTCTATCCATCTGTCCAAATTGTATGCTCATTAATCCAGTCTTTTAATTGTTCACTACTAATCTCTAAATCAGATGGTTCATCTTTTAAACTTTCATTAGTAGGAACAGGGATTAGTGAAGTATCATATGTTTGCATAAATTCAGATTTTTTCAATAAAACATAATATTCTTCTGGAACTGCAAATACAACCATTGCAGGAACTCTATTTTCATCAATATTTTGGAAAACAGGTTTTCCAGCAGAATCCTTAACAGCTAATACCTCTATATTTGATATTAACTTACCTAACATAACTTTATCATTATCAGCAGTCTTAGGTGCATTTTCATCAGTAACTTTATTAACTGCTTTAAAGTAAATATCAATATAATTTCCAGGATATACAGAGTTACCATAAGTACTTTCTGTACTAACATTTAAATTATATAATACATATCCTTTTGGATATTGCAAAATGATATTTGCAGGTAACTGTTCTTTTTCAACTACTGCACGTTTATAGAACAAACTTCCTTTAGGAATTACAACATCAGCAGCAGAATACTTATCAACGATTTCACCAACATTAGTGATTACATCACCTTCTAACATTGAAGGTGGAACTTGCATAGTTCCTATCATACCCTCAGTTATCTGAGTTCCTGCTGGAATCTGTTCAGAAGCAAAAGGCACAGATATAGGATTAATTGAACTTTTTATACGCATCGTATAAGCTACATATAAAACAACAATAGCAAGAATAACTCCTACAACAGTAACAGTATTCTTATTTTGCATAAATTTTTTAAATCCAGTAACTAAATTTCCCATTTTATTCCTCCTTTACAAATTACCCTCTATCTTTTTTCAATGACTTACAACGATCACTATCTTTACTTATATATAGTTCTGTTGTAACATCAGATTTATATCCAGCCTCTATAATAGCATCATATGATGTAGAAATATTTGCAGCAGATGTATCTTTATTTCCTGAAGTATCTTTAGAATTAAAACTTAAAGTAGTTAAAGAATCAATCTTTATACTTACTTTTGGTGGTACTTCATTAATATCATAAAAACCTATTTTATATCCTCTAGAAGCATCAACATTGTTTGCGAATCGATAAAGAAACATTTCAACAAACCTTTCTTTATCGATTCTATATAAACCACAATCGTGATAAAAATCCCAATCCATTGAATCATCAATTGCTGCATCAGTAGTTTCTTTTACTAAATAATAATCCAACTCACTACCAGTAGAATAATTATTAAGTACTTGTAACAAAGCTAATGCAATTAAAGCAAGGAATATAATTCCTACAGTTAAAATACTCTTATTCATAACAACCTCCTAACTAGAATACCAACATCTGTTTCTATCAATCATATTATTACAATACATTGCAGAATCATTCGTTGGTCCTGTGAAATTTGAAACATATTCGCTATTTCTTATGAATTTACTCTTATATCTTAAAATTCCATCAACATCTTTGAAATCAGATAATTTTACTTTATCAATATAGTTACCATTTTTTGTATAATCTCTTATCTTTCTTATATTGTCAGGAGATAAATATAATTCATAATCTAATTCCTTATCGTTATAAATATTGCTCTTATTTTGAACTTTACTAATAAGTGCTGGAGGATTTACTTCATATTTTTTATTTCCACTTACAGCAGAGAATGTTGACCAGTTAAATCCAGCAGCTCTACCTGTTTGACTTGAATCAGTAATCTCTGTACCATTTGGATCTGGGAATAAATTGTCTGTATTAACAGATCTTACTCTATAATTCAATGGTTCAGCCTTACAATCATCATCACTATTAACATACTTAGCATAGAAACAACTTATATTAATATTCCATCCAAATTTACCAAAATTCTTAGTTTCTGCAACAATATTCCATTTAGTAGGTCCTAAATCATCAGAATTAAGACATTTACTCCAAGTTGTTGTTGTAGATAATCCTAAATAATCATCTTTTAAACTATAATAGTCTATTGCCCATTTACCATTTACATTTTTAACATCTAATGGAAGACAGAATTGTTTATCTTTCTTATTCCATTCTGATTTTGGAGTAAATGATATTTCATGAGTTTTTGGATTAGACCAAACTCCAGGGAATCCCCAAGTTGAACGATAAATATTAGTTTCTTTACTATTTTCATTATAGCATCCATATATACCTTCATTAGTTGATGGTTCATTTAATATTAAAGTAGTATCAGAATTTTTAACAGTTGTAGTAAGTGATCCATCATCTTTTCTCTGTAAGATATCTTTTTTAGTCTCATATGGATAAGAAACAGTTATACCTTCATCTCCAGATGCATCATTTATATAATTTGCTGAAATTGTATATGTTGATTGTCTTGTAGAACATTTTATTTGAGTAGCACATGATTTAAGAACTTTATTATAAACAGCTACATTTCTTTCATAATCCTTCTTAGCCATTCCAGGATTCAAATACTCATTCTTTCTACAATCATTCCAAGTACAACGATCATTACAGAAACCTGTATCATATAAGTATCTATAAAAACCGTCACTTCTTGAAACATAATAACCTGATTTCCAAGAACCTGTAGAAGTTTTACTTCCACCATCTTTATACCAACGTCCTGAAGTATAATAAGGATTAACGTAATATCCGGACCATTTAATAGCACCTTTACCATTTCTGTAATAACATCCTTTTGGATTTTCAGGAAGAGATTTACAATCAGCAATCGTTCCTCTCCATGAAAGTGCAGCATCATCTGCTAATTTCATAACACTATAATCATCATTACTTCTTAGTGCTAATTTTGAATTATTTTTAGTAGTACCATATACTTGTTTGTAACATTTTTTGCTACATTTTTTTGTATACTTACCACCATCACAATCTTCTATACAAGAATCAAAATCTTCACTCGGTCCACCTTGTGTAACATCATAATCTCCGGAAGAATTAGAACAGTGTGGATAAGGAGTACAATATGAAGTAACCTTCTTTGGTTTATCTGGTTCTTTAACCATATCACAAACCACTCTACTAGTAACTCTAACTTTGTATTCAAAACATAATCCACCTTTTGAAGCAACTGGAGGTCCATATTCAACTTCAACTGCTTCCTTACATTCAACTGAACATTTTACAGGATCACCACCAGCAGTTCCGTCATATTTAGTTTTTCTACCAGGTGAATAATGATAGTAATAATATTGTAATTTTGACTCAGTGATTTGAGAAGCTCTTAAATATGTTCTATTTCTATTATCTGTACCTACATCACTATATGGTGAAAAATAAGTGAAATATTTTGTTTTATCTTTACTTATAGCTTCTTCGAAGCCTATTAATTTTTTATCAACTTTTTCATCACACTTAAGGGAAACAGAATCCGGAACAGTACTTGTAGTTAATTTATCATATTTTACAGTTGCGTTTATATATGCTCTACAAAAGTTACATTCAAATGAAGTACAACTACTAAGATCATAGTTATATTTACTACAATCAACTTTTGATTTTCCATCAAATGTTTCAAGAGGAATATCTCCAAATGATTCTGAACTTCTATCTGCAGACATGTCAGCAGATTGAGTTAACTTCGCATTAACTTGATTATAATAACAAGAACCTGAATCATTTTCATTTTTTGGGATTTGCAAACTATCATCTTTTACACTTGAAAGTTCAATAAGAACACTTTCAAGACTTGTTGATCTGTCAGTTACTGTACCATCAATTTTAATACCAGTAATATCATGTCCACAAGTAAGTACTGCATCTTTATATTTATCTGCAGCAGCAGCATTTCCATTAATAGAACTGATTTTAAACTTAACTTTACATCTTTCTGCAGTATTTTTTGCAGGAACCATTTTTAACTCATAAGTTTTATCACCTGTTCTGTTAAAGTTTATTCCATATCTTTCAACAACGTTCTCAGACTTAAATGGAACATCAGATCCTGAACAAGCATTCAATGCATAAGTTTGTTTCATAGAAACAGCAAAGAATGAAATAACTAACAACAACCCAATTTTTATTCTCTTACGCATCGCTTTCTTCATCTTCATCACTACCTTTCAAAATTTTTTCAATTTTTTTATAATTATCATTCTTAGTTACTTTATAATTATTAGCTCTTTCGCCTTTATTAACAAGTTTTCCAGTAACTATAAAATCATAATTAATATCATCATCAAAAAATCTTGTACATGTTACCACAGAAAGAATTTTAGAATCATCAGGGACTTTTACATTATAATCATATATAGATTTTTCTTTCATATCTTTAATATATAAATCTTTTGCTTCCTGTGAAAATTCACCTTCTGGATACTCATTATAATAACCAACATCTATAAATGCTACAGAGAAAACTTTATATAAATAATCATTTCCATTAATAGAAAGTTGAATATATTTGTTATCTTTAGCAAAATCATAATAAACAAAATCCATCAACTCTTCCATTTTAGTAAATGTTTCATCATGCATCTTAGGTTTTGGACCAAGATTCATTATATTATGTCCATATACCATCATTACATTATGGAAATCAGTATCCTCATTTAATGTCCAAGTAAATGATTTATCATTTACCGGATACTGAAATGTATTTTTTATAGCTCCATAAACAGGATAATCTATATTAGTACCTTGTACCCTAACCCATCCTATTGTTTCATAATCTTTAGCATCACTCTTTTTGGATTTAGTTATATTCTTTTCACGAGATTCTGTCAAATAATATGGTCTAAAGAATACACTCTCCATCAAAAACATCAACAATATTAATGAAATAACAACAAGTAAACAAATCAATATATAATTATATGTCTTAATTTTTTTATTTATCTTCTTACTTCTACTCATATAAAATCCTTTCTACCTTACTGTATAAGGTGAATTATAAGTACCTTTTCCACTTCCTATAGAAGTATCCTTTTTAACAAAACCAACACTTCTAATTCCATATGCAGCATAATTACTTACAGGTTCATTTAATGGAACTCCTATATCTGTAATTGCTCCAGCATATCTTTTTTTAGAATCAGATGAATTTATTAACCAATATGATCTAGATGGTTCATCATAAGAAGTACTCTGAGCACTAAACATTTCATACATATTTGGAGGTGAAAATTTAATATCGTATTTATTTACTTTCTTCTCTTCTCCATAAACAAATTTATTCTTATATACTGGCGCTTCAACAGTATGTTTTACAAAGAATGATGTATCAATATACTTACTTGTATTATTGTTATAAGCATAACCATAATTCTCTTTATCTTTTGGATTATATAAAGCAACTGAACTTTCTGGACTATTAGTAACATTTGAATCATCATCTTCTCCATTTAAACTAAAATTCATTATTACTTTTGTAGTTCCATCATTCATTGCATCTATAATTCTCCATAAAACACCATCAATTGTAATATATTCTCCAGTATTTCTAGTGTTTAGTAAATCTCCACCTTTAGCACGTTTTGTGTCTTTAAGAATATATGGATTATCAAATGTTCCATCACCATCATAAATAAGTTCTGAACCTTTTATTTTCAACATTGGTCGAACACCATAATTAAATGTATTATCATAAGATAAGTAATTTTTTCCAAATTCTTCACCATAGAACACATTTCTAGTAACATATGCTTTTTTATTATTCATATTATTAGCAACCCATGACATAGTAAGTGGTTTCATAAAATTAGATCCATTACTATTTGCTAAATTAACCTCAATGATAGAAGGAATGTAAACATACCTTTTATTTGTATATGAATTACATTTAGTAGTACCTAAATTGTTTTCATCAACTTTCATATTACAATACTTAGATTTAACAATCATTTTTTTTGCTTCATCAGTAATATGATCATAATAATAATTATCTAACCAGTCTTCAATTTTAGTGTAATTAACATTCGCAACATCTCCATCACTTACTAAAATTGCATTACCATCATTATCTAGTCCAAATATCCTAAAATACATATTAGAAAATAAAATATAATTATTTTCTACTGAACCAGTATAATTCTTCTTTTTCTTTAAATCTTTCTTTACAATACCTTTTATTGATTTTACAACATTTACTGTTCTAGTAGCAATTCCTTTATTATTAAGACTATCATATGCAATATAATCTATTTCGTATTTACCAACTTTACTAATATCAACGCTACCTCTTATTAAAGCATCATCAGTCTTCATTTTTCCATCAGTATTATCAACAACACTCTTTACACCTTGTTCGTTATACTTATCTCCAACATCAAGAACCATCTCTGTATCCCCATTAAGTTTAATTGTAGGACCCTTATGATCAATAGATGATTTTAAAAGACCACAATCTAAATAAGTATAATAATTATATTCACCATTAACTCTCTTAACTTTAACCCAACTATTATCTAAAGAACATACTTTTCCAGAATATGGAGCATATAAATCATTCTTCAAATATGATTCCTTATATAGCGCATTTAAAGAAAGAGTTTTTACTCTTTCTCCTGTAGGTAATTTATCATTATTCAATTCATAATATCTTCTTGCAGCTTTCTCCAATGTTTTCTCATTTTCATGAAACTTCAACATTGGGGATACAATCAAAAACCAAACAAGCCCTGCAAATATTAACAAAGTAATAATAAGTTTAATCTTTTTTATATATTTTTCTTGCATAGCAATCCTCCTAGTATAACATATATTTATACTGCTTATTTCTAATTGTAAAAGCAATAGATACATCTGTAACCGAATCAAAATTATCAGGTACTTTTAAATAAACGTACTTACCTAAGTATCTACTCTTAACTGCCAAATCGACATCCATTTCTCTATCTTTATTACTACTATCCCTATAATCAATTTTACCATACTTATTCAAAATGTCAATCATGTTTTTAGACTCTAATGACTCAGATCCAAACTCTATTGAAAGCACTTTATAACCTTCTGGAGCAACATATTCTACATCTTCATTATAGTAAGTTGAATTCATAGCTCTTCTAGTCCCATATATGATACTTTTAGATAGTGAAGCGTTGTAAAAAGAAACGTCTTCATCAACACCATATATATCAATCTTTAGATCATCACCTGATTTAATAACCTTCTGTTTTTCTAATTTGCTTAAATCTTTGACATTTAATTTAATCTTTCTAAGTTTTGAATCTCCACCCTTTTCCTGGAAAAACAACACAAATCTTGACTTATCTATATCTCTATCAACTTTATATACAACTATATAATTAAGAGAACTTTGTTTACCTATTTTTTTAACATTACTATAAGTATTACCTAAATCTGAGAATTCCTTACTATATGTTGTCTCTGTAGTAACAAAATCTTTAGTTCCTGCCTTTAAATGGAAATTACTAATATTAAAATTTCTAGCTTCATCAGAATTATTTTTAATAGACATATCTATTATAACAAAATTACTAGTATCAGAAATAACTTCACCATTATAACTCTTATCAGTAAAATAAGAATTATTAACATTAACCGTAAAACCATTATAATTATAATTACTACCTTCCTTATATACCCTATTTTTTATAAAAACAAATGTGTATATATTAAATATGAAGATTACAACTATCAATCCAACAACTACTCTAGTAATAAGTGTATGTTCTTTATAGAAATATTCAAGATTTCTCAGAGTCTTTCTATATAGTCTTTTAAATGTATTAACATCAACATCTATACTAACTTCAATTTCTTCTCTGTCTTCTTCACTAAGTTCCAAAAACTCTTCATCCATATTAAAGTTAAATTTACCAATATCAAGACCAAATGTACGTATAACAAAAATAGCAATAGCAGGAAGTTGACCAACTACAAACATCATAAGAACATCTCTTGAAAACCTTAAATCCGTGGTTTCAACATCCATTGTATAAGTCTTAAAGAAACTTTTTATAATAGTAAGTATAAAAAATAAACTAATATAAACAATTAAAGGTATTAAATATGCTTTCCATGGTTTGTTTTTATGTAACAATAAAAATATCAACGCAGCACAACCAGCAATCAAAACTATAATAGATATCATCATTAACGTAGTTATATGTCTTGTAACTGGATCAGCATATAAATCATATATTCCTAATCTCATAAAATTGTTAACAAAATTATTTGTATCTATAAGTTTATAAGCAACAAACAAACTAAGAATCAACATAACAATATGTATCTTCTTAAAATTCTTAATTAAAAAAGCATAGGGTTTTCTAATTATCATAAATAATACCCTCCCCTTATTATCATCTTATTAAATTATACATTATAAACAATTAATTTAAAAGACTATAAATAAAAAAACTTATAAACTTTAAAAGTTTATAAGTTTCTAAACTATCCAACAATTGGTTCATAAACAGTACCAGTAAACCATACTTCACCAGTAGCTTTATCTCTAATTATATACATATATGGTTTATCAAAAGTCAAATCAATTTCTTCAATAGGAATTTTATATAGATACTCAAAACCACCTCTTGATGCGCCATATCCTCCAAAAGCAGTTGAGGCTCCTGCTTTAATTCCATCATTAGAAAATTCAATATTTGCTTTATGAATTGCAGGATTAATTGCTTCCTTCTCTCCATCTAGCATACCTGAAAGATCAGATTTATTTATATCAAATATATTTTTGACACCTAATGATTCTAAATCTTTTATTAACTCTAATTGATATTCATATTTAAAGAATGGAATATTACCACGTACTATAGTTGCAACACCATCTTTAAAATTATCAATCTTTGCTTCTTTTAAATTTTTGATTAATATATTTATTTTTTCTGCATTAGAATTTTTAACAAAATCACTTAATTTTTCATTTTTTGGCATAATACCAACATATTGTAATGTGACATTATCATAAGTTTGTAAATCTTTTGCAAATACTTTAACATCCTCATCAACATACAAAGATAAATCTGTCGAATAACTCTCTTTTTTATAATTACTATCTAATTCCTTTATGTACGTATTCAAATATTTATTAACATCAGTTTCTATACTTTTATCCCACTGCATAGCACTTTTTGTTTCTTCACTTTCAAGCCATTTTCTATATGCGTCTCCAACTTCTTTTCTTATTTTGTCTTCCCCAATTTCTTTAACTGCATTATAACGATTAACATCTACTAATATTTCAGAAGACTTAACTTTTTTATCTCCATTGAAATCAATTGATGGAAAACTATTATCTGAAGTATACGGATAACTTACATCTGAATAAGCATATTCATCATTATCTGAAATTTTCTCGTGGTCATAATATACATGATACCCCTTAGGTGTTAAACATGGAACTTCGCTTCCAGAAGCACAATGAATCTGATTATTCCAATTCATATCAATTGCTAAAGCATTGATCAAAAAGAAATCATTATCTTCCACACTATCAACCAAATTATTTATTAACTTAAATGTTTTATTACTAACCCAGTTATTGATATTATCTGGACCAGCAAATTCGTCCAATATAACTTCAGCATTATATTTTTTTTGTAATTTAGTAACATATTCGGTCTTTACTTTATCTTTAAAAGTATTTCTAATAAACATAGCGTTTGCAAATGACATATGGTCACTATTAGTATATGCTTTTGGTTTGTAATCACCTATTAAATTTGTGATCTGTTCTTTTGTTTCTCCACTTGCTCCATCTTGTAACATAGCAAGCGCATATTTAATTGAAAGCGGACTATAAACCTTATTCATTTCTTTGTTTTCTAATTGTAAGAAATATAAATCAAAGTTCTCAAGTCCGTTACCACTAAGTCTATATTGTGACTTCTTTACGTCTTTCTTTGTTTCTGTCTTAACTGTTTTAGGTAATACTAAAAAATAAACACATGCAAATATAGCTATTAATAATAAAATAATAATTATTATTAATGGTCCTTTTTTACTTTTCTTCTTTTTACCATCATCTTTCTTTACTTCCTGATTTTCTTCTGTTTTAACATCCTGAGTATTATCTTCTGTTTTTTCTACATCATCTAAAATCTCTTCTTTTACTTCTTCCCTTTTCTCATCTTCACTCATTATTTTAAACTCCTCCTTATTGTAATTAAAGTATATTAAAAACAATAAAAAATTGCAATAAAAAAACTATTTATAGTGTAAATAGTTTTATTTAATTTCAATAATCTCTACTTCATAATTACCATTTGGACTTTCAACAGTAACAACATCTCCAACTTTATGATTAAATAAAGCTTGAGCAATTGGACTTTCATTTGATATTTTACTCTCAAATGGATCAGCCTCTTGACTACCAACTATTTTATATTCATCTTCTTCTTCATCATCAATATATTTAATTGAAACTGTATTTCCAATACCTACTTTATCAGTAGAAACTTCAGCAATAATAGAAACATGTTCAAGCATTTTTTCTAATTGTTTAATTCTTCCTTCAATTTGAGCTTGTTCATTTCTAGCAGCATCATACTCTGCATTCTCAGATAAATCACCTAATGATCTCGCTTCTTTAATTGCTTGTATATTCTCAGGGCGACGTATATTGATTAACTCATCTAATTCTTTCTTTAATTCATCTAATCCTTCTTGAGTTAAATATACTGTATTCTTATCTCCCATTGTTATCACCTCGTTATTATTTTATAGTCAAGTTTAAACTCAACTTGCCATAGTATATCATATTATTTTTAAGATTTCAATATCCCCACAATTATTTTTTACAATATGAGAAACCAAAACTTTCTTCTTTTTCAATATTACCAACTATTCTTGATAAATCTTCTATGTCATACTTATCAACATTAACTAAAGAAAATGGTTTTTCACTCTTTTCAAAATATTTTCTTTTATTATTTGACATTCCTGCCAAAGAATTTGGATAACCTCTATAATTAGCTAAATCACTCATATGTTCATTTCTATAACTAATTTTATCTAATTCACCTAATATTCTTCTATTTTTTACAAATTTACAAAATGCAGGTATTGCACCTAAAACTGTAACAACTCCAATTCCAATAGGAATTAATACTGGTGAAACTGAAGACGCAAAATTTGCAGCAGCAACAATTGAAGCACCTAATCCAGCTCCTCCCCCAATAATCATTCCAAGTTTAGAACCTCTTTCTCTGTTTTTAAATACTTTATAGTTACTTAATCCTTTTTTTGCTTGCTCTTCTTGTACAGCATTAACCTTCTCAATATTTTCATCACAGGCTTTAACTCCCTTAAATACACTTCCATCCGCAAAAACAATATCTAATTCATTTCCAGATTCTTTAATACACTTTATGAATTTCTTTTCATCTTCTTTATTCAAACTGTAATTTAACATTTCTACTTCCCCCTCAAAGTCAGTTAATTATATCATATTTTTTAAAATTTATCAATATTTATAGTTCAATTTCACGCAAAAACATTTCATCAGTCATTCCAGCAATAAAATCAATTACAATTCTTTTATTTGATGTATTTGATAAATATTCATCACATTGAGTATTAAGAAAAAATTTATAAATAATACTATCTTTATTCTTATTATCTAAATCATCTAAATATCTTTTAAATATTTTATTCATTCCATCACTATAATATGCTAACTTTTCTTCAGATAAACTGTATTTATATATATGATCATAATTATATTTTTTTAAAGCAAATAACGCTTTATAAACATCCTCACTCATTTTAATATATGGTTTATTCATACTATTATTAATAATATCCAAAATAATAGTATTTACAATTTCTTTATTAGTACAACCTAATACATTTACAATTTCATTTGGCAAATCACTTCTTTTTATTTTACCAATCATAATAGCATCTTCTATATCTCTTCCAATATAACCAATAATATCACTTATCCTAACAACACAACCCTCAAGTGTCATTGGATGATTTTTATTAGATTTTTTAATATCCTTATATGAATCATTATATTGTTCTAAAAATTTCTTTATATCTTTTTTCTCTGGTTTATAAATTGAATCTAACATTTCTCCATTATGACACATAATACCATCAAGTACCTGAACACATAAATTAAGACCATTGCCATTGTTTTCAACATAATTTAAATGTCTAACACTTTGTATATTATGAGAAAAATATTCTCCTAATTCCCTAAGAGATATTTCATTAAGCATAGCTTCTCCTGCATGTCCAAGTGGTGTATGTCCAATATCATGTCCCAATGCAATAGCCTCACATAAATCTTCATTCAAATTAAGTGCTCTTCCAATTGTCCTAGCAATCTTACTAACTAATTGAACATGTGTAATTCTCTTACTTATATGATCATTAATATTCTTAGTAAATACTTGAGTCTTATCTAAATATCTAGTGTAACTTAATGAATGAATTATTCTATCTATATCATGAAAAAAAGGAGGTCTTATATCTTCTTCTTCGTCTTTTAATCTCAAAAAATCAGAACTCTTAGTTGCATATTCAGATAAATTAATTTCTTTATTTAAAAAGTTTTTCATCGCAATTTTCTCATTTTTTGTCATATTAAACTCTCCCTTTCTTAACTATTTTTAACATTGAATATTCATGAATTTCAAAATCAACATCTAAATACAAATAATAAATATCATCTGGATGTCTAGCAACATCAATACTCTCCATATCACAGTTATATAATTTATCCAAAACAAATTCCTTATGAATACCATCATAAGTAAATAACTCCAAAGTATCTCCTACTTCAAAATAATTTCTTTCATATATTTTCAATAACTTATTTTCTTTATCATATGAAATAACTTGTCCTAAATAATCTTGATTTGATACCTCACTTCTTCCAGTATAATATTGATCCTCATAATCAGCTTCTTTAGAAAAATAATGATCTGATGTTTCCCTGTTAGCAACTCTATCTAATCTTTCTTGATATATCTTCATAGATTTATCATTTAAAATACCATCATAATAATCATCTATTATATTTCTATAAGTACCAATAACAGTTGCTAAATAATATAAAGATCTCATTCTACCTTCTACCTTTAAACTTCTAACACCCATATCTATTAATTCTCCAATATGCGCTGCCATATTCATATCTTTAGTTGCAAAAGTAAAATCCTTATATCCATCATTCTTAAAAGAAAATCTACATACCTGTGCACATCCACCTCGATTAGCATCTCTACCAGTTACATAATTTGACAATGCACATCTTCCAGAAAAACAAGTACACATTGCTCCATGAATAAAAACCTCAATATCGCATTTAACTTTTTTTATTATTTCACTTATTTCATTTTTAGATAATTCTCTTGCTAAAACAACTCTATCGATTCCTTCATTTTCAAAAAATTTAATAGACTCATAATTAGTAGTAGAATTTTGTGTAGACAAATGTACTTCTACATTAGGATATTTATTCTTTATAAATGAAATAATAAAAGGATCACTTACAATAAAAGCATCAATACCAGCAGAAACAACTTGATCTATATAATCTTCGACACCATCCATATCTTCATTATGAAAAACTATATTTAAAGTTAAATGAACTTTTTTCCCCAACTTATGTGCAAAATTACATCCTTCTCTAATTTCATCAATGCTAAAATTATTTGCATTTGCTCTTAAACTATATTTGTACCCACCAATATATACTGCATCAGCACCATATAAAAGAGTAACTTTAAGTCTTTCTAAATCTCCCGCAGGAGATAATAATTCTATTTTTTTCATACTACTTCACCTTATAAATAGTTTTCTTAAAAAAGAAATTTGTACTATCCCCTAACTTTTTATATTTATCTATATACATAGAAGATTCACATTTATTATCAATATATTCTTTTGTATCTGATAATAACTCTGAAAAATCATCTATTCCATACTCTCTAAATATTATATAATTACATCCGTTATTATATAAATCTTTAATAATACCTGTTCCATTCATAATCTTATCATAATAAAAACAAGTACCATTTTCATCTTCAATAACATCATAATTAGTATCAGTAATCTTTTCTTTAACTTTTAAAACTTTATCACCAGATACTCCTAAATCATTATAATAATTTGATACTAATAATCTTCTACTAAAACCAACACTAGGTAAAGAAACAACCTCAACCATACTTCCAATCTTACTAAGTTTAATTATTTCTAATATTTCATCTATAGTAATTTCTTTACCAAGTAAAGCATAATCTACACCTTTACTATAATAATAATCACAAGTTCTGTAATTATTAACCATATGAGTCTGATTCCAAATAAGTTTTATATCTAAGTTCAATTCATTCTTTAATTGTAGTATTGCAAGATCATAGAAAAAAACACCATCTATTTTATTATCATTTAAAGTTTGTAGTATTTCTTTAACAGAACTAATATCTTTATTGAATAAATTCTTATTAATCTTAACAAATACTTCTCTATTAGTATTCTTCTTTATACTTATAATTTCATCTATATCAAAATAACAAACAGATTCAACAGAATAATCCTTAATAGGTAAAATAATACCATCAACAATTTCAAGATATAGATTATTTTTATTAATAACTTCAGCAAGTATTTTCAAAAGTATCACCTCCAAATTATTATATATAATTTTAAAAGAAAAAGAAAGAAATAATCTTTCTTACTTATAATCTGTTATTTGAATATAATAGTCTTCATCTTTATAGTATTTATCTTCACCAAAAGGTGAATATACCTTAAAAGGTTTTAATACATACAAATTACCATCTTTAACATAATAATAAATATCATCCATATAATTATCATCAGTTATACCTCTTTGGTATAAAAAGCAGGCATAATCACACTCATCATGAAAATATCCTTTTTCTAACTCATCATTATAAAAATCCACAAATTTACCTTCAACTATTTCTTTAACATCTGCTTCATTAACTCCATAAATAGAAAGCATATCATTACTACTTAATATTTTTGATTCATAAAAATTAATATTATAAACATCAAATGTAATTACCGGATATTTTACAACCTCATCATAATAATCTACATATTTTATCGCAATAGATAATATTTTACCATTTATATGAAAATCATAAGATATTGTATTTCTTCCATTTAAAAAATCATTCGCTTTATCAACTATCGCAGTATTTATTGCTTCTACACCTGCACCCTTTATATTTATTTCTGGAACAGATGTATCCCCATTACCATAAATTGAATAAACAATATTCTTACTTTTATCAACTTTATATTTATTAAAACTAGTATCCTTTGTTGCATAATGATAGATAAGATAAATAATAAACATTGATAATATACCTATCATAGCAATTATTCTAACATTTCTATTCTTTTCCATATAATACTCCTAACTTGAAGGATATTTAGGTGTAGCATATCCCTCAACAGTACAATCACGTGGTCTCTTTTTCTTATATACACCATCAGAACTATGACACTTACTATTCAAAGATGAATCATCACAAGAAGTGTTTCCTTCAATAGTATAAATATAATTAGAATCATATGATAAAACAATACCTACATGATTTGTAAACCCACTACAATCCCAAGTAAAGAATATTAAATCTCCTGCACTTGGATTATAACTTGAACCATGAGTTTCAAGTCCATAACTAGAAAATAAATTTGGAAAATCACATGAAGTAAACCTTGGCATTATATTTTTGTCCAAATATCCAGCTGCTCCTCCAACCCAGGTTACAAACGCAGCACACCATGGCTGACTATCATCCAATCCACTAAACGCCTCATACTTATGATGTGATCCATCTCCTTCATTATTACCAAGTTCTGCAAGAGCAGTATTAACCATTCTTTGTGCTCCAACACCACTAGCTCCACTTGAACCACTACCACCAGTATCTACTTTCTCCTTACCTTTTTCATATACTGTTGAATCACCAATAATTTTTTTTCTATCTACATCTGAAACTTTTTTGTACTCTAACTTCGTAGCTTCAGATACCTCTCTCATAGTTTTTGCAGTTTCCCAACAAGAAGCAAAAGAAAAATCGTCTGGAAAAACACCTATAGATAAATCAAATGCCGTTGGAATAAAAAACACAGCAACTGCAGCAATTATTTTATTTATAATTTTCTTAGTTCCTTTCTTATCATCTGGATTTATTAACATCATAACTAATTGAAAAATCGCCGATGAAATTAATACTATTGGTACTAACAATTGAACTAAAGAAACCATTCTTCTACCAATATCTAGTAAACTAGCAATTGCATAATTTCCACAACATGTACCAACATCACTACAACTTAATATTTGAAATAATTGCATACTTTCAACTCCTTCTTATTAAGAATATCTTTTATTTTTTTATACTAATCGCAAGTCCATCTCCAACTTCAAGAAATTCAGTATCATAATCATTATTATTAACTAAAAAATCTTTATAATTCTTTACTTTTCTAACAAGTTGCCTTAGATTTCTACTACTAATCTCTTCTTCCTTTTTTTGAACTAGTCCATGAAAATTCATATTATCAGTAACAATTGTCCCATGATTAACTAAATTAACACTAAATTTTTCAAAAAACTTTATACTTTGTGCTTTTGCAGCATCAATAAAAATTAAATCATATTTCTCAGATAATTTAACATCTAAAGCATCTTTATAAATAAGAGTAATTCTATTATCTAGATTTACACTTTTAATATTCTTAATTGCTTCTAAATATCTTTTTTCATCTCTTTCTATTGATGTAACAAAAATGTCATCATCAACACTACACATTTTTATTGCAGAATAACCTACTGCAGTTCCAATTTCTAAAATCTTCTTTATTTTATTTTTTTTAATATATCTCATTAAATAATTAATACCCGAATCAGTAATAATAGGAATATTACTATTTAAAGCCTTCTCCTTTATTTGATTTATAGTTTTATTATCTATCATAAACACCACTTAAAAAATCCAATCTCCTTTTGCCTTTATCTCTGCAATCTTCTTATTATGTTCAGCATTTGTCTTAGAGAAATAAATATTTCCATGTTTATCAGCAACGAAAAATAAATAATCATTTTCCGCAGGATAAGCACTAGCCTCTATACTTGACAATCCAGGATTACAAACTGGTCCTACTGGCATTTTTCCTATCATATTTGCTGCTCTAGTATTATATGGATTAATTGTTGCAAATTGTTCACTTTTTAAATCCTCTTTCATATCAATTTGCAAAGCATAATATGTTGTAACATCACTACCCATATTATAACCAGAACTAAGTCTATTTTTAAAAACACCAACTATTTCCTTTCTGTTATCTGTCGTTGTTCCCTCAAGCTGAATAACAGAAGCCATTGTAATATAGTAATGAACATCAGAACTAATAACCGATTTATACTTTTCTAAATTATCTTCTTCTTCATCTAACATTCTAGTAATAATCTCTTCAACCTTAACATCCTCACTATCAAAATAATATGTATCAGGAGCAAGATATCCTTCAAGAGCATAATAAATATCATCATTTAAAATCTTATCTGTTAAAAACCAATACTTATCTATTAAAGTCTTTAAGTATTCCTTATTATTAATAGTATTAATAACATCATCATAACTATTATTAGTATTATTACTAATAGTTTTTGCATAAACAGTAATTCTATCTCCTGGTTTAAAAGTAAGTTTTAAAGAATCCTCATAAGAAATGCGTCCATCTTCAAGTAATTTAATTACTTCGTTCAAACTCATACTCTTACTAAACCTATAAGTTCCAGCTTTTAAAGAAGAAACATGATTAATCTTTACATACAACCTAAAAAGAGTTTTACTCTTTATTACTTTCTTTTCTTTTAATAATTCTCCAATCTTTGATGTATTAGTACCAGATTTTATTTCAATCTTTACATCTTCTTTGCTATTTCTATCAACTGGACTAATTAAATATAACCAAGATAATCCACCAATCAATAAAATTAAACCAATAACAACTGGAATAAAAACAAACAATTTTGGTTTAATTCTTACTTTCATATTACCTCCAAAAAAAGGCACTATTCACTGACAGCATCCTCTTTATTATTTTTCTTTCTAACTTCTTCTTGAAGCGTATCTAAAATAGTTTCAATAACTTTCCACTCTTTCTCTGTTTCTATTGCCTCCAACTTACTATGTGGATCAACAGGATCATATATTGAAGCATAAACTTCTATATTTCCGCTTTCATCTCTTGTATTATCAGTATAAACAATATAATTCTTATTTGTTTCATCACTTTCAAAAGTAAATAAAACATCATATACTGTTTCTACACCATTTTCATCTATCATACTAAATGTGTTTTTCTGCATATTATTTCTCTCTCCCATCTAAAAATGTCTGTAATATTATAGTAGCAGCAACTGAATCAACAACTTTCTTCCTATCTTTTCTAGAAACATTTCCTTGAATTAACATATCAGTTGCACTTTTAGTACTTAAACGCTCATCCTGTAAATAAACAGGAATTTCAAGTACGTTTTCTAAACTTTTTTTAAAGTTTTCACTTAATTCTCCTTTAGGTCCAATAGTTCCATTCATATTTTTAGGATAACCTAAAACAATTGCATCAACACTAAACTCATTAACCAAAGAAACAACATCATTAACTAATCTATCATATTCCTCTTCATGTTTAATTGTTTTTAAACTACACGCAATTAACCCTGTCTTATCACTTAATGAAACTCCTAAAGTTCTACTTCCTAAATCAAGTCCTAAATATCTCATTTATTATTCTTCTGAAATTCCAATAATAGAATTTCTACTATCTTAGCTCTATCAATTGACTGAATTTTATTTCTAGCATCATTATAACTAGAAATATATCCAGGATCACCACTAATTAAGTAACCAACAATCTGATTAGTTGGATTATATCCTCTCTCTTCTAATGAAGAATATACCTCCTTCAAAGTAACTCTAATATTTTCTGTATCAATCTTACTAAGATCAAACAAACTAGTTTGTTCTTGTGACATATATATCACCTCACTATAATACTATAAAATAATTTTATCATTTTCTAAAATCAAATACAATAATAAATAACTATTTAGCAGATACAACAAATGCCATAAAACATAAAAATATCATAAATACAATAGTAATAATCCACCCATTTATTTTTTCAAAAGTAGAAGACTTATCTTTAACTCCTAAAGCCATAGTAATTATTGAACCTCCAACTAATCCACCAATATGAGCTGCATTATCAATACCAGGAACAATAAAACCAATTCCTAAGTTAAGTACAATTAATGGAACTATTTGACTCATAAGTACATTACCAAGATAAACCCTATAATGATATCCAAAATATAATAGTGATCCCATAAGTCCAAATATAGCACCACTTGCACCTATAGAAGCAACATTACCACTAAATGTAATAGATAAAAGCGAACCCGTAAGTCCAGAGAATAAATATACTAAAAGATACTTAAATTTTCCCATAAAACTTTCAATCTGAGATCCTATTACATATAAAGCATAACAATTAAAAAACAAATGGAAAATACTACCATGAAGTAATATACCAGTAAGTAATCTATAGTATTGTCCTGCCCTTACACTAGGACCATGAACACTCAACATTAACATCATGTTATTAGATTGCATTAACAACATCGGTACAAAAAAGAAAATGCAATTAACCGCTATAAGAAAATAAGTAACATAAGGAACCTTACTTCTAAATACTTTTTCTATTCTAGAAGCATCATCCTTATTATGTTTATTAATATCACCAGTAATCTTCATAAAAAGTTCCATACCCTCTTCAGAATATTTCATCTTTTTAGATAAATCTGGGAATAACTTTTTAATAGTCTCATTTTTCTTTATATCACTCTCTTCGTGAATATTAATACACATTAACTTAGGATCTGCATTAATATCATCAGAAACATTATCACCCATTTCCAAGAATATACTCATAACATTCATACTCAAAGAAAATGTTTTCTTCTTAATCTTTTTTAGAATTCTTTTAGTTTTAAATACATCAAAACGAAACTGCTCATCATTATGAATATGTCCAGATACAATCCTAACTATTTTACAATCCTCATCCATATTCTCAAGCCATATTTCATTTTCAACACCTTGTAGAATAATCGGATTATAATTCTTTTCAGTTATAAAATAATGAAGTAACTTCATAACCATAATATTTTTATCATCAAGTATCATTTCTTGTTTCATAAAAAATCCTCCTAAAAAACTAATAATATTATAATATAAAACATAAAATAATAAAAGAGGAGATGATTAAATGATTAAAAAAATAATTAAATATGTCACATGTTTACTACCATGGTTCATAACAAGTATATTACCATTAAATTACAAGTATTATAAAGAGATTATAAAACCAAATTTTGCTCCACCACCAATGTTTTATGGAATAGCTTGGTCCATTATCTATATATTACTAGCATACACTATTTATTCAGTAATAAAGGATTATTCCATGAATGAAATACCTAAGTCATATAAAAAAACTCTCCTAATTAATTATCTATTTAATCAGTCATTTACAATAGTATTTTTTGGATTAAATAATAACTTTTTAGGATTTGCATCTTGTCTAGGAACATTATTATCAACTCTCTTCTTATTTGAAGAAACAGAACCATTAATAGGTAAAAAGAAATACTTTCTTCTTCCTTATATTTTACTAAGTATATTTGCTAATATACTATCTTTATCTATTTATTTATTAAATATATAAAAAGATTATTCAATTGAATAATCTTTTTAATTATCTTTTGCATATTTTTTTATAATATCAATACTCTTATCATATTCTTCTTCAAGTTCAGAAAAATGATTATTAACAAAATCTATATCTTTTTCTTTACTCTTTAATTCATGCTTATAAGCAACTTCAGCTAATTTCATTAATCCCAAATATTTGGCATCACTCTTCAAAGAATGAACCTCAATTGCATAATTTTCCATATCAGAAGAATTTTTATATTCAACAATTCTTTTCCATTTATCATCAACCTCATCAACAAAATCATGAACAGTTGAATTATACATATCCATATCACCAAGTAAATCTAAAGCAAAATCAATATCAACACCATTATCTTTTAAATAATTAACATCAACCTTCTCAATTACATCAGTTGATACATCAGACCCAACAAGAGGAATAGTACTTATCGAATTAACTTCATTTAAAACATCTTCATCTTCAAAATGATCAACATGTACTGAAGATTCTTTTAATAAGTTATCTTCATCAACTTCAAAAGATAAATCCAATTTTTCACCTAACTCATTCTCTATATCATCTTCAACTGGAATAATCTCATTTTCTTTTGACTCATCATTAATTTCTTCACTAGTAACTTCTTCATCTTCAACAATAGGCATTTGTTCAGTAACCACTCTTCCTAATGTCTCATTTATTACTCTTATTAACTCTTCTTTTTCAATCGGTTTAGCCAAATAATTATCAAACCCTTCTGATAAATATTTTTCTTTCATACCAGTAATTGCATTTGCCGTTAAAGCAATTGTTGGAATCTTAAAACCATTAATCTCTTTAAGTTCTTTTAAAGTTTCAACTCCACTTTTCTTAGGCATCATATCATCAAGTAAAATAATATCATAATCTAAACTTTCCTTAATTTTTTTAATACATTCAAATCCACTTGAACATGTTGTAATATTATTAGCATTAAACATTTCAAGTAGCTTTTTAGCAACTTTTATATTCAAAACATTATCATCTACAACTAAAATTCTTACATCATGTAAATCAAGAGTAGTTTTATATTTATGCTCTGATACATTATTTTCATTATCAATTTTCTGATTAAGAACTACAGTAAATTTAGAACCAGTTCCATATACAGAATGAACAATAACTTTACCACCCATCATTTCAGTAAGTTGTTTAGTAATTGCAAGACCAAGTCCAGTTCCTTCTATAGTAGTATTCTTATCTTCTTCAAGTCTTTGAAATCTAGTAAATAACTTATTGATATTTTCCTTCTTAATACCCTGACCAGAATCTTCAACAGATATAATAAGTCTAGTGTAATCATTCATATTAACACAATTAACTTCATATCTAACAAAACCAGTTTTTGTATACTTGCAAGCATTACTTAGAATATTAGTAACAATTTTCTTTAAATTAGCTGAATCTCCCATCAATGAATTAGGTAAATCTGGTGCAATATAATAAGTAAAATCAAGTCCCTTTTCCTTCATCTTAGGAGTAATTAGTTTAGCAAGTTCCTTAAAAGTAGAAGGTGCATTATAAGCAGTATTAACAATTTCAAGTTTACCAGCTTCAATCTTAGAAATATCAAGAATACCATTAACAATATCAAGCAAAGTATCACTTGCGTCTACTATATCCTTAGCATTTTCTTTAGCTTCATCTAGAGTTTTAGCATCTAAAATACAATCACTAAAACCAGATATTGCATTCAAAGGAGTTCTAATCTCATGAGACATACTAGATAAAAACTCAGTCTTTGCATTATTAGCTCTATCTGCTTGGTTCTTAGCAAGTTCCAATTGTTCTATCATTTTTAAATCAGGATTTTCAATTGTAAAGTACATTATTAAACATAAAACAGTCTCCACACAAGAAGAAATAACTATATCTCTATGTTCAATCTGAATAAGAGCTGATATTACTCCAAAAAATATATAAATAATTAATGGTATAATCTTCTTTATATTATTTTTCTTGTAATTAAGAATAATTAGAACAAATATTATTACAGATATCACTACTGTTATAATATATGTAAATATTACAGAGTTACCATAAGAATAAAAAATGTTATTTGGAATATCTGAAAAACACTTTATATTTAGAATAAAAATCATTAATGTTTCTAAAATAAAAGAAATTATTATTAGTTTAACTATATTAAATGACTCGCTCTTTGAAATTATTATCATGTATATCAATAATAAATTAGCAAAAAGCAAAAAAACTACTAAATGAAGTTTTAATACACCAACTCCAAGTATATAAGGTAATACTTCATAATTTTTTGCAACATTCTCACAAGCTAAATGTAATATTAAGCTAGTAAAATTAGTAAAAAGCATTATCTTATAATATTTGTTTTCCTCATTTTTAACTCTTTCTTTCGAAAAATATATTATCATCAAAATTAATGAAATAATCATACAAAAAATAACTGAAATTGTAATATTACTTATAACCATTATACATCACCTTATCTTACAACATTATACCACAAAAAAAGAATAAATAAAGAATATAAACACTCTTTATTTATTCTTTTTAAAAATTTTTTTATTATCATCAAATTCTACATATGTAAAATTATCAATATCCATTTTCAAAGCTTTATTATCCCTCTTACTAGATTTTGCAGTTGGTATTGAATCCCTAACTTTAAAATATTTAGGAACGTATTCAATCTCACCAAATTTTTCATACAATTTATTTTGTATACCTATAAATTTATCTTCAATCATTTGTGGATTATCTATACTTTTTTGTAAAAAATCCTTAGATAAAACTAGATGAACAGCCAAATTTTCTTCTTCTTCACCAAATGATTGAGAAACAACAGCACAATTATTAATATCCTCATCATCTATAATAGTCTTTTCAACATCAAAATTGTATATTTTTTTACCATTTATAGTAGAAAAATCAGATTGACGACCATAAATATATACCATACCATCTTCATCAATGCTTCCCAAATCACCAGTACAACTCCACCTTTGTCCAAATTCATCCGTATGAAAATACTCCGAAGTTGCTTTTGGATTTTTATAATATTCTATCATAGCACATTTTGTGAGTGCTAAAATTTGTCCTTTTTCATTATATGGTAATTCATTAAAATTAGAATCAAATATTCCCACTGTTACACCAGGAATAGGTATTCCAATAGATTCATCAGAACAATAAAAATCATCTGTCTGAGTTGTTATACCAGAACCACTTTCACACTGACCATAACCAATTTTGATACTTTCTCTACAGCCATGATTTTCTAAAACCTTCTCAATTTTCCTTTTTCTTGCTTCTTTAAATGGTTCTCCACCCTCAAAGGCATTTGTAAACCCTGATAAATCTGCTCTTTTTCCTGGTGGATTTTCAACGAAGCCATCATACATTGTTGCTGTTGCAACAGTTGCATTAATATGTCTTTTGACAATATTATTAACAAACGTTTTCTTATCAATTCTAGGATCCATAAAAACTGTTGCGCCTTTTGACAAAGGTAGATGTATTGAAGTACTTAATCCAGTAGAAAACCAAGGTGGTATAATTTGATAAAATTTTTGTCTATAATCCATACTTATCGCACACGCATCATAAGAATGAATTGAGTTTTGAAAGCTCTCATTACTTAACAAAATGGCCTTTGAATCACCAGTGCTACCAGATGAATATATTAAAGCTAATGGCTTATTAGGTTTGTACTTATATGTAAATCTATCTGTTTTATCCTTACCAATGAATTTATTCCAGTATTTTACATTAGGATTTTTAACTTTTGGAGTTTTTTTTATGAATCTAAGTAAAGAAGAATTTAATAATGGCATTATTACAACATTCTCTATTCCAGATTCATCACTCGAATCTTTTACACTATCGTAAAAAGTATCCATCACAAACATATGCTTACTATTACAATCCTTTATTCTATCTACCATGTTTTTTTTGTCAAAATAAGGAGGAACAAAATTTGCAATAGCACCAATTTTTGATAACGCATAAAACAGATAAACCATCTCTGGTGTACCTGCAGAACATATTGTTACAAAATCCCCTTCTTTAACACCATTATCTAACAATGTATTTGCACATTTGTTGATATTTTCAAACAATTCTTTATATGTTATTACTCTTCCAAAAAATTCCAAAGCAACTCTGTTAGGAAAATCCTTACTCTTGTTATATATTTCCTCATATACTGTATAATCATTCTTTTTTTCATATACTTTTTCAACATCGATATATTTTAACCAAGGTTTATCTATAGTTGGATAACCAGTCACAGGTCCTTCTACTTCACCAAGTGCTATCTTTTTTAAATATAAATCTCTTTTCTTATTTTCTTCTTTGCTTAATATTGATAGTTTTCTTTTTAATTCAATCAATTCCTCTTTAGTCATATTAATTCCCCCATATCATAGATAATACTATACACTTATCATACAAAAAAAATCAAAAAAATGTCAATAAATTTGACATTTATTTACTTATTTAATAACCCAAAAATTCCAATCCATCTCTAGTAAATGGAGTTATCTCATCTTTACTTAGTTTATTTATATCATAGTAACTACATCCATCAGAATCTAACCCATCACCATCTTCTTTTAATTTATAATCTTTCAATTCTACTTTATATAATATTCCTATTTGATGTAGGTCTTCATTAAAATTCTCATCATGCCATTTTATTCTTGTAGATGTAACTGTTAGTAGTTTATAATCTATAACATTTACTCCAGCTTCTTCCATTAGTTCTCTAACAAGAGTCTCTTCTGGAGTTTCTCCATATTCTATTCCACCACCAGGTAAATCCAGCAAACCTTTATATCCACCTCGTGCCTTTTTTATTAAAGCAATTTTCCCATCTTTAATAATTAAACCATAACAACCTACTCTAGTCTTTTTTACTACTTCCATTATTTCTCCTTTTCAAATTCTATTGCCACAACCCCATATTTTTCTTGTTCTTCCATACTATAAAATTTATTCATTAACTCTAAATATTCATCTAATGAAGTATCTTCTAAATATATTCTTTTCATTTCATAAGATTTAGTAACCTCAACAAAATCTTTAAAATAAACTAATTTTTTGACAATTGCAGTAATCTGATCAGTATAATTACCCCTACTAATAAATATTAATTTATCTCCAACTTTTAGCTGTCTTCTTTTCTCATCATTAAGTCTTACTTCAACGTCTTTAATCCCTTCCCTAACGATATCAAAAACTTCTTTATGTAAATGAACTTTCATTTCCATTATTCTTCACCCCTTAACAATTCTAACTTATCCTTAAATTCTTTAGGAGGTTCTACCTCATACTTTATTTCTTTTCCAGTTCTTGGATGTTTAAATTTAATACTGTACGAATGTAACATTTGTCCAAATTCAGTACATTTACCTTTTCCATATAATGGATCATTATTAACAGGATATCCAATATATGCTAAATGTACTCTTATTTGATGAGTTCTTCCAGTATCTAGTATACATTCTATATATGTATTATTTTTAAATCTTTCTAGTACCTTAAAATGCGTAATTGCATTCTTTCCATTAACATCAGTAACCGCCATCTTTTGTCTATTATTTCTATCTCTTCCTATAGGAGCATCAACTTCTCCAGTATCATGTTTAATTAATCCATCAACTATAGCAAGATATTTTCTTTCTACTTCCTTATTAGAAATCATCAATGATATTTTTTCAAGCATCTCCTCATTCTTAGCAACTATCATTAATCCACTTGTATCTTTATCAAGTCTATGAACAATACCTGGTCTAAATTTATCACCAGCAAGATTTTTGTGTTTATAAAGCAAAGCATTAACCAGAGTACCAGTATAATGTCCTGGAGCAGGATGTACAACCATACCACTTTCTTTATTGATAATTATTAAATCATCATCTTCATAAACAATATTTAAAGGAATATCTTCAGCTTCTACGTTAATTGAATAATCTAAATTATCATCAACAATAATTTCATCATCAAGTTTAACTTGATAAGAGTTACTCACAACTCTTCCATTTACTTTTACTTTATCTTCCCTTATTAACTTTTGTACTTTACTACGAGATAATTCTAACTTTTCTGATAAATAACTATCTATTCTTAAACCTTCATTATCATCAACAATAATCATTACTATCCCCTCCTTTTTTCATCGCTATTATAACATAAATAAAAAGAATGGTAAAACCATTCCTCTAATTATTATTTAATTGGTTCACTTGATACAAAGATATAATTTCCATCTTCAATTTTGAAAATAACTTTATATTTAGCACCTTTTTTGTAATCAGCATCAGAAATATTACCATCTTCTACTATTACATTAGTTCTATCATAATCAGAATACATTTTTGTATCTCCATCCCTAGGACCAAAAATAACTCCTACAGTTAACTCAACTGTATTACTATTTCTTTTTGCAGATAAAATCTTATCAACTGTATGAGGTCCACAAGAACCACCACATGCATGAATTCCAACTACATACTGCTTATTTTGAGAATTATAAGTTATTGTAGGACAATATCCATCAATAGATTCATCTACATAATTATAATTTTTACCGAAAACATTCTTTATAACACCTTGAACATCATCAGATGTAAATATACTATGTTCATCAAAAGTAAATCCTTTTTTTCTTAAATTATGAATCATGATTAATTGAACAACACCTTTTGATAAATCATTAGTAGTTACCTTTTCTTTTTTATAAAAAGTATTATATTTTGATAAATTACATACGTCAGCAGTAGTAATTTTGTCTAGTAAAACACCCATAAATTCATCAACTTCAACATCTTTTAGATTATCAGTCTCTTTATCATTAGAAACAACAGAAGTACCTTGTTCTAAACTTTCATGCTTAAATGTTATTAAATCACTTGTTCCTAAAAAATAACCTAAACCTCCACATAATACCATCAATGCAATTAAACAAACTACAAGTAATAAATGCCCTTTTTTCTTTTCTTCTTTTACCTTCTTTTCTTTATTCTCACTCATAACTTTCCTCCTATTATATTTACATTATAAATATAATATCTTTTCAATGCAACAAAAAAAGAGTGGATTTTTCCACTCTTTACACTACAAAATTTCAATATACTTTTTTTCTTCTTTATTTTCAATTTCTTTAACTTTTGGAATTTCTAATCCTAAGATTCCATTCTTAAATGTAGCTTTAATTTCATCCTCATGAACATCATCACCAATATAGAAACTTCTAGAACATTCTCCATAATATCTTTCTCTTCTAATGAATTTACCATTATCCTCTTCATCTTTAGAATCATCTCTTTTAGCATTAATATTCAAATATCCATTTTCAACATCAATTTGAATATCTTTTTTATCAAATCCTGGTAAATCAACATCAATAATATAACTATCTTCTGTTTCTTTAATATCAGTTTTCATAAGAGGATGAGAAAGTCTCTCACTTTCTTTAAAAAATGGATCATTAAGGAAATTATCAAATAAATCAAAGTCTCTTCTAGGTACTAACATCATATACATCATCTTCCTTTCTATAAATGTGTAGACTATTTATAGTTTGCACATAAGTATAATTGATAATACCTGTAAGGATATCTCTTTTCCTTACAATTATGTTATACCACTAAAAATTAGCACTGTCAATAGTCAAGTGCTAATTTTATTTAATAAAAAAGAAGATGTAAAATCTTCTTTAATAATTATCCTTGATATGCAGGATTATCCATAGTTACTGTAACTTTTTTACCTACTTTGAATCTCAATTCTTTTTTATCTTTTGGAACTAAGAACCCAACATAACCAGTTAATTTCTCCTTAGCAGGAATTTCTGTATTTTTTATTGTATCATATTTATCTTTTCCTGCTGCTGTATAACAAAACATGCATTTCTCTAACTCAGAAGATTCAACTTTATAATCATCTGCTGTTAAAGATATTTCAATATCAAAATATGTATCTAATTCATCATCAGTATTATTTGTTAATGTAAAATTAAATGCAATCTTTTGATATCCTGATGGAGTATTATATGATTCAGGGAAATTATCTGATTTATATTCATATAATTCATAACTATTTAAAATAGCATTATACTCACTTGTTTTTGCTTCTTTATTAATTCCTACAGTTACATTCTTTTCTTCTTTTTTATTTGTAGTACCAAATTCTCCTGTTTTGAAGAAATTATCTGATCTTTTAGACATTCTAACAGCAGTTGTTATTATTATTCCAAGAGCTGCAATAAAAATAACTCCAAATAAAACATAATGAACTGTAAAACCTACTCCCACTGCTTTTGCAACTTTTGTAGCAGCTTCTTTTTGTTTCTTTGTTTCTTCATCAATCTTTTCTTGATTTTGCTTTTTATATTCATTAATAACCTTTGTACAATTAGCTCCACAATTTGGACACTTAACATCAGTCTCTTTGATATGAACATTACAATATTCACATATTAAATTAGCCTTTTTTTCCATTTTTAACTCCTTTTATTCATAATACTAAATAAATAATATCACTGCTTATTTTTTTATTCAATACTATTTTATATTATTTGACCATAACCCATGCAAATTACAATATGCATAAACAGTCTTTAATTCTTCACCATCTTCAAGATGAAATTTTGATATCGGATCATCACCAGGTTTCAAATAATTAACTGAAAATCCATTACTTGTTTCCATAATCATAAATTCAATATAATGTTTTTCTTCCATAGGATGAATAACTTCTCCACAAGTAACAACTATAGAAGATTCTTCAATATCTACAACAGGTACATGCTTCTCAACTGCTGCATCAACTGTATTAGCAATTAATTCTACCATTTCTTCTCCACAACAAGTTGTATTACTAGTAGTATCTTTGGCAACTATAATTATTTTTCCACATTTTTTACATTTAAATATTTTCATTTTTCCTCCAAAATTAAATTTATTAATTGTAATTTATCACTTTTATACATACTAATCAATAAAAAAACTTGCAAAAGCAAGTTTTTAATTATTTAAGTAAATCTTTGTTAAGTTTTAAATCAAGAATTCCACTTTTACCAGCATCATTATCATCACCAGGTGCAAATGTTGAACCACTCTTAGCACTTGCTAATATTTTATCAAGAGTATTCAATTCCTCATTTGTTGGAGTAGTATATGTAGAGTTAATAACAACACCTACAAATAAATATCCTTTTCCAGAATCATATACATATTCAACACCAGTATCTCCATTTGAATCTGTTAAAGCAATTAATATATATTTGTGTCCATTAATTTCCTTTTTTAGTTTATCAACTTCTGTAGGGAACTTTTCACTATATGCTTTATAATATGCATCAAAAGAATTAGTGTAATCTGGGAAAACAGTATATACAACCTTAGAATTAGTAATTACCAATCCAAATTCATCATCTGTATCAGATACATAATCATCAGGTAATGTAAATTCAAAACCAGCATATTTAGCAACATTTGATGTAGTAGTTGAAACTGGAGTTGGTGATGCAACATCACTTTCCTTACCACTTCCTGTATCTTTCTTATTAAACATAATTATTCCAAAAACTGAACATAAAACAACTACAACAATTAACACAATTATCAAAATTGGTACAAGACTTTTCTTTTCTTTTGGTGCAGGTTGTGCTCCTGGCATTCCTGGTGCAGGTTGTACTCCTGGCATTCCTGGTGCAGGTTGTACTCCTGGCATTCCTGGTGCAGGTTGTGCTCCTGGCATTCCTGGTGCAGGTTGTGCTCCTGGCATTCCTGGTGCAGGTTGTGCTCCTGGCATTCCTGGTACAGGTTGTGCTCCTGACATTCCTGGTGCAGGTTGTGCTTCTGGCATTCCTGCTGCTTGTGCATCTGCAACTCCTGGGACAGGTTGTGCAGGTTGAACACCATTTGATATATTTTGTGAAGGTTGTACTCCTCCATCCATTCTACCACCGCAATTTGGACAGAAAACCAATTCATCTTCTACTTGATTGCCACAATTTGGACAAGCTTTCATTTATTTCACCTCTCTATTTTATAAATCAATGTTATCACATATCATTTATCATTGTTAGTACCTTTAATCATTAATTACTATTATTTACATTTTATTTACACAATCAACTATACCATTTTGGATATTTAGTTGTAGTATTTATAAACATATCCGTTGTATTTCCGTTTACTTTCCAATTATCAATTTCACTTGAATCTTTTAATTTGCTATTGTTCTTAAACATTTCTGTAAAGTCTTCACCATTAGATACATCCCATTTACTAATATCATCTAAACTGTTTATTTGTGTATTACTAAACATATCACTAAAATCTTTTACATTTGAAACATTCCAGTTTTTTAAACCTGTCAAGTTCTTTATTTTAGTATGACTAAACATATTATCTGTTTTCTCAGCTTTTGATAAATCCCAATTTTTTAAACAACTAGTATCTTCAAATGCAGTTAAAGCAAATAATCCTGAAAACTTTTTAACTTTACTGACATTCCAATCTTTTATACCATTAATATCTTTCAATTCTCTCATTTCAGCAAATGCTTCTTCTAATTCAATTAATTTATCTGTCTTAAAATTTTTTAATGCATCTAAATTAGTTGCCTCAACAAACTTGAAAGCATATGACATTCTTTCTAAAGAAGATGTATCCCAATTTTTCAATCCATCTATACTTTTTAAATAACCACATTCATCAAATATACCTACCATATCTACTACATTTGAGACATCCCATTTACTTAAAGCATCAACATTTGTAATTCTTGATCCAGCAAACATAAAAGAAACACTACTAACTTTTTTAGTTTCCCATTCTTCTATCGGAGATAAATCAACCACTTGTGTATCCTGAAATAAAGCATCCATATTCTCAACACTAGACACATCAAAATATTTCATAATATCTATATTTTTAACCTGTGTATCACTAAACACTCTTGACATATTTTTTAAATCTGCCATCGCAAAACTAATAAATGGAGTTATTTCTACCAAACTATGACATCCATTAAACATCGAAGCAACATCTTCAACATTTCTTGTATCAAAAGAAGAAATTACTTTAATATCACTTAAACTGCTATCAGAACTAAACATACCATAAGCATTTTTTACATTTGAAAAATCAAAATATTTTAAATCATTTATATCAACCAATGAATCTAGATTACTAAAAATATTTGAAATATCATCTCCAAAAGAAATATCAATTTCACTATAAAAATATAATGTATCATTATCTACCCATAAATATATATCTTTATTTGAAGTATCACTAGAAACTAAATAATTTGGATTTCTATATTTATTGTTCATCTCTTTAGCAAGTTTTATTTTTTTTATTGTTTTATCAGAATCATAAGAATCTTTACCAACAGTAAGTTCACGAATTTTTTTACGAACTGTATATCCATCCTGAAGAATTGCATACTTTTTATCAACAATTTCATTAAGTTTTATTTTACAATCTATCTTTACTTTCTTATCACTATCATTAACAACATATAATTTATATTTACCTTTCTCAACATTTCTTATCAATAAATCTGTTTTATTTTGAATTATTCCCTTTCCAACATTTTTATCATTTATGTCTTTCAAAAAATAAACATAATAATTATCAACATTACTTACAAAGACATCACTTATCATAATATCAGATTTTTCTTTAACATTTAAAATAATTACTTTATCATCTTTATGCGAAACCTTTATAGTCATCTTTTTATAATCTTTACTTAAAGCAATAGACTTAGTTCTAAACATAAATAAACATATAATTCCAATTAGTAGTACTAAAATACCTATTCCTATAATAACTAATATTTTTTTATTCTTCATATTATCACCCTTACTTAATCTTTACCGGTTTTGTGTAATATTCATTATTTGCCATATCTTTTATAATGAATACTGCATAATAATCATAGTTACTTGAAAAGTCTTCTTTTATAAATTTAAATCTATTTGTTCTAAAATACATTCCTTGTATAATTCCATTACTTGTATTAATCCAATTAGGATTATATACACCATTATCATCTATAACTTTATAATGTGAACTAACAGTTTCTATATAAAAGAAATCATCCAATTTTAATCCTACAGGTGCCGAATAAGAAAAATTAGTTTTATCTTTAGAAGAATCTTCTTCAATACCATAAAATCCCTTTATAGTACCTTCTCTATTTTTATCATCAATTCTTACATCAAAATAAGCAACTTTAACATCATCTGCAAATCCAGGGTTATTAGGAGAAACAATTACTTGAACATCAGTATACTTATCAGTTGTTTCTTTTTCTATTGCAGGAACCCAAATACTTAAATCTTCGTATTCTGAATCACTTATTCTTAACATTTTTCCTTTTACATTTGCCTTTAATTTATTACCATCTATCCTATAATCTTTTCCATTAAATACAATTTGATAATACCCATCTTTAGTATCTACAATTATATAATATCCTGCTTTAGAAATATTTTTAATTTGTTCTTCGCTCAATTCAACTTCAATATCTGCACTATCATTAGTAACCTTTGAAACATTTATATCATTATTAGAAACATTGTTAAATGAACTACTTCCTCCACCTTCTTTATAATTATAGAAACTATTTATAAACAACCCATAATTCTTTGATGGTTCAAAATCAGAATATTTATTTAAAAATATCTTTCTATTAAATGGAAAATATATTGATAATCCATGAGAATAATTATTATTAGTCCAATTATATACAACTGCTTTTTCAACTGATTTTTTAAGGTTATTACCATTTTTAGAATAATCTCCAAAAGTATCTGCCAAATCATATAAATCAATCATATCATATGCAGGTTCTTCTTCTACATATTGATTCATATTAGCTCTTTTTTTGATCATATTATTAGACTGAGTAGCAATATTTTTATTTAAATCTTCAGAAAAAGAATCTAAATCTTCGTTAATATTATCTACCTTTGATAAATCAACAATAGAATAAGTTGCATTTACACAATAATTTTCATCTTTTTCCACTCTTTCAACAAGATTACAATATTTAGTAACTGTTTCTTTATAATTAGTAATTTGTTTTTTTCCAAAATCAATACCCTCATCACTAGGTCTAATTATATTAATAAATCTTAATGCCGAATCATATTTAGATCCCATTGTAACCTCTTCTGAAGCTACCAAATAACGTGCATATTTCTTATATATGTTAGCGACCTCTATTGTACTATTTAAACAAGTTCTAAATGCAATTACTTCTAATTTATTACTACCTTTAAAATTACTTTTTTCAAAAGAATTAGCCATTTCAATTAAATCTAAATGATCATTTGTAAAATCATCATATTCACTACCATCTACCGCTCCACCATGATTCCAGTAAATAAAATCATACTTATTAGTTTTATAATTATTATGAACATAATTTAAAAAATAAGTTAGATTATCTTGAGATCCCATATTATCTATAGACATTTGATCAACTTTAACAAACCCATTTTCTTTTAATTCATATATAGATGTTTCTCCAACATCTATATAATTATTTTTCCATGACTTTGTTCCTCCAGCTATTAAAACCACTTTAACTTTATTTGAATTAATTTTATTATAATCTAGATAACTCAAATCTAAAGTAGCAAGACCTGATCTTGACTCTAAATTTGAACCTACCATATAAATCATTATAGTTCTAGATCTATTATTTTTATAAATACTATACCCAACCATAGAAACAAATAAAAGTACAAAGAATAAAATCAATGCAATTAATAACTTTACAGTATCAAATTTCTTTTTTCCTAAATTATTATTCGTACTAATATTATTATTAACCACTATATTATTATTTATATTATTTTGATATTCATTTTTTGCCCCACAATAAGGACAAAAATTACTATTAATATTTTTACCACACTTACCACAATACATAAAAAAACTCCTCTATTATTAAATCAATTATAACATAAATAATAAATAATCTATTAAAAAATATAATTTATAAAAAAAATATGCTATAATTTTTATATAATATGGTAAGGTGAAAATATGAGTATTAGAAATTATATTGATTTTAAATTTGATAATGATGGATACTTTTACGCAGAAATACATAATAATGGCAAATACAGAATAATACGAAGTACCAGAAATTTAGATACACTAATGGATTTAGCTGAAAAATATGGATACATAATAGATGGAGAAATAAGAATAGTAAGACATGCCAGAGAAATAAGAGAAGAATATGATAAATCAAAAAATAAAAAAAGATTAAATATATACGGAAATATAAATGATGATATGAAGATATCAAGAAAAAACAAAGGAATAGGAAGAAAAGTTGCTGCTATCTTACTAACAACAGTTATATTAGGAGCAGGTGCAAAAGCAACAAGTACTATTATCAGTAACAGTAATTCAAATAATATTAGTATGGCAAAATATGATGATTCATATGATCAACAAGGCACTGATGATATCATTAATTATCTTGAAGATAGTGAAATATCAGAAACAATTCCAACAGAAGAAAATGATTTCCATTTTTCATATGAAGATAGAACATCATCAGAAAATATTGATAATGTTAATAGATATGATGATATCTTTGAAAAATATGCTAAAGCATATGGAGTTGATATAAACCTAATAAAAGCTATGGCCGCTCAAGAATCAGGTGGAGATCACTATGGTAATATTGAAGATGGTCCTGCAGCAGGTATAATGCAAATTGAAAAATCAGTAAATATAGGTTACTCTGTAACAGCATATAATTTTGAAACAGGAGAAGATGACACTGTTTATATGACAGAGGAAAACCTTAAAGATATTGATACAAATATTAAAGTTGGAACAATAATCCTAAGAAATTGCTTAGATAGATATAACTACAATATTCCTCTTGCAGTTCAAGCATATAACTTTGGGCAAGGAAATGTTGACTATGCTCTAGGAATATACTGTGACAGTAAAAATATATCTGAAGATAAAATAATTGATGATTCATCAAACAACTCATGGTTAGAATGTAGAGATTATGTAGATGAAGGTGATTCTAAATATATTGAACATGTATTTAGTTACATACCAAACAATTCAAAAATATCTGTTCTAGATTATGACGGAAATACCCATTCAATAACAATTACTAATGATGAAAAAACTAAAACAATGTAAAAAAAAGTACAAATTAATTTGTACTTTTTTATATATCATAATGTTTTGCAATACTCTTTATTTTCTTTCTTTCACTTCTATTAATTTTTTTCCTTACTAAACCATAGTTTCTTAAAATGCTATCAAATTTCATAATAGCATCACTTTCTAATGAAGTCATTTCATCAATAAATGCATCTTCTCTATTTACATTATAATCAACATATTCTATAAATTCATCTGCAGAAACTTCCATATCATCTAAATAATCAAAATCTCTTTCAGGATCTTTTTCAGAACTTAAATTACACTTAAAAAATAAAGGCATATTTTTAGTCATATAATATTCATGTTCAGCATTTGAATACGGAGCCAATTCTTCAACCATAGCAGGTACTTCCATACCTGTAATAGTCTCTTTAAATTTACCAAATATTGTTTTATATACAATAACTTCTTTAACTTCTTTTAATTCTACACTATCTAAAATATCTATCATACTTCCTTCTTTAACTGAATTAACCTTTTCAAGTGTCTCATCATAATCAATAGAAAGAAGTTGAACCTTATAAAAACGTCTCAAAATAAACCCTCCTCAATTCATATATTATAACATATATCAGTATCTTTACAAGAAACTTTTAATATAAACCCCATTCTGCAAATTTTTCAAATCCACCTATATCATCAATATACTTTTTCGCAATCTTAACAATTTCTTCATACGCTAATCCATCTATACAATCATCCCCTATAGCACATGATAAATTAACTTCTTTTTTTGTTTTCTGTGCCTTTTGAAAAGCATATATATTTACTGAAACATCTGCCTTAGATAAATCTTTACCATGTAGTCCACCACCAGTAATACTTCTTCCCATATCACTTCCTAATTTTCTATTTGTTGCTCCACTATCTACATCTATTCCACCAATCCAATCACCTAGTGGATTAATAAATGCTTTTTTATATTTCTTTTGTAATTCTTTACTATCTGCATTACTTTGACAAATAATTAATCTATCTCCATCTAATACATATTTACCATCATATGGATATTCTTTATAAATATCATGAGCAATTCTTGATAATTTCTTTTCTTCTTTAGATAATGGTACACCTTTAAATATCCCATTATCTCCACATCTCATTTTATCTTTTTGATTATTGCTTAAATAAATATCTTGTTTAACAATAACTAGATCAACCTTGACTACTCCCACTATTCTTTTCACAATTTCATTAATTTCCTTTTTAGTGTATTTAACATTTGTTTCTATAATAATATGAATATTCCCATGCCCTAATAGTACCTCTACCGCAACTAGTGGATTACTCATCTTTTTATATGCCAAATCAACAATTGCTCCAGCAACTCTATCTGCAATCTTATCTGGATGTTTTGGATTTACTTTTTCTATCATATTTAATACTTCCTTTCTTCTAAACAAAAAACACTTAAGATAACCTTAAGTGTTTTAGTTATCTTATAGTTCTAGCATTACCACCTAATCTAATAGGTTGGTGTGACTTCATAGGGCTAGTCCCTCCATCACTCTTTATAAGATTTATAAAAATATAATATATCATTTAAAAATAAAATTCAATATTTTTTATTTACTTTGTAACTTTTCTAATATTAGTCTTAATAAAACATCAATAACAACATAACCTATACACAAGAAACCAACTGTTGTTGCAAAAACTCCTGGAACTAAAGGCCTTGAAATATTAAAACTCTCCGGAAAACCTAAATAAACCAATTCAAATATTCCAAATGAAATCATTAATGATATCGCAATTGGGGTATAATACCAATTCTTTAATTTAGGTTTTAAATCCTTTGTCATTAATAACACTATTATAATAAATCCACATATCACATGATATATAATTGCTCCTACAGTTTGAAATTGATAAAACGGATATCTCGCAATATATTCAGGATAAATTGTATTAGTCAATAAACCCAAAATTGCCATACTATATACAGCTTCTAAAAACTTATTATTCTTATATTTATTAAAAAATATTATAAATGGAACAATCAATCCAATAAATGAACAAAATGAATTTGGTAAAATACACCACCAATTATAACCTCTTTTAAACCCAAAAAAATCAATAATATCTTTCTCTTCTATTGAATGATATACAAAACTTATTCTACAAGCAATCCATATAACAATAAGAAATACACTTAATACAATTAATAATCTATTAATATTTTTTCTTTTTTTAATATTCTTTTTTACATAAATCAATCCAATTACCAAAAAAAGAATTATTACAAACATAACTAAAAAATGTTGGACAGAAAAACAATCAATTGTCCCCATAAAATTCATAAAATCACTACCCTCTAAATATAATTAATCCTAAGAGTTTTTCATAACTGTATCTGCAATACAATCACTAACATCTTCACATACATCAATAGTTGCTTCTAAACAATTATATATCTTAGTCCATTTAATAATATTAATTGGATCCTTATCTTCCTTATATAACAAAGTAGTTATTTTCTCATAAACTCTATCCCCTTGTTCTTCTAACTTATTAATTTGAATAACCTTTTTATTAATCAACTCTATATCTTTAAAATTATTTAAATTCAAAAACATATCATTAACAGCATCACAACAAGTATTTAATATTTCAACCAATTCTAAAGCATCTTTTTTTATTGTCCTGATATTAAGTATTTTAAAATTAATTAATATTTCATCTATTCCATCTTCAATATTATCAAGTTTTTTACTTATAACTGCAATATCTTCTCTATCAATTGGTGGAAGAAAATCTTTTATTAAATTATTTCTAATTGAGTGAACTTTATGATCAGCCTTATTTTCTAATATATGTACCTCATTAATACGTTCTTCTAATTTATCTGCATCAAAATTACCTACAACTTCTTTTAAAACATCAGCAGACTTAACAATATACTCTGTTATTGCTATAAATTCATTAAAATAATTAAATCTCTCTTTTTTTATCATTAATACATCCTCCTATCCAAAAAAACCTATAAGAATTTTTGTAACAACAAAACCCAATAATCCACAACATGGAAATGTAAATAACCATGTTAATACCATATTTCTGGCAACCTTCCAGTTTACTTTTGAAAGTCTTTTTGAAGCACCTACTCCAATTACAGCACTATTTTTTGTATGTGTTGAACTAACAGGAATTCCTAACATTGATGAGCCAAACAAACATATTGCACTTGAAATATCAGCAGCTGTTCCTTGATATCTTTCAACCTTAGCAACTTTTAATCCTACTGTTTTTATAATTCTAAGTCCTCCTATAATTGCACCTAAAGCAATTAAAGATGAACAATAAATTATTAACCATATAGGTATTGAAAAACTATTAAAAGAATGAACATTACCATTTGATAATACAACCCCAAGTAACATAAAAGCCATAAATTTTTGTCCATCTTGTGCGCCATTCATAAAACACATTACAAGAGCACCAAATATCTGTGTACCTTTAAAAAACTTATTAGTTTTTCTCCTATCCATATCCTTACATATTTTCTCAATAATTCTAGTAATAAAATATCCCAAGAAAAAAGCAATTATATTAACAAATATTAATCCATATATTACCTTTTTCCATTCATCAATATTAATACCTGAAAGACTTCCTTGTAAGGCAATTGCTGCACCTGATATACCAGCTATTAAAGCATGAGACTGACTAGATGGAATACTTAAAATCCAAGATATAATACACCATAATATTATTCCTATTAAAGCACTACATAATGTAATTAAATTGTTAGATGTACTACTTTCAAAATTAACAATATTAAAAACAGTTTCTGCAACCTTTGAACTTATAAAAGTCATTACAAGAATACCTAAAAAATTAAATATAGCAGCTAAGATTAATCCTTTTCTAGGTTCAATACTCCTAGTACCAACACAAGTAGCAATAGCATTAGGTACATCCAAACAACCATTTATAAACATAACTGCAGATATTAAAATGGTTATAATTAACAAACTAGGTATATTAATTAAATTATTTATAAAATCCAAAAATGTTATTGTCATAAAATCTCATTTCCTTTACCTATCCATATAAAAATAATTATATCAAAAAACACATAATAAATCTATTAATTTACTTTCTTTGAAATAACTAAAATTGCATCATTACCATCTTCTCCTAATACATTATTACCAATCTCTTTTTTATGAAAAGAACTAATTATTTCAAATCCACTATTTTTAAATAATTCATATATTTCTTCTTCAGAATAATAATTCATATATAATACTTTTTTATTATTATTTAAATATGGTTCTAAAACAAAATCTTCTCCCTTACCTAACTGAAAAGTTGCTAAAAAATAACCATTATCCTTTAATACAATATTTATATCATCAAATAATTTCTTCATATTTTCTTTTGGTATATGAAACAAACAATATAATGAAATAATACCATCAATTGAATTATTACTAAAATGATTCTTTATATTTAAAATATCATCTAATATATATGGTATATTTGGAAACAATCTCATAGCATTTTTCTTCATAATAGAAGAAAAATCATAGCAAACAGCATCATAATTATTATTAATTAGATAATTAGTAATTTTACCAGATCCTCCTCCTAAATCAATTATTTTAGAATTATAATCTAAATCACCTAAAAAACTATTAATAATATCTTTATCTTCAATCACATTACTAAATTCTTTACAATACTTATCTGCAATTAAATCATAATCTTCTTTTACACTATTTCTCTTATCAATTGAATCCATATATTCACCAACTTATTTATTAATTCTTCTAATCAATTCATTAAACATTATTCCATGAGATTCTAACATTTGTTTCTCATCAATTAATTTTCTAATATCAGAAACACTCATATATTTAACATAATCGACTTCTTCTTTTTGAACATCTACATCTTTTATATTAATATCTTTTTTTAAATAAAATAAATATCTTAACGGCATATCATATAACAAAAATCCATAATCAATTATTTTTTCTTTTGAAATATCTATTCCAATTTCCTCTTTTACTTCTCTTACAATCGTAGTATATGGAGTCTCCCCACTATCAACATGTCCACCAGTTGTAGAAAAAAGACCCCCTTTTTCTTTTGAAGTTTTTTGTATTAAAAATTCACCTTTACTATTTTCAATAAATATATTAGCAACAGCTATATGTTCATGATTACTTAACTTTGCACTTCTATCTCCCCTAATTATCTTTCTACCAGTTAAATTACCATAATCATCATAAATATCTAACCATTCCATATTTATCACCTATATTAATTTTATCATAATAACAAAAAAGCAGATAAAATATCTGCTTTTACTTTACTTTTTTTAAATCATAAACTACATCCACCATATCACATACATTTTGTGAATGAGTAACAATAATAACACACTTACCATCTTCATGAGCTAGTTTTTTAAATATATCTAATATTTCACTTTCAGTTTGTTTATCAAGATTACCTGTAGGTTCATCTGCAACAATCATCTTTGGATTATATGAAAGACTTCTTGAAATTGCTACTCTCTGTTGTTCTCCTCCTGATAATCTTAATACTTTACGATTGGCATAATTCTCTTTTAAACCAACACTTTTCATAAGTTTAATTGCTTCATCTTTTTTATTAGGTATTTTCATACCACTAGCGTCCATTGAAAGAATAATATTTTCACTGGCAGTCATAAAAGGAAGCAAATTATAACTTTGGAAAACTATTCCTATTTCATGACTTCGATAATAATCTAAATTAATATCCTTTAAATCTTTTCCATCAAATACTATTTCCCCTTCAGTACATCTTTCAAGTCCACTTATAAGTGATAATAATGTAGTCTTACCAGTTCCACTTCTTCCACGTATAGCATATATTTTTCCTTTTTCAAAATCATAACTAACATTTTTTAACGCATATTCATCTTTCTCAGCATCACTATATTGATAACTTGCATTTTTTATAGAAAGTAAAATTTCTTTTTTTACTTCTTTTTCTTTTTTCTTTTTCTTCTCCATATTATGACCTCTCCTTCAATATAGTTAAAGGTGTAAACCTTTGAATACTAATCATTGCTGATAAACTACTAACTAATATTAATACTACTCCTATTCCTAGTAACTCTAAGATAACACTTGCACTAACAACTGCATCAATAGAATCATATGCTTGAACATTAGGAGTACCTTTTTTATTAAAACTACTTGGTCCCCCTTGTTTCATATCAAATCCTCCACCGGAACCTCCAAAATTACTTTTAACTTTTTCATTCTGTTTTTCAGTGCTTTTTATTTCACTAGATAATAAAGAATTACTTACTCCTTTTGACATTGTAGCACCTATTCCTGCACCTAACATTAAAGCAATCAATCCAACTATTAATAATTCTGAAACAAACTGCATTGTAAGTTTAAATTTACTTATACCAATTGTTCTTAATACACCTATCTCATATTTTCTTTCTCTAATATTAATCATATTAATTACAAATAGTACTATACCACCTATTATCATAGTAATTATTAAGAATGTATTAGCAAATGACTTAACATTTTTTACAGAAGTTAATCCTGCAGTAGCAATCTCTTCATTAGTTTCAACAACATAGTTTTCATCTAATCCTTTTTTATAAAATTCTTTTTGAACTGAATCTGCATTTTTATAATCATCAATTATAAATGTAGGTTTAACAGAACCCTTTATTTCAGTATTTGCACTTGTTATTGAAACTAAACTATCTGCATTTGTAATAATTGTATTAGCAGAATTAGAAAAGAAACTAGGTCCAGAAGATTCCTCTTCATTTTCTTTGTATATACCAATAATTTCAAATTCATAAATATTATCATTATCATCTTTTAATTGTATCTTATCATTTAAACTTAAATTATTATATGAAGCTAACTCATCATTAATAAATACATAATTACCAGTAAAAGCAATATCCCACGCATTATCAACAATCTGAGTCATTTCATAAGTTCCTTAAATAAACTCACTCATTGAATCAACTGAACTATATCCATTCAAACTAAAATCATATGATGATCCATCAAAATTATCTCTTCCAGGAAAATTAGGCATTTTAGAATCTTCATCAGATTCACTCTCTGCTTTAGATATATTACTACCATTTAAAGAAATATTATAAGTATAATAATAACTTTCAATATGCTTACTCTTAGCAAAATTCTTTACATCATCAACTGTATAAGATGAAATATTATTAAACTTCTCCTTAGCAGATTCCATATTTTCCTTATTACTAAAATCTACATCTTTCATCATATTTTCTCTATTAAATGTAATAGTCAACTCTTTATCATATGAACTCTCATATGAATTAATTAAATCACTTGCTGTATTATTAATTGCCAAAGTAACAGTACAAGCACAAGCAATTACTAAAATAATAACCCCCATCAAAATATTTCTACCTTTATTTCTAGTAATAGAAATTAAAGCATTTTTAATAATAAACATTTAATCACCTTTCTTTTTCATATTACATTAATTATTTTATTTTTTATATGTGAATTAATTATGAAATAAATGTGAATTTTATGTGAAATTTAAAAACAGTCGTTTGACTGTTTTTAATCTCTACTTCTTATAAAAGAAAATACATACATATCATGATAACCATCTCTTAATTTTAAATGGTTTCTTAAAATTCCTTCATATTTAAAATCGCACTTTTCCATAACTCTTTTAGAAGAAATATTATTTATTTCACATCCACCATAAAGTCTATTTACTTTTATCTCATTTAAACAAAAATATTTTATTAAATTTAATGCTTCTGTCATATAACCATTACAAGTATATCTATTATCTATCGCATAATTAAATTCTAATGATTCATTATAGTTATCTACATTTAAATTAATACCACCAATTATTTTATTATTATCTTTAAGTGTAATTAACCAATTATAATAATCTAAATTATTATACTTATCATCTATACCCTTTAATGAATCTATCTCTTCTTCTAAAGTTTTTTTCTCTTTATTAGCATAGTATAAAAACTCTTCTTGATTGATATAACCTTCATATAATTCCTTCGCATCAGATTCTCTAAATCTTCTAAGAATTAGTCTCTCAGATTCCAATACCTTAGTACCTATACTATTCATATTCTACTCCATTAACATATAATTTAAATCCATTTAAATTTATATTACTATTAGTCGAATCAGAGTTTTTAAGAGATTTAACATATGTATCACCTGTTAAAGTTATTGAACTTGTCTTATCTAAAACTAATACTACATTACCTTCATTACTATTATTAATAGTTCCTTTAAATGATGAATTGTTTTTTAAACTCATTGTTAATGTTGAAATTGAATCAACAACAATATTTCCATTAACATTTTGATTAGTCAAATTAAGTTTAACAGTACCTCCATTACTACCTGAATTACCCCATGAATCCTTTTGAATCCTTAAGAAATTGCCTTCTGAATCTATATTTGTTATTTTATTATTTTCTAGATTTATAGTTGCTGTTGTATTAGTAACATAAAAACTATCACCTTTATTAGTAGCAATTGTTGAATTCTTTGACGTAAATACTGCCTCACCATCAGCAGCATCACCACTCATAGATTGATAAAGAAATATATTCTTATAAGTAGTTGACTGTCCATTTAATGTATTATTAGTATCAATTAAATTAACATTATCAAGAGTTACACTATTCTTCCCCTCAATAACAACACCCTCAGATGCTAAAGAAATAAGTTTTGAATTTTTAACAGTAATATCTGCAGTTGAATAAATTGCTGGAGAACCTTTTCCAGTAGTTTTATAAGTACCCTTATTAACTGTAACCGTTCCTCCACCTCTATCAGATCTAATAGCAGCACTTGAAGTTCCTGCTGTATTAATAGTTAAACTAGTAGCATTCATAATTCCCCCACCAGTAGTCATAATTCCCCCAGAATTATCTTTCTTAGTTGTTATTTTTGAATCAGAAATATTAATTGTTGTATTATCTGAAGTTGAATTATTAGTAGTAGCAGAACCACCATAACTAAATACTCCATTTGCTCCTGTAGCATTAGTTGTTATTGTTGCATTCTTAATAGTTAAATTAGCTCCATCTTTAGCAATAATTGCAGAATTAGTACCATAAAAACTAGTGTTATCTCCACCATTTGAATCTCCTGTTTTATTAACAGTAATATTAGATAAAGTGGATTTAACATTACCAGATACCAATATTACATTTTCATCAGTTTTACTAGATTTATATTCACCTGAATCAATGTCTTCATCAGAAGTGATTTTTTTAACTGCAGAATAAGACACATTAGAATTACTATTCATACCAGGTCCATTATTATTTTTATTACTAGTATTCTTAATAATTAAAAACCATAACAATCCAAGTATTATTATACAAAAGATAATTATTAATAAATACCATATATCTTTTTTCTTGTTCATTAATACATCATCTCCTATTAACTATTACTATCTTGTGTATTATTACCATTTGGCATCTCTGGTGATTGTCCATTTTGTCCATTTGGCATTTCTGGTGGTTGTCCCGGATTATTCATCTGATTACCATTACAATTTGAACTAGCTACTGTATAAACATAAAAAGATCCTGTAGCAATAATTGCTCCTACCAAAACACCTATAACAAACAATACTATTTTATCTTTCATATAAACTTCTCCTTTCATAAAATACTCATCTATTATAAATACACTATTAGTATACAATAATTAAATTATTAATTAAACTTTATTACCTCCTTTTCAGGTATAACTTTACAACTTAAATATGAAATTAATATGTATTAATTATGAAATTTTCATGAAAAAAACACTATCAAAAGATAGTGTTATATTATTTAATTTGTTCTTCTTTTATACCTTTAAAACTACATTTAGCACCAGTTTTTATTCTATCAAATACATTATTAACTTTGTAATAATCCTTATCACCAAAATTTTTTAAATCATCTTTAGATAGAACTATTTTATAACTAAATATAACAGTTTGAGTATCATCATCAGATGAAATATCATAAACAACTTTATCACTATCATCTGATTTTGCAGATTCCTCTGCATTCTCTTTATAATACTCATAAGTTTCTTTATCAGAATAAACACTTATTGTTTTTATTTCATAATCAGTAATATACTGATCTTTACCAAAATTATAAACAGAAATATTAGTTTGATCTACACCTTTCATACTATTATTTTTACTTTCACAAGTGATAGTAAATGATCCAGTAATAGGTTTAACCTTTTTCTTACAACCTGTCATACTAAAAACAACTATTATAACCAACATTATCAATAAAATATTCTTTTTCATAAACCTCTCCTAACAACAATTACTTATTCCATTTAGCATATATTTCTATATCTTTATAACCAACATGACATTTATGTTTATCATACTCTGGAATCGGACTAAAATCTATTGTATTAGTAAAATCTATTTTTTTAGTTAAATCTTTATCATAATACCATCCATCAAAAGAATAACCTTTACGAACAGGAATTGGTAATTCTTCATAAGTATCTGGACTACAAGCAATACAAATAGACATAATTGGTATTTCTTCTCCACCATTAACATTAAATATTAAATTAAAACTTCCTCCAGTAAAAAAATTACATTCTTCATATTTTTTATCAATAATCTTTTTACCAATTAAAAAAGAAATAACAATTACAATTATAATAATTCCTACAATAATATATACCTTTTTCATAACAAACCTCTCTATTCAAATTATATCATATAAAAAAGAAATAATTATAAAGGTTTAATCTAATTATTAATCAATATTATTATATTGTTTAACAAAATTAATAAATTCTCGAATAACAGGATATTTTAAAGATGTTTTTTTAAAAACGTATGCCATTGTTCTTTTTGGTATCTTTACATCTGTCTCAATTTCTATCAATTCTCCACTCTCCAGTTTATCAATAATATGTTGTCTTGCAAGAACTCCAATTCCAACATTTAAAGAAACATATTCTTCAATTAGCCAATTATTAACTAATTCATATTTAGGTTTAAAAGTTAACCCATGTTCAATAAAATAATTGTCAAGAAACTTTTTAGATAATATATCTTTAATATCATTTGAAAGAACAATGGTAGGATAATTATTCAAATCAATTAATTTAATTTTACTTGGAATTTTCCCTTTCAATTCTTTACTAATAACAAAGATATCATCTACCTCTAAAAATTTTTCAACTAATAAATCTGCATATTTTTCCATATTACTTCCAAGAGAAATAAATTTCAGATCTATTTTTTCCTCTTTAATTAATTGAAGAGATTCTTGTAAATGATGAGAAGTCAATTTAAATTTAATAGTAGGATGTAGTTTGTTGAATTCAATAATAGGTTCTTCTAAAAACTTTGTCAAAGAAGAATGCCCAGCTTCTAACGTAATTGTAATATCATACTTATCACAAGTTTCCTTAAAACATGCCTCAGTATGATTTAATGATTCAATAGGCTGTTTAATTTTATGATATAAAAATTCTCCATCCTCTGTTAAATCAATTCCCTTTGAAGTTCTTATAATTAAAGATTTTCCTAACAATTTTTCTAATTTTTTAATCTGTTTCGTAATAGCAGGCTGACTAATATAAAGATAGTTAGCTGCTTTAGTTATACTTTTAAATTCACATACATAATAAAAATAACTATATAAATCTAAATTAATATTCATATGTCCTCCACTTAAGAGTTTATCTTAACACAAATAATAAAAAAATCAAATCAAAGACTTAAATAATAAATACAAAGAATATAATGAATCAATTTCAACATACTCATCTTTAGTATGCCAAAAATCACCTTTTGGATTAATTAAAATAGTAGGAATACCCTTTTCACTAAAATAGATAGCATCACTAGTTGCAACACATTTACTAATCTTAGGTTGATATCCTAAAATATTACTTGCTTTATCTAAAAAATCAACAATTAAAGGATTATTTGAATTTACATAAAACATTGGTCCTTGATCTATTATTTCAATTTCACTATTAGGAGCAATCTCCTTAACATAATTAAAGAAAACATCCTGATCAAAATCTTTAGTGAATCTAACATCTAAAGTTATAGTAGATTCAGCTGCTACCATATTAACAGCACCACCACCATTAATTTTAGAAAGATTTATTGTTGTTCTAAAATCGTCGTTACTCTTTGGTTGTGTATATTTTTCTAAAAGCTTATAATATATTTCCATATTAGTTAAAATAGCATTTTTTCCTTTATATGGTTCAGAAGCATGAGCTGAAATTCCTGTCGAATGAATATTAAATTGTAATAAACCTTTTTCCTCTACAATCAATTCAAAATTTTTTCCACCATCAGGAATTACTGCTAAAGATGCATTATACTCCTCTAACATTGTTTTACAGCAATATCCACCAGTTTCTTCATCACTAGAAATAAAAAAAGCAATTTTCTTATCAGATTTATTATTCTTTAATAAAGACATAACAACAGATAATTGACTTTTCATATCAAAAGAACCTCTACCTAACAATTTATTATCCTTAATAATACCCTTATATTTGTCATTAGGTACTACATCTATATGACAACAAAAAATTATATCTAAATCTTTAGACTCCGTATTAGAAATGATTAAATTTTTATAATCACCAACAATTACTTCTCTAATATAGTAATCATTTAATTGTTCCTTAATAATTTGAAATGCTTTATCAAATTCATCAAAATTACCACTTATAGTAGCACAACTAATTAGTTGCAAAGAATTATCCACTATTTCTTTTATAATTTTCTCTTCCATATAATCACCACCTAATGTACCAAAAAGAATATCTTATTAATTATTTTCATTAATTTCATATTTTCCTCTCCAATCCTGTATATGCTTGTACAGATTCAGAAAAGAAAATCGATACAAGCACGAATAAAGCACTTGTATCACTTTTAGTTCTACAAGTGTATGAGCTTATATCTTCTTCGATTATTAATATTGTACTTCATTATAACAATCAATTCCTTCCTTTTTCTCATACTTAATACCAATTATACTAGTCACTTCAACTATTAGCAATATACATTCAACCACAATTGAAAATATTGAATTAATTCTGAACGCATATAGAATAAAACAAATACTAACAGGAATAGCTAACTTTCTATATTTATAAACATCATCTTGCCAAATAGAATAAGTAGACAATATATTAGCAAACATAGATAATACACTAAAAAAATCATCATAAGAATAAACACCTGCTACAATAGCAATACCAACAAAAAATAATAAAAAACCAAGTTTATTCCGTTTTCCTTTTTTTGCATTATAGTAAAACATAATATTCCTAGAAGCACTAATCAATGTCATATACATACCAGTATATGCACCTAACAATAAATAATGTATACCATAAGAAACACAATAGATAACACATAATAACATTACATTTTTCTTACTTTTTGCTTGATAAGAAAAACCTATAAAAACACTTGCAATAATAACAAATATTTGAGATAAAAAATAATTATTCATAATCTACCTCTTATAATAAGAATTATCTGTAGATGAAATTAATTTCTTCACCATATATTTTCTTAAATCATGATCATATACCCCAGTATTTCTCAAGTAAGTAACATCATCAACAATTAGTTCTTCATCTTGATAAGCATCAATAAAACCATGTTTCCTAAAAATACCTTCTGATTGAGAATCAAAACATCTAATCCTAGCAAAAGAATAATCATACTTACCTAACTCTTGTATATATCTATCTGTTTCAGTTACTAATCTCCAACCTAAACCATTCTTTTGACAATTTTTCAAAACTGCAAGACCAGAATAATATGCAATTCTTTTAGGATTAACAAAATTTATAGAATAATCCTCAGGAACATCATTCAGAATACAATTAATACCTTGAATTTGTCCATCTACATAACCTCCTATAACAAAACCATTTCTCTCATAAGAATCAAATTCATCAATACAATCTTGATCAGATAACACCTCATTATAAGGATCTTCTGAAAAAACTTTAATCACTTTCTTAAAATCATCAAAATCATGCATTGTTTTTATTAAACAATAATGATCATCCTTCAATAATCCACTATATAATACTAAAGAACTCATAACTTCACCACCTAGTGCCATAGTATTATACATTTTTATAAGATTCAAATACCTGTAAATTATATTGTCATAACTTCAAGTTATATCATTATATAAAGAAGAGAAACATCAAATAGAAAAAACACCTAAAATTAAACTAAAAATCATAATTGTTTTTTAATTCACTCTTTTTTAATACCAAAAAAGTGACCCAGTCTCACGACTAGGTCTTAAGGGAATGTATTGAGTACGTATGTTATCATTCACCATTAATCAGAAGATACCTATTTTATAGTCAAATTAAAATAATACGGTTCACAATGATTATATTGTAAACCGTATTTTATTTTGGTTAGATTATCTATTTACTAATTACACAACATATCTGATGAATTACTATTCCAGCATATCCTTGATTTCAAATAATCTAAAGCATCTCCATTAGAATAATGTGTTGCAACAATTTTATAATTAAACTTTCCATCGCCAGTATTTAAATAGCCAACATATACACTTCCAGTACCCGACTTAAGAATACCGGAACCATTAGTATAACCACTATAATCAATAGAACAATACAAAGCATATCTTCCATAATCATCTTGATCTTTAATTGAACAATTTGATGAATTTACTCTCTCTATAGAACCAGATGCTCCTAATATATAAACTCCTAATTCTCTATTAACATCTGAAGAATTACTTTCAACTAATCCAGTAACATCTTTTATAACATTACTACTAGACCCACTTCCACTATCTGTATCTGAATTAAACAATAAAAACATAACAACTACGACTACTGCCATTCCTGTTCCAAAAATTGTCATTCTAATAAATTTTTCTTTTTCTTTTTCGTCATTTTTAACTTTATTATATTTTGGAATTAAAGCAATTGCTAATATTATAACCCCAATCCCAATAATTATAAGTAAAGCCGCTATAGAACTATTATCACCATTTGATTCATCTTCTATATTATTTAACGAAGAATCTGTTTTTTGATTACTATTATTACCATTGACTAAATTCATAACATCATATCTTTCAGATGAGTCCTTTTCAAACTCACTTTTAATTGTAGTAATCATTTCTGAAGTATAACTCTCATGAAATCCAATCCATGAACGTTCTCCAATCACAATATATGGAACCCCTTCAACTTCTTCTCCTCTTATATCAGCAACTTTATTCATTAATTTTGCGTTTTCTTCATTACTCCAAGTTTCATATTCTTTTAATTCAAATAAATCCCCATACTCAGGTTTTATTTCATCTATCCAAGTTTTAAATTTTTCACAATGAGAACAACCTTCTCCATTAAAAAAATATATATTAACTTTATCTTTTGCATAAACAGAAAGTGGACTAAACAGTATATATATGAAAGATATAATAGATAATAAAATAAGCTTCTTTAAACTTATTACAGTTTTTGAATTACTAATCATATAAATCTCCTATTATTATATTTACATTATCATAATATCACAAATCAAGTACGTTTACAATGCATTGTGCAATGCATACTTTGTGTATTAATCGTAATACTATAAATGTAGAGGTTGATACTATGTTTAAGATAAAAGATGATAAAATCGAAACTGAAAATAAGACTATTAGATTTCCATTACCATTAATTAATAAAATTGAAGAAGCAATTAAAGGTAAAAATGTAACATTTTCAAGATTTGTTATTCAAGCATGTGAATATGCTCTAGAAAATATGAATGACAAATCTAAAGATAGTGGAAAATAGTAAACCCAGTAGTACGTGCTGGGTTTTATTATGTTTACATTTAATCGGCATATGTAGGCAACAAAAAAGACACTCCTAAAATCAGTAATTTTCAGGAATGTCGTTTAAATGTCGTTTGAAAATAGTTACTTTATCTCTAAAACCCTTATAAAATAAAGTGACACTGTCTCACGACAGTGTCTTCAGGGGGCTACCTAAATTTCATTTTTATAAGTTTAAATTGGTACTGAAGTCTTATTTATAAGGCTTTTTTATTTATCTACTTTTATATATTTTTATATTTATTTACCATATCTGGGTAGGTAAATTAGTAGATAGAATTTAAAATTGTTTATAAAGATTTATAATTTCACTTATCCTGAAAAGTTAAAAGAATTAATATCTCCGTCACCTATAGATGTATTAGAATATGGCATTAAATGATATGTATAATCAGCATTTACAATCAAGCATGTATGATAACTTCCTCTAGTTGATTCATCCTGAGCAAAGTCATATGTCCCAATTGTATATGTACAACTTGCTCCATTATAGGTACATTGCCCATTAGGGCTTAATACTAATGTAATTCCTTCCGCTGCTGCTTCTCCAACATATTTACCATATTTTAAAGTATAGTTTCCAACTTTTAATCCTGCCTTAGCAGCTTCTTCTGCTTTTTTAGCCTCTTCTTCTGCTCTTTTTGCTTCTTCAGCTGCAGCTTTATCTGCTTTAGCTTTTTCTATATCTTGTTTAGTTTTTTCAATTAAATCGACTTGTTTTTTAACAACCTTTTCAATTTTCTTTGTAATATGTTTTTCTATTTTTTTATATTCATCTTTTCCTTTAATTATTTCTTTTCTTATTTTTGTAGGTTTCATATCTCTATCATAATCAAAGTACTCTGATTCAACACCAGTATCTACAAGTTTAGAATCAATTGTATTATATTCTATTGTTTTACCATCTACTGTTTCCTGCACTACTTTTTCATTTTCTTTATTAATATTAATTACTTCTCTTGTTGGATCTTTCTCCATCTTCTCAACTATTTCAGTTATTAAATTAGAATATTCCTCTGAACTATAATCAGTAATTCCTCTTTTTTCAGCTTCTATATATGCATCATATTTTTCATGGTCAGTTACAATAGTATCTAAAGAATAGTACATATCATTATTATCAAAACCATCTTTTATATAGTATTTATATTCTTTCTTTTCTATATCATAATATAATTTTGAATCAACATTTGATGCAGTATACCCTGAAAACCATTGTACTTCTCCATCAACAATACCTAATACTTGTATTGATTCACAACCATTTTTATCAAGATCACATTTTTTATCAGATTTAACTAACATTATAGGATCCTCAATCTCTTTACTCTCAACAAAACTTATTTCTGTTTTATCTTCAAATAACCAATTTAGTTTATTATTTTTATTTTGATTTTTTAAAAATTCATAATACTTATCTGACCATTCAGTTCCTGTAGTTTTATCAGCTTGTGAATTATTATAAACAAGCCATCCAATTATACAAGCTAATGCAACAACTAATATAGATAAAACAACAATTATAATAGTTTTCTTAGAAATCTTACTTTTTTTTTCTTTATCGAACCCATTATCTTTCTCTTTACCCATATCAATCCAACCTTTCATACATGATTATATCATATATAGTAAGAATTTAATAATTAAAAAGATAGAAAAATTTCTATCTAATTTCCACTATAATTATATATAATCCACTGACTATTCATATAAGTATCATTAACAACATAATATGTAAATTTATAACCACTATTAGTAGTAAAATGAATTGCTGGTTGTGTGTCATATGAATTAATTGCAGTGCCAACTCTATAAGTACCATCTTCATCTATATTTCTGGCATCCCCTGATGATTGTTCAAAATTTGTTTTTATATGGAATTTACCATTAGGATTCAATATAATAGTTCCATGTAAATTAAATAGTTAATGTCACGGAATCGAGCTTGCGAGAACTTACTTCTTAACTTTTGTGGGGGAATAAGATATTATATATACTTGTATTTTGGCTTATCAAGAAAGGAGGACTTTTTTATGAAAGTCAAAAAATACAAACATTTTTCTTTTGAAGATAGATGTGTTATTGAAGAGTTCTTGAACCATAATTATAATTTTACTCAAATTGCCAATAGACTTGGTAAAGATAGAACTTCTATTTCTAAAGACGTTTTAAAACATAGATTTTTAAGAGGTACCGCTTCTAAGGACAGACCTTGTTGCTTTGAAAATAAACCACCTTATGTATGTAATGCATGTGAGAAATTTAATCATTGTAAAAAGCAAAAATATTCTTATAATGCCCACATTGCTTATAATGAATATAAACAAACCTTAATATCTCAAAGAGAACATCTTAAAATAACTAAAGAAGAAATTGCTTCTATTAATGATATTATCGCTCCTTTGATGATTTATAAGAATCATTCTGTTAATCAAGTTTATATTTCTCATTCTGAGTTACTTCAATTTTCCAAACCTACTTTTTATAAGTACATTGATTTAGGCATTCTTAATGTTAGAAATATTGACTTACAAAGAAAAGTTAAATGGAGATTTAAAAAGGAATATGATTACCATAAAGAAAAAGTTGATACTTCTATTAAAGTTAATAGATTCTATACTGATTTTAAGGATTATATAGAACACAACCCTAACGCTTCTATTGTTGAGATGGATACTGTTATTGGTACACAAGGAGGCAAAGGTGGTAAGTGTATGCTTACTTTACTTTTTAGACAATTTAACTTTATGATTATATACTTACTTCCATATAAAAAGTCAGTATACGTTACTGAGGTATTTAATAATATAAAGAAATTAATTGGAATTAATGAATTTAAAAGATTATTTGAAGTAATACTGACAGATAATGGAACTGAATTTTCTGATCCTAAATCTATTGAAATTGATTTAAACACTGGAGAAAAGGTGTGTTCAATTTTCTATTGTGACCCTAATTGCTCATGGCAAAAAGGTTCAATAGAAAAGAATCATGAATTTATAAGATATATATTACCTAAAGGAACATCTTTTGCTTCTTTAACACAAGAAGATTGTTATCTTATAGCTAGTCATATTAATTCTACGCCAAGAATATCTTTGAATAATAATTCACCATACGATTGTGCATTACTCTATTTAGGTAAAAGTAATATTAATAAATTAAATATAAAAAAGATCGAATATGATGACATCGATCTTTCCTATAGATTATTAAAAAAATAATCTAAACCAAAATACAAATCTAAGCCAAAATACATTTGATTATAATTAAACAAATGCGGGAAGTTAAATCTTATCAAAAAATTTTTTCAAACTTCTCGTTCCTTTTGTATGGAATAAATTGGTTTAAAT
>CADBYH010000005.1 GCA_902798815.1 uncultured Erysipelotrichaceae bacterium | reverse complement strand
GGATTAGAAGTATCGCTTGATGGAGAACATTGGAAAAGTGGAAATGATAAACTTACAATATCACAAACTACAATAACATCAACATCAGGAAGTGGAGATCATGCATATGTAGGAAATACAAATAAATGGCCAACATCAGGGCTAGTTCCATTGTCATCTCCCGGAACAATTGATACTACTGTGGGAAGACTTAAATTTTTTGAAAAAACAAGTTTATCTGCAACACCTGGAGGATATAGAATAGTTGCGAATAGAGTTGATAATTATAGTGTTGCTTCTACTAATCCAACAACTTATGTTTCAGAAGCGGAAGGATATGTGGCCTTTGATTTATTTATTCGTAATGGAACAGGTACTCAATATAGTAATAATAATTATACATGTACCAATGCTAATAATTGTGCAGCAGAATATATATATTTGATGAAAAATCCAACTGCAACCGTAGATGGAAGTACAAATTATGGAGCGGCAAACTCACTTAGAGTAGGTTTTTATCCACTAGCAGGTGTTAAAGCAAGAGGAGCAAGTGTTTCAACTGTTACAGGATTAGGGTGTAATTCAACCACTTCTTCTTCGACAAATATATATAAAATTTGTTCGATATCAGCTCAAAAATATTATTGGAATGTGTGGGAACCAAATCATAATGTACATACAGATGGGGCTGTATCATATTTTAATAATGCTTGTAAAAAAAGAGATTCTACAGGTGCATATACGACAACAGCATGTACAGCGATTACTACAACAACGAACAAGGTCACGTATTTTATAAAGAATACAATAACTGCATCTGATAATGTTGATATATATGATGGTAGTGGTGTTAATAGTTATACAGCAACATCAGGATCAACAGACGATAAATTCCTTAATACTATTACTACTTATAAATCGCCTGATAATTCTACAACTTATGGAACTGGTAATAGTTTGTTTACGCTTGCGGGTAATTCTATAACAAAAGTAAGGGTATATATATGGTTAGAAGGACAAGATATAGATAACTATGATGTAATATCTAAAAACTCTAATGTAAGAATTAGTTTTGGATTAACTAAAGATGTATATGGTGTAGGTTCATAAAAACCGACTTAAAAACGAGTTGGTTTTTTTATTTGAATTTACACTTATTTGTAAACTAAATAACTTTATAATATATCTTGAAAATGGAAAAAAAAATTGATATAATTTTAATGGTAGTATGTATAATTTTACATGATAGAGAATACAAGGCGGTACGAATGGTGGTGAGATGAGGTGAATAGTTCTTCTATTGAGGAGATAAAACAAAAGAGAAGAATTAGGAAAATATACATTTTTATAATAATAATTGCTATCACTGGTATCGTTTTGGTATATGAGACATATGCCTGGTTTGTAGGAATCTCAACTGTGTCTGTTGATCAGTTTGATATTGCTATTTCTGGTGGTGAAGGTTTGGAATTGTCTCTTGATGCTTCAACTTGGACTTCTACAACCTTGTCTGTTACTAAAAGCGCTGTTGAAGCTGCTACTGGTAATAATAATAAATGGGTATCTACTACTACAGGAGAAGGGCTTGTTCCTATTTCAACTATAGGAGAGATCAATACTTCACAGAATGTTTTAAAATTGTATGGTAAAGGTTCTTTGGCAGCTACTGGCGGAGGTTATAGACTTATTTCTTCTCAGATAGAAAACTCTTCTTCTACAGAGCAAGATGGATATATTGCTTTTAATCTATATATTAGAAATGGTAAAAAGGATGCTTATGCTTCTGGTTATGATGCTAATGCGGATGAAGCTGTTTATTTGAGTACTGCTTCTTCTGTTACTGTTAGCCCCTCTGGAACTGGTGATCCAACGAATGCTAAAGGTCTTCAGAATTCTGTAAGAGTTGCATTTGCACAAATAGGTAGAGTTAAGTATAATTCTTCTGCGTCTGTTGCTAAGGGGATTACTTGTAGTACTCAATCTCCGGTAACAGGTCTATGCAGTAGCGTTGGTACTGTTATATGGGAACCAAATGATAAAGCACATGATACTAATTTAATAACTTATTATGGTAATGTATGTAAGGCAAGGACTGCTGCTAATACATATAGTGGAAGTTGTGGAACGGTGGCTAATAATGCATATGTTCATACGTATGCTGTTAAAAAGGCTATAACCGCTTCTAATAATGTAAATGTATATGATGGAGCAGATTTCAATACTTATACTTCATCATCTACTTACTTGCAAGAAATGGATTATTTTACAGATACAGAGAAGAATACAAGTGGAAATGCTAGGCCTGAGTTTTTTAAATTAGCTGCAAATAGTATAACAAAGGTTAGAGTATATATATATTTGGAAGGGCAGGATGTAGATAATTATGATTTAGTTTCTAAAGGAAAATCCATTAGAGTAAAATTTGGATTTACTAAAGATAAATATAATGTTAATACATAATAATTTGATTGTTCATATTGATTAAGGTGGTGTAAAAATGAATAACGAAACAAAAATTACAGTAAAGAGAGTTAATAAAAAGAATAGAAAGAGAGCAATTACTAGAAGTAAAAAGACAATAATTGCGATTGGATTAACTGCAATAGTACTTGTTGTTGCAACTTATGCATGGTTTATAGGTATTACAACAGTATCAGTTGATTCATTTGAAGTAAATATAGTTACTACTGAAGGTTTGTCCTTATCACTAGATGGAGATCATTGGGAAACTCAATTACATATAACAAAGGGTATTATTGAAGGTGCTGAACCAATGGTTATAAACGGAAGTACAGCAGATAATATTAAATTAATAGATACTGAAACTCCTGCTAATAGTGCATATCCAGCAGCAAATGGAAATGTTAATCACTGGGCAACTGCTGGAGAGGATGATAATCACAAAGGATTGGAACCTGTATCATCTTCTGCACAATTAGATGGTACTAATTCACAAGCAAAGTTTTATTCTAAAACTACATTGACATCAGAAGCTGGAGGATATAGATTGGCAGCTGGAGATATTACTTCTGCAAGTGCTACTGGTTATATTGCATTTGATGTATTTATAAAGAACGCATCTGGATCTTCTTATACTGCTGCATATAACAAAGATGATGATGAAGCGATTTTCTTAACTGGTACTTCAACAGTAACATATGATACATCAGGATCTAGCGTTGGTAATGGAATACAAAATTCTGTGCGTGTTGGATTTTATGCATTAGGAAGAGTTAATTCTCGTGGAATTGCAAAGGCTACTATTCAAGGAATTAACTGTGGTGGAACAGGAGATGTAACTTCTTTATGTAATAAGACTGAAGGAAGTGGAACTCCAACAGCTGTACCTCGTGGATACAACTGGAATATATGGGAACCAAATGATAAAGCTCATATTGCAAAGGCTGTTACAAGATTTAATAATGCATGTATAAAGAGAACTGCAGCAGGAGCATTCTTATTAAACGAAGCTAACAACAATTGTTTAGCAGCAGGAACTTCTGAAAATGAAGCACTTGCTGACAATAAGTATATTAAGACTTATACAATTAGTAATACGATTTTATCATCTGATACACCAATTTCTAATATATATGATGGATTAAATGGTTATACAAATCCAAAAATGACATATGTACCAACATTAACTGATACTGAAAATAGTAGTGAAGCTACAAGAAATCCATTACTATTTATCGCACCATCTAGTATCACTAAAATAAGAGTATATATATATTTGGAAGGACAAGATGTTGACAACTTTGATTTAGCAACAGAATATCAAACTTTAAAATTTAATTTTGGATTGACTAAAGATAGATATGAGGTTGCTCCAGAATCATCAGCTGAAGAATCAGCATCATCCGGAGAATAATTGTAAAAGAAGATAGGTTTATAAAACTATGAAAAAAAATAATAGTTTTTTGAAAAATAAAAGGAATGATATAAGGTTTTATCTTATATTATTCCTTACTCTTATTACGGGAGTTGTATTAATATATTCAACATATGCTTGGTTTTCATCATCATTAAATGTACAAATCTATGGATTTAATGTACATGTAGATCATGATTCAGATTTAGCTATTTCTTTGGATGGAGAAAATTGGCAACAAAGTATTAATATTTCTAAGAATACTTTGATAAATGATTTAAATAATCTTTATCCTGGTAATACTAATAGATGGTCTGAATATATGTCACCAGTTTCTACAGTTGGATTATTAAACAATGGTTATAAATTTTCTGTTTATGAAAACAAAAGACCTTTTTCTCGTACTGGTGGTTTAGCAAGTAATGAATATATTTATCCTAAATTATCTGATGAGAGTAAACCTGTTTTAAATTCAAATTATTTTGCGTTTGATATTTTTATAAGAAATAATACAGGGTCACCATTTAATGATAATTTATATATAAGAAATGAGAAAAATTTATTTGTTCCAGAAACTGAAGATGATGAATTCATTTTAAAGGCAATTCGATTTGGAATGGTTTATGTTGGAACAGTTGATAAAAAATCCTCACTAGGAGAAATACAAAGTATTAATTGTAATGTAGGAGATTGTAAACAATTTATTTATGAGGCAGATACAACTCATAATGATGGAAGTATAGAATTTTTAAAAAGACGTAATATTAATATTACAAATAATTCTGTTGTTCCTACCTATGGTATATATAATGAAGGAGAAAAAATAAATTTATGGTCAGGTGTATATAATTCTAATGTGGCATTTGATAGTAATATATTTTCTTTCCAAAATACAATTACAAATTTAGATAATTCTGTTTTTGAATTACCTTCAGGGATTTCAAAATTTAGAATATATTTGTGGATTGAAGGGGAAGATATAGATATAATTAAAACAGATTCACCTGGATATAGACTTATTTTTAAAATAGATTTTGAGAAGGATACAGCTGGATATAAATAAGGATGTGATTCGTAATGGATAATGAGGGGACAGTATCTTATACTTTTGAACTTAAGGACTTAAGTTATAATGATTTGTTTGAGGTATATAAATCTATGACTGAGTTTGTACTATTTTTGAAAAAATCGAAAGATGGAGCAGAAGTAGTTAAAGATGAGGAAAAAGAGGAGTCTTAATCTATGAATTTTAAAGAGTATATAGATAAAGATATTGAAGAGAAAAAGGTATTATTGGATTTATTGCCAATGAATACTGAAGCTAGAGTTAAAAAGTATAAAGATACAATAGATGGAATAGTAGATACGTATCAATCTTTAATTGATAGTACTAGGACATTTATTGATTATAAATATGAAAAATTACGTCCACATAGAATTGATAAAATTCCAACAATAAATAGTTATAATGATCAAATAGTTGGATTAAAAGAAATTATAAATCTTACTAATCCAACTACCGGTTTTTATGAAAAACTAGGTTTTGATATGTTATTGTTTGAATTAGAACACTATTATGATTATTCTTTACAAGAAAATAACGAAATAATAAGGAAAATTATTTCTAAATTTACGATTGCGGGTATTAAGATATCTGCAGATGATTTTAAAATAAATGTATTTACATATAATTATATGTTAAATTTATTTGAGTTATTTAATGGTAAAGAAATAGATATAGAAATTTTGAAAAAATTATTTTGGAAATGTCCAAAAATGTATGAAAATATTATTGTAAGTATTAAGATATTAATTGATAAAAATATTAAAAAATTCAAATCATTTATTAGTTCTTATGAAAAGAAAGTATTAAATGAGAATGGTTTTGAAAATAGAGATAAAGTATTAGAGAGATTGTTTGAGGTAGAAGCTGAAAAAGAAAAGGTTGAAGATAAAGATGAAGCTGATATCATAACTGATTTTATGGATGGTAATCTTGATTTTGGAGTATATGAAAATACAATGAATAACTTATATGGAGAATTAGATTACTTTTTGATTAAACCAATTAATACTGAAGATATTAATATCTTAAATCAGACAGTAAATAGGATTGATACATTTTATAATAATTTACTAGAATATCAATGTTATAGTGTGAATGATCCTTTATTTGAAAATATTAAGAATACATTTAACAAGAATATTTCTTCTTTAGATGAGAAACAAATGATTAAGGATTTTAAAGCACATGATAAAAAAATAAGTAAGATGAATTCTAAGGTAAAAAAAGGGTTTATTAATAAAATATTAACTCTTGATAATATTGAAAATAGTTTAACTACTGTTGATATTAACAGCATAATAGAGCAACAAAAGAATTTAACAGAAATTTATTCAGAATATTTAGAACGTAATAAAATGTATTATAATTTAAAATTAAAACAAAAAATACAGCCAAATTCATTTATATCTTCTATTATTGAATTGATTGTATTTTATCCGTATTTTTCAAGATCAATAATTAAAAGTGTTTTTGAATATGAGAATGCAACAGAGGTTACTGATAAATATAATGAAATATATGATCTTTTGTATAATAGAAATAGAAAGTTGATTGATATGAAATCTATTTTTTCAAATGAAAATTTTGAGTTAAGATTAATGGATGCATATAGATTTGATAATTTAAATGTTAATGAGACTACTTTTGAAGAGGATAATCAGCAATTAGTTTTTTCTAATTATGAGAAGTTAAAAAATAAAATGAAAATATCAAAGTTTCAACATACAATTGATGAAATTAGTTTTTTAATTAATATAAAAAAGATGAAGGATGAAGAGGTAAAAGATTAATGAAAGGATTGTAGTATGAAAAACTTAAAGAAAATAACAATTTTTAATTTAGTTATTTTTGGCATAATAGGTGTTTTAGGTACTATTATGCTTTTTAAGGTTTCATATGCAAGATATCTTTCTAATAATGATAATACTGATTATTGGGATGGTTCTTCTGTATCTTCTACTCTTTCTGGTAGTGGAACTAGTTCTTCTCCATATTTGATTTCAAATGGTGCAGATTTAAAACTTTTTATTAATAGATGTAATTCATCTTCGTATTATAGATCAAAGTATTATAAACTTACTGCTGATATTTATTTAAATGAGGGTTATTTTGATTATGAAGATGAAAATAATCCCAAGTATTATAAAGATAATCAAGAATATCTTATATCTGGTGATAAATATTATAACTCTGTGCAGGATATTTTGAATAATAATCCTGTGGGAACTATAAATCAATTACCAAGGACTGATTTTACTTTTACTGGTAATTTTAATGGTAATGGAAAAACTATTAATGGTTTATTTTATTATAGTAACACATACTATGATGAATATGGTTTTTTTAAAATAATTCAGGATGCAACAGTACAAAATGTTAGATTTTTGAATACTTATATTTCTGGATGTGCATCTTATTTAGGTGTTGTTGGTTATTCATATACTAGTACTGCAACTGGTAATACAGTTAAAGATATTGTTTTTTCGGGTTTTATTAAGAATCAAAATGTTGATTATACTTACAATGGATCTGCTTCTTCACCTTCGCAAAATGTAATTAATCTGAATGGTGGTAGTAATCCTGTTTATGCTGAGGAACCATATTATAAATATGTTGTAAGTGGTACTGCTAGTGCATCATTCAAATATGGTGGTAATACATATAGTTCAGGTGCTTTTTCAATTGAATTATCTAATCATGTTAGTACCATTACTGTTACACCTGTTTCAAGTAATGTTACATTTACAAATTTGTCATATAAAGAGTATTCTCATGAGGATAAAACAGGATTTATTGGATGTTTTGAAAATTGTGGTACTATTGAAAATATTGTAATTAGGGGAAAAATAGTTGGTGATAATTCAGTTGGTGGTGTATTTGGTAGGGTGTCTATTGGTTTAATATTAGGTAACACTTGTCCTGATAGTATGGTATGTGTTATAAGAAGAATATATAATTTAGCAACTATTATCTCAACTGATAATGCAGGAGGTTTGGTAGGTTCATTAAGTACTTATTGTTCACTAAAGGAGTTTACTTTATCATATAATTATGCAGAAATACGTTGTCCGAGATATTCTGGAGGATTATTTGGTTTTATTAGACAAGGTGCTAATAGGTTATATATATCAAAGTGTTTTGATTTACAGAAAAATACTAGTGCTTTTAGTGGAAGAATAGCTGGTTATGTAAAATTATTATCTAGTTATACTTTTTCTCAGTTTTTTAATGGGACTAAGATTTATTATACTAGTGGTAGTGGTAATCCTATAGGGAATATAAGTAATTCTAATGCTTCTAGTGCAGGAATATCATCTGTATCATATTCAACTCTTACTTCACAGACTCATATACAATCTACAATGGGTTTTGACAAATATGGTTCAGGGGGAACTGTTCAAAATGGATATGTCTGGACATATAGGACTTCACTTCCACCTGTATTATATTATGATGATTATACTTCTCCAACTGTTTCAATTGTTATTGGTTCAAATTCTTGGACTGGATTAAATTCAATTTCAAGAGTTAGACTTACATCAGATACCGCTGTTATAATAAATGCAAATGATAACAAAGATTTGGCAAAAATTGAGTATTATATAAGAGATGGATTTTCAAATTCATATAGTGGTTATAATACTTTTCAATATTCATTTTATGATGGTTCGAATCTTAATATAGAATTAAATGATTGTAAAACGATATTTGTTAAAGCAACTGATGTTTATGGAAATGTTACGTATGCGAATTCTGATTTAATTGTTTATGATGGATATGAAACAAGTTTTACTGAAGGAATAAATGATTATCCACTTGATTTTTATGATGGACAACAAGTTACTAAGGATTCAGTTTTAAATTTTAATTGTACTCATCAAATGGATGTAAGTATTTATTCTAGTTGGTATTCTACTTCTGCAAGAACAAATCTATATATATATGAAGAACCATTACCTATTGATACAAAAATAGTACTTTATGATGATTTTTATGATCAAACTTATATGTATACAGTCAATTCTACACCAACAGCTAATACTAATAGTGATGATGATACATATTATGTATATAATTTAGCTAATTTTAGATCTATTGTTAATAATACTGCTTATGATAATAAAGTTTCTAGTCATCATAGTAATGGTGTATTAAATGAAAATTATAAAATTTCTTTTGATTTTTCTGATGTTGATGATGATGATTTTCCTATATATATTGAACCTGAACTTGTTGCTGTTGCTAGTGGTGTTTCTGAATATGAAGGTGCTTCTTACTTTGCATATAGCGTGTATAATAGTTTTTCACATATAAGTTATAATCTTGATGTAAGTGAAGAGGATGATGGTGATTCTATTTCTTTAGTTGGGCCTGATAACTATGCACATTTTTATTTCGATGTAGTTTTTGAGAAAACTGCTAAATCCTATAGTTCATATGGTAATGTTAAGCAAAAATATGGTCCTGATATTGGCAATAATGATTATATATTAAAAGTAGAATTACTTGGCCCAAACAATGAAAATCTATCACAGTTATTTCATGGTAAGTTTGAACTATTTTATGATAATAATAATGGTTATGAAGATGATTATTCTTTTAATAGTAATAATAAAGTAAATATAGTTTATAAGCCATATTTTTATAATTATGGATCTCAATATAGAGCAAATGATTCTATAGAATTAGATCAATATATTTATAGTTATTTTATTGATTGTTTAAATGGTGATTACAATTTAGTTTTTAAAGTTTGTAATTATGCAGGAACTGTATTAGCAACTGATACAGTAACAGTCACAAATAATTATTGTAATGGTATTAATGGTATTGGGTTTAGTACAAGTATTGCTGATGGAGATCGAATTATTAATGGTAGTACTGGAAAAACATCTTTAAATAATAGCAGAATTAGATTAAATTATAAATACAAGGGAAGTTTTTCGAGTAAGAAAATTTCTATGATTGTTAATAAGCTTGTTAGTCAAACATCAACTCAAAGTGTGGCACCTAGTCAATTATTTACTAATAGTTTTACTAATATAAGTGGTAATTATTATTCTTTTAAAACAATTACTGGTTCACAAAATGTAAATTATTATACAGATTTAAATTTAAAGAGTAATATTAGTCCTGGATCATATAATATAAAGTTTTTCTTAGAAACTAATTCTGGAAGACTTGCTGAAGAGAATTATAATATTATTGTAAAATAACTGGAAGTGATTCAATGAAAAGAAAAATTAGATATTTATTATTTATTATTGTTTTATGTTCTTTATTTTATGTAATAAATGGTAGTTATGCTATGTATAAAAGTACTACTCATGGAAGCGTTTCATCTATTCCTTTAGCAAGGTTTGTTTTTAATGATCAATTAACAGATACATTGAGTTTTGATATTAAGGATATGAAACCGGGTACTGTTAAGCAATTTAATTTTCAAGTTACTAATGCTAATGCAAGTAATAGAAGTGATGTAAAAATAAAATATAAGTTTTTCGTTAATTCTTATTCATTACCATTACAGTATAGTATTGTTTTAGGTTCTAACACTACAAATTTGTTAACGTGTTCTGGAACTGTTGATATTTCATGTTCTTCATCATATATTACAATGAATTATACAAGTAATATCACGCGTAGTTATACATTAAAAGTAAGTTTTCCTTCTACTAATTCAAGTGGAGATGTATTTGGTTATAATTATTCAAATAATATAGATACTGTTACTTTAAGAATAGAGTCTATTCAATCAACATAAAAGGAGTGTATATAAAATGAGTTTATTAAAAAATATAAAATATACTATATTTTTATCAGTTATATCAATATTTGTTTTAAGTTTGATAATAATATTTTTTAAATATTCTCGTGCTCTTTTTGCAAAAAGTAATTCTTATAACTACAATTATAGTTCAACAGCATTTTATTTTGATAGTGAGATGAGATTTTCACATACAAATAGTAATTATGATGGGAATAGTATTCCATTTAAAGTGTATAATTATGAAAGTGATTTCCAAATTAGTAAGACTAATATTACATATGATATAGAGTGTATAGTTGATGATGTTGATAATAATTTTGAATGTTATATTGATGATACTTTAGATGGTGTACAAAATGTTTCTCTTAATAAATCATTTACAACATCACCTGCTAATATGACAGAAGAACAATGTGAGGCTTCTTCTACTTGTACTATTACATATAATAAAAGGTATAATGTTCATAATTTAAAAGTGAAAAAACTTTCTACAAAAAAGCATGTTTTTGTTCAAATTAATATTACAACAACTAGTCCATATAAAAAAGAATTTACTACATTATATGATATAACCTTTGATTCTTCTAAGTCTGGTGTTGTTATAAATACAATTGCTGAGAGAGATAATAGTTGTAAATATACTATAACAAATTATGATGAGAATTATAGTTCTATACAATTAGTTACAGCAAATACAAATGTAAGATTTTGTGATAGTTTGAGAACTACAAAAACTATAAATTTACCTGTATATACATCAAACTATTTAAGTGTATATAAGAATAGTAGTATTTCATGTCAAGATGCGATATCTGTATCTAATTAATAAAAGATTAGTTCAATTATTGAACTGTCTTTTTTTTTGCTGTATAATTATGATAGGGTGATAAGATGAAGAATATTGAACTAAAAATATTTATACTAGTTTTATCTATCTTTGTTTTGTTGTCCAATCTTAATTCTAGTTATGCAAAATATGTTTCTAGTTCTTCTGGAGAAGTTGGAGCAGATATGACTAAGTGGAGAATTTTACTTAATAATACTGATATTACGACTAATAATACGATTAATTTATCTTTTACTCCTGTGGTAAATAGTTGTACTAATGTTAATACTGGTAAACTTGCTCCTGGATGTAAGGGTTATTTTGATGTTTTTATAGATTGTTCTAATATAAAAACGTCATTTAATTATGAAGTTACAGTTGAAAAGACTGGTGAAATAGATAATTTAAAAGTATTAGGTTATAGAATTAGTGCGAATACAATAACTAATACTACAACTCCTAGTGTATCATTTGTTTCATCAGGTTTGTATCCTGATTCAAAAACTTTTAATAATAATAAAATTCTACCTGCTAGTGGAACACATACTAATATTTATCTTAGATTTTATTTTCAATGGATAGATAATTATAATAGTACGTCGACAAATACATCTGATACATTGATAGGAGAGAAAGTAGCTAATAATCAAGGTGTTAATTACAATATAAATGTTAGTTTTACATTTAGGCAGATATAGTATTTGATTTATTGATTTGAAAGAAATAAATATGGTATAATTTTTTTATAATTGGAGAGAGGATGTGAGTATATGAAAATAAGAATAGTTCTTAGAAAAGTATTAGTAATAGTACTAATTTTATTGTATATATTTGCATTGTATTTATTCTCTCTATTATTAGTTTTTAGAAATAAATATGGATTAATTGAAACAAAAAACAATTATTATTTTAGTAATTGTAAAAAATCTAAAACTAAGGGATATAATGATGGGGATTTAATAGTAATAAAGAAGATTGATCTTAATAAAGTAAAAGTTAATGATGATGTGTTTGTTTATGAAGAAATAATTAATTCAAAGAACATTAATGTTATTAATTCAAAAGTAGAAAAGGTTAAATTAGATGCTGATCCTGGATATATAACATTAAAGAATGATAATCGTCATTGGATTTCAGATGAATTACTAGGAATTAGAGGAAGTGTATTTCATAAATTGGGTTATTTATTATATATTATGCAGTCTGGATTAATACTATTTATCTTATTGATTATACCAATTGTTATTCTATTTTTTGTGGAATTCTTTGATTTCTTAAAAAGACGTATGAATTCTAAAAAAGATAAGAATATAGAAATATTAGATGATGTTGAAACTAATGTGGTTGTTCAACCTGTACATGAGGTTTCTGTACCTAATGTACAAGAACAGAATGTGGTTGCACAAGATACAAATGAGCAAAGTAATATTGAAAAACAAGAAGATATTCCTGTTGAAAATACTGATGCTAGTACTGTAGAACAATTAGAAGAAAATAAAGAAATACCAGAAGAAAATATTGTTTATGAGGATCCTATTATTGTTGTTCCAAATATTAATATTGCTGATGATGAATTAAAAAATAATACTGCAGCAGATGTTATTGAAACTAAATTAAGTACAATTGTAATTGATACTGATATTAAAAAAGAAGAGAAAAAAGAAGAAAAAAAGGAAGAAGGAGAGAATACTGAAAGTAATGAAGAAGAAGAGGCAAGTAATGAGGTACTAGAAGCAATTGGTAATGATAAAAATGAAGGTGGGCAACCTACTATAATTGGTAAAGGTACTAAAAACTTTGTTTTAAAAATATTAGAGTTAAAACAATATGAAATATTTGAAATATTGACTATTATATGTGATGCTCAAGGTAAGGAGTATCCTGCTTCTGTATTAAAAAAAATTATTTCTTCTTATGTAACTGATAGATTTATTCAACCAGTTGATTATAGTGATGAAGATTATAGTAAGAAGAATGAAATACTAGAAGAAAAAATAAAAAAATATGCTTCAAAAAAGAGAAATTTAGATGTAAATCAAAAGAGAGAAATAACAGATTTATTGTTGTTTTATAATAAATTAGATGATAACTATAGTAATTTGAATAAGTTAATTGGAGATGTTGTTTCTTTTGAAACAGATCAAGATAAAAAATTAATTGTAAATTGTATTGTTGAAAAAGGTAATAACTATACTAAATTAAGAAAATCATTTATTGAAAAGATATCATCTTCAAAAATATTTAAACTTGTTGTTAGTGATACTATAGTTGATGATCTTTATAATACTCAGATTAAATCAAATATAAAATTTAGTAAAATATTTAGTGAATATATTATAGATAAGTCATATAGTCAGTCTGTTGTTTTAGAAAACTTACAAGAGGTTTCTTTAAAACTAATTGGTTCAACATTAATAAATGAACTTTTTGAAGAAAACTATAAAAAGAGATATATTGTTCATCTTAATGATAGTTTATATAGTAAAGATAGAAAGATTAATTCTTTTATAGATAATTTTAATGATCCTTTTTCTCAAAAGAAGATTTTAATATCTATAGATGATGATGTATTAAAAAAATATAAAAATAAATTAAATAAATTTAAGAATAGTGGATTCAATTTTATTATTCAGATACAAAAAAGTACATTGATGAATGCAGAATTTGATAGAAATATTTTAGAAATGGGAGAATATATCTTTGTTGTTGGAGATGAAAACAAAAAAGAAATTGAAAGTTTTGTTCCTAAAGATTTGATTAATAATACTTATTGTATTTCTGAACCTATTAGTAGCGAGGTGATTAAATTATGACAGTACTACGTTTTTTATATGAAGTTTTATCTATATTGTTTACTGGAGTTGGTGCTGTTTTTAAGGGATTATTTAGTGGTTTAGTAACTATTTTCTCGTTTAGTAATTATAAAAAGATAATTGATTTCTATTCAAAAGAATTACACATTAATGAGTGGGTTCTTGTGGTTATTTTAGGAGTAGTTTTATTATTAATAATTGGATTAATATTCTATATTTTGCAATATATATTTAGAAAATATTTCTTATTAAAAAAGAAATTGGTAAATCAAGAGTCTTTGCTTGAAGAAATTAATTCATTAAATGATCAAGTAGAGGGATTGGTTAAGGAAAACGAGAAAATAGCTGAAATATATTCAGGTATTACTCCTAATTCTAATAATGGTAAAATAAATGCAGATGGTACCGTATCTCAAGATGTTCCTACTGAAGGAACAGATGGAGAAGTTGTTGAGGAAGAGGATAATGTATTGGATGAAGATATTAGATTTCCTCAATTGTATCGTATTGATAAATTAAATAAAAAGACTAAAATTGTTAATTATAATAATACACAGACTCTTCCTGAATTGATTGATGATTTTAGATGTTTTTCAGCAAGTCAGTTACATCTATATTACAATGAAGATTTATTAAGAGTGTTCTTTGGTGGATTAGCTTGTGGTAAGATGTTAATATTCCAAGGTATTTCTGGTACAGGTAAAACATCTTTAGCATATGCTTGGAGTAAGTTTAATAAGTCTGATCCATGTATTTCATCTGTTCAGCCATCTTGGCGTGATAGGACAGACTTTTTTGGGTATATTAACGAGTTTACAAAGAGATTTAATGAAACAGGTGCACTTGTTGAATTATATAGTGCTTTATATGATGATAGATGTCATACAATAGTACTAGATGAAATGAATCTTGCTCGTGTTGAGTATTATTTCGCAGAAGTATTATCTATACTTGAAATGCCTAATAGAGCTGAGTGGAATGTTGCTTTAGTTACTAATACAGTTGATAACGATCCAGTTAAATTAAATAATGGTAAGATAAGACTTAATGGTAATGTATGGTATATAGGTACAATCAATAACGATGATTCTACTTTTGCTGTTACAGATAAAGTTTACGATAGAGCTATGCCTATCGATATTAATACAAAAATAGATCCATTTGATTGTCGAAATCAAGAAGCATTAGATTTAAACTCTGTTTATTTGGAATCTTTATTTAAAAAGGCTTGTGAAGATTTTCCTGTTTCAGAAAAAGGTTTAAAGAATCTTGCTACAGTGGATAATTTTATGATTACAAATTTTAAAATCTCTTTTGGTAACCGTATTATGAAACAGTTAAAGATATTTGTTCCAGTATATGTTGCTTGTGGTGGAGATGAAACTGGTGGAATAGATTACTTTGTTGCTAAAAAGATTTTAAGAAAATTGGAGCAACAAAATATAGCTTATATACGTGATGCTATTGATCCATTTATTGAGGAATTAAATAGATTATTTGGAAAAGATAAAATGAAGGAATGTATTGATTACGTTAGTATGTTGAAGAAAGGTTAAAATAGGTAAATAATATGGAGAATTATTCTATACAATATGAAAACCAGTCAGATGTTTTTAATGAGAAATTTTTCAAAAATTTAAGTCAAAAAGAATTATTATCTCAAGATTATACTGGTTTAATAGTTAGTTTTGATTGGTTTGATTTTATTTTTGGAATTATTCCATATATAAATAATATATTTAATGATTTAAAATCCTTCTTAAAAGAAGAAGAAGAGATATTAAAAATAGAGAAGGTTAGAAAAGTTGGACCTCCTACATTTAAACATCTTGCGAAACATACTAATTTTATTCAAGAGTATGATGAAGAAAAAAATAAAATAAGACCTTCAAAATTATTGAATACTTATAAAGAGGATACATTTAATACTTATGAAAATAGATTTATATGTACTCTTGTTGATGAGTTGGCAATATTTTTAGAGGATATTAATAATCAACTTAATAGTCACGATACTAATAATACAAATTCTTTTACATTTAATGGTAAGACTAATGTTGATGCAGAAGATATTAAATTTAGTTTTTTAGTAGAGTCTAAAACTGATAGATTACCTGGTATTGATGAATTTTTACAAAAATCAGAAATTGTTATGAATAATGTAAAATCTTGGAGAGAGAGTATGCTTTATAAGCAATTAAAGAAGGAAAAGGCTCCGGCAGTTACTGATCCAATTAAAAGAACTAATGTTATTTTAAAGAATCCTAACTTTCAGATGGCTGCTAATTTATGGGATTTTATTCATAATTTTAAGATTGATGCTGAAAGTGTTGAAAATAATAGAGATGTTTATAATGAATTACCTAATGTATTTAATGATAAAGTGAATAATACTTTCTTATGTTTTTATTATATGATGATGTGTACTTGTACAAAGAATAATTATTATAAAGAAATGTATACAAAAGAATTAAATAAATTACTATTAAAGGATATCAAAGAAAATATTAGACATATTGCTAAAGGTGATGATGATTTATCTAGGGAGGATTTAATTGATTTAGTTGCTTCTGAATATGATATGGTAAGAAAAGAAAAAGTAGTAGATTATTCATTTATTGCTAATAAGATTAATAGTAATTCAAAGAAATTTATGGAAAAAATGGACTCTAGTTTCTTCCAAATTGGTTCTGATGGGGCAATTTTAAATATGGAAGTTCCTGAAGAGGTTAAGGAAGATGAAAAGAGTATTGATGTAAGTAAGATAGAAACAACATCAGAGAATGATGATAGTAAAGGAGATGAAACTGATGAATAAGTTTTTAAAGATTTTCTTAACAGTTATTAAGACAGTTTTTATAGTTGTTATTTTACTGTTTGTTTCTTTTGTACTTTTTCAAAGATTCTCTAAGAATAATAAATCTATTTTTGGATATAGAATGTTTGCTGTTGTTACTGGATCTATGGAACCTAAGTATCAAATAGGTGATGTTTTATTGTGTAAGGATGTCAATACTGATACTTTAAAGGTAGGGGATGATATTACTTATCTTGGTAAAGAAGGATCATTTAAAGATAAGGTAATAACACATAGAATTATAAAGATAGATGATAGTAAGGATGAAAAGATTTTTCAAACTAAAGGTATTGCTTCTAGTAGTGCAGACCCACCAATAGTTGCAAATCAGATATATGGAAAAGTTTCTAGAAAACTTGTTGTATTATCGGCTTTTCATAGTTATTCAACTAGTAATATAGGATTTTTCTTCTTTGTGATTATTCCAATAATGTTATTAATTGGAACAGAAGTTGTACAAACAATGATTGAAAAATATGAACGTAAAAATAATTTAAATACAGTTGCACAAGAAGGTGTTACAGATGCAAGTGTTAATAATATGGCGGTTCAACCAGATGTTGCACCTACACAATCAGCAAGTGTTACGCAAGAACAACTACAACAAGAGATTGTTAATTTGCAACAACAAATTATAAATCAACAAACTCAACAACCAGTACAACAAGTGGTTACTCAGCAAGCAGTGCAACCAGGTGTTGTTCAACAACCAGTACAGCAGGCAGTTGTTCAACAACCGGTTCAACAGGTTACTGCTCAACAGGTAGTACAACAACCTAATGTTGTTCAGCAACCTGCACAACAAGCAACTCAAGTTGTAAATTCAAATAATCAATAATAATATTAATATATTGGAGGTGATAGTATGAAATTAAGTGATAGAATAAAAAGTAAGTTTACGAAAGTAAACTTAACATCTATTGCCTTTTTTGCTGTGTCAATTATGTCAATTACTTTGGCATGGTTTGCATATACAAATACTGTTACATCTAATATGAATGTTAATTTAAAGACTTGGGATATTAAGATAACAAAGAATAATACTGAAGTTAGTAATGTTTTTGATATTACTATTAATAATCTTTCCCCAGGTATGACAGATTTTCAAGAAGATTATGTAATTCATAATAATGGTGATATTCCAGCAAAGATTACTTATAATATTAAGTATTTTAGACTTTTTAATACTGAAGTAACTACAACAAATGGTATTTCATTTGCACAATTGGCAAGAGATTATCCGTTTAAATTAGAATTTACTCATGGTTCTAGATATTTAGCGGCTGATTCAACTAGTAATTTTGGTGTTTCATGTACTTGGCCTTTTGATTCTGGTAATGATGAGCTGGATACTCAATATGGTCAAATGGCGTATAATTTTTATCAAAGTGAACAGCAACTTCATAATCAAAATAGTTCTTATCAAATAAGATCTGGATTGGAACTTAAAATAGAAATTGTAGTTAGTCAATATGTTGATAATACTGTTTCATTTGCTAATGATTCTTGGGATACTATTGAACTAGCAGTTGAGAAGGGTGATACTAGTAAATATCATGTTGGTGATACTAAGTCTATTGTTATGCATTTTAATAATAATGATTATACACATGTATTGAGATTGGCTAATAAAACTACTCCTTCAAGTTGTAGTAATTCTACTTATTCTCAAACTGCTTGTGGGTTTGTTGTGGAATTTGCTGATATTTTATCTTACAGTTTTTATATGGATGATTATTCTGGAAATGAAGATGGATATCCTGATTCGCTTGTTAAACAAGAAGTAGATTCTTTTGAAGAGTATTTTCCTATAGAATTACAAAATGTTATTTCAAAAACAAGGGTTGTTTCAGGACATGGTTCTAGTATTTCTACAAATTTTGTATCGACTGAGAAACTTTATCTTTTATCCGGTAAAGAAATATATGGTAGTGATTCATACGATTCTGCAGCTTCGACGACACAAAAGTTAGATTATTATAGTTACAAGGGCGTAACATTATCAAATAATCTTAGTTTTGTACAAAAAAAAGAGCCTGGTAGTAGTGTTTCACGACCTTGGTGGGTTCGTACAGCTAATAAAAATGATTCAGATACATTTTTATGTGTAAATACAAATGGTACTTATTCTCCTTATGCAGCTAGTAATACTTACTTTCAAGGTGTATCTCCTGCATTTAGAATTACATAAATTGAAATCATTAGTTGTGTTTTATAAAGAATATAATTAATGATTTTTTATTTAGTAAACAAATGAATTATTATGTTTATTCTGGTATTTACTTTTTTGTTTTTTTCATGATATAATGGTAATTAGATAATTGGGAATAGAGGTATAATATGAAGAAGGTATTGAGAGTAATTCGAAATATTGTTTTTGGTGTTATTCTTGTTGCTTATCTTTCAATAATTATTTTAGCTAGTACATTGGTATTAAGTCGTAATGATTATGGCTATACTGAATTTGGAAATAAGGCTTTAATTGATGTCAAAGAGGATACTAGTAAGTATTTAAAGGGTCAGTTGGTAATTGTTGAAAAGAGGTTTATTGACAAACTAAAAGCTGGTGATGAGATTTTTGTTTATCAAACTAGTCAGCAAGAGAAGACTGTTAAAGTAGTTTCTTCAACGATTAAGGAAGTTAATAATGAGGAGGCAACTCCATATATTACTTTAGATGTTGATGATACTTCTTGGGGTCAAGATTATATAGCTGGACAAAGTATTAAAGTATATGATTCTATTGGTGGAATTATATCATTTGTAGAGTCTAAGTGGATATTCTTTGTAATTTTTATCGTACCTTGCTTTTTCTTATTATTATATGAAATCTATTCTGTAATTATTGTAATTAAATTCGATACTGATGAAGCTGTTCTTGAGGGTGCTAGTGTCGGTACTGGAACTGCTAGTGATAAAGAAAATGTTGATAATATCAACGTATTAATGAACGAAATTAATAATTTGAAGTCCCAATTAAATCAAAATGTTGTTGGAGTTTCAGTTGATGCTTCTCAAGTGTCTCCACAAGGAGTACAACAATTACAGGTTCAACCTACAATTGTTCAACAACAAGTTCCTATGGGAGCAGATGCTAATTTAACTCAAGTTGCTCAACCAACAGTTGCACAGCAACCGGTACAGCAAGCAGTTGTACAACAACCGGTACAACAGGTAGTTACTCAACAGGTAGCACAACCAAATGTTGTTCAACAACCAGTACAACAGGTTGCTCCTCAACAGGTGGCACAACCAAACGTTGTTCAACAACCAGTACAGCAAGTTGCTCAACAGGTAGCACAACCAAATGTTGTTCAACAACCAGTACAGCAAGTTGCTCCTCAACAGGTAACACAACCAAGTGTTGTTCAACAACAAAATACAGTGCCTAGCCCATCTGATGATATTCCAGTTATAAGTCAAACTATTCCAATTAATAATGCTTCTCAAGCTGGAGTTCAATCTACTTCTAATGTACAGAATAATGGTCAGAATTCGTAGTTAATGATATTACAAGGTGAGAAGGTGGATTGATGAAAAAATTTAAAAAGATTATAACTATTATTTTAGATTTTGCAATTGTATGCGTTTCCATCTTGCTTTTTTTCAATATCTTTTTAGATATACAAACAACTTTTTTAAAAAAAACATATAAATCCTTTTTTGGATTTTCTGTTTTTGAGATAAAAACAGGTAGTATGACTAATACTATTAATGTTGGAGATTGTATATTAGTAAAAAATACAAAGAATATTAAATTAAATGATATTGTTACATATGAAGAAAATGGTAATTTTATAACTCATAGAGTTGTACAACAATATGCAAATACTTATGTAACTAAAGGAGATCATAATAATACTTCTGATGAACCAATATATGATAATCAAATTGTTGGGAAGGTTATTAAGATATTTCCTAATACAGGGATTGTTAAAAATACACTTTTTAATAATGGTGTATTGATTCCTTTAATAGTAATTTTATTTGTTATATGTTTAATAGTTGATGATAAAGAAGATGAACATCATTCATATATTAAATTATTAAAATCAAGTTTTAAAAGAAAAAAGGTTGCTAATGTTCCAGAAGATATTGAAATTCCTAGTGATGTAGTTAGTGAATCAAAAACGACTATTTTAAGTAAAGTGGAGGTTAAAAAGAATAATAGTGTTTATTCAGTTTTAATTGATAAAAAGACTGAAGAAGATGAACCAAAAATAATTAAAGTTCTAAAATAGTAGTGAAAGGATAGTTTTATGTATAAGGATAGAATTAAGAAACAGCGTAAAATATTTTTACTATTTATTGCTATTTTGATTACTGGAACTATCTTAGTTATTGAAACTTATGCATGGTTTATTGGTACTTCTACAGTTCAAACAAATGAGTTTAATATTACTGTTTCAAGTACGATAGGATTGGAACTTTCTATTGATGCAGATCCAGATCATTGGCAAGCTAATAGTATTACTATTAATCCTGCGACTATCGAATCAGTATTTAGTAATAATAATAATAAAGTGCCTACAGAAGGGTTGATTCCATTATCTTCAAATGGTTTAATTGATTCTACGGGTAGTGGGTTAGCATTTTATGAGAAGACTAGTTTGTCTGCATCATATGGTGGTTATAGATTGATATCAAATAGAATAAATAATACTATGGCTAATGAACTTGATGGATATTTTGTGTTTGATTTGTATATACGTAATGGTACAGGACAAACTTATAATTCTGAATTTAATGAGGGTGGAGCTGAAGATGTTTACTTAACTCCTGAGTCTAATGCTGTTAGTGTTGCAAATGGAAATGCAGCTACAACTCATGGTGTTGCCAATTCACTTAGAGTAGGATTCTTCGAAATAGGAAGAATAAAAGCTGATGGTTATTCAGCTGCAACTGCTAGGTCAATAACATGTGCTGGAGGAACTGGTATTACATCTGTTTGTCCAACTACTCAAAATTTAGATTCTAGGAGAACATATACTTGGAATATATGGGAACCTAATCACGATGTTCATACATCAGAACTTGTAAATTATTTTAATAGAATATGTAAGAAGAGAAATAATAGCGATGGGACATATACAACGACTGCTTGTGATACTTTGACAACAACAAGTAATGTTCCAACTTATGCAATTAATAGTGCAGTAGGTGCAAGTGATAATGTTGATATATATGATGGAATAAATGAGCGTACTTCACCAAAGCTAACTCAGATGGTTACATATAAAACAAGTGATGCAACTAACCTTACAAGTAGTAAACCTACTTTAATTAGATTAGCAGGTAATTCTATTACAAAGGTTAGAGTGTATATATGGCTAGAAGGACAAGATGTAGATAATTATGATTTGATTTCAAATGATGCTTCTGTTAGAATTAATTTTGGTTTGACAAAAGATAAATTTGTACTTTCAAATTCTTAATAGGAAGTGTATAATATGAATGGAGAGATAAAAACTACAGCAAAAAAATTGAGAGCAAGAAAAAGAAATTTTAAAATTGCCTGTTTGCTGTTGGTTATACTAGTATTACTAATTCTAACAATTTATGCTGTGGTTAGTTTTATGTATAATGGTTATTTCTTTTCTATAACTCTAGATAAGAACTTGTATTTAAAAAATAAAGTTGTTATATATGATGATCCTGATTATAAGGTTTATCGAAGTACTATTCAAGTTGATTCGTTGTATTTTTTTGATAATATATCTGAAAAATGGTTACCTGATAACTTGGATGGTTCTGGAGGAAGTCATAATGGTGATAGTTATGTAGCATATACATTCTTTATAGAAAATATGGGAGAAGATGTTGTTGATTATTATGATGAATTAATAATAGATGATGTCGTTAAGAATGTTGATGATGCTATAAGATTTAAAGTATATTATGATGGTAAAGCAAAAGTTTATGCTAAAAAGAGTATTAATGGTACTCCAGAAGTTGGAACAATTGCTTTCAAAGATAAAAATACAGTTTTAACTCAAAAGGTTACTAATTTTTCACCAGGTGAGAAACACAGATATACGATAGTTATGTGGGTTGAAGGAAATGATTTAGAGTGTACAAATAATATACTTGGCGGTGAATTAAAAGTTCATTATGATTTTAAATCATATCATAAAAAAGAGAGGTAGAGATTTATATGAATAATAATGATGAAATAGTTGAAGTTGTCTATACTGAGGAAGATAGAAAAATAAAAAACAGAAGATTATTAAAATTAACTGCGATATCAGGCGTTACGTTATTAGTTTTAATTGTTGCAACATATGCATGGTTTATTGGTGTTACAACTGTACATATTGATGAATTTGATGTTAAAGTTGAAACTTTAAAAGGTTTACAAGTTTCATTTACTGGTAATGATAATGATTGGGATACTACTGGTCAAATTAATAGAACTTTAAGTAATGAATATTTTACTAATGAAGGTATGAAAAATAATAGTTGGGTTGATACTAGTGGACTTGTTCCTATATCAACTACAGGTACGTTTACATCTACTGGACACCTTAATCTTTACTCAAATGCCAGTATAAATGCTGTAACTGGTGGTTACAGAATCAGAACAGAAAAAATAAAAAATGAAGCTAGTGAACGTTTGGCTGATGATGAAAATTTTGATGTAACAACTACTTCTCCAGAAGATAGTAAATACTATATCACATTTGATTTCTTTTTAAAGAATACAACTAATACACAAGGAACTTTACCTAATGCATCTGCATATACAGAGAGTGAAACTGAAGCTGTTTATTTAACAACTAATTCTGATATTGTTCTACCTCCAAAGGAGAATGAAAATGATCCAGATGATACAGATGGAATGGAAAACTCAATGAGAGTAGCTTTTTATCAGGTGGCTTATGCACCATTAACGACAACAGCATCTAATCTAAAAACAATGGGATGTACATCTAATGCAGGTAATAGTATAGTTGGTGTTTGTAGTGCATCTGCTTTAGCAGCAAATCAAGGAAAGACATGGAATATTTGGGAACCTAATGATGAAGATCATCAACCAAAAGCAATAAGTAATTTTAATCGTTTATGTAGAAATCGTACTGATGCAACTACATATTCTTCAACTGTATGTACACCTACTGAGGATCCAACAACACATAATGGTATTGCATTTGCTGATGGACAATCATTTAATACATATGGTGTAAATCAAGTTATTGGTACTTCAAACAATGTTAATATCTATGATGGACTTAATACTTATTTTGGAACTATTACTACTGGTGAATATTTAAAAGAAGTTGATAGTTTTAAGGAATCCGAAAATGTTGTTTTAACAGGAGCAGATATGTATAATACATCAAGAAATCCAATTATTAGACTTGCTCCAAATAGTATTACTAAAATAAGAGCATATATTTGGATTGAAGGACAAGATGTAGATAATCTTGATTATCTTGGAGCATCAAAAAGATTATTAATTAATTTTGGATTTACCAAGGATATTTATGAAGAAGAGTTAGAATCACCTTCTGCATCAGCATCATCTGGTTCATAAGATATATAATATAAGAAGCAATTAATTTGCTTCTTTTTTTATCTACTTTTGTCGTATTTATAGAAAATAAATTTAGTTTATTTTATATTTATAGAGAAAGGAGGATAATGGAAGAACTTTTAGACTATAATGGGTTAATATATAAGATAATAAGTAAGTATCCTAAAAGATATGATTATGATGATCTTTATCAAGTTGGTATGATTGGACTTATAGATGCATATAAGCATTATAATTCTGACTATGGTACTAAATTTTCTAGTTTTGCTTATTATTATATTGTAGGAGAGGTCAACAAGTATATCCGTGAGAATAGTAGTGTAAAAGTTAGTAAGGAATTAGTAGATCTAAAAAAAAGAATTATTAAGTGTCGTGATTTTATGACTCAAAAGTTAGGGAGGATTCCTACTATATTAGAGATGTCATTGTATTTAGATGTTGAAGAAGAGTTAATAAGTAATGCTTTAATAGCGACAGATGAAGTGATTTCTTTTGATTGTGATAATAATATTCTTAAATGTTATGATGATACTAGTCCTGATATTTTAGATTTAAAAAGTGAGGTAGATAAGTTATCTGATGAAGAAAGAAAACTTATTTATGCTAGATATTATGAAGAATTAACTCAAAGAGAAACTTCTAGTTTATTAGGAATGAGTCAAGTACAAGTATCTAGAAATGAAAATAAAATATTAAAGAAACTTAGAAATAATTTATAATTCTAAGTTTTTTGTATTATTTAATTTCTGTTGGTTAAACTAATAAAGGTGATTATATGAGAAATACTAAATATAATAAGATTGCTGATAGACATAAAGCAGAAGAGAATCGTACTAAAAATTTGTTGATTGCTTTTGTTTCTGGAGGAATAATTGGTTTTCTTGGAGAACTAATTATAGAAGTTTTTTGTTTATGGATGAAGATGTCTAGAAGTGATGCTTCATCAGTTATGATTTTATTATTTATTTTTATTGCTAGTTTTTTAACTGCATTGGGGGTATTTGATAAGTTAGCAAATAAGTTTAGATGTGGATTGTTGATTCCGATTACAGGTTTTGCACATTCTATGACTAGTAGTGCTCTTGATTATAAAAAAGAGGGATTAATATATGGTATTGGATCTAACATGTTTAAATTGGCTGGAAATGCAATTGTATATGGTGTTGTTTCAGCATGGATATTTGGGTTGATTAGATATTTTCTAGGAGGAGTTGTATGACATTTAATTTTGACAATGTTTATATTGAAGAGTGTGCTACAGTGTGTGGTCCTTATGAAAAGAAAGGACCTTTAAAAAAATATTTTGATAAGACTTATGACGATTTATATTTTGGTGAAGATTCTTTTGAAAAGGCGGAGATAAAACTTGTTAAAGATTCTTTAGTTATGTTACTTAAAAAAAGTGGATATAAAAAAGAAGAAATTGATTTGGTTATTGGGGGAGATTTACTTAATCAAATAACTGCTTCATGTTATGGATGTAATGGTATAGGTAATGGATTTATAGGTATTTATGGTGCTTGTAGTAGTAGTGTTTTGGGACTTATTATTGCATCAACTATGATAAATAGTGGATATATTAATAATTCTATATGTGTTGTTTCTTCTCATAATATGAGTTCTGAAAAACAATTTAGGTATCCTACAGAATATGGTGCTCCTAGACCAAATAGTTCTACTTTTACATCTACTGGTTCTGGAAGCTGTTTATTGTCTAATAATAAAAGTAATATTAAAGTTGAATGTGCTACATTAGGAGGAATAGTTGATTATGAACAGAATGATCCTAATGATATGGGTCGTGTAATGGCACCTAGTGTTATTGATACATTAAAAAGACATTTAGATGATACAAAAAGAGATATACATTATTATGATTTAGTTTTAACTGGAGATTTAGGAAAGTATGGTGTTGAAATAGTAAAAGATTATATGAATACTAATTATGGCATTGTTATGGATAATTATAATGATTGTGGTGTATTACTATATGATTTAGAAAAACAAAAAGATGTTCATGCTGGAGCTAGTGGTCCTGCTTGTAGTGCTCTTGTTGCGTATTCATATATCTATCAGTTGATGATTAATAAAAAAATTAAGAGAGTTCTATTAATGGCAACTGGTGCTTTATTTTCTCCTACACTTTTATTTCAAAAAGAAAACATTAATTCAATATGTCATGCGATTAGTTTGGAGGTGGTGTAGTGTTACTTTTTAATTCCTTTTTATTCTGTGGATTTATTTGTATGATTTCTCAAATGATTATTGATAATAGTAAATTAACACCAGGTCATGTGATTTCTCTTTTAGTATGTATGGGAGCTTTTTTGGATACATTCAATATTTATGATTATATTATAAAAGTCGTAGGTGGAGGAGCTCTTTTACCGATAACTAGTTTTGGGCATTCTTTAATACATGGAGCAATATTAAAAACTCATGTTGCGGGATTTGGAGGTCTATTTATGGGAATGTTTGATATGACTGCTCCTGGTATTAGTGCAGCAATAGTTTTTTCTTTTATATTTGCTTTAATATTTAAACCTAAAGATTAGGTGTAAAGTAGACATTTAGATTTACATAATTGTGCACTCTCTTTATTATTCTGATATATAATATAATTGTATGAGAGTAATATAAAATAAAGGAAGTGATATTATGAATATAGTATTTAAAGTATTATTATTAATACTATTATGTTCATTTATTACTGGACTTTTTGTTACTCTTTTTGAATTAATTAAAAAAAATAAAAATGAAGAAAAAATTGATTTTTTTGATATTAGAGAGGAAGATGAAGAAGCACCAATTTTAGTACCTTGTTCTGGGGTAAATATTTCTAATGATGATATTGAAATACTTGATGATAATACATCTTTAAGATCTTTTCCTATAAAGGATGATGAGATATTATGAAATATGTATTTAAGTTTATAAAGTTTATATTTGATACGACAGCAAAAGGTTTTTATAGTTTGTGTACTGTTTTATCTAAAGGTTTTTTCTTTTATTTTTATTTTCCATTTTATCTTCTTAGTAAAATGTTTAATAATAAAATAATTATTAAAATTAGAGATTTCTTTAAAAGACTTCAGAATAATCCTACAGTTCTTTTGGTTATAATTATTATTGTTTGTTGTGGAATGATATTTGAAATATATTATCATAAAACTGATGATTTAGTTGTTTATGTTCCAGATACTAATGAAGTAGATGATAAAACAGATAATCAAAAAAATGAAGATAATCCAAAATCAAATGGAGAACAACTTAATTTATATAAAAAGTTTTCTTCATATAAAATAGAAGATATTGATTTTAAAGAATTAAAAAAACTCAATCCAAATGTAGTTGGTTGGGTTATTGTTGATAGTACAAATGTTAATTATCCTGTATTAAAGACAGATAATAATGATTATTATTTAAATCATAGCTTTTATAATAATTATACTTCATCAGGATGGATCTTTATGGATTATAGAAATAATGTTAGTTCTGATGATTATAATACTATTATTTATGGACATAATTTAACTAATAAAACAGCTTTTGGTAGTTTATCAAATTTATTTACTGAGAAATGGTTTAGAAATTCTAGTCATAGAATTATATTATTAACAGAGTCAGGTAAATATACTTATGAAATTTTCTCTGTTTATTATAGTGATGCGGAAGTTTATTATCTTAAGACAAATTTTGGTAGTCTTGATGAGTATAATGAATTTTTAGTTTCTTTAAAAAATAGAAGTAAATTTGATTTTGGAATTAATTTAGATGAAAATGAAAGAATACTTACATTATCTACATGTACTGATGATAATTTAGGTAGAAAGGTTATTCATGCTAGATTAGTTGGATATTAAAATAGACTGCATATTATGCAGTCTTAATTTATTTTAGATACTTTTATTATTTCGTTCATATCATCGTCTTTTGCGATGATATTTTTATGTATTTCATTGCATTTTTCACATTTATAAACAATTTTATATGAGTCTTTATATTTTTCTATTTCTATTGGTTTTAGTAATCCTTTACAAGGATTATTTCTATCTCCTGGATTAATATCAACATGTTTTGAATATAAGCAGTATGGGCAATGGTCTCTTGATGAATATACTAGAGGAGGAACTTCTTTTTTACAATTTTCACATACAAAGCTTTCATCTAGTTCATTGAATTTTTTCATAATATCACCTGAAATAATTATATATCATACTTTTATTTTTATCAAAGTTTTAATCTTTAATTTTTTATGTTATAATTAGGTATAGTCGGAGTGAGTGTTATGGATATTGAATTTAGGATTAATGATTTTGAAGGACCATTAGATTTGCTTTTACATTTAATAAAAGAAGCTAAAATGGATATCATGAATATTGAAATTGAAGAAATTACTAAACAATATATGAGTTTTTTAGATAAACAAGAAAAAATGAATTTAGAGGTTTCTTCTGAATATTTAGTTTTGGCTTCAGAATTGTTGGAAATTAAATCAAAATTATTACTTCCAAATAATAAAATAGATGAAGAGGAAGAAGAAATTGATCCTAGAGAAGAATTAGTAAATAGACTTCTTGAATATCAAGCATATAAAGATATTACTAAATTATTACAAGATAAAGAATTATTAAGAAAAGATATATATACAAAGGAACCAGAGAGAATTGATAATTATGTTCCTGAAAATCATGAAATACATGCTGATGTTACTCTTGATGATTTAGTTAATGCATTACAAAGATATTATCAAAGAAAGGCAGATAATAAACCATTAAATACTAAAGTAACTATTAATGAAATTAGTGTATCGTCTAGAAGACTTGATATTAAAAGATTATTAAAAAGCAAAAAAAGAATATCATTCTTTGAATTATTTCCTGTTGCTTCTAAAGAGTATATAGTTGCGACTTTTTTAGCAATTTTAGAAATGGCAAAAAATAGGGAATTGGTTATTAAACAGGAGAATGATTTTGATGATATTATTTGTGAGGTGAACAAAAATGCTTAAAGCAGTACTTGAAGGTTTATTGTTTGTTGTTGGAGAAGATGGTTTAACAATAGAGCAAATAGAAGATGTTTTAAATACTGATGAAGAGAATGCTAAAAATCTAGTTATGGAATTAAAGAAAGATTATGAGGATGAATCACGAGGACTTAGAATTGATTTTTTAGGTAATAGATTTAAAATTACTACAAAATTTGAACATAAAGAATTTTATCAAAAGTTATTAGAAAATCCAGAGACAAACTTTCTTAGTCAAGCTGCATTAGAAACATTAGCAATAATTGCATATAATGAACCAATAACAAGAGTTCAAATTGATAATATAAGAGGAGTAGGTTCAACTTCTATTATTAGGAAACTTGTTGCAAAGGGATTTATTAAAGAAAGTGGAAGAAGTGAGTTACCTGGAAGACCAATATTATATGAAACTACTCATGAGTTTTTAGATTATTTTGGACTTGCTTCTATAGAAGAACTTCCTAATATAGATGATATTATGAATAGTGTAAATGAAGAAGTAGATGAAAATAAAGATTTATATACTTCTAAATATACTGAAAAAGATGATTAAATTTATAAAAGATACTTAGTATCTTTTTTTGTTGAATTGATTTTAAATTAATAATATAATAATATTAGATTATTATATCAAAATATACGAAAGGTAGAAGCGGTATGAAAGAATTGAAGAAGATTTCTAAACACAGAGTCAGAAAAATATTTTTGCTTTTTATTGTAATTGCTATAACTGCTGTTACCTTAGTTGTTGAGACATATGCTTGGTTTATAGGTTTATCAACAGTAAGTACAAGTAATTTTGATATTCAAGTATCTTCTGCTGGAGGATTAGAAGTATCACTTGATGGAGAGCATTGGAAAAGTGGAAATGATAAACTTACAATATCACAAACTACAATAACATCAACATCAGGAAGTGGAGATCATGCATATTCTGGAAATACAAATAAATGGCCAACATCAGGACTAGTTCCTTTGTCATCTCCTGGGATAATTGATGATACTGTGGGAAGACTTAAATTTTTTGAAAAAACAAGTTTATCTGCAACACCTGGAGGATATAGAATAGTTGCGAATCGAGTTGATAATTATACTGTTACAAATGGGAATCTTGTTTCAGAAGCAGATGGTTATGTTGCATTTGATTTGTTTATCCGTAATGGAACAGGAACTCAGTATAGTAATGATAATTATATATGTGCTTCTGCTAATAATTGTGCGGCAGAATATATATATTTGATGAAAAATCCTATTGCAACCGTTGATGGAAGTACAAATTATGGAGCGGCAAACTCTCTACGTGTTGGATTTTATTTACTTGCTGGAACAAAAGCAAGAGGAGCAAGTGTTTCAACAATAACTGGATTAGGATGTGATTCAACAACAAGTTCAACTACTAATATTAAAAAGATATGTAGTAGTACTAGAGATAATAGAAAATATTACTATAATATGTGGGAACCTAACAAGAAAGTTCATACGTCTTCAATTGTAACCTATTTTAATTCTGCTTGTAAAAGGAGAGCGACAGATGGTTCATATACAACAAATGCTTGTAATATTCTTAATACAACTTCAAATTGGGATTCGTTCGTTATTAGAGATACAATAGTTGCTTCTGATAATGTTGATATATATGATGGTAATAATAGTTATGTTGGGTCTGTATATAATCCTACTGATAATCCTACAGGAAAACTTGACTCTGTGGGGACTTATATGTCGCCTGAAACATCTACAGTTTATAGTGTGTCTAATCAATTATTTACTCTTGCGGGTAATTCTATAACAAAAGTAAGAGTATATATTTGGTTAGAAGGACAAGATATAGATAACTATGACGTTGTTTCTAAAAACTCTAATGTAAGAATTAGTTTTGGTTTAACTAAAGATATATATGGTGTAGGATCTTAATAATAAGAAGAAAGATGATTAATAATCTCTTTCTTTTTTTTTATAGGTATGCTATAATTTCTTTAGTTGCTTCCATGGCGGAATTGGTAGACGCGGCAGACTCAAAATCTGCTTCTAGCGATAGAGTTCCGGTTCAAGTCCGGATGGAAGCACCATTTAATAATTTAATCCACAATTATTGTGGATTTTTTTTATATCTTGTTATTTATGTGATATACTATTTATGTAAAATGAGGAGAGATTATATATGGAATTTGTTACTTTATCAGAAAAAGAGTTTTTAAAATATTCAGAAAAAAGTCCTATAACAAGTTTTTTTCAACAACCTCTATGGGCAGAAGTAAAAAAAGATAATGGTTGGGATCATTTTTATGTTGGATTAAAAGATAATAAAAAAATTGTTGCGGCAACTTTATTATTATCTAAAAAGATAAAGTTTTTTAAAACTATGTTTTATGCACCTAGAGGGTTTTTAATTGATTATGATGATTTTTCACTAATTGAAGAATTTACTAAAGGTATTAAGATTTTTCTAAAAGAACATAATGCATTATTTTTGAAAATAAATCCATATATAGATTATCAATTACGTACTGTTGATGGGGATATTGTTGAAGGTACTAGTAAAGATAAATTAATGAGTGAGTTAAAAAAACTAGGATATAAACATAATGGATTTTATATTGATCAAGATAAGAAGGATGATTTAGAACCTAGATGGATATCTGTTTTAGATCTGGAAAATATAAATTCAATTGATGATGCATATAAAAACATGAGAAGTAGTACTAAATGGAGAATTAATAATTCAAGAAAAAACTCATTAGAAATAATAGAGGCTGATGAGAATAATTTATTTGAATTTAAAAATTTAATGAAACATACTGCAGAAAGAAGAGAATTTGTTGATAGACCTTTATCATATTACCAAAATATGTTTAAAGTATTAAAAAAAGAAAATATGGTTAAAGTATTACTTGTAAAAATTAATTTTAAAGATTTACTTGATTCTTCTAAGAAAAGTTTGAAAGAAAATTTAGAACATCAAAAAGAACTTAAGGATAATTCTAGAAAAGAAAAGCAACTTAAAGAATTAGTTTTAGAGCAAGAAAGATTTGAGAAAAAAATAAGTGTATTGGAAGAGACTATTGCAGAACATGGTAACGAGAAGATAATTGCTGGTGGATGGTATATGTTATATGGAAGAGAGGTTAATTATCTTTTTGGAGCAAGTTATAAACAGTTTATGAAATACAATTCTCAATATTTACTACAGTATGAAATGATTAAGTATGCTATTGATAATGGATATAAAGCATTTAATTTTTATGGAATAGATGGTAATTTTGATGAGAAATCTAAAGGATATGGATTATTTGATTTTAAGAGAGGATTTAATGCTTGCGTACATGAGTTAGTTGGAGAGTTTGATTTAGTTATAGATAAGACCAGATATAACTTATATAAGATTAGTTTTTCTATATATAGAAAAATAAAAAGATTGATTTAATTATGTTTAAAATGATATAATTTTTCTAGTTGGGAGAGGTAGTATGAGTAAGATTTATATTGTATTAACATATACAGGTACATTCTTATCAAGAGTAGTTAAATTATATACAAAAAAAGATTATTCTCATGTTTCTATATCATTGGATAAGAATTTAACTCAAATGTATAGTTTTGGTAGATATAATGCTTATAATCCTTTTTTTGCTGGATTTGTACAGGAATCTCCTAATTCTGGAACTTTCAAGAGATTTAAAAATACAACATCTACAATTTATTGTTTAGAGATAGAAAAAAAACAATATAATCTTATTAAGAAATTAATAGAAGAAATGCGTGATGGTAAAGAAAGATATAGTTTTAATATGCTAGGAGTTATTGCAGTTTTAGCTAATAAACATTTAGATAGAAAAAGGAAATTTTATTGTGCAGAGTTTGTTAAATATTTATTTGAAAATTCTAAATTGAATTATGATTTACCTGAAGTTGTTAAACCTGAAGATTTTGCTAAACTTGATGGAATGAAAGAAATATATACAGGATTACTTAGAGAATATAAATATTAGGAGGAAACTATGAAGAAGGTAATAAAAAGGGTATGGGAAGTATTAGAAGTAATAATTGTTATTTATGTTATTTTAATGACTATTCTATTCTTTAATAATAATAGTTATGGTTATAGTAAAATTGGTAAATATACTTTTGTTAATGTAGATAAGAAGACTAGTAAGTATGTTAATAGCGAGAAGAACAGTTTAATTATTATTAAGGAATATCCTAAGTATAAAAAGAATGATTCAATATATTATTACTATGTTAGTGGCGATAAATATATTGTGAAGAATGATAAAATAAAAGATATTATAGATACTAATTATTATGTTGATGATGGTTATTCTGTTATTGATGAAAGAATTATTGGAAAACAAGTTGTTTCATTAGGTTTAGTTGGTGGATTTTTAGGATGTATAGAGAGTAAATTTGGTTTCTTATTGTTTGTATTTGGACCAGTTCTAATTGTATTTATATATCAAGTTATTGAGTTCTTTAGAGTAATGAAATCAGAAAGAAAAGAATTACTTGAAAAAAGTAATAATAGTACTATTGATGCTGATAAGTAAAAGAGAGTTTTATAAAACTCTTTTTTTTGTTATTATATTATTGGTGATTTAAATGAGTTTAGAAGATACATATAGATATTTGGTTGGTGGATATTATGGTGTTAGTTTAATGGATGAGTATAGTCTTAAAGAATATGTTTTGGAAGATATTAAAAAATATATAGAAGATTATTTGAAACTTAATCCAATCTCTAACTTTGATTATGAGAAGGAAGCAGAATATATAAAGGATAATGTTAGCGATAAAACAAAGTTACAGGATGCTTTATTAGTACTTAATAAGATTAATGGTTCTATGGATTTAGTATTATTAATTAAGAAGAGACTTAAGTCATATGATAAAAAATAGTTTTACAAATTATTATAAAAGATATATAATAACTACTTAAATGAGGTGGATTATGGGTTTTGTTGGATTAGTGTCTTGTATATTATTTGGTATTATTTTTTATATAATAATTAATTATTTAAATGCCAAATATGATTTAAGTAAGTCAGATAAGTTGATTTTTTCAATTATACTTATGTTACTTACTGCGGGTATATGTTATAGATTAGGATTTGTTAAGTGTACTGATAATATATTTTTAGCATTTGTTTTTATGATGATTATTGATATTTTATTTAGTAGTTATATTATTGATGATGATTTTTTTGATCCTAGTGAAGGTAATGTTAAATACTATATTATATTAATTATAGTTGGCTTTATTATTAATCAGGAATTTATTAATAATGTTAGTGAAGTGTTTTTGACTGGTGAGGATTTAAGAATTATTTTATGGACTGCTGCTATGTTGTTTGTTTATAATTTTTCAAAGAATAAAAAAATATTTACTAATGTTAATACAGGTAATAATAAACAAATTAGTATTAATAGTATATTATCTAATTATGCAAAGTTTAAATATTTTTATTATGATGAATGTGATGATGATAATAGAGAATTATCAAATGTTTTATATGCTATTATGATATATGAAAATAATAGAAGAAATAAATTTATGAGAAGAATAGATAATGCTAAATATAGAATAAATGGTGGAAAGTGTAGACTTGGAATTATGCAAGTTGAGAGTAAAAAGTTTATTTCTGATATTGAAAGTATTGAGATTGTTCATAAAAAGCTTATAAAAATATATAATAAAAAGAGTATTAAGAGTGCTCATGCAGCAATTAAGGATTATTATGGTTATGAGAATAATTCTGTGAATTATATATTTGACACTATTAAAAAATTCTAGTTTATTTTGTTTTGAAAGTATGGTATATTCATATTAAAGGTAGGGATGTTAATATGAAGAAAACCATATGTTTTTTAATAGTATTTATGTTTGTAATAGTTTTTTGTTCTGGTTGTGAAGGAGATATAACACGTTCATTAAGACATGAGGGATTTTCTGTTGGAGGAGATTTTTCGTGTGATGAATTTATGCCAGAGGATAAAGACGATACAAGTTATAAAAAAATCAGATATCTTACTAGTAGTAGTATTATTTCTGAAGATGGAGAATTGTATGAAATATCTTTAGGACAGAAATATGCTAATAACTCAAATTGTAAAAAAGCAGATACAGATTTAGATGTTGTTTCTTTATTTGATGATAAGGTGTTTAAATCTTCTGATGGAAAATATTATTATTTAAAAGATGATGGAACTAGGGGAGAAAAATATACAGAGGTTGCTTCTAATGATTCAGATTATCCAATAATTGATTTATTATTGAAACAAACAGGTACATATAAAGTTAATACTGTAGATTCAAAAGCAGGTATATATTATGCATTAAAGAATGATGGAAATGTATATTCATATAAAGTTGTACAAGCTGATAGAAATACACCACCAGCAATTGAAAGTATGACAATGGTTTATAATAAGAATGATTTTTCAGGAAGTATTATTGATTTTAATTATTATGGAGAAAATTCAGGATCTACTTTTGTAATGTCAGATTCTAAAGCATTTAAGATGTATGTTAAAAATGAAAAAGAATGTACAAAATATGCAGATGTTGCTTGTAAATTTGAAATGAGAGAATTTGAATCTTATACAGAAAATAAAGATTATATATTAGCCTATAATGGTTCATTGTTAATAACTACTTATGGTAAGACTTTTAATGTAATTTCGTGATTTAAAGGAACATTATAGTTCCTTTTTTAAATTTGAGGAGGTTTTTATGAGAATATTAAATAATAAGTTAGATATGGATTTAAATATTAGAACAGAGATGGATTTTCCTATAAAGGGGATTGAATTTATTGATATTAATCCTTTGATTTTACAAAGAGAAGTTTTTAAAAAGATTACTGATTTTTTTGTAGAAGAAGTAAAGAATAAAAATGTTGATTATATTGTTGCTCCTGAGGCACGTGGGTTTTTATTTGGAGCGAGCGTTGCTGATAGAATTAATGTTGGACTTATTCCTGTAAGAAAGGTTGGTAAACTTCCTCCAACTACGGTTGAAGCACAGTTAACTTATGAAAAAGAATATGGAGAAGATATTTTGGAATTACCTAAGTTGGTAAATGATAATTATAATAAAAAAAGATTTTATATTATTGATGATATATATGCAACTGGTAATACTATGAATGTTATTGTTGATAAGATTAAAGAATTAGGTGGTATTGTTACTGGTATTGGAACAGTAATTAATATTGTTGAATTAAATGATAATAAAGATATTTTTTCAATTATAGATGTAAATGAAGAATAAAATGAGGTGTTAATATGGCAAAGAAACCTACTTTGGGTTTATGCATGATTGTTAAGAATGAAGAAGAAGTTATTGGAAGATGTTTAGATAGTTGTTGTGATCTTTTTGATGAAATGATTATTGTAGATACTGGATCTGTAGATAAGACTAAAGAAATATTAGAAAAATATCCTGTTAAAGTGTATGATTTTGAATGGATATATGATTTTTCTGCTGCAAGGAATTTTTCCTTTTCTAAATCAACTTGTGATTTTATTATGTGGTTGGATGCAGATGATGTGATTTATAAAGAAGAGTTAGAAAAGTTAAAAGAGTTAAAAAATAAATTAGATGATAAAGTAGATATTTATCAAATGCATTATAGTTATTTACAAGATGAAAATGATAATACTACTTATTTACAAGATAGGGCAAGAATAGTTAAAAACAATCATAAAGATAGATGGCATGGTATGATACATGAATATATGGAATTTGAAGGTAATATAGAGAAAACTGATATTACAATTCATCATAAGAAAATAGAGGTTGCTGAACCTACTAGAAATTTGGATATATACAGGAGAATGAAAAAGCAAGGTATTGAGTTTTCTCTTAGAGATTTATATTTGTTTTCTCAGGAATTAAAGGGTAATAATTATAATACAGAGGCATTAGAAACTGTTGATAAGTTTTTTTCTCATAAAGATGAGTATAAGTATAATAAGTTTTATTTTGATGATGCTATAATGATTAAACATGAATTATATGAAAGAATTAATATGGGTGTAGAGGATATTAAAAAGATTCTTTTAGAGTATTTGGAGTTTGCTAAACCAACGCCTTTTGTTTGTTGTAAATTAGGAGAAATATTTAATTCTTTGGAATGTTATGATACTGCTAAATATTGGTTTTTACTTGCAATAAGACTTGGTGAAGATGATCCTCAAGCTGAAGTAGATTATAATGCTTTTTTACCTTTTTTTGGTATTGCTTATAGTTTTTATTATTTAGGTGATAAAGAAAATGCTGTTAAATATAGTAAAAAGGCATTAAAATTAAAACCGGGTAATAAGGCTTGTGAAGATAATCTGAAATTATATGAAAATATGTGATATAATATACAAATTATGAGGTGGTTATATGATTTTATGTGATAAATGGAAGGATTATGAGTTAATTGATGCATCACGTGGAATGAAATATGAAAGATGGAAGGATATATATTTATTAAGACCAGATCCTCAGGTTATATGGGATAATGGAGATTTATCAGTTAAGTATCATGGAAAGATTGATGCTATATATTATAGAAGTAATAAAGGTGGAGGACATTGGGATAATATTAAGAATGTTCCTGCTTCTTGGGTTATTGATTATAATTCTTTAAAGTTTAATATTAAACAAATGGGTTTTAAGCATACCGGTTTATTTCCTGAACAGGCTATTAATTGGGATTTTATGGTTAATAAGATAAAGAATTCTGGTAGAAAAATAAAAGTATTAAATCTTTTTGCATATACAGGAGGGGCAACGGTTGCATGTTTATCTGCAGGTGCAAGTGTTGTTCATGTTGATTCATCTAAAGGAATGGTTGAATGGTGTAAAGAGAATGTAAAAGCATCTGGTTATCAAGATGCTGAAGTAAGATATTTAATTGATGATGTTGTAAAATTTGTAAAGAGAGAAATAAGACGTGGAAACAAATATGATGCTATTGTTATGGATCCTCCAAGTTATGGAAGAGGTTCGAATGGAGAAGTATGGGATATAGAAAAGAATTTGAATTATTTAATTGAATTGTGTTCAGAAATTCTTAGTGATAGACCTTTATTTTTTCTAATTAATTCATATACTACTGGTTTAAGTTCTTATGTTCTTAAAAATTTATTATATATTAATGTTAATAGTAAGTATTCAGGAAAAATATCTTGTGGGGAGATTGGTCTTCCTATTTCAAATAGTGAATTGATATTACCGTGTGGTATATATGGAAGATGGGAAGAAAATGAATAATTTTAAAATATTGTATGAGGATAATCATATTATTGTTGTTGTTAAACCTTTTAATGTATTGAGTCAATCTGATAATACGGGAGATATATCTATAATGGATATGATTAAGAGTTATTTAAAAGAAAAATATAATAAACCTGGAAATGTATATTTAGGACTTGTTCATAGACTTGATAGACCGGTAGGAGGTATTATGGTTTTTGCTAAGACTAGTAAGGCAGCTGCAAGATTATCTAAGAGTTTTAATGAACATAGTATAGTAAAAAAATATTTTGCAATTGTACATGGTAAAGTAGATTCTATTGGAAAATATGTTGATTATATAGATAAGGATAAGAATGGGAATGCATTTATAAGCGAAAATGGTAAAAAGGCAGTTTTAGAGTATTTACTGATTGACTATAATAAAAAGAATAATTGTAGTTTAGTTTCTATTGATTTAAAGACTGGTAGGCATCATCAAATAAGGATTCAATTTGCATCAAGAGGTCATTATTTGATTGGTGATCAAAGATATGGAGTTCAGGATAAAAGACAAATATGTTTATTTTCTTATTATTTATCGTTTACACATCCAGTTACAAAAGAGATTCTTGAATTTAAGGAAAACCCTCCTCAGGAAGGGTTATGGACATTATTTACACTGTAAAGAAAATGTCATAAAAATAAAACATTTGCAATTGTAAATGTTTTTTGTTAGAATTATTTTAGAGTATATAGAATAAAGGGAGTAGATTTTAATGAGTTTTAATTTTAAGTGGTTCACTACGATTCCAGGAATATTAATTACGGCTGGAGTAGTTTTATTAATTGTGGCATTTGTGGTATTAATTTTGACAGGAAAAAAATCAAAAAAAGAGAAGAAGAATATGGCTAATAACGATCAACCTCAACAATCAGAAATGACTGTACCGGGAGTTACTACTGCACCTGTTCAACCAGTTGTTGATCCAAGTGCTGTTCAAGCAGTTGATCCAAATGCGCCAGTTGTTGATCCTGCTGCACCTATTGCGGTAGAATCACCAGCGCCAGTAGATTCAAGTGTACCTGTCGTTGATCCTGCTGCACCTATTGCAGTGGAATCACCAGCGCCAGTTGCTGCAGATGTACCTGCACCTATGACACCTGATACAATGAGTGTTCAAACTGTTGATCCAACTGCACCTATTGCAGTTGATACTCCTGTAGAGGCGCCAGTTGTTGCAGAAGCACCTGTAGTTGAAGCACCAGTTACAGAAACTCCAGTTGTTGCAGAAGCGCCTGTAGTTGAAGCACCAGTTGCAGAAACTCCAGTTGTTGCAGAAGCGCCTGTAGTCGAAGCACCAGTTGCAGAAACTCCAGTTGTTGCAGAAGCTCCTGTAGTTGAAGCACCAGTTGCAGAAACTCCAGTTGTTGCAGAAGCTCCTGTAGTCGAAGCACCAGTTGCAGAAACTCCAGTAGTTACAGCAGCACCTGCAGAAGCACCAGTTATTTATGGTGGAGCAAATCCTGCAGTTGGAGAAGTAAATGTAAGTAATAATCAAACTCATCAAATATATGGAGGAGCTGATCCTATGGAAAATACTCAGCCAATTCCTCCAGTTGCACCAGCACAACAAGTTGCTGCACCAGTTGTAAATGAGACACCTGCAGTAGTTGAGACACAACAAGTTGCTGCACCAGTTGTTCAACCTGCACCAGTTCAGCCAGTTCAAGCAGTTGTTCAACCTGTTGATCAAACTCAAGCAGCAGCACCTCAAGTTGCTGAAGTTGTATCAGTTGCACCAGCAGCACCTGCTGCACCAGTAGTGGCACAAGCTGTACCTCAAGTTACACAACAACCAGTACAACCAGTTGTTCCTCAACAATAATTTAAAATCAAAAACAACGAAAGTTGTTTTTTTTTCTTTTATTTATTTGTTAATTAATAAAATAATGTTATAATTTATTTAAGGTGATTATAATGAAAAAAATATCAATACTTTCATTACATTTAGGTTATGGTGGTATAGAAAAATCTATTGTTTCTCTTGCAAATTTATTATGTGAAAGATATGATATTGAAATTGCATGTAGTTATCAATTATATGATGAAAGTGTTTTTGAATTAAATAAAAAAGTTAAAGTAGTATATTTAAATAAAAGAGATATTATTCCTAATCATGAATCGCTTAGAGTTGCTTTGAATTCTCATAATGTTTTTGATATTATGAAAGAGTTTAATTATGCTGCTAAAGTGTTAAAATATCGTAAAAAAAGTATGATTAATTATATTAAAAATTGTGATAGTGATGTGATTATATCAACAAGAGATATTTTTAATGAATGGTTAAGTTTATATGGTAAACAACAAACTTTAAAAATTGGTTGGGAGCATAATCATTTTCATGATAATTATAAATATGCTCATAAAGTTGTTAGAAGTGTTAAAAAATTAGATTATTTAGTTTTGGTTTCTTCTGATTTAGAGAAGTATTATAAAAAGAGATTGTTAGGACAAAAATGCATGACTGTATATATTCCTAATTATATTGATAGTGTTCCAAAGAAGGTTTCTAAACTTGATGAAAAGAGATTAATAAGTGTTGGTAGACTTTCTCCGGAAAAGGGATATCTTGATTTATTAAAATTATATAGATTGATTAATAAAGATTATCCTGATTGGAGACTTGATATTATTGGTGATGGTAAAGATAGAGAATTATTAGAAAAGTATATAGAAAAATACAATTTAGGAGAAAATGTAAAACTTCATGGATTTCAAGGAAAAGAATACATTGATAAATTAATGAATAAATCATCATTATATTTAATGACTTCTTATACAGAATCATTTGGTATAGTTTTGATTGAAGCAATGAGTCATGGTATACCATGTATTGCGATGGATTCTGCAGAAGGTGCTAGAGAAATAATTAATAGTGGGGAAAATGGCTATTTAATTAGAAATAGAAATTTTGAGATGATGGCAAAAAAAGTTGAAGATTTGATTGAAAGTAAAAGTGAAAGAGTAAGAATTGGAAAGAATGCAAGAAAAAGTATTAATAAATATACTAGTGAGGTAGTAGGAGAAGAGTGGTTTTCACTTATTGAAGAGAGTGATGTTTATGAGTAAAAAGAAAGTAATGTTTATATCTTCAACAGGAGGACATTTAAATGAATTATTACAACTTAGTCCAATGTTTGATAACTATGATTATCAAGTTATAACTGAGAAGACAAAGTCAAATGAATATTTAAAAGACATTTATAAAGATAGAGTTGGTTATTTGGTTTATGGAACAAAACATCATTTATTTAGTTATCCGTTTAAGTTAATATATAATTGCTTTAAAAGTTTTTATTTATATTTAAAATATACTCCTGATTATATTATTACTACAGGTACTCATACAGCGGGACCAATGTGTTGTATAGGTAAAATTTTAGGTAGTAAAATAATATATATTGAAACATTTGCCAATATGGTTACAAAAACATCTACCGGCAAATTAATATATTTATTTTCAGATAAATTTATTGTTCAATGGGAGAGTATGAAAGATATTTATCCTAAGAGTGATTTCTGGGGGTGGATTTTCTAATGATATTAGTTGTATTAGGTACTCAAGATAAACAATTTGATAGGTTACTTAAAGATGTTGATAAACTTATTGATGATAAGGTAATTAACGATAAAGTTGTAGTTCAAGCTGGGCAAACCAAATATGAATCAAAAAATATGGAAATATTTGATTTGATACCTGCTCCTGAATTTGAAGAATTATTAGATAAAGCAGATTTAGTTATTACTCATGGTGGTGCAGGTACTATTTTATCTGCAATAAAAAAGGGTAAAAGGATTATTGCTGCTCCTAGACTTTCTAAATATATGGAACATCATAATGATCATCAAAAACAAATAATTGGTGAATTTAAAAAGCAAGGTTATTTACTTGAATATAATGATGGTGATGATTTAGGTGAGTTAATAAAGGAAAGTAAGAAATTTAAACCAAAAGAGTTTAAGAGTAATACTAAAAATATGATTAAGAATTTAAATAAATATATTGATGAAACAGATAATGTTGCATGGTTTCATAAGTATAAAGAAGTTATTTCATATTTATTTTTTGGAGGATGTACAACATTAATTAATATTATAAGTTATATGCTCTTTAGAGCAGCTAATATAGATATGCTTTTAAGTAATTCTTTAGCTTGGGTTGTATCAGTTTTATTTGCTTTTATTACTAACAAACTATTTGTTTTCGAAAGTAGAAATGTTGGTTTTAAAAAGACGATGGTTGAATGTATTTATTTTTTTATTTGTAGACTTTTGTCTTTAGTTTTTGATTTAGGTTTTATGTATTTATTGGTTGATATATTTAGTTGTAATGAACTTTTATCAAAGATTATATCAAATATTATTGTTATAATTATTAATTATATATTAAGCAAATTATTAATATTTAAGAAGAAAAGGTGATTGTATGAATAAAAAAGGTTTTACACTTGTTGAATTATTAGGAGTAATGGTTTTATTAAGTGTTTTAATGATGATTGCTATACCTGGGATTTCTAATCTTGTTAAAAAAAATAAAGATAAAGTTTATGTTCAAGATGCAAAGAAGTTAATATCTCTTGCAGAATATAAAGTAAAAAGTAGTCAAAACAAATATATTAAAAAACCAAAAACAGATGAGTGTATTATTCTTACGTTAGGGTATCTTAATGATGGTACTTTAGATACTACACCAAATAATGATGAATATTTAAAGGATGCTTCGTATGTTATGGTTACTAATATTGGTAGTGATTATCAATACTATGTTACTTTAATAGAAAAATATAAGGGAGTATATAAAGGGATTGATAATGCTACTTTAGATCAATTGAAAAGTAGGACATATGAAACAAAAGTATTTAAAGATGATGAAGTATTTTACATTAATAGTGGTGCTAAGGAAGCAAGTGGAAATACATCTGGAGGAGTGATTCCTAATAGATCGAGAGAATTTAAAGGAAAAAAGATTGTAGGTAAATATAAAGATTAAAAAGGCAATTATTTTGTCTTTTTTATTTAAAAAGAATTATAAATATGTTAAAATTATAATTAGGTGATAATATGAAGATAAGAAAAATAGCTTATGGAATGCTTACACTAAGTTTAGTTTTGATTGTTTCTGGAGGTTTTTCACAATTTTTGTTAGGACTAAGAAATGATAAAAGAGAAACATTAAATAGAATGTTTTATGTTAATGATGAGTTTGAAATATTTAGTACAAATACATCTGTATTTGAAGAGTATAGAGATAAATTGTATGAAGATGTTTTAGAGGGAATGGTATGTGATTCTATTGTTTCTGGGGATAAGGATATTAAAAATAAATTATCTAATTATGAGAATTTAGTTGATGAATTAGAAGGAAACACTTTAAAATTAAATAAATTATGTGAAGATGCATATTATCCAGATAGTTCTACAAATAAAAAATGTATGAATTATAAAAGTATATATGAACAAGTTGTAAATTATTTTGTTACAGATATTAATAATTATAATAATAATATTAAGAAGTGTAATTCACTTATTAGTGATGAAAATTCAAAGATTAAGAATTATAAAACAAAAAAGAAATATATAGATTATAATAATGATGGAAAGTATGATGGAAAAGAAGAGGAGTAGTATATGAAAAAGAAAGGGAATAATAACAATTGTAAGTGGTCATTAAAAAGAAAAATTATTGTTATTGGATGTATCTTATATATTGTATTATTTTCTTCTTTTTTATTTTTGTTTTATGGTCCAATAAATAGTTTTAAAGAGTTTTGGATTACTAGTGCTATGACTACAATGAATCATAAGTATTTAGCAACATGGTTATATAGTGATGCATATATTCAGAAGGTTTTAAAAAGTAATAGTATTATAGAGGTTGATGAGATTAGTGATCCTAATCAAATTCGTTTTCGTAAATATACATCTACTATATATAAAAATGAATATGAAAAGGAAATTCTTACACATGATAAAGATCAAGTATATAAACTTGTTAATGTATCAGGTAAGGGTTATCAAGGTTTTTTAGTTGCAATATATGATCCGTCAAGAGTAAGTGTAGCGACAACAGCACATTTAGGTGTAAGAGGTGAATCAATTCTTACTGTAAGTAAAAGAGAAGGTGCGCTTGTTGCTATGAATGCTGGTGGTTTTTATGATCCTGATTGGAATAGTAATGGTGCTCTTCCTCATGGTACAGTTATTTCTAATGGTAAAGTTGTAAGTGATTATAAAGATGCTGGTATGGCAGGAGGATTTATTGGGTTTGATAAGAATAACAAATTAATTTTAGGTAATATGAGTAAAAATGAAGCGCTTTCTATGGGATTAAGAGATGCTATTGAGTTTGGACCTTATCTAATTGTTAATGGAAAAAGAAGTTTTATAAAAGGAAATGGTGGATGGGGCATAGCTCCAAGAAGTGCAATTGGTCAAAGACAAGATGGTATAGTATTATTCTTAGTTATTAATGGAAGAATTGCTAGTAGTATAGGTGCAGATATGGTTGATTTATGCGATATAATGGAAAATTATGGTGCATATAACGCAGCAAATCTAGATGGAGGAAGTTCTTCAGAACTTGTTATAAATAATGAAATTGTTAATACACCAGTTGCTGGTGGAACAAATGGTTTAAGAGATATGTCAACATTTTGGATTGTAAAATAAATGAGGGATGATTATGTTATTTTTGGATTTAACAACTTCATGTAAAAATGTGGCACTAAGTGGTATTCTTAGTGTTGTTAAAAACATGCTTAGTTTAATTCAGATAATTGGACCAATTCTTGCTATTTTAAGTTTAATTTATACATTTGTAATGATAGTAAGAAATCCTGATGAAAAGAAATATGTCAAGAGAATAAAAAATAGTTTACTTGCTTTAGCGATTGTATTTTTTATTCCAATGGTTATTAATGTTCTTGTCGGGATATTGGGAGATAGTACAGAGTTTAGTTCTTGTTGGAATGGAACATATAATAATAGTGGGAATGCGGAATATATGGAAATAGAACCAGGTAGAAATAGATCAAATATTTATTATACCCCTAATAATTTTGAAAGGGGTACGGCTAAAGCGTCTTCAGATTCTGGAGATTCTCAAGGTAATGGTAATGTAAAATCCACAGGTAAAACTGTTTTTATAGGTGATTCAAGAACAGTGCAAATGTATGCATATAAATCTGGTAATTGGACTTCGGCTAATTTTTCACAAGGAGGAGTTCATGAAGTAGAAAATGATGTTTATGTTGCTGAAGGAAGTATGGGATTAAATTGGTTAAAAAGTACAGGTATACCTAATGCAAAGTCTTATTTTACAAGTGGAAATGCTATTGTAATACTAATGGGTGTAAATGATTTAAGTAATTCAAATAATTATGTTTCCTATATTAATGATAATGCTGGAGAATGGAAGAAAAATGGATGTTCATTATACTTTGTTTCAGTAAACCCATGTGATGGAAGTTATAGTAATTTGAATAGTAGTATTGCTAGTTTTAATACAACTGTAAAAAGAGGATTAAATAGTACTGTTGGATGGATTGATACTAATAGTAACTTAAGTTTTAACACTACTGATGGACTTCATTATGATAGTAATACATCTAATTCAATTTATAATTATATAAAAGGAAAAGTGTAGTTTATATGAAAGTGTAAGGGTTGTACTTACACTTTTTTTTTGATATAATTCTATATGATGGAGTGTTGTAAATATGGCAAAAGAAAATAATAAAAAAAAGGACATTAAAGATACTAAAAAAAAGAAAAAAAGTAATAGTCATTTAATGGGTAAAAAAGAATTTATTTTTGATTTTATTAGTTTAGTATTTGCACTTAGTGTAGCTTTATATTATGGTGGAAGATGTTTTTATTATTATAGTTTACAACATCAGGGTAAAAAGAATAATTCTATAAGTTTATATGATTCTATTATGGATAATAATATTTTAGTTAAAACTGGTGATGGTTTTCATAAAGAAAAAGAAGGATATTACTTTAAAGGTAATATTACAAATAATTATGTTTGGTTTGGAAATAGAATGTTTAGAGTTTTATCTGTTGATGATGAAGATAAAAGTGTTAAATTAGTTAGTAATGATTTAGTATCTATTTTTATGTGGGGTGAAGAAGATAGTTATGAGAAGTCAAATATAAGATTATGGCTAACAAATACTGGAGAAGATCATACTGGTCTATATTATAATACTCTTCCTAATCAAGAGAAATTTATAAAAAAGACAAATTATAAAATAGATAAGTTATCTGATAAAACAATTGATTATGGAAAAGAAAAATATAGTGATAATGTTGTTTCTCTTACACTAGATGATTATATTAAGTCTGGTGGAAAAAGTGGATTCTTAAATAATGGAAAAATGTACTATTTATTAGGATTTAATTCAGATAATGAAAATATTTATGTTGAAGAAGATGGAAGTATAATGACATGTGATAAACTAGATGGATATGGTGTAAGAGCAGTTATCACATTAAGAAAAAAGGTAATGGTAACACAAGGTGATGGTACTGAGAGTAATCCTTATATGATTGATCAAGGTGAAGATACTAATTATGTTGATAGTTATGTTAAACTTGGGGATGATATGTGGAAAGTAATGAGTGAAAATAATGGAATACTTAAGATGTATCTTAATGGTTATATTACTATAGGAGGTGCTGAAGTAGTTAAACCTTATAGTAATAAAGGAAATATGTTTGATTATTCAACTAGAGGAAATATTGCTCAATATCTATTAAATGAATACTATAATAATCTTAGTTATAAAGATATTATTGTTAATAATAATTATCCATTAGGTGAAGTTAGTGATGAAGTTGGACACAGGTATTTAAATATATATTCAAATGGTTTTGATGGACCTATAAGTATGCTTAATATATTTGATTATGTATCTAATAATGAATTAAGTGATTTTTTTAGAAATAATGTTACTTCTTCTATTGGAAATATTCAATATGTTTCTTATGGAAATGGTATTTTAGAAGAATCTGATATTACAGAACAAAAACATATTGTTCCTGTAATTTCAATTGATTCTAAATCGATAAAAAGTGGTAATGGAAGAATGGATAATCCATATATGGGGTAGTTACATGAAGAAGAAAGTAAAAAAGAAAGTAAAATTAAAAATTAGTTTATTTACAATTTTTATTGTTTTGATGGATTTGGGATTTATTGCTGGGCTTGTAGTGATCAATTTAGAAAAATTTAAAACTTTTTGGATTCCTACTGCTATGACTACAATGTCTCATAAATATTTAGCTTATACTTTATATAGTGAAAAAACAGTTGATAAAATAATGAGTGAAAATTATATTGAATTAAATACTGAAGATGTAAATCTAGACGATATTGTTATTAATAATACTAATATGTTTACAAAAAGATATACTAGTAAGTATGAGAAAGAATTATTTACAAAAGATCCTGGTAATGATATTTTTAAGCTTATTAGATTAAATGAAGGTAAATATAAAGGCTGGCTTACTGCTGTTTATGATCCGAGTGATGTTGAACTAGCTGTAAGTAGTAAATTAGGTAAAGCTGGGCAATCTGTTAATACTTTAGTTAAGGAAAATGATGGTTTATTAGGTATTAATGGAGGAGGTTTTGAAGATCTGGATGGATGGGGTAATGGTTCTATTCCGTATGGAGCAATTATTAAAAATGGTGAATTAATTTGGAATCATGCTGGAGGTTCTGGAGGATTGATTGGATTTACTAAAGAACATAAAATGTATTTAACTGATAAATCGCCTGATGAAGCTATTGCAGATGGAATGATGGATGCAGTTGATTTTGGACCTTTCTTAATAGTAAATGGAAATACATCTAAAATCCACGGAGATGGTGGATGGGGAACAGCTCCTAGAAGTGTTATTGCTCAGAGAAAAGATGGTGTAGTTTTATTATTAAGTATTGAAGGAAGACTTCCAGGTTATTCAACAGGTGCAACAATGAATGATGTAATTGAAATATTGTTGAGGTATAAAGCATATAATGCAGCAAACTTAGATGGTGGAGCATCATGTACAATGAGTATTGGTGGAAAATTATGGAATAGACCTAGTGCAGGAGCTGAATATGGAGGAAGAACAGTTTCTAATGCATGGATTGTAACTAATAGACAAGGAAAGGCTGCTGCATTACCTGATAAGAATAATTATAAGTAAAAAGTAACTTTTATAACAAAGTTACTTTTTTTGTTTACATATTCATTTATATTTAATATTTTCTTTAATGATTGTTGTTTATTTGTATTATTTTTGTGGTATAATTGATATGATAGCGAGGTTGATAGTATGATGAAAATAATGGATGGTAACGAAGCTGCTGCTCATGTTTCTTATAATTTTACTGAAGTAGCAGGTATTTATCCAATTACCCCAGCTTCTCCTATGGCAGAGTTTACTGATAAATGGAGTAGTGAGGGGAAACTTAATTATTTTGATACACCGGTTAAGGTTGTTGAAATGGAGAGTGAAGCTGGAGCTGCAGGTATGGTGCATGGTTCTTTACAAGCAGGTGCACTAACTACTACTTATACTGCTAGTCAGGGATTGTTGTTGATGATTCCTAATATGTATAAAATAGCAGGTGAATTACTTCCTTGTGTTATTAATGTTGCAGCACGTAGTTTAGCTACTCATGCGTTAAGTATTTTTGGAGATCATCAAGATGTTTATGCATGTCGTTCAACTGGGTTTGCAATGCTTGCCGAAAGTTCTGTTCAACAAGTTATGGATTTAACAGGAGTTGCTCATTTAAGTGCAATTAAAGGAAGCGTTCCATTTATTAACTTTTTTGACGGATTTAGAACAAGTCATGAATTACAAAAAGTTAGTGTAATTGATACAGATAAATTAAAAAAATTGATTGATGAGAAAGCATTAGCTGATTTTAGGGATAGAGCAATGAATCCTAATAAACCTAGTATTAGAGGTACTGCTCAAAATGAAGATATTTATTTCCAATCAGTGGAAGTTAGAAATAAATATTATGATGCAATTCCAGATATTGTAAATAAATATATGATGGAAATTAATAAGATAACTGGAAAAGATTATAAACCATTTAATTATTATGGAAATCCTTCAGCAACTAAAGTTATTGTTGCGATGGGATCAGTTTGTGAAACAATAAAAGAAACAGTAGAATATTTATCAAAAGAAAAACATGAACCAGTAGGTTTAATAGAAGTTCATTTATACAGACCTTTTAGTACTAAGTATTTTTTAAGAGAATTACCAAAAACTGTTAAAAAGATAGCAGTTCTTGATAGAACTAAAGAAGCAGGAAGTAATGGAGAACCACTATACTTAGATGTTGTTAAAACAATTAAGGAAGTAGATGCTAGAGTAAGTGTATATGGTGGTAGATATGGATTATCTAGTAAAAATACTACTCCAGCAATGATTAAGGGTGTATTTGATTTCCTTGATACAAGAGAAGTTCATTCAAACTTTACTGTAGGTATAAATGATGATGTAACTAACTTAAGTATTAGTTATAATGAGGACTTTATGATTCCAAATAAGAATGTTGAATTCTTAATATATGGATATGGTAGTGATGGTATGGTATCTGCTTCAAAAGATATCATGAAGATAACAGGTACTTATACTAATGCTTTTGTACAAGGATATTATCAATATGATTCTAAGAAAAGTGGTGGAATTACTATATCTCATTTGAGATTTGGTAAGAATGCAATTTCTTCTACTTATTATGTTCAAAGAGCAAGTATAGTAGTATGTACAAAAGATAGTTATTTAAAAAGATTAAGAATGTTAGATAAAATTAAGGATAAAGGTGTATTTATTCTTAATACAAGTTTAAGTCCTGATGAAGTACTTGCAATTATGAGTAGTCATGATAAGGAAATATTAAAAAATAAAAGTATTAAAATGTTTATAGTAAATGCTTCTCGTATTGCGAAAGAAGCAGGTCTTCCTGGTAAGATTAGCACTATAATGGAAACTATTATATTCAAATTAGGAAAGATTATTGATTTTAATTTTGCAGTTGCTAAGATAAAAGAAAATTTATCTGTTAAATTTGCTAATAAAGGTGGATCAATAGTAGAAAAGAATATTAAAGCAATTGATAATTCTTTAGAATGTTTGGTTCCTGTTAAGGTACCTAATGTTGATTTTACTAAGGATCTTGGTACTAAGAAGAGTTTCTTTGAAATAATTGATTCTATGGAAGGTGATTCATTACCTGTTAGTAGTTTTATTAAAATGCCTAATGGAGAATTTGAAGCAGGAACCTCTAAATTAGATAAGAGAGATAGTAGTGATGTAGCACCTAGTTATTGTTCAGAGAATTGTAGTCAATGTAATATGTGTAGTTTAGTATGTCCTCATGGTGTTATAAGACCATTCTTACTTGATGAGAAGGAAGTTATGGATGCACCAGAGAGTGTAGTAAGAAACTTAAAAGATGCAAATATAAAAGATAAAGATTATAAATTTACTGTAGGAGTTAGTTTACCTGATTGTACGGGATGTGGTTTATGTAGTGAGGTATGTCCTGGTAAGAAAGGTGCTAAGGCTCTTGTAATGAAAATGAAAAATGAATTGCATGAAGATCAAAAAGATGAAGAGTATAAGTACTTATTTAATGATGTAAAGAATAAGAAAAATGTAATGCCTATAAATACTATTAAGGGAAGTCAGTTTGTACAGCCAAAATTTGAATTCCCAGGTGCGTGTGCAGGTTGTGGAGAAACACCATATATCAAGTTACTTACTCAATTATTTGGAGATAGAATGATTGTTGCTAATGCAACTGGATGTTCATCAATTTATGGAGCTAGTACTCCATCAATGCCATATTCAATTCCATGGGCAAATTCATTATTTGAAGATAATGCAGAGTTTGGATTTGGTATGAAAGTTGCTGATCTAGCAATGAAAAATCAAATTGTATCAATTATTAATAAAAATTTAGATAAAGTTAAGAAGAGTGAAAAAGATATATATACAGCATATTGTAATGAACAGAATGAAGAAAATGGAAAAGCACTTCTTGATATAATAGATGATACAAAAATAGAAGGTTTATTAAAACTTAAGGAATTTGTTTTACCAAAATCAGTATGGATGATTGGTGGAGATGGTTGGGCATATGATATTGGATATAATGGAATCGATCATGTTTTAGCTAATCGTGAAAATATTAATATTTTAGTTCTTGATACTGAAGTATATTCTAATACTGGTGGTCAAGCATCTAAGTCTACAAGAAGTGGAGCTGTTGCGAAATTTGCTGCAGGTGGAAAAGAAACATCTAAAAAGAATTTAGCAAAGATAGCCATGAGTTATCCACATGTATATGTTGGAACAATTTCACTAGGAGCAAATCCAATGCAAGCTATTAAGGTAATGAAAGAAGCAGAAGCTTATAATGGACCAAGTATAATTATTGCTTATGCTCCATGTATTGCTCAAGGAATAATTAAAGGAATGAAAAATTCTATTAATGAAGAAAAGAAAGCAACTGAATCTGGTTACTTCCCAATCTTCCATTATAATCCAGAGAGTAAAGAATTTAAGTTAGATAGTAAAGCTGATTTCTCATTATATGAAGAGTTTACGTTAGGTGAGGATAGATATAGATCACTAAAGAATATTAACAAAAATGGTGGAAAACTACTTGATAAAAATAAAGAAGATGCAATGGAAACATATGATTTCTATCAGTCTTTAGTTGATAAAGAAGAAGAATAAAAAAACTGAAATTTTCAGTTTTTTTTGCATTTTTTTGATAAATATGTTATAATACCAGCAAATTGATGGGTGGTTGTAGTTATGAGAAGGAATAAAAAGAATTTTGAAATCGATTTAGATGATTTTATTGAAGATGATGATACTTATGAAATTGAAGAAGTTGTAGACGACGCTGGTGAAAAAAGACTAGATGATGAATATGACGAAGAAAAAGAGTATGAAGAGTTTTTTAAGGTAAATGACGATGAAGAAGAGTTTGCTGAAGAAGAAGTTAAAACAACAAAATATGAAACAAAAAATAAAAAAGAGACTTTTGTAGATGTAGAATCTGATGATGATGAAGTTGAGTATAATGATGAAAACAGTACTTTTATGAAGATACTTTCAATTTTTTCAGTATGGTTTAGTAGATTGGGTATTGCAATTGCGATAATATTAATTGCGGTATTTATATCTCAAGGAAAGTTTAAATCATTACTTTTGTATATACTTTGTCTTGTAGTTTCATTTTTCTTTGGATACTTCTTTATGTTCTTGTTAACTCATTTTACAGAAAATAATTAAAAAAAAGAGATGTTCGACCGCATCTCTTTTTTTTGTTTCAAACTAAGAGGTTGCACCCCCTGAGGGCAACCTCCAAAAAGAATAAAAAGGGGTTGGCTAGTGTGATACTAGCGACCAATTCGCCTAATTCCGAATTGGTGCTTCTTATACTAATCGAAAAGTATTGTTTTGTCAACAAAAATTGTAAAAAAAATGCACTTTTTTTTAATAATGATACTATGTCAAAACATTGATTTATAATGGTTGTGTTGATATATAAATAATATTTATAGCAAGTGTGTTTTTCTTTAAAAATGATACTAAATATGTTATAATATGCCAAGAAGGAAGTGGTTATGTGGCTGAATTAAAAGACGTTAAAGGTATAGGACCTAAATCTCTTTCTTTATTAAATAAGATTGGAATTAATACGATAGAAGATTTAGTTACTCATTATCCGTTTAGATATGATGTTCTTGAAAGAGATGATTTATCTAAAGTAGGTGATGGTGAAAAAATTGTTATTGACGGAAAAGTTGAAAGTGTACCTATTTTAATGAGATTTAAAGCAGGATTAAATAAAATGAATTTTAGACTTGTTACTCATTCTGGAATAGTAGGTGTCTCAATTTTTAATAGAGCGTTTTTAAAGAATCAACTTAGAGTTGGTAGTTCAGTTACTGTAATTGGTAAGTTAGATAAATTAAAAAATGTAATTACAGCTAGTGATATAAAGATGGAAGCTTTATCTAATAAAGTAAAAATAGAACCAGTTTATCATTGTACAAGTGGTTTAACTAATAAGAATATGTCTACATATATAAATATGGCTTTATTAGTTTATGGTAGAGATATTCCTGATTATATACCTAGTGAATACATAGAAAAATATAACTTCTTAAATAAGAAAACTTCTTTAAATGTAATTCATAATCCTAGTACTAGTGAAAAGTTAAAAGAAGTTACTATAAGATTAAAATATGAAGAATTATTTGAATTTATGTTTAAGATAAATTATTTAAAACAAATAAATAAGAAAAAGAATAATGGTTTAGATAGAGTAATTGATAGAGATAAGTTAAATGAGTTATATAAAAATATTCCATTTAAATTAACTAATGATCAATTAAAAGCAGTTGATGAGATTTTAAATGATTTAGAAGCTCCTCATAGGATGAATAGATTATTACAAGGTGATGTTGGTTCAGGAAAAACTGTAGTAGCTTTTATAGGAATGTATGCTAATTATTTGGCAGGATATCAAAGTGCTTTGATGGCACCTACAGAAATTCTAGCTACACAGCATTATAATAATTTGGTTGAATTCTTAAAAGGGACTGATGTTAAAGTTGCATTACTTACAGGATCTACTTCTAAGAAGGATAAAACAAGTATTTATAAAGGATTAGAGGATGGTTCAATTAATATGGTAATTGGAACACATGCTTTAATTCAAGATGAAGTAGTTTATAACAATCTTGGATTGGTTATAACAGATGAACAACATAGATTTGGTGTTCATCAAAGAGCTAATCTTCAGAATAAAGGATTAACACCAGATGTATTATATATGAGTGCAACACCTATACCAAGAACTTATGCATTAACTATTTTTGGAGATATGGATGTTTCAACAATTAAAGAAAGACCAAAAGGAAGACAAAAAATAGATACATATGTAAAGAAGAATAGTGAAATAAAAGATGTTCTTGAGATAATGTATAAAGAATTAAAAAAAGGACATCAAATGTATGTTATTGCTCCATTGATTGAAGAAAGTGAAAATAGTGATTTAACTACTGTTAATGAATTAAAAGAACAAATGATTTTAGCTTTTAAAGATTTATATAAAATTGATATTGTTCATGGAAAGATGTCAAGTGGTGCAAAAGATATTATTATGGATCAATTCAAAAATAATAAAGTACAAATACTTATTTCCACAACTGTTGTGGAAGTTGGAGTAGATGTTCCTAATGCAACTACAATGGTTATTTTTGATGCTGATAGATTTGGTTTATCTACACTTCATCAGTTAAGAGGAAGAGTAGGAAGAGGAACTTCAAAGAGTCAATGTATCTTAATAAGTGATAGTGATACAGAAAGACTTAAGATAATGGAGAAAGAAGACGATGGTTTTGTAATATCTGAAGAGGACTTTAAATTAAGAGGACATGGTGATTTATTTGGAACAAAACAATCCGGAGATATGAGTTTTAAGATTGCATCAATTAAGAATGATTATAAAATCCTATTACAAGCAAAAAAAGATTCAAAAGAGTATTTGTTAAATAAAGATACTGATAATGATGAATTAAAAATCAAATTGATTAATTCTATTTCACTTAAAGAATCATAGTTGACAAACTAGTTATTATTTGATATCATTGTTTCTCGGTGGGTTTAATAGAATAGTTATATAGGTAGTAAAAACACGAAAAGATTTTTATTTCGTAGTTTTTTTTCGACAAAATTCAAAGAATGAGAGGAGAATAATAATGATTGAATATAAGAAATTTTTAAAGGAAAATGGATTTGATGTAAAGATTGTAGGTGCAAAGTACTTTATAGATTTACTAGAGGAGGTTGTTGAAAAAATATTAGATGGATATGATATAAGTGAGATAAAAGAGTTATATCCAAGTATATGTTTAGAATATTATCATTTTGTTTATGAGGTACCTAGATTTAAATATTTAGAAGAATTAGATTACTTTAGTAGGAATGGATATAGAGGAGATAATGAAATAGAAAAGAAATTATGGGATGAACCAACTTTTGATAAACTTATTAGACTTGGTAATAAGTATATTTTAGAAAAAAAGGAACAAGAAAATTGCAAACAATTAATAAAAAATAAAAATTGTAAAGTTTTTGATGTTTTTAATAAATGCAATTGACAATTCTATAATTATCATTTATGATTAAGGTGCATGATAGAAAAAATATCATGCCGATATCTCTAACGGTTTAATGTTAGAGTATATTCAACCGAACCCCCTGAAGGACCTCGATAGAGGTCCACTTTTTTTTATTCCTTTATTTTATAATGGAATCTGAGAATTATAGAAAAATATCAAAAATTTTACCTACCCAGCTACCTACCCAAAATGAAAGTTTTTCCATTTTTGTAAAGGCTTTAGAAATAATATGGTATAATTATTATAGTTGGTGATATAAATGAAGAAAAAATACTTTTTTATAGGAATTATTAGTCTTATAATATTTGGATTTCTTATACCACAACCAATACAAGCTTTACTGGTATATACTCCATTAAATAGTTTTTTTAATAACCATTTGGTTATTCTATGTATAATTGTTGGAATTATTCAGGCTATTTCTGAGGAATGTGGTTATTATTCTGTTATGAAAAAAATATATACAAAAGATCATAGTGATTGTTTATCAAAATGGTTCGGTTTAGGTAGAGGAGTACTTCATACAATTTTTGATATTGCTAGTGCAATGATTTTGATCACAAGTTTTGGTAATGGATTTCTTATAGTTATTTCAAGATTAATTTCATTAGTTGCACTTGTTCAATTAACTTATTTAGATTTTATTTCTTTCAAAAAAAAGAATATTAGTTTTCTTATTATTAGTATAGTTTTTCATTTTGTTCTAAACAGTATTCTATATGCAAATGAATTAAAATTATTTAATTTTTCTGATTCAATATTTGTACTAGTTTATTCATGTATAGTAATTCTAGTAAGTAGAGTTTTAATAAAAAAGAATTTATAGTAATTTTACCTACCCAAATTACCTACCCAAAGGGGTAAAATGTAGTGGAAAACTAATTTTTGACAAATGGAAAAAGTCCTTATTTTATAACGAATTATGGAAAATCAAAAAATACAGTGGAGGATCTAATGTGCGCCCCCTGAAGATAGGCCTTATGGCCTATCATTTTTTTTGTCTTATTTTATAAAAAAACAAAATTTTAATATTTATATAGAGTTTTATTCATCTAGCTACCTATCCAAACCAAATTTATTTCTATTTTTTAAAGTGAGATAAGTTTTAAGGATAATATGTTATAATGGTTATAAGGTGTGATAAAAATGAATAAAAAATACTTTTTTTAGGAGTTATTAGTTTAGTAACGTTTGGATTGTTATTACCGCAACCTATACAAGCAATATTGATATATTCGCCATTAAAAACAATTTTTAATAATCATTTGATTGTTTTATGCATCATTGTTGGAATTATACAAGCAATTTCTGAAGGATGCGGTTATTATTTTGTAATGAAAAATGTATAAAAAAAAGATCATAATAAATTTTTAACAAAATGGTTTGGTCTCAGTAGAGGAATATTTCATACAGTTTTTGATATAGGAAGTTCAATTGTTCTAATATCTAGTTTTGGTAGTGGATTACTATTAATTATATCTCGATTGATATCATTAGTTGCACTTCTTTGTTTAACTTATTTAGATTTTATTTCTTTCAAAAAAAGAATATTAGTTTTCTTATTATTAGTATAGTTTTTCATTTTGTTCTAAACAGTATTCTATATGCAAATGAATTGAAATTATTAAATTTTTCTGATTCATTATTTGTATTAATTTATTCTTGCACAGTAATTGCTGTTAGTAATGTATTAATAAAAAAATGTAATTTTAAGGGAGTGATTCTATGAAATATGATTGTCTAATAGTAGATGATGAAAAAGAACTTGCGGATAATACTTGTGAATATTTAAATATGTTTAACATTAATACATATGCCTGTTATAGTAAAAGTGAGTGTAATGCTTTTTTTGAAAGTAATGATGCATCACTAATACTTTTAGATATTAATCTACAAGATGGATCGGGTTTTGATTTATGTAAGCAATTACGTAAAGAAAAAGATATTCCTATTTTATTTATATCAGCAAGAAATACAGATGATGATAAAATAATTGCTTTAAATATAGGTGGGGATGATTATATAGAAAAACCATATTCACTTGGAGTTTTACTTGCGAAAGTAAAAGTAATGTTAAAAAGATTTAAAAAGGAAGACCTAAAAGAATTTAATGATGGTAATTTAAGAGTTGACTTTCAAAATAAAGAAGTATATTTAAAAGATAATTTAGTTAAACTAACTAGTTTAGAATATAAATTATTAACATATTTAATAAATAATTCAAATAGATTAGTTACAAAAGATGAACTATTTGATAATGTTTGGCAAGATAAGTTTACAGGAGATGGAACACTTAATGTTCACATAAGAAAAATAAGGGAAGCAATTGAAATAGATCCAAATAATCCAAAATATATTACTACCGTTTGGAAAGAAGGATATAAGTTTGAAGGTGAAAGTAAATGAGAAGAAAAACAATTATAATCTTATTTATTTTTACTTTTCTTATGGAAATATTTATATGTACATTTTTATGTGAAAGAATAGAAAGCGTTAACCAAGATATAGTAAAAGTAAATGAATGTGTAAAAGAAGTAGAGGAAAATTATAATGATGAAGATAATTATTGTAAAATATTAGATTATTCAATAATTGATACTAATGATAAATTAATATATAAGACAAAACAATCTGAATCTAATTCTTTAAATGATGCAATTAAGAATAATGACATTATTCTTGATTTAAAAATTAATGATATAGTAGTAGGTAAAATACTTATAAAAAATAATACTAATGAATTAATAAATAATTATAAGAATTATATATTTATTACTGTATTTATAATGTTTATAATTCAAATACTTTTATTAATAATATATTCAATATATATAAATAGAAATATTATAAAACCATTTAATGATCTAAATAAATTTGCAGTAAGAGTAGCAGATGGTAATTTAGATATTCCATTATATATGGATAAAAAACATGTATTTGGAGGATTTACTGAAGCATTTGATTTAATGAGAAGTGAACTAAAAAAAGCTAGAATAAATGAAAAAAATGCAAATGATGCTAAAAAAGAAATGGTATCTAAATTATCTCATGATATAAAAACACCAATTGCTTCTATTAAATCAACATCAGAAATAGGTTATGAAAAAACAAAAGATAAAGATATTAAAAATTATTTTAATCAAATAAATATAAAAACAGATCAAATAAAAATATTAGTAGATAATTTATTTAATTCTAGTATTAATGATATAACAGAGATTGATGTAAATCCTTCTAATTATAGTTCTGATATTTTAAATAATTTAATTAAAAATGCTGACTATCTAAATAAACTAAATGATTATAAGGTTCCTAATTGTAATATTTATATAGATAAAATACGTATGCAACAAACATTAGATAATATAATTAATAATTCATATAAATATGCTAATACAAAGATAGATATTAATATAGAAAAAGAAGAAGAATACTTAATTATTAGTTTTAGAGATTATGGTAATGGAGTAAATGAATTAGATTTACCTTTATTAAAAGAAAAATATAAAAGAGGAAGAGATGTAAAAGACAAAGATGGCGCAGGATTAGGACTTCATCTAGCTAATTATTTTATGGATAATATGAATGGTAAATTAGAGCTTAGTAATGCTAATCCAGGGTTTATTGTAACTATTTATATTCGTATTATTTAAGAAATATTTAAGAATTAATTAAAGTTATTTAAGAAAAAATAGCGTACTATGTATGTTGTAAAGGGAGAGAGTTTTATGGGAAATATAATAGAAACAAAAAAATTATGTAAAACATTTTCAAATGGTGGATTACAACAACATGTACTTAAAAATATAGATTTAGAAATATATGAAGGTGATTATACAATTATAATGGGAGCATCAGGAGCAGGTAAATCGACACTTTTATATACACTATCAGGTATGGATAAACCTACATTAGGTCAAATATCATTTAATAATAAAGAAATAACTAAAATGACTATTGATAAATTAGCTCAATTTAGAAGAAAAAACTGTGGATTTGTATTTCAACAGACTTATTTAATAGATTCTATGAGTGTACTTGATAATGTGTTAGTATCAGGACTTCTTGTTAATAATAATAAAAAAGAAGTAGTAAAGAATGCTAAAGAAATATTAAAGAAAGTAGATATAAAAGAAGAATTATGGACTAAATTTCCAACACAATTATCTGGTGGAGAAGCTCAAAGAGTAGGAATAGCAAGAGCTTTAATTAATAATCCTAAACTTGTTTTTGCAGATGAACCAACAGGAGCACTTAACTCTAAAACTGGAAAAGATGTTTTAGATACTCTAACAGAATTTAATAACAAAGGACAATCTATTGTTATGGTTACACATGATATTAAAAGTGCAAGAAGAGGAAATAGAATTATTTACCTAAAAGATGGTGAAATAGTTGGTGAATGTAATTTAGGAAAATATATTCCAAATGATAAAGAACGTCATCAAAAATTATCTGACTTCTTAATTAAGATGGGGTGGTAATATGAAAAGTATATTACTAGCTAAATCTAATTTAAGAAAGAATAAAGGACTATCTATTTGTATTGCTTTGTTAATACTTATAGGTGCAATCTTTCTTTGTGTATCATGCTTATTAGTTTTTGATTTTCAAAAAAGTTCGTATAAAGAAGCTGAAAGATTAAATGCATCAGATGCTGCAATATATTCATCAGGTAATGCAGGCAATATTACCAAAGAATATATTGATAGTATTATTCCAGATAGTGTTTCTGATTATTTATATACTGAAGATTTATTTGTTCAAACATCAATAAAATTTAATGAAGGAGAAATTACTCCATACGTTAATTTTATTAAAAGTGAGGCTTTAAATAGAAATATATCTAAAGTAGAAATAATTGAAGAAGATACAAGCATTATAGATAACTATATTTATATACCTTACCATATCCATACTGGAGGAGGTATAAATATAGGGGATACTTACGAAATAAAATTTCCAACAAATACATATAGTTTTAAAGTAAAAGGATATATTAATACTATTTATGGTGGATCATATAACATGAATCAATATCATATGCTTATAAGTGATGAAGATTATGCTAAAATTGAAAATGATAATCCAACTTCAAAATCATTTACTTTATATATTAATTATAAAGAAAATTTTAAAGATACATCTATACTAAAAGAATCAAATAAGATTGTAAGAGAAATATTTATTGATAAAAATATTGAAACAATAGTAGCACCATTAAATACAACAATAGAATCAAGAACATTTCTTTCAATGATATTCTTTGCCTCATTTATTATGACAGTAATAATTATTATTGGAATAGTTATGCTTATGATCTTTAATAATATTTCAAATTATATTAAAGAAAATATGAAAAATTTAGGTGCTTTAAAAGCTATGGGGTATACAACAAAAGATTTAAAAAAATCATTATTATTTCAATTTGGAATATTAACAATAATAGGTTTAGTTTTAGGTATTATATGTGGATACTTATTTATGCCAATAATAACTAATATGTTAATTGCACAATCTGGTATTCCATATAATCTAAAATTTAATATAGCCTCAACATTAATTACTTTAATTGTTATTAGCTTATTTGTATTATTTGTTGTAATGATATCAATTAGGAAAATAAAAAAAATAGAACCAATTATCGCATTAAGAGATGGAATTGAAAATCATAATTTTAAGAAAAATCATATTCAACTAGATAAATCAAAATTATCTATTAATACCAGTTTATCTTTAAAAAACATGTTTAAAAATATTAAGCAAAATATAATTAGTTTCATAACTATAATATTCTTATGTTTCTTAATGGTTGCTTCAGTAACTATGTATCAAAACTTTAGTAGAGAACCAAAACTTTCTTTATTAACATTTGAAATAGCTGATGGCATAGTTTCAGTAGATAATGATATAAAAGAAGAGTTTGTAAATGATTTAAAAAATGATAAAGATATTAAGGATTTTAAATATCTAACTAGTTATATGATGCATGATAAAGATTTTTCACCATTTGTAGTTTATATATTAGAAGATACTTCTAAAATTAACAATAAAGATAATTGTTATAAAGGAAGACATCCTAAACATGATAATGAAGTTGCTATATCAGGTAAATATGCTAAAGAAAATGGATATAATATCGGTGATGAAATAGAATATCAAGTTGGTAATAAAAAATACTCATATTTAATAACTGGTTTTATTCAAACTACAAATAATTCGGGACGTGAAGCAATATTATCATATGATGGAGCTAAACAATTAATTAATATTGATGAAGTTAGTTCAGTATATTATTTTGATTCTAATTTAAAAGCAAGTAAAATAATTGATAAATATAATGCAAAGTATGGTGATAAAATAATTACTACAGTAGATTTTCAAGAATTAATAAAAAGCCAATTGTCTACTTTTGTTGGCATTGCTAACTTAATGGTAATAGTAATTTCTATTATATCTGGATGTATTATAGTGTTAGTATTATATCTACTTATGAAATCAATGATATATGATAGAAGATATGAATATGGTATTTTAAAAGCGCTAGGATACAAAACAACAGATTTAGTAATTCAAAATGTCTTAGCGTTTATGCCAATAATAATAATTGCTACATTAATTGGTACAATCATTTCTTACTTTATTACAAATCCATATATTGGATTTAATATGAGACCATTTGGTATAATGAAATGTACAATGGTTATACCTATGGATTTATCAATAATATCTGCTTTATTTATAATTAGTATATCTGTTATTTCTACAATTTTAATGTCATTAAAAATTAGAAAAATAGAACCATATAATTTATTAATAGGTGAATAATTAAAATATATTTTTAAAAGTAAAATTAAATGATATATGACACTATGACATAATAAGTACTTGTGAGGTATTTACAAATTGTCATAGTGTCATTTTTGTTTTTCAGATACCAAATCCAGATACTAATTGCAAAAAATAAAGTTATTTTAATAAACTTTAGTAAATTTAAGAAAATTAAAAAGCCTTATTTTATAAGAATTTAGACAATTACTAAATTGTTACGAACTGATATTAAGATTTCCCCCTGAAGACCTAGTCGTGAGACTAGGTCACTTTTTATATCTTTATATATCAATGGGTTTAGAAATTTAAGACTTAAAATATTATAATTTAGGTTCTATTTTAGGTTCTATTTTTTTGAAAAAATTAAAAAGATTAGTACAAAGTATTCATTATTTTGACTATATCTTCCATTTTATTTTTGAATAGATGGCTTTATAATATGATATAATTATCTTTGATTCGAGGTGACTAACTATTAAAAGTCAATAGTAATTTTGAAATTTTTAATAGTTTGTTTGAAATTGGAAATTATCCCATGCCAAAAAGATTTCACAAAGTGA
>CADBYH010000004.1 GCA_902798815.1 uncultured Erysipelotrichaceae bacterium | reverse complement strand
ATAAAAATCAAAAATAAACTAAAAACTACACCAATAAATTATCGGTGTAGTCATATTTAGAACTTTTTATTTCGTGTATAAATTTATCAAGTCAGTTCTCAATACATCTTTTTTTCAAAATTATAATTATTCACAATAAGAACTACCATTAGCATTAATATAACAACTTGCATAACCATAATATACATATATTTGACCACTTATTCTAACTTCATACATTATACCATCATCTGTACAAGTAAACTTGGTATAATCTGCACCTATTTCTTCACTACAATAATAAGCCCAATCATTACCAAATATTGATTTTAAAGTAGTAACATTTGTATCATATACATTTGGAGAATTTTGACCAAATTCATCACCTGCTCCACCTCTTAAGAAATAATTTTCACCATTATATTTAACAACAATATATGATTCAGTTATTGTATTATTACTTATAAAATGTGCAAGAACCATAGGATGTCCGAAAGCTTGTGATGCCTTTCTAAAATTTGTATACTTTGTAACACCATTTGGAATTGCTTGACCAATCTGAGTATTATTTATACTATTATTTATAGTATAAGTATAAGGTCTAATTCCAACAACAGAGTCACTTGCAGTTGAAGTAGCACTTGCATTTTCGATTGGTTCTGCTTCAAGTCTTGCAATAATATCAGAAGTCAACACTTCGCTAATTGGAGTTTTTAATAACTCAACTGTTATTCTCACCTTTGTTGTATCTCCTGCTTGTAACTGTTTATCTAAAATTGTTTCTGTTACTCTAAAATACTCTGTATTTGTATTTGTTAATTCTAATGAAATATTTGCACCTATACTATTTGAATCATTAACAACTGTATACTCTGCAGTTGCTGAATCAGCTTTCTTAGTTAATCCTGTAACAGTAATATGTGCAACTTTATTATCAAGTTGATCTATTGTTGCACTTCCCATATTAGCAGTCATAGTAGGATTAACAGTTGTATCAAAATGTACATCATAGTTATTACTATCTACAGAAACTTCTCCAGTACCATTTACTGATAATATAATACTTGAAATAGCCGCATATCCAATTGCTAAAGATATAACAGCAATACAAATAAATATAAATACTTGAACTTGCTTTTTATATAATCCTCTTCCCATAAGAGTTCCTCCTAACACTACCCTAATTTAAGTATAATTTTTAATATGATTATTGTCAAATCAATTGTAAAAAGAACAAATTATTTTACATGAAAAATGTAAATAAAAAACCAGACTATTTTAATACACTGGTTTATGTTTCTTTTTATACTCTCTAACAAAATATTCCATTGGAGATTGTTTTGAATTAATTTCAACAACCCTTTCAGCAATATCTTCTTTCAACTTTTCAATATCTTCTTCACTAGGTTCATTATCATAACAAACCTCTAATGCATGTTCAACAATAATATCCGCTGCTCTTCTAAGAGCAGAAGTACAATGACAATAATGATCTAAATCTAAACCTTCATGTCTTCCTTCTATTGAATACCAACCTTTAGGATATATACCATCAATTAATTGATATAAATTATTAAATTGTTCTCCTCCATAAGTACTATTTAATATATCTATCATAGTCTTTAATTTATCATTTTCAATTTCATCTTCATAGTGAACTCTATAAAGTAATGGTAAATCTTTTCTAGCAAAAAACTCCGCTACTCTATTACCTGTAAGTAACATTGCTTGATATACAATATTTTCTGATCCAATCTTTTTAACTCTAAGTTCTGAAATATCCTCCAAAGTTTCTTTAATAGATTCATATATATCTAATGTAACATATTTCTTATCAATTATCTCAGTTACTTCTTTTAAATTACTTAAAGTCTCTAAAAGCATCTCATCATCTGATCCATTTTCCAAAATGCTATTAGCTTTATCATAAGTTAATCTTTTATTATTAGTAACAATAGTCTTTATAAACTTTTCATCAACAATATTTCCATTTTTATCAATTTCAAAAATATAACTTCTAGCAAGTCTTGGACATCCTTCCTTTAAAGATCCTTTATCCGCACAAAAATCATATGGGAATATTGGAATAGTCCTATTAAAATCATTATCCTTAGTTTGAAATTTATGAGGCAAATAAATTGCTTGATTTCTTGAAATTGCCTCTTGAACAATTAATGATTCATAAGGAAAATATCCAAGTACAGAAGCAACATGTACTGATAAAAGATGATTTCCATTAGGAAGTTTTTTACATGAAAGTGCATCATCTATTTCAACTGTATTAGCTTTATCCATAGAAATAACATAATCATCAATAACAACTCTATCAGTCATTTCACCAACACTTGCTTCTTTAACTAATTTAGCCTCTCTAATAATATCTTCATCAAAAAATAGTTTTATATTATATTTAGATGATATCTCAGAAATGCCTATATTCTTTTTATCAATACCCTTAATGATATTGATAATTCTATCAAATGCCTCAACCTTAAGAGCATTTTTCTTCTTTACTTTTTTGTTATAACTTATTTTATTATAGTAGGAATAAATATCATCTAAACAATTCTTTCTTTCTGTTTCGGTTGTTAAAAACTTTTTCTGTGAAACAATTAAAGAAATCAAATGCCCATAGTAAAATATATCTTCCTCATTATATTCAACAACACTTTTTAAATAATTATCAATTACACTTTTAAATAAAGATTTTCCACTCTTATCTTTAACATTAACTAAATTAGGCATCTTTCTAAGAGTATATTCTATATATTCAACATTCTTAACTTCACACATTAAATAATACATAAAATCATACTGTTTAGTATCTTTTTTCTCATTTAATTTCAAAAGATTATCTAATTCATTTAATACTTTTTTAAATTCAGTTTCTATACTAAAAATATCATTAAATCTTGATCCACACTCTGATAAAAATCTAGGAATTTTTTCAATTAATCTACTTACTTTTCTTTTAATTATTTTTCTATTTATATTTTCATTATTACCAAGTAATAATTCAATCATTTTTAATATTTCAACTATTTTATCTAGATTTTTATATTCCTTCATTTCATCTATTTCATCATTTATTAACTTAAAAAGAACATTGATAATCGCATTATAATTACCATTACAATAAAGATAAAAGTCTTCGACTCTAATCTTTGGTCCTTTATCATTCAGATAATTTTTTAATGCTTTTTCAATGTTCATTATACCTATTCCCTCCTGTTTTTACTAACCAACTCTTGAGAAACTGTCAATTGTTTAATTCTTTCAACAATTCTCCTTGCCTTTAATTTATCTACTCCTGATGATGTAACTGATAGAGCATCTTCCAATTCTTCTACTGAAAGATTTGACGTAAAAAAGGTAGGTAAATGATTTTCCATTCTATACTGAAGTATAGGACCTAAGACTTCATCTCTTGACCAATTACTACAATTTTCTGCTCCAATATCATCAAAGAGTAACAGAGGGATTTTTTTAATATACTTAAACTTTTCATCATAATCTGATTGAAATGATGCTTTAAGTTCTCTTAAAAACTCTGGATAATATATTAATGCACTTTTTATTCCTTTTTTTGCCATCTCGTTAAACAATGCTGCAACTAAATATGTTTTCCCCGATCCAAATGATCCATGTAAATATAAACCTTTTGGATTTTCATCTTTTTTATAACTATCAATAAATTCTTTGAAATATTTAATAATCGGGACTCGCAACTTATCATCTTTATATATGTTTTTAAACGAAGCATTTTTGATATCCTCATTCATATCAAATACACTTAAATTTTCTTTATATTGTTCATCTTTATTTTTCTTTTTCATCAGATTACATGCATCATATGAAAAAGTAATAATCTCACCTTTAGAACTAGGTGTATAAATATAACCCTTTTCATTATTTTTACAAGATTCAAGTCCCGGACAATTACAACAATTCACATACTCTAAATAACTATCTTGTAGACTTGATGTATATTTAATTAAAACATCTTCTTTTATACCTAAACTATATACATATTTTTTGAACTCTTTATCACTACATGCATCTTGAAAAGAATGCGTTAAGGAAGTTAAATCTGAATCATACATATCTTTTATCTTTTTCAAATTAACCACCACCTAAATAAATTGTATCTAAATAATAATTAAAAGTCTAGGTTATTCAATAAATTTAACATATTTTTGTAAAATATAAGTTTGATCAAACCAATTAATTTTATTATTTAATATTTTTATTTGCAAACAAAAAGAATTACCTGTTCGATAATTCCTATATATATTTAAAAATGTATTCCTAAAGAACTTTTTTCTATAATATCATTTGTTTTAGAATAAATATTCATATCCCATAATTTTCCATTGATATAATATGACTCTAATCTTATACCATTTAATTCAGCAACTTTTTCATGTAATCTTATAGATGGATTATTAAATCCAAAAACAGAACTAGTAACACTTGCAACACCAGTTGAGAAAAGTTCATCATAAAATCTATTAATTACAACAGTACCTAGACCCTTATGTTGTATTCTTGGATCAATACCAATTTCAACTTCTACGTTTTTACCATTAGCATTACTTCTTAAAATATTGATATATCCAGCATAATTATTATTTTCATCTAAAACAACATAACTATAATTCATTAATGCTTTAGATATTCCATAATTTCCATTGCCTTTTTGTAAAAAGTATTTATCTTCCCCTAAAGGTATCGTAAATCCGTCTCTATTTTGCATTGCTTTTATATGTGCTTGTAAAACGATGTTAGAATCTATCCCTTCTTTTTCAAAAATTTTAGGAGAAATCATTTTAAATCCATTGCCTAAGTCTATTTTTTCTGATAATTCTTTTTTATCTGTATCTAACGAAGAAAGAGAAATTGAATTATTATCAGGAATTAGAATGCCTCTTTCTTTTTTCATATTTGGTATATGTTGAAACATTAAATTTGATTCAATATTATTACCATTAATTGCAGAAAATGGAATCTGACCATAATAATTCATGCCAGTATTATTTAAGATCTCTAACATATTTTTATTACTACCATTAACTGATAATGTTATATTATGTACATTAGAATTATGAACAAAATTGATATAATCATCTATTATATATCCTGACAATTCTCTTGATACATCATCGCCTAGTTCTTTATCTAAAAATATATTTAAACTAGCTCTTTTATTTGACCAAATTAAACTACTTAGACCTATAATCCCTATAGTTCTATCGTTGCTCTTTATCGTAAATGGTAGTTGTAACTTTGGAATCTCATAATCTTGTGAAAATTTTTCCAAATCTTCTTCTGTTATTCCTGGAATTAAAAGTTCATTCGGTATTATAATATTACTACTAGGAACAATCTCCTTTTTTTCTACTTCTATTTGTTTATTAGTAATATATACAAATTCTTCTATTTCCGTTATATTTAATGAATCAAATAAATACTTTTTATACTCATTTAATATTTCATCTTTATCCTCTTCTGATAATTCACAAATTACTTCAAATCTTATTGATGAAATATTATTCTTAGCATCAATATTATATAAACCTATATACCCAATATAGTCACCATTTTTATTAGTAACGGCAGATCTATAAGTAGTAGGCATACTTTTTAGAATTGTTTCTATTTCTTCATTAGAAATATTTGAATTATTTTTTATTAATTCTTTTGATAAGTCTATGTAAGCATCAAAACTTCCTATTAAAAAGTTATTTGTTTGTAATTTTGCAATAAAATTTTCATTCATATGAAAACCTCCTAAGTAATATGCAATAATATTATAACAAATATTATATTTTTTTAAATATCTTTTTCTTTCTCTACTCCAGTATCTCCAATAAACATGAACTTATATCCATTTAGTTCTATATATATAACAATACTATCATCATTTTCATTATCATATTCTTTTGTCTGTAAAAAGTATAATTTGTTATTATCTATATTTAATTCTTTGATACACGAATAATATTTAATCTTTTTCTTATTTAAAGCATTAATTAATTCTTGTTCTAAATCATTATATGTTCCACAATTAAATATCACTTTCTCTACTTTAAAATTATTAACTAAATTAATTGACTCTCCCATATGATCATAATCTCCAGGTGGTGATTAGTTATTTCTCACATTAGCGAAATAGCTTTGTTTAAAAAGAAAAAAAGAACTAATACGTTCTTTGTTCTTACGTTCTTTATCTTGTCTTAATGGAAGGTTTTTCTTCTATTTCATGAATTGAAATATTACTTGCTTGTGTTTTTTTACTTGCAATTCTATTTCGAGCTATTTGTTCATATTGTTGCCAAGTACCACCATTCTTTTTAAAATTATCATAATCTTCTTGAGTTCCCCATATTTCTCTCATTTTAGGATTTTTATCATTCCACCAAATTTTGCCTCCATAATTTTCTGGATTATATCCAAATGGTAACATTATATAACACCTCCTATCTACATTATATCACACTAACTCATATTCTCTAGCAATTATCCTATCATCAGAACAATATTTTATAACATACTCATTATCTTGTCTGCAAATTATAATACCTACTGTATCATTTTCCTCAATGGTTTTTATATTCTTATTAATGTAATTCATATAAGTCATAATCTGTCCTGTATGCTCTTTCTTTAATTCAGTTACTTTCAGTTCTTCTACTACGTAGCACTTGTATTTAATATTGTAAAGGAGCAAGTCAATATAATTATATCTATCGCCTATTTTAATCTTATATTCATTATCATGAAATGTAAATCCATTACCTAATTCTTTCAAAAATGTTGGAATATCCTCAAGTATTAGTCGTTGTAATGCATTTTCTGATATATTTTCGTAATTATAGCTATTTTTAATTATTATTGGATTAGGAATTAAATCGTTTGGACTAAGAATTTCATTTTTGTTTAGTTTGTTTCTTGATTCAATAGGTATTCTTTTATATTCATTACTTTTTATTTTTTCTTGTAATTGTCTTTGAGTTAAATTATTATTTTTAGATATATTTATATAATATATTATTTCATCATAATCACTTATAGATAATAATAACAAATAATGTGACCAAGTTAATTGTGTCAACATTGTTGTCACTTTCTCATTGCTAAATACATTATAAAATTTCTTCATTCTAAATAAAGTTCTTCTATTATACTTTTTACCAACTTCAATAACTAACTTTTTAGAATATTCTTCTATAATATTATCTCCGTATTTTCCTCCTACTTCATTTAATAATTTTCCTATTTCAAAATATGTAATAACTTTGTATCTTTCTTTTGAATAGTCTTTTACTTTAGAATATATTTCATTATCAATTATTTTATTCTTTATTTCATTATAATAATTCATATTACTCCTTTATATGGACTACAAGTCTCAATCTTTAATTTATTATTTTTAATTTTAAACATAATACTACCATCTTCGTCTGTTCTATATATTTTAGAATTTTTTAAGTTTTTTAATGCTTCTTTATTTGGATGTCCATATCTATTATTCTTCCCAACGCTGATAATGGAATAATTAGGATTTATTTCATTAATAAAATCTTTATCACTACTTGTCTTACTTCCATGGTGTCCTACTTTTAATACATCTATATCTGGTAGATTATATTTATTTAGTATTTCTTTTTCAGTAGTGACCGATGCATCTCCCATAAACATAAATTTATAACCATTAAGTTTTGTATAAATAACATTACTATTATCATTTTCATTATCATATTCTTTTGTATTTAAAAAATATAAATTATCTAGTTTACTAATACATGAATAATACTTTATATTTTTCTTATCTAATACTTTAATTAATTCTTTTTCTAAATAATTATATTTACCACAATTAAATATAACTTTCTCTACTTTAAAGTTTTCTACTAAATTAATTGACTCTCCCATATGATCATAATCTCCATGTGTAATAATATAATAATCTAACTTTTTAATACCATTTGATTTTAGAAAGGGAAAAATAATATTATTAAAAACTTCTCCCTCATTACTTATCTTTCCACCTGTATCAATTAAAATACTTTTTCTATTATACCTAATAAATGTCGCATCACCCTGACCAACATCTAAATAATAAACATAATTTGAATAATCAAAAAAAGAAATAAAACTATGAAAAAACAAAAACAATAATAATACAAAGACATACCTTTTCTTTTTAAATAAAATATAGAAAATTATAATAAAAAAATAAATTAAATAAATACATAATGGAAGTCTTTTAAAAACTATTTTACCGATAGAAACATTGCTAAAAAATAAAGATAACTTTTCTAACATAAATATTAAAAAATTATATAATCCAAGGAAAGGTTTAAAAATAAAAACTAATAAACTCATTGGAAATAGAATTAAACTAACTATTGGAACAAAAATCAAATTATATAAGATACTTAATAAATTTAATTGATAATAGTTATAAATTGAAATTGGAATAGATACAAAAAAAGAAACTAATGATGTCTTAAACAAGGAAATAAAATAATTTTTAGAAGAAATAATATCAGATAACATAATAAGAGAAAAACTAATTAAATAAGAATATTGAAAACCAATATCAAAAATATAATATGGATTTATTAATAAAGAAATTGAAATTATAAATAAAAAAATATTAGTCTGTTTTATATAAAAATAATATATTTTATTAATATTAAATAAAATATAGAAAAGAACGCCTCTTAATATAGAAGGAGAAAATCCTACCAATAATAAATACACTAACAAAAATATAGAAGTAATCTTAAAAGCAGTTAAAGAAGACACTCTGCCTTTAATTAATTTATTAATAATTGATGATAATAAAGTAATATGCATCCCACTTATAGCAAACAAATGACTAATTCCATTTTCTTGATAACTCCTCATAACATCTTTATTAACAAAAGTCTTATCTCCTAATAAAAATGTATAAAGATATGGATTACCATCAAGATTATTTATCACTAATTGTTTGATAAAATAAAACAGATTCTTATTTTTACTTAGTATAACTATTTTTCTTGCTTTTATAATATAAAATATCTTTCTACGACTTAAATATTTTTTATAATTAAAAAGATATTTTGTTGTGTTATTATTTGGAGCATCAAATTCTCCAAATACTTTTATAACATCACCTAGTTTTATATCTATATTTTTTTTAGAATAATAAGTAACTAATAAATTTTCTTTGTTTTTTAAATAAATAGTAATTCTATCTTTATCATAGTAAATTCTATTTACTATGCCAACTGCATATTTAGATTTAGAATCATATTCTGATTTATAATGATAATTAATTCTAAAAAAAGAAATCAAAAGCACTAACAAAAATATAAAAATATATAAAATATCACACAGTAATATTTTCCTTAATACTAGCAAATGTATTATCTCCTATTCCAGAAACTTTAAGTAAATCTTCTATTGTTTTAAATCCTCCATTATCTTCCCTATATTTAATAATATCTTTTGCTTTTGCTTCACCAATTCCAGTTAATGACATCAATTCTTCAAGCGATGCAGTATTAATATTAACTTTACCAGTATGCTTATTATTACTGCTATCAATACAAGCATCATTTTTTAATGAATTCTCATCAAGTTCACTGCATTTATCTAAAACCTGTTTTTCAATTTCTTTTGTCTTTTCAAAATCCTTAACTTGTTCTCTACTATATATAATTATAACCATTTCATCATTTATCTTTTTACTCAGATTAATAACTGAGGTATCAGCATTTTCTGTTAAACCACCAGCTGCATTAATAACATCAATAACCCTAGAATCTATCTTTAATTCATATATACCAGGATTAACAATCTCCCCCTTAATATCAACTTTATAATACTTATTATCCGTATTATTATCTTTCTTATCAATCTTATCTTCTAATACTAAATCATCATTTTTATCCTTTTCAAATACACCAGTTTTAAAACAATAAAATAGTATTAAACAAACAACACCTATAAGCACAACAAAGCAAATAACTCCTATTATTATTTGTTTTCTATGTCGATATGCAAAAGTTATAAAACCACCTCCATTTTTATTATTCAAAAAAAAAGAAAAGTATCTCACTTTTCTTTCTTATTTTTTTTCAATTGTTTTACTTTTACAGTTATAGGTTCTTCTTTCAATTCTTCGCTGTCTGCTAAACCTAATGAAACATTATCCATCAATTGATGTTCCAAAGCAAAAATGTCATCAGTTTTAATTCTTCCTCCAGCACTTTGAGGATTACCTCCTCCACCTACAGATTTCATTATATTTCCAACATTTACTTTCTTTGTACCTCTAGCAGAAATATGAACAATCCCTTCTTCAACATAACCAAGTGCAAAAGATGCATCAATTCCTTGGAATTTCATCATCTGATCAGCTGCTTTAGCATAATCTTCTTTTGCATATATTGTAGATGGTGCATTTCTATTTATCGTAAAAGAAACTTGTATCGGTGCAATAAGAGATTCTGAATATTTCATAATTACTGTTCCATTAATAATTAAACTACTAATTCTACAATAACTATCAAAAGCCTGCAATGATAAACTATTAACATAATCTATATTTGCTCCGTGTCTAATTAATCTTCTTGCAATATCATGTGTAGCATCTGTTGTATTGATTTTAAATCTTTTAGTATCCAAACTTATACCAGCAAGTAAATAATTTGAAATACTACTATCATATGGAACCTTACAATAACTTAATATTCTAGCAACTATTTCAGAAGCAGATGAAACTCCTAAATCTATATATGAATATTCTGTAGATATTGTATTTTTATCTTCTCCATGATGATCAATAACAAATACTCTTTTGAACTTATCTAAAGAATCTCCTAAAGCAATCATATTTTTTTTATTAGTATCTGTAACAAGTAATAATGATTTTGAATTAACTTTTTCAAGTACATCACTTTTCTTTACATATTTAATTGTATCTTTAGTCTCATCAATAATTGCCTTTACTCCTGCTTCCAATTTTGAATCTTCATCATCAACTACTATATATGCTTTTTTATTATAATGATTTGCCATGTTATACAATCCTATCGCAGAACCAATCGAATCAAAATCTGGACCATTATGTCCAATAATAAATATATCAGAACTCTTTTTTATTTCTTGTTCCAAACTAGAAGACAATTCCTTAATTGTATTCATACAAATTTCTCCTTCAACCCGTACAAACTGGCAATATCATACCATATCATCTTCATAAATTCAATAAAAAAAAGATAAAAACAATCACATGTTTTTTACCTCTTCATAAACCATTTCATTAAGTTCATTAATAATATCTTCTGTTATATATTTACTATTATTAATCATATTAAACTCAACTAATTTTCTCTCTTTCCATAAAGTCATAATATCTTTTGAGATATTTAAGATATCATATGTTTTATCAGAACTATTTAAAATATTTATAACATCTTTAATACCAATAAAACTATATTTTTCCATATCACTAGACATTTCATTATGTGAATTATCTAAAGAAATACCTTCATCAATTATTTTTTTTCTTACCTTTAAATATATGAATTCATCATATATAATATCGGTTAATATATGAATATAATAACCTAAAATAAAATCTTTTGAATAATTATTTATCTCCTTAGAATATAATTTTTTAATATTGTTTCTCCATTCATTATAGTCACTACTTCTTTGATGAGCAATCCATCTTACATTTTTTTCAGCAAATGATTTATAGTTTGGTGAATCAGGTGCTAATAATCCCAAATAATAATCATATGAATTTAGACTAAGTTTTTTTGATAAATAATAACCAACTTCTTCATGAATAACACAACTAGGCACGTTTATCACCCTTTTCATTATACAATTTAGTATCTATATTAACTCTTTGAACCATAGTTAATGCTGCAATTAAACATATTGTGTAACTACCACCATAACTCATAAAAGGAAGAGGTACACCAGTCATTGGAATCATTCCCATTATTCCCATTAAATTAACTGCTATATGTAAAAATATATAAGCAGCGGTTCCATAACATATTATAGCACCTCTATTTGTTATTGCTCGTCTACCAATGATAAGAATCCTAAATAAAATTACTATATATAATAATATTATTGCTATTCCAGTTATAACTCCTAATTCTTCAATAATAATTGCAAAGATGAAATCAGTATAAGGTTCTGGCAAATACAAATATTTCTGTGTAGAATTACCAAGTCCAACTCCCGTTAAACCACCATTATTAATCGCAATATAACAATTACATACCTGATTACCCTTACTTAATATTTTTTCACACGGATTTGAAATATCAAATCTTTCTAGTTGTCTATCTTCAAGTATATTCTTACCCATACTCATAATAGCAAAACCACCTAAAAATAATATTGCACATCCAATAAAAAATAATTTGAATTTTATTTCTTTTGCTACAGGTACAGCGAAGAAAATTATCGCAACAGTAACAGCATAAATAATAGTTGTTCCCAAGTCAGGTTGAAGAAATATCAATCCCGCAATCGCAATACATATACCTATTGGAAATAAACTTATTACTGCACCTTTTAAATTCTTTCTATGAACCTCATAGTATTCAGCTAAATAAACAATTGAAATAACTTTAATAAATTCAGAAGGTTGAATACTAATAAATCCTAAATCAAACCAACTTATTGCTTGGTTCTTTGCACTTCCATATATAAGTAAAACCACCAAAGCAGCTGTATTTATTATTAATAATAATCTTGAAGATTTACCATAAACATTTGTATTAAAGGCAATCATTATAAAGAAAAGAAGAAGTCCCGCAATTAAAAAAACTGATTGTCTTAAAAAATAATTATAAGGACTAACTGCGTGTGACATATAAGCAGTAACATTAGAAGCAGAAAAAATCATTACTAAACCTATTACGAATAGTAATATTGAAATAAAAAATAAAGTTTTATCTAAATACTTTAACTTTTTTATCATCTGCATTCTCCCTTCTACTATAATATATCACAAATATAAATATTATAAAATTACTATAGTTAAATTCATTAACAAAAACTGTAAATTAACATAGCATATATTAGTAAAGGAGGATATTATGTATTATAACGGAATGGGTACTCAATGTTGCCCTAATCAAACAACTTCTTATTACTATCCTATAGGCAATTATCAATCTCGTAATAACTATGCTATTGTTCTAGTATTATTTATCTTATTAGTAATTATTATTGGTAATAGATTTAGTAATTAATAAAAGAACCTTAAGGTTCTTTTTTTGACAATTATTAATATTTGATTATAATATGTACTGGTGATTTTATGAGTGGTATGTTTTCACTTGCAAAAATGGTTGTTAATAAAAAGTTCCCTGATGAACAAGATGAATATATAAAATCATTTTTTATTGCAGCATTATATGGATTACTATGTAAATACAAAGAATATGCAAATACTGTTTGTGATGTGTTTTTAAGAGTCGAAATATATATGGATTCTAAACCAATTTCTGATATACTTAAAGAACATGAATTTTTAGTAACTGATAATGAAGAAGATGAAGATGATTACACAACTTTTGGAGCATCAGATATGGGTCATTATTTTTACGTAGATGATAAAGATAATATTAAACACGATAGAACAGATCCAGCTATAATATGTACTTTGGTTAATGTAGATATAACTCATTTATTAAATATATTTTGTCATGAAATGAGTCATTTAATAAAAGGTGAAATAAATAACTATAGTTATTTCAAAGAAAAGAAAACAATTAATCATGTTTTAAGAACAGGATATCATTTCTCATTATGTAAATATAATCCTCAATATGATGAATTAACATCATTTGAATTATTTGAGACTTTTGATGAATTAATTAATACTCTTCAGTCAACAGAAATATTAGAATATATAATTTCATTAAAAGAATTTGTTAATGATGAAAACATTATAGATTTTATTAATAGTTTAGATCAAGTAAAAATACATCATGATTATGGATATAACAACATAATACCTTATATGAAAGAATTCTGGAAAAATGATAAATTTAAAAAGGCAATCGAACAAAATATTATATCTGGAGATATTGAAACAGTAATTAGACATCTTGATAAAACTATAGGTTACGAAAATGCCTTCTATGAATTAATTGAAACTTTCGATGATTTAGCATACACAGAAGATTCTAAACAACATCATGAATATGTAAAACGTTATCAAGAAATATTAAATAATTATAAAAGAAATAGTTAATTACTTTTCATTTATAAAATTATTTGTTAAAATATAAGAAGTTGAGGTGGTTGAAGTGTTAAAAACAAAAGACATCCTAGATGAAAAAGATAAAAGATTAAAAGTTATAAGTAAGGAAGTTGAATTCCCTTTAACTAATAAAGATAAAGAATTAATAAATACAATGATTGAATATCTACACGATAGTCAAATTGAAGAATTATCAGAAAAATATGATTTAAGACCTGGTATGGGTATGTCAGCAATTCAATTAGGTGTTGCAAAAAGATATTTTGTAGTAGTACATGAAATTGAAGAAGGAAAATTTGATACTTATATATTAATAAATCCAAGAATAATATCAAATTCAATGGAAAAAATATATGTTGAAGAAGGTGAAGGATGCCTTTCAGTAAATAGACCTGTTGAAGGTATTGTACCAAGATATGCTAGAGTGACAATGGAAGCATATGATATTGAAGGAAGAAAAATAAATGTACGTGCAAGAGAAGAATTAGCAATTTGTTTCCAACATGAATTAGATCATTTAAATGGAATTTTATTTACAGATCGTATAGATAAAAAGAATCCTTTTAAAGATAAAGATAAATATCGAGCAATATAAAAAAGTAATGATCAATCATTACTTTTTTTATAATATCTCATTTGCTTCTTGTAATTTAACACTAACTAATTTTGAAACACCTGATTCCTGCATTGTAATTCCATATAAAGTATTAGCATACTCCATAGTTTTCTTTTTATGAGTAATTATTAAGAATTGCGTTTTATTCTTATAATTATCTAAATACTTACCAAACTGTGAAACATTTGCTTCATCAAGAGCTGCTTCTACTTCATCAAATAAACAGAAAGGAACTGTTCTTACATTTAAAATTGCAAATAATAAACTAATTGCTGTTAAAGTTTTTTCTCCTCCTGATAAAAGTGAAATAGTAGTTAATTTCTTTCCTGGAGGTGAAGCAACTATATCAACACCAGTTGATAATAAATCATCAGGATTAGTTAATTTTAAATCAGCTTGTCCACCATTAAATAATTCTTTAAATACCTTTTTAAACTCTTCTCTAATGTTTTCAAAAGTAACTCCAAACTCTTCCTTCATAACATCATCCATCTCATTCATTATTTCTAGAAGAGTATCTTCAGCATTAAGTAAATCATCTCTTTGTTTAGTCAAGAATTCATATCTTGTATTTACCCTTTCATATTCTTCAATAGCATCTAAATTAACCATACCAATTCTTTTAATATTAGAACGATATTTATTAACTTTCTCTCTAGCATCATTTACTTCAATATCTAATACATAATCACTCTTAGCCTTTTCAAATGTCAATTCATAATCAACAGACAAAATATTAAGCATATTATCAAGTTTAACATCAGATCTAGTAATATTTATTTCTAATTCTCTAGATTCTTTTTCTAAAGAATTTAATTTACTTTTCTTTAATTTATCTAACGCTTGATTTTCTTCAATCTTTGTCTTTAACTTATCAATCTCTTTATTCAAGTCTTTAATTCTAATCTCTATCTGTTCTTTATAAGCAGTCTTTTCATGATACAACTTAATAAGCTCTGCTTCTTTTTCACTTATTGAATTATTTTTAATTGACTCTAAAGATTCATACTCTCTACTAATTGATTTTAATTTGTCCGATAATATATTTAGTTCATTATTTTTAGAATCACGTGTTTCACTTAATGAAACTTTCTCTTTAGAAATTGCAAACAACTTTTCTTCAATAGTTGTTATTTCTTTAGAATTATCTTGTATTTCTTGTTCTATTTCCTCTTCTTCTTTCTTAAGCAAATTACTTGTCTCTTCTAAATGAGATACTTCTTGTTTTAAAACAACTACACTTTTTGCATTATAAATAGATCCACCAGTTAATGAACCACCTACATTAACAACGTCTCCTTCTAATGTAACTATTTTATACTTTGCTTTAATCATATGAGATAGTCTTGTTGCAGAATCTATATTAGTAACTACAACAACATTACCCAATTGATTTTTAATAACATTGTCATATTCATTATTATAGGAAATTAAATCAGACATAATACCCAAATAGTCATTACTATTTTTTAATGTATTTAATGCATCATTATCAACGAATCTTTCTTTTATAATTGATAAAGGAAAGAAAGTTGCTCTTCCATAATGATTATCTTTTAAATAGTTAATTGCACTTTTAGCTGAAACCTCATCTTTTGTTATAATAAAGTTTTTGCAAGTATTAATTGCCGTATTTAATGCTTTTACATACTTTTCTTCACAAGAAACAACATTACCAATTGTATTATATATTCCATTTAAATCAGACTTTAATACTTTTCTAACAGAACTAGGCATATCTCCACCTTGTTCTATCTCACTACGTAATGATTCTATCTTATGTTTAGTAGATATTAATTCTTGATTATGTCTAGAATAATCTTGAACCAACATATTCTTCTTAGATTTCAATCCTTGTAGTTCTTTTTCTACTTCAATTGCTTCTAAATCTTTATTCTTAATATCTTTACTTAAAACTTTTATATCTTCTTCAATAACAGATATTGAAGAGGATAATTGTTCTTTTTCTTCAAGTGCTTTTCTTATCTCTTCTTTTACTTCATCTTCTTCTTTTGTAGTTTTACTCTTCTCTTTTAATAAAGATTTTTCACCATCTATTCTAGTTCTTTCTTCAGTAACTTTTAATAACTCTCGATTTAAATTAGTCTTCTCTTCTTCTAATTTATCTAATTTATTACTATCTTCTAATCCAGCAACATCGTTTTTACTACTTTCATTTGTTATTGTTAAAATCTCATTATCAATTTTTTCTTTTCTTTTTTTATTATTCTCTACTTCATTATGAATATTTTCTATATCATAGGCAAGTAAAGCAACTTCATATTTATCCAAACCATTTTTATTTTCTAAATATTCTTTTGCTTTTTCACTTTGCGCTTTTAAAGGTCCTACTTGAGATTCTAACTCTGTAATAATATCATTTACCCTATCAATATTATTATGTGTTCTATCAAGTTTTCTTAAAGCTTCTTCTTTTCTTTTTTTATACTTTAAAATTCCAGAAGCCTCTTCAAATATAACTCTTCTATCTTGTGAAGAATTAGAAAGTATTTTATCAACCTCACCTTGTGAAATAATATTAAAAGATTCTTTTCCCATTCCAGTATCAAGTAATAAATTATTAATATCTTTTAATCTACATTTTTCATTATTTAAATAATATTCATTTTCTCCACTACGATACACTCTTCTTTTAATAGATATTTCTGTATAAGGAACATTTAAAAAGTGATCTTCATTATCAAATATTAACTCAACAGAAGCAACATTTAATGGTTTTCTAGATTTAGAACCAGAAAAAATAACATCAGACATTGAACCATCACCACGTAATGATTTAACTGATTGTTCTCCAAGAACCCATCTAACTGCATCAACTACATTACTTTTACCAGACCCATTAGGTCCAACAATACAAGTAATTTTGCCATCTAGATTTAATTCTATTTTATCTGCAAAAGATTTGAATCCACTTGTAACTATTCCCTTTAAGTACATATATCTTCACCCTACCTAGCATTATACTATAAAACGACCAATTTCACAAATATCTATTATTAATAATTCTTATAACATATTCTTTTGATATGTTTGATTTATAACTAGGATTGTTATAAAATAAATTTTAGTTTCTATTTTAGACAAGGAGATAAAAATGATAAGTACTAATAATTTAGAAAAACTTTATAATGGATTTATAGAAATTGATGCTATTACTACAAAACAATTAAATGAATACGGATTTAATTCTACTGATATTAATAAATTAATTGATAATAATACTATAGAAAGAGTCAAAAGAGGTTTTTATTCTTTTAAAGATGTAAATAGTTTATTTGAATACGGAATTAAATTAGCTAAAGAAAAAAAATATAATATTTCTAATAAAATATTTGAAAAGTGTTATGAATTAAATCCAAATAATTATAAATATTGTCTTCAATTTTTTACAATTTGTATTCATGAAAGAAAATATGATAAGGTATTTGAAATATATGAAAGACTTTATAATTTAAGTAGTGAAAACGAAAAAATTGACTTAGGATATTACATGTATTTACTTAACTATATTACTGATATTCCAGATAAATACAAAGAAAAAGTCAAATCTCTTGATTACTATAGTATTAAAATACCTAATAATGATAAAAGATACCCTGATGTTATGTCATATAACAGAATTAGATCAGCAGCAATAAGAGGAAAGTTTTCTTCTTCATGTAAAATACTATATACTATCACAATAAATAATAAAGGTTATACTCTACAAGATATTATTGAAAAAACATTATTAGTTCAAACAATTAACGAAGAAAAGAAAAGTAGAAATCATGTTATTTCTTTAGTCAATGAAAAAAAATATAATGAAGTTATTGAATATCTAGAAAGAAAAAAAGAAAAAATAAAATTAAATACTATTGAAGAATATATTATAAGATTAGCTGAAGATTATCTTATTATAAAAAATACTTCTACTATTCCAAAAGAAAAAAATATTGAAACTGATAATTTGTTTGAAGCAATAAGCGCAAATAAATTTGATTTAGCTTTAAGAATAAATAATGATTTTAATAAAAAAAGAAATATTTCAAATGAAGATAACACCATAAATATTATTCTTACTGATATATGTGAATTAATTAAATCTTTAAAGAAAAATAATAATAAAGAAGTTTATCAAAATGAAAAAACATATTCAGATAATTATTTTATGTCACTAATGTCTAGTTTAATGAATAATGATATTGATAGTGCCTCATTATATTTAAAAAGTCATTTAAAAGAAATAGGAAAAAGTGAATATGAATATATTATTACTAATTTAATAAAACTTAGTATTATAGAAAAAGATATAGCTTATACTGCACCAATGCTTGAATTATCACTAATGAATAATGAGAATTATAAATTGAATACTTCAAATTATATTCAAAAATTTTATTATTGTTTAGCTAATAATAAATTAGATGAAGCAAAAATATATCTAGATATTATAAATAATGCAATTAAAATTAAAGAAGAATCTTTAAATATAGATAATTTATATAAAGTGTTAGAAAACCATAAATCTATAACAAATTATCAATCTAATATTCCAAACTTTAACGAAAATACTAAACCACAGAATAATGAAATATCTTATGAAGATGAACAAGATGATGATATCTTAGATGAAGAGGAAGAATATGATAAAGAAGAAATAATTAGAAGTCAAACTGACATTAGATTTATTGAAAAAAAACATAATGAACTAATTGAAAGAAAAGGTATAATTATTCTTAATACAATGAGTAAAGATAGAACTGAGTTTATCCTAAATGAAGCTGATAAATATTTAGATATGTTAGCATTTCCTATTATTGATGAAGGAAAAACTAGAATTGTTTTAAAGTATAATAATAATGATTATGAAGATTTTGATGTAAAAGCATTAATTAGTGAAGCAGTAGAAGACTATAGATATGGAAGTTATGAAGATTCTCTAAATAAACAAATGAAAATTCTTGAGACAAATAATATAAAACAATATTCTGCAAATTATGCAATGATAGGTTTATCATATATGAGATTACATATTATTGATAAAGCAATTGAATATCTTACAGTAGCAAATCATTTAGCAAAACAAGAAAAAAATGATAGAGACTTTGGAGATTTACTTTTAAAACTAAAAGGACAAATTGATAAAGATGATATCAAACCAAAAGTAAAAATGAATGAAAATGATTTTAATAATAATGAATCTAATAATTATGGTATTGAAAACTTTGATGAAATTAATGAGTTTATATGTGACTCAAAACTAGATGTAGAAACAGCATGTAATAAGTTAAATATATCAAGAGAAGAAACAGATATTATTAAACTTATTTATGCAAGAAAATTCTATACACAAGGAAATAAAGAAAAAGGAGATTTATTTTTAAAAGTAGTTGAAAAAACAAAAAATAAATCAAAACTTGTTCAAAAAATTCTTGATGAAATTAGAAAAAACAAAAAATTATATAAAGCAAAATCATCAGATCAAAAAGTATTATCTTTAACAATTATGCCTACACCAAAAAAGAGCAATTAAATGCTCTTTTATTTTTCATTAAATAAATCAGCTACTGTCACTAAATTATATCCTTTAGACTTAATATAATCGATTGCATAACTTAAATCACCTATTTCATAATCATCAATACTTATAACTATCCCCGACTCTATTTTTTTCTTTACCGTTAAATAAATATCTTCTTTAACTACAATAGTTGGTTTAATAGTATGAAGTCGTAATTTTGCACATTGCTTTAGCAATTTGTCATTACTATTTTCTGTATAACAATAATTACATACTCTATTAGTAATAGCTTCTAAATACGAAATAGATGTTTTCATAAGAGTAGAATCATAAGAATTATCATATGAAAGAATTTCAATTTCATGATTAGATAATTTCTTTATACTAGTCAATTCTTTTTCTAATAATTTTCCATCTATAAAAAAAGTACTTTGAATATTTTTTTCTTCTAAAAGAAAAACTAATTCATCGATATTTTCAATATTACCTAGTTTAAATAATAATGCAACATTCCTTTTATTACTATTACCCTTTACTAAATATTTATCATAATTATTATCTATTGATGTATCAGGTTTTGTTTCCTTAAGAACAGTTAACGCCTCATTATATTTACCATATCTTTTCATTTTATTATAGGATGAATCATAATCAATCTCTTTCCCATAATTACCAGAAATAATTTCATCACCTCTTATAACAGCATCAATTGGGCTTATATTATACTTTTCCTTAGTATTTTTAATTTGCTTCATAATAGGATCAGAATTCTTTAAGATATCAATAGATTTATCGGTATAAAACATGCTTATTAATAAAAACAAAAATAATACTCCAAATCTAGTAATATTCTTCATATTATCACCTTAATAATATATATGAAAAAAAGATTCAAAAATGAATCTTTTTTAATCATTTAATAATTGTGATTTTCTATATACATAATATAATGCATAAGTAATAGTAAATACACCTATAAATACACTTATAATACCAAAATTTGCTGTATCTGGTGCATCTATTTCTTGAGTACCATTATTAGTATTACCTGAATCTAATGAATCAACAATAGTAACACTAGAATTACTACTGCTATTACTACTAGTATTACTATTTTGATTCTTATTCTTATTCTTATTTTTATTTTTCTTTGAAGTATCCTTTTCAACTATTTCAATACTATTATTATTTTTCTTTGTTACCTTCTTTGTATTCTTTTCAACAACTTTATGAATTAAAAAGATAACTAATATAACCATAAAGATTAATAATAACCATTTTAAAATACTTTTTATTAAATCAAACATTTGAACTCTCCTAATTATTATTTATTTTGTCTCTTTATCCTTTTTTGCCCTTTCTTTTTTTGGAGGTAATGCTTCCTTTCTTGAAAAATTTTGTCTACCTTTTTTGTCTGTTCCTAAAGCTTTAACAATGATCTCATCACCTACTGAAACTACATCACTTGCTTTTTCTACTCTTTCATGAGCAAGTTGAGAAACATGAACTAATCCTTCACATCCTGGCCATAATTGTACAAAACAACCAAAGTCTTCAACTTTAACTACTTTTGCTTCATAAATTTTACCTACTTCAACTTCTCTAACTATTTCCTCAATCATTGCTTTTGTCTTTTCAATAATATCTTTATCAGAGTGATAGATAATTACTCTACCATCATCTTCTAATTCAACTTTAACAGCATTTACATTTGTAACTTCTGTAACATTTGAAGCTTCACAAATAATCTTAGTAATCATTTCTCCACCTTTACCAATTACATCTTTAATCTTAAGTGGATTAATCATAAATGTTTCCATTTTAGGTGCATACTTAGAAACTTCTTTTCTAGGTTCTTTAATTTGCTTTTTAATTACTTTTAATATTTCCATTCTTGCTTTTTTAGCTTGAGCAAGAGCTTCTTTTAATATTGCCTCAGTAATACCACTTATTTTAATATCCATTTGTAAAGCAGTAATACCATTCTCAGTACCAGCAACTTTAAAGTCCATATCTCCTAAGTGATCTTCCATTCCTTGAATATCTGTTAATATTGTATATTTATCTTCATGTGTAATTAATCCCATTGCAATTCCTGCTACTGGCGCTTTAATTGGAACTCCTGCTGCCATTAAAGACATACATCCAGCACAAATACTTGCTTGAGAACTAGACCCATTTGATTCTAAAATTTCTGATACAACACGAATTGTATATGGGAATTCCTCTTCAGTTGGAATTACTTGAGCAAGAGCTTTTTCTCCTAATGCTCCATGTCCAATTTCACGTCTTCCAGGTGCACCATATCTTCCAGTTTCACCAACTGAGAATTGTGGGAAATTGTAATGTAACATGAATCTCTTTTGATCTTCTAAACCTAAACCATCAATAATCTGATGTTCATTTAAAGCTCCTAATGTTGTAATAGATAATGCTTGAGTTTCTCCACGAGTAAATAATGCTGAACCATGAGTTCTTGGAAGTAAATCTATATCTGTTGATAATTTTCTAATTTCATCCATTTTACGTCCATCTGCGCGTAATCCTTCTTTAACAACGATACTTCTAAATAATTCATATTCAACTTCAGATACAACCATTTGAACCATAACAAGTAATTCTTTTAACTCATCATCTTTCATTGTATCTTCATTTTCTTTTGTAAATAACTCTTCCATCTCTTCTTTAATTTCATCTATTGCTGCATATTTCTTTAACTTATCTTTAATACGAAGAGCTTTATCCATTTTCTTAGTAATTAATGATCTAATTCTATCTATTAATTCTTGGCTAGGAGTAAGAGTTTCATATTCCATCTTCTCTTCACCAATTTCTTCAATAATTTTTTCTTCAAATTTTATTAATTCTTTAACTGCCTTATGACCAAACATTAATGCTTCCAACATTACATCTTCAGATACTTGTTTAGCTGAAGATTCAACCATATTAATTGCATCTTTAGTACCAGCAACAGTTAAATCTAATTCAGATATTTCTAATTCTTCTGGAGTTGGATTAATAATAAACTTACCATCAATTCTACCAACTTTAACTCCTGCAATTGGTCCATTAAATGGAATCTTAGAAATAGATACTGCTAAACTAGAACCAAACATCGCAGTTAATTCAGGAGAACAATCTTGATCAACTGATAAAACTGTTGAAATAATTTGTACTTCATTTTTAAATCCTTCTGGAAATAATGGACGCATAGGTCTATCAATCATTCTTGCAGCAAGAGTAGCAGCTTCACTTGGTCTACCTTCACGTTTAATAAATCCTCCTGGTATTTTACCAACAGAATAAAGTTTTTCTTGATAATTTACTGTTAATGGAAAAAAATCAGATAATAAATTAACATTTTTAGATACAACTGCTGCAGTTAAAACAACAGTATCATTATATCTTACAAGTACAGAACCATCTGCTTGTTTAGCAAGACAACCATGTTCAACAACTAATTTTCTTCCGTAAAAATCAAGTTCAAATGTTTTCTTTTTCATATAATACTTCCTTTCTTTTCCAAAAAAATAGACACTTAAAAAACGTGTCTACTTTCTTAATCCTAATTTTTTAATTAATTCACGGTAACTTTGAATATCTTTTTTAGCTAAATATTGTAACATATTTCTACGTTGACCAACTTTCTTTAAAAGACCTCTACGTGAATGATAATCATGAATGTGTACTTTTAAATGTTCAGTTAATTCATCTATTTCTTTTGATAAAATAGCAATTTGTACTTCAGCTGAACCAGTATCATTCTTGCTCTTAGCAAACTCTTTAATAATTTTTGCTTTTTCATCTTTTGTTAATGCCATATTAACACTTCCTTTCTTTATAATTCACCATAACTAAGTAAAAAGTCGGAAATTCTTTAAACCTGGTTGCGGTAAGTAATTGTATTATACTATTAATTATCAATTTATGCAAGTATAATTGTATTTAATAAACTTTTATGTTATCTTAATTATGGTGATTATATGAATAAAAAATTAAAACTAATAATCAGAAGCATCCTAGTATATTTTATATTTTTTAACTCAATTTATATTCAATATGCATTAATACGTATAATGAAATATAATATAAAAGAAATTACTAAAAGTCAGACAATATATATTTCTGTATATTCAAGTATAATTGTCTCATTTATTTTATTAATAATATATAGGAAAGACTTAATTGAAGAATTTAAAAAATTCAAAAAAGACTTGTTAAAAAATATTGATACAGGTTTAATATGCTGGCTTACAGGAATAATTATAATGATTATAATTAACTTTATACTAATAACGGTATTTAAATCAAATGGAGCAAATAATGAAAATGCAGTTCAAGAATTAATAAAAATATCTCCATGGATTATGGGAATAGATATATGTTTAATTGCTCCATTCAATGAAGAATTAGTGTTTAGAAAAGCAATAAAAGATATTATAAAAAATAAATATTTATTTGTATTTCTCTCATTTCTGATATTTGGAGGAGCACATGTAGTATCATCAGCAAAAACACTTGTTGATTATTTATATATTATTCCATATGGTGTACTTGGAGCAGTATTCGCAATAGCCTATTATAAAACAGATACAGTATATACATCAATGACATTTCATATAATTCATAATACTATGGCATTTTTAATATCAGTATTTTTAAAAATATAAAAAATATGTAGATTAATCTACATATTTTTATTATCCAATTCTAAATGCTGGTACGACAGCATGACTTGCAGTTGCAAGACTACTATCTAATATTCCAGGTCCTCCAACAATAATAAATCTTTCAGTATCTTGAGAATTTGCTGAACGTAACCATATATCAGTACTAACACTACTAGTAAAATCCCTACTTTGATAGTAGTAATCTAAATGTCTTGTATAACCATATATTTGATCATAATAATTTTCTCCTGTTGCTTCTGTTCCTGATAATAAATATAATTTATCATTTGTTGTGTAGTTTGTTCCTCCATCACTAGCTTCTGATATTACTCTAGTATTAACTATTACTGATTTTAAATCACTTGGTAATTGATTATATAGTGTGTTCTTTAAATAATCATATACTTGTGTTGCCGGATATCCTCCTACATTTGTATTTGTATTTCTCATTTGCATTGAAGAAACTTCTTTATTAAAGAAAACCACAAATCCACATGCTGTTTCTGAATAGTTTGTATTACTACAATTTGAATTTGTTGATTTATTCACAATTTTCACTGTGTAATTAGTATTATTTATTGTTACTGTTTTTGTATCTCCTACATCATAGGCACTTGTATTATTACTTCTAACTGCATGTTGGATTGTACTCTATGAATCATGATGTTGGTGTTGGATATACATCCTCTTCTTCATAAATATTCTTTGTAAACCCAAAATTGATTAATAATTTTTTTGAATCTCCTAGATAATCAACATTATCTAAATCTTGTCCTTCAATCCAAATATATGCTCTTATTTTAGTAATACTATTTGGTTCTATTCTTAATATTGGACTTCTTGTTGTGTTATATACATTTGGTGATGCCAAAACATTTTGTGATCCCTTAAAACTATTTACAGCTTTTAAATATTGTCCTGTATTTATTGTTCCCATATATGAATTTACACCATCATATATATTTACATTATTTGCATTAACTATCTCTTTATTTACACCATATGTTGTAAGGGATTGTCCATTAGCAAATGCATTTGATTCAATCGGCGTACACACTGTAGATGTATATGTTGTTGCATCTGTACGATCTCTACATAAACGATTAAAATTGCTTATTGCTTTTGGTTGATGATTTGTATCATTTGGTTCCCAAATATTCCACGCTTTTCCTTGACTTGCTCCTGATGAGGATGTAGTACATGTTCCTACTATTCTATTAGCAGCAACAGATGTACATCCCATCGATTTTAGATTAGCAGCAGTTGTTGTTAACGGCGCATATGCCACTTGATAAAAAGCTATTCTAATTGTATTCTCCATTCCATCTGTATCTGGTGAACTTGAACTTGGTAAAGTTACTGATGAATTAGTGGTTAAGTAAATTGCTTCAGTTTCACTCTCTGTATATGCAGATGAATTAGGTAAAGTTCCTTGATTATTTGTAGTGTTCTTTAAAAAGAAATCAAAAGTAATATAATTTCCTTTTTCTGGAGAAGTTGTATTTCCATTAAAACCAGCAGGTTGTTCACTAACTTCATTTAGAATCTTCTCAGTCCTTATCTTATATCCACCAATTACAGCATTTATACTGGCATTTGAATAAAGTTTTAGATGTCCTGTAGTTGAAAACTCCCCAGCACTTGATATAGGAACAAGACCCGAGTCAGCAACCCAGTTATTATTTTTCATACCATTATCATTAAAATACGTATTACATAAAGATTTATTAATTCGACCTACTGTATCCCAATCATTATTATCACCGGTAAAAGATATTTGCAAACCTTTTTGTGCTTCAACTTTAACATCAAATTGATCTACTCTAACTGTAGTAATACCAATAAACCATGCATAAGTTGCGAAGATAAGAACTAATAAAGTCAAACCAGAAATAGCAGTCAATCTAAAAATTCTCCTATTTCTGCTTTTTATATATTATTTAGTATAAACAATTTCAACTATTTCATCATTATTATTCATACATTTTCTTCCATTCTTTTGTATATAATATCCTAATAATATTATAATATCAAAAAAGAATCAGTACAATAAAAAAAATCCTCAAATCAGAGGATTATCTTTTCTTAATCTTTTGAATTATAATAATAAACACACATATAATTATTTGTATTCCTATACCAATAACATATCTAGACCAATAATCAACTAATGAAATACTATTGAGATTAGCAAGTGTATATGTCATATAAAAGAATACTATTGAAAAAATATAATTAATAAATAAAAACAAATACTTTGATTTAACATTACAAGTAATAACTTTATAAAATAAAATATTTACTATTTGACTCACTATATAAGCAATTACATCTCCCAACATATCATATATAACAAATACTTTTCCTAATGAAAACGACATAAAAAACATAAATATTATTAATGATATAGAAGATATAAATACTTCAATTAAAGCATATTTATATCCATATTTCTTTAATAACAAATTAGTAATTAGAAAGGTAAATGGAACTAAAAAAATAGCATAAATAACTTCAATTCCAAATATTTTAAAATTAAAACTTTTTATTGATTCCATAAAAATAATTAAAGCTGTTTGTAATAATATATATATCCAAGAATCATCAGAAGTATTATTTATTTTTTTCTTTTCCACTATATCACCTCACATCGAAATAATTTTAACACAAAAAGAAAAAAGAGTAAATTTATTCTTCACTCTTTTCATGTAATTCTTCTATAATTGCATCAATATGCTCTCCATACTCAATTGAAGTATCATAAACAAACTTTAACTCTGGAGTATGTCTTATATCTACTCTTTCTGCAAGCTTAGTTCTAATAAATGGTGCTGCTTTTTCTAAAGCCTCTTTTGTTTCTTCTTTTTTATCTTGATCAAGAACAGTATAATAAACTTTCGCAAAACTTAAATCACTTGTAATATCTACTCCTGTGATTGTTACAAATTTAATATGTTGATCTTTAATTTCTCTCATTAATATCATACTAATTTCTTCTTGATAAGTATGATTTAATCTTTCTATTTTGATACTTGCCATATTAATCACCTATCTTTTTATTTCTACAAGTTCGTATACCTCTATGATGTCTCCCTCTTTATAATCTTGACAATTCTCAAGTGTCATTCCACAGTCCATATCTTTTTTAATTTCTTTAACTTGATCTTTTTCATGTTGTAAAGTTTTAACTGAACCATTATAAACAATTACATCTTCTCTAATTATACGAGCTTTTTTATTATTAGTAATTATACCACTAGTAACATGACACCCTGCGATTAATCCAACCTTAGAGAACTTAAATATTTGTCTAATTTCTGCAGTACCTAATACTTTTTCTTCATACTCAGGTTCTAACATACCCTTCATTGCATTTTCAACATCTTCAACTACTTTATAAATAATATCATATGTTTTTATTTCAATCCCATATTGTTTTGCAGTATCAATTGTTGAATTATTTCCTCTTACATTAAATCCAATAATAATTGCATTTGAAGCACTTGCAAGTACAACATCGCTTTCTGTAATTGCTCCTACTCCACCTCTTATTACTGAAACTTTAACACCTTCAACATCAATCTTTTCTAAAGCATTTCTAACTGCTTCTAAAGAACCATTAACATCAGCTTTAAGAACAACTTTAATTTCTTTTTGTCCCTCTTTAATTCTTCCAAATAAATCTTCCAAAGTCATTCCACTAAAATTAGTATCTGCTTCTTTACTTCTTAATTCTCTTTCATGAGCTATCTCTTTTGCTTGTTTTTCAGATTCAAATGCCATGAATTTATCTCCAGCACTTGGAACTTCTGAAATACCAGTAACCTCAACTGGTGTAGAAGGAGTTGCTTCTACTATATTATTTCCTTTATCATCTTTTAAAGTTCTTACTTTACCAGCAAAGTTACCAATAACTATTGGATCTCCTAAACGTAATGTACCATTTTGAATTAATAATGTAGCAATCGATCCAACTTTATTGTCTTTCCTAGCTTCAATTACAGCTCCTGTTGCATATCTATTTGGATTTGCCTTATATTCTTGCATTTCAGCAACTAATAAAATATTTTCAAGTAATCCATCAATTCCATCTCCAGTTTTTGCAGATATTTTATTAACTATAATATCTCCACCCCATTCTTCTGGAGTAAGTCCATTTTCAACAAGAGCAGTCATTACTCTATCTACATTTGCCTCTGGTTTATCAATTTTATTAATAGCAACTATTATTGGTACTCCTGCTGCTTTAGCATGATCAATTGCCTCTTTTGTTTGTGGCATTATTCCATCATCTGCAGCAACTATAATAATAACTATATCTGTCATTTGTGCACCACGTGCTCTCATTTCAGTAAATGCAGCATGTCCTGGTGTATCAATAAATGTAATTAGTTTTCCATTACACTTAACTGAATATGCACCAATTGCTTGAGTAATTCCTCCAGCTTCACCTGCAACAACATCTGTATTTCTAATTGCATCAAGTAAAGTTGTTTTACCATGATCAACATGTCCCATTACTGTAACAACAGGTGGTCTCTCAACTAAGTCTTCTGCTTTATCTTCTATTTCAAAATTTTCAAAATTAGAAATATCAGCAGTTTCTTCTTTCTTTAATGTTTTACCAAATTCAGATGAAATTATTTCTGCAGAATCATAATCAACTGCTTGATTAACACCTGCCATAACTCCAAGTCCCATTAATTTTTTAACAAGTTCAACAGGAGTTATTCCAAGTTCGTTAGCAAGTTCTGTAACTGTCATTCCATCTTTGTATAAAATAATATTTTCATCTTGTTTTACTTCATTACTTTGTAATTTTGTCTTATTTTTATACATCTTTTTTCTTTCTTTTAAGAAATCTTTTTTATTAGTATCAGTTTTATTAGATCTCTTTGGTTTAACCTTTGTAAATGAAGATGAATCCTCTAAATCAATTTTTGTATCATAAGCCAATTCTTCTGCCTTATCCTCAGCTTCTTCTTTTAATCTAATTTCTTCTTTTATTTCATCTTCTATATCTCCCTCGATATAATCTTCTTCATCTTGCATTTCATTATCTAATAAAGTAATACTTATATCATCTAATAATGTGTTTTCATCTTGGTAAGATATTCCTACTTTATCGCATAATGCTTTAATCTCTTCTACTGTTTTACCAGTATCAATTGCATAATCTTCTAAAGTCATCATAATGACTCTCACCTCACTTTTCTATTATATTTTTTATTTCTTCATAGACACTATCCTCTATCTTTATTTCTAATCTTTTTTCTAGTACTTTAGATTTTTGTGCTTTTTCCAAAACACTTATATCTTTTTTAATATATGCTCCTCTTCCATTTAACTTTCCTGTTTCATCAACAACTACATCTCCTTCAGGAGTTCTAACTATTCTTAATAGTTCTTGTTTTGGAAGCGATTCTTTTGTAATAACACATGTTCTTAAAGGTATTTTTCTTTGTTTCATATTAACCTCTATCTAAAATTAATTCCTGCTTCTCTTGCTTGTTCTGTAGTCTTAATATCAATCTTTTTAAACTTAGTTAAACGAGTTGCAAGACGAGCATTTTGTCCTTTTTTACCAATTGCTAAAGAGAAATTATCTCCATCAGCAATAACCATTGCCTCTAATTTCTTTGGATCTGTAATTGCAACAGTTAATTCTTTTGCTGGTGATAATGCATTTTCAATAAACACTGCAGGATCACTATCATATTTAACTACATCTAATTTTTCTCCATGTAATTCTTCAATTATTCTAGAAATTCTTGATCCTTTTTCACCAATACAAGCACCAATTGGATCTACATTAGGATTTTCTGAATATACAGCGACCTTACTTCTATTTCCTGGATCTCTAGCAACACTATAAATCATTACAGTACCATCATTAATTTCAGGTATTTCTAATTCAAATAATCTCTTAACAAATCCATAATGAGCACGACTTAATAATACTAATAAACTCTTACCATTATTATCTACTTTAGAAACATATACTTTAATTTGAGATCCCATTTCAATCTTCTCACCAGGTATACAATCTTTCTTAGGTAAAATACCATTAGTTCTTCCTAAATCAATAAAGTAATTATCAGTATCCTCTAAAGCAACAGTACCAACCAATAATTCATCTTGTTTATCACCAAATTCTTCCATGATACTATTTCTTTCTGCTTCTCTAATTTTTTGAATAACTACTTGTTTTGCAGTAGAAGTTGCAACTCTACCAAAATCATTCTTAGGAGTAATTTCAGTATCAATAGTATCTCCAACTTCTAAAGTTTTATCTATTTTTTTAGCATCACTTAATTTAATTTCAGTATCAGGGTTAAAGAAAGAAATCTTTTCTTTTTCTTCTCCACCTTCCTCTGAATCATCCTCTTCAACTACTTCCTCTACATCAGGTTTTGTATCTAATTCATCATCTTCTGCATAACGTTCAAATAAAGCATCTTCATATTCTTCTTTAGTCATCTTGTCATCATCAACAACAGTTAAATAAGAATAAACTTTAATATCTCCAGTTTCACGATCAAATAATACTTTAACATTTGTTCTTGAATTATAATTCTTTTTATAAGCAGAAGTTAAAGCAAGTTCCATAGCAGAATATACTACATCTGGATCTATATCTTTTTCTTTAACAATATTATCAAGTGCTTTTTTAAATTCTTTTCCATTCATTTTATCACTCATTTTAATTATCTCCCTTCTCTTTTGAATAAATATCTAATTCATCACAATCATCTAATACATCAGGATTAGAATCAATTATTTTATTTATTATTCTTGAGGCATCAGTTACTCTGTTTAAATCAATAACTTCATCACTATCAACTACAATATTAAATATTCTTTTTCCTTCCTCTTCACTTATAAATGCATCATCAACAAACATATTTAAATCACTAATTTTATCATTTACAAGTTCACTAATTTTATCTTTCATAGTCACCTCCTAATAAATAATAAGAGTGGGATAATCTCTTTCCCACTCCTTTCTGTATTGTATTATAACATATTTTTTTTATTTTACAAAGCATTTTCTTAATATCTTTTAGTATATCCTTTTTTCTCTGTCAATTCTTTTCTGCTTATAAATTCAGGAACAACTACAGAATCCGTCATTAAAACAGATACACCATCAATACTTGTTACAGCATCTTTATTAAGACTAATTATAGTATCAACATCAGTTGAATACATATTTGCTAATTCATATATTGATAAATTACCAGCACTAACCACTTTAGTATAATATTTTAAATCTTCACCTGCTATATAATAAGGAACTTTTATTTTACTTCCTGCATATATAGTATCTGATTTTAATCCATTTAATGATTTAATACTATTGATTGTTGAATTAGACTTAATAGATAAACTTGATAAAGACTCACCAAATTCAATAGTATGAATTTCAATTAAATTAACATCTTCAGAATCTACATTCATTGAAACTACTGATTGATCTTCACCAGCAAGTAAATCACTATCAATAACATTTCCATTTTCATTAGTATTAGCCATAGCATGTGATAATACTATTATTAAAGCTGCAAGTGAAGATAGAAAAATTCTATTTCTTATAGTAAATTTAACTACATTATCTTTATTAATATAACTTAATTTACTTAATTGATATATCAATTCCATTAAAATGTGAGAAGAAACCTGACCTGTTCTAAACAACACTAATTCTGGAACATTATCAACTTTACTAGCATATTTATTATAATATTTTTGATTCATATTAGAATGACGTTTAGAAAACGGAATTTTAGCTTCATCTTCTTTAACTTCTCTATATGAATCTCTAATAGTTGAAAATACAGTATGCTTTTTAGTTCTTCTTTTTTTAGTTTTTGAAGTATTTCTCTTTGAATCTTCATCAACTTCTTTAAAGAAATCACCATAGTCTTTTACTCTTTCTCTTCTATGAGCTTCCCTAGCTTTTGCTTCTTCTCTTTTTATACGTTCTTCATTCAACTGAAAATTAATGTCATATGTTCTTCTTAAATTTTCATCTTTTAAGATTTTATATGCATCAACAACTTCTGTGAATTTAATACGCATTTCTTTTTCTTCTTCTTCAGTAAATGTTCTATCGGGATAAGCATCTGGATGATATTTTTTAGCAAGTCTACAATAAGCTGATTTAATTTCTTTACTAGTAGCATCCATACTTACACCTAATATTTCATATAAATTTTTCATTCTCTTCATTTGAATCCCCTTCTATTCTCTCTCAAATAAGCAGACTAATTATACTACAAAATTACAAAAAAGTCAATCATTTGTTCTAATTATTATCTTCTCTTTGTATAATAATACCCTTTAGAATTAGGATTAATAATATCAACAAAAGATAAATCATGATATTTAAAACTCTTACTCATTACTAATTTTTCTTTTAAAGTTGGAAATTTTCGAGCAACATTACTTGAAATAACTATTCCACCATCACCCAAAGAATTACACATACTTTCTCTATATTTATCAATTTCTTCACTTGTTAAAAAATATTCAGAAATATTCGAAGTGTAAATAACATCATATTCTTCTCCAATATCTTTAACTTTAGAAACATCAACATTGTAATAATTAAAGTCAAGCTCCATCATTCTATATTTTAAATAATTAATATCATATCTTCTATTACTAACAGTACATGAGTCATTAAAAAAGAAATCAATACATCTGTTTGAATATAATTCAATATACTTAACCCAATAACTATAAGCTTTCTCTTCTTGTTTATTTTCTGGTCTAACAAAAAATAACAATTCTTTAATAATACTAGGACTTATATTAATAAGATATTTAGCATTAAAATATTTTATTGCCCATATCCTTAAATAATAATAGTAAAATGATAATTTATTTATATCAAAAACATCAACTCTACTTGCATTATGATCTAAAAAATATAAAGCTTGATCCCCACTACCTAATACAGATAAGACTTTTTTTCCTTGAAAATCAAAGCTTTTAAATAATTCATCTAAATCTTCATTTGTTTTATAATACACTGGTGAATATTTAGAGAAGAAATATCTTTCTGTCCCATCAAATACCCTTCCTGTTCCTTGAATATCTTCTTCTAATTCGCTCACAACAATTACCTTCTTTTTACATATGTATAACCAGGTCTACTAAGTTTGAATAATGCATATGTATCCTCTCTACCTAAATTTTTAAAAATAAAGTTTCTTCTAAAAATTATATCTTCTTTTTCATAAGGACCTTCCGAAACAACATTCGAACATAAAATAACTCCTTTGTCTCCTAATAAATAATACAAACTATTTCGATATTGCTCCCATGATTTACCACTTATATTTATCCAGTTTCTAATATTAGAAACATACACTACATCATATTTCTTATTAACTTGTCTAGAAACATCTTCAGTTATATCTAAATTATAAAAAACCGGTTTTTTACCTTGAATTTTTTCTCGCAATTCTGAAACATCTTCCATACGATTATAATTCATAGAAGAATTATTAAAATTAAATAGTGCTTTCATTGAATCTACAGAATAATTACTAATAAACATTTTCCAATATAGTAAAGCAAACTCTTCATCTTCTGATTCAAGTTTAACTATAGATAATAAATCTTCTATATAAGTAGAAAACTCTATATCCGGATAATAATCACCAATATATTTAATTACCCATAATCTTAAATAATAGTAATAGATTGTCAATTTATTAATATCAAATAAATCTACACTCTTTGCTCCATTAACATAAAAATAAAACGCCTGATCCCCACTACCTAATACAGATAAAATATCCTTTCCAGATACATCAAATCTTTTTACTAAAGCAGCCAAATCCTCGTTAGTACAATAATAAATATTGTTATATTGTTTTTCTTCACTTTTTACTAACAATCTACCTGTTTTTTTTATATCAAATAAAACATCATTTGCTTCCACTATATATCACCTATATCCCCATAAATCAGTGATGTATTATACCATAAATCTTGAAAATAGTCAAAATAAAAGAAGAATTAATTAAAATTCTTCCATACTCTTAATTTCTGATTATCAACTTCATATATACCAAGTAATTTGTTATGTTTATTAAAGAACATAACTTTATCTTTTATCTTCCATTTATTAAATATTTTCATTCCATTTTTTATTTTAAATTCTTCTTCTGAATCTACTATAATTTTTGGATAATCTAATAAATCTTCTATTTTATACATTTTATAATTACCATTTTCTATATCAGAGATTGTATAAGATTTATCTATTGATATATTACCTTGTTTAGTTCTTATTAAAGATGTCATTATAGCCCCACAACCTAAATCATTTCCAATATCATTTATCAAACTCCTAATATAACAACCTTTAGTAACAAGAGTTCTAAATACAAATGAGTCATTAAATTTATCTAATATTTCTATTTCTTTAATAGTTACTTCTTTTTTAGGTAATTTTACTTTTTTATTTTCTCTTGCATAATCATATAATTTTTTACCATTAACTTTAACTGCAGAATAAATTGGTACTTCTTGCATATAAGTTTTCTTATAAGAATTAACAATATCTTCAATATTAACATCTTCAACTAATTTTTCTTCGATAACTTTACCTTCTATATCGTAAGTATCTGTTTTTAATCCTAATTTTACTTTAGCAATATATTCCTTATCTTCAGCAGTTAATAATTCAACTACTTTTGTAGCTTGTCCAATACATACAATTAATACTCCCTCAGCAAGAGGATCTAACGTACCTGTATGTCCTATTTTCTTAATACCAAATAACTTACTTATTCTATTAACAATATCAAAAGAAGTACATCCCTTTTCCTTATTAACAATTAAAATACCTGAAAATGATGACTTATACTCCTCTAAACACATATTATTTTCACTTATAATATTCGCTATAAACTTTCCAACATATCTATAATGCCAAGGTTCATATGGATATCCAGTAATATCTTCTTTTCCTTCAGGATATCTTAAAATAAAACCAAAATCTTTTAAATATTTATGTATATCTTCATAATACTTTTTTTGAGCCATTAATTCGTTATTATTACTAGGATATTTATCATCTATTTTAATATTAATATCAATAGCAAGACCTGTATGGTGTTCAGAATATTCAGGAATTGCAACATACTTGTCTGCATAATCTTTACCATACCTATTAATAAAATCATTATATATATTAATCTGCTCATCTATACTTCTATAAGCAGAAGAAATACCTATTTCTATATTTTTCTCAAACAAAAAATTCTTTAAATCTAAATAAGCATTATATGTTTTCTCTTCAACAAAAACATCAATTCCTTCAACATCTTTAGTTTTAATCAAATTAATCCTATCAATATAATTACTTTTAATTTTATTATCTTTATTAACAAGAATAGAATAATCCATAGATATCACCAATTTAATTATAAAATAAAAAAACTAAAAAGTATAATTACTTTTTAATTTTTATAGAATCTTTAATAAGTTTTGTATAAAGTCCTAATCCAAAACATAATGAAATAATTGTAACAGCAATTCCTACATATGGAATCTTTCTTAATATGCAAATAATGAATAAAGATAATGCTAATAATAAATATTTATTTTTTATTTTTCCTTTAAATGCTAGATTACCAAAATAATATGCAGTTGGTATACCTGATATATAACATAATATTCCATATAAAAGTATAATTATAACACTTAGAGAAAAACCTATTGTTGAACACATCAATAAAATTACAATCAATGGTATTAAAATTATAAATGCTATTCCTAATAATATAGTTTTTAAAATACTTGAAAATTTCTTATCCATTTTTTCTATATTTTTAAACATCTTTTCTTTAACAAATAATAATACAAAGGCAATTAAAGTAATTGATAAGAATGAAATCATAAACTTAATTATAAAATTCTTTATTGAAAATTTAGTAGTTGCTTCTTTATTTTTATATGTCTTTGTTTTATTAACTGTTGCTGCCTTACTAATTGAAATATCAGCATTTTTTGGATACTTTAATGTTCCAGAAATATTTGCATTAGAACCTATAGTTATTTTATCTGCGGAAACATAAACATCTCCATTAACTGGACTATCAATTATCAATTCATCACATCCTACATAAACATTTCTTGAAATTTCAGATGTAATTTTAACAACCTGAGCAGCAGCATACAAATCTCTAATATTAGATTGACTAACAACAATAGCTGTACCTGTTACAAAAGCATCTTTTGTACTCAACTTAGCTAATCTAACTGTATTACCAGCAACAAATAAATAATCGTTTTCTCCACTTACAAATATATTATTTCCAAATATAAAGTTTATTCCATCAACATTTGCTACAGATTCAATACTATTTCCCATTGAAAATGTAGTTGATTCCTTAACACCATCTAATGAAACAAATTCTTTAATCCCAACATTTTCTTCTGCATATACTGGAATACACAACATTACTAACAAAATAGTAACTAATAATAATATTTTTCTTTTCATAACTTCACCTCTTATATAAATATTATCATAAATAATAACAATTAAAAAGGATGAATTATTCATCCTTAAAATAACGATAATTGATTTGAATCTGGTAAATCTTTAAATATTCCCATAGTCTTCATTCTATCTATCAAAGTCTGAGATATTTTTGCTCTATTTTGAACATCTTCTATACTTATAAATTTACCTTTCTTTCTTTCTTCAACAATATTTTTAGCAACAGTATCTCCAAGTCCTTCTATTGAGTTAAAAGGTGGATAAATCTCTTTATCATTTTTTGCTATCCAAACTGTTGAATCTGATTCATATAAATCAACATTTAAAAATTTAATTCCTCTAGCAGCTGCCTCCAAAGCAATCTTTAAAGATTCTGCTTGTCCATTCTCTTTATTAGTTGCTTCATATCCTTTATCTAATATATCTTCTAACCGTGTTTTTATAGATTGATAACCCTTTATCATACTATCTACATCAACATCAGTAGCTTTAGAAGAATACCAAGAAGAATAAAAGTATACTGGCATATGAACTTTATACCAAGCAATCCTAAATGCAGAAATAACATATGCTGCAGCATGTGCTTTAGGGAACATGTATTTGATTTTTTGACAAGAACCAATAAACCAATCAGGTATATTAGCATCTTCCATAGTTTTAACATGTTCTTTCCAAGTATCTGGATCCTTACTTGCTCTTCCTTTACGAACAAACTCCATAATCTTGAATGCTTTTATCGGTTTAACACCATGATACATCAAATAAACCATAATATCATCACGACAACCAATAGTTTCTTTAAAAGGAACTATATTATTAGCAATTAACTCCTGGGCGTTTCCAAGCCATACATCAGTACCATGTGAAAGTCCAGAAATCTTAATAAGTTCTGCAAAAGTAGTAGGTTTAGTATCCTCAACAAGCTTAATTGTAAATGGAGTACCAAATTCAGGTATACCTAATGTTCCTGTATTACACATAATCTGATCTTTAGTAACTCCTAATGCCTCAGTTGAAGTAAAAATCGACATCGTCTCTTTATCATCAAGTGGAACTTTTAAAATATCTGTTCCAGATTGCAGCTGAATTAATCTTAACTGAGTAGGATCACTATGTCCTAAAATATCAAGTTTTAATAAACATTGATCTATTGAATGGTAATCAAAGTGTGTTGTTCTCCATTCTGCAGTAGCATCTTCTGCTGGAAATTGATACGGAGTAAAATCAGATACTTCCATATAATCAGGAATAACAACAATACCTCCAGGATGCTGTCCAGTAGTTCTTTTAACACCTGTACAACCTAAAGCTAATCTTTCTATTTCAGCAGTTCTTACATCTTCAATTTCACGTTCTTCTAAATAACCTTTAACAAATCCAAATGCTGTTTTATCCGCAACTGTACCTATTGTTCCTGCCCTATAAACATTATCTTCACCAAATAAGACTTTTGTATAAGCATGAGCGCTTGCCTGATTTAAATCTGAGAAATTTAAATCTATATCTGGAACTTTATCGGCATTAAATCCTAAGAATGTTGCAAATGGCATATCTTGTCCATCTTTTATCATTGGAATATGGCAATTAGGACATTCTCTATCAGGTAAATCAAATCCTGAAGAATAAGTAGCACCTAGTGGATTACCATCATTATCATCAAAAATACTATGTTTACATTTTTCACATCTATAATGAGCAGAAAGTGGATTAACTTCCGTAATTCCCATCATTGTTGCTACAAAAGATGAACCTACAGAACCACGAGATCCAACCAAATACCCCTCATCATTAGAATGTTTAACAAGACGTTGCGAGATTAAGTAAATTGGATCAAATCCTCCACCTATTACTCCACCCAACATCTTCTTTACTTTCTTCTCAAGTTCTTTTTCATCTAACTCTTCATCAGATGTTTTCTTTGCATATTCTGTAACAAGTTTTTTAATATTATCTGATCCTTTTAAAATCTCATCATGTAATTCTTTATGAATAATCTTCTGAAATTCTTCATCAGGCAATTTATCATTTGAATACTTTTCACTAATTATTTTAAATACAATATCACCATATAACTCTGTAGCAATTCTCTCTTCAATCATATATGGTAATGGTTCTCCATACCAATCTTTTGCCTTTGTATATACTAAATCAGTAACAACAACAGGACAATCCAAATAACTTTTTCCATCATCAGATTTAACTCTTGGAGAGAAAGGAATACCACCAGTATCAATAATAACTTCTACTATTTCACACATATCTGCTATCTTATTTGTATTATCAATAACAATTTCATGTGCAAGATCATCATCAAGGAAATTGAAATCTTCAAGCATTTCATTAGTAGTTCTAAAATGATTAGATGGTATATCCTTAATACCATATCTTGCTAATGGATGTCTTCCTCCACCAGGAACCTTCTGATTAACAATAATTTCTCTAAATATTTTATCATCTCTTGAAATATGATGAACATCTCCAGTAGCAACAATAATCTTTCCAGCCTCTTTAGTAACTCTAATAATTTTTTCTATATTAGCAATTATCTCTGATTTAGAAGCAAAATCATTAGATTGTAATAAATGTGAATAACACTCTACAGGTTGAACTTCAACATAATCATAAAATCTAATTATATTAGATAATTCATCATCACTCTTAGATTTAGCTTGTCTAAATACTTCACTTTCATAACAACCACTACCAATTAATAATCCATCTCTATATTCATCAATAACACTTCTAAGTATTCTAGGTGTTTTATATAAATATGTTGTATTAGCATATGAAACCAACTTAAACAAATTTTTTAAACCAACTTTATTTTTAACAAGTAAATTAATATGATGAGCTCTACCAAATTTATGAATCTCACTCTTATCAACTAACTTATCTAATTCACTCATTTTTTCTATATTACGATTAGATAATTTTTTCATCATTTTATGAAAAACCAAAGCAGTTCCTTCAGCATCATAATCTCCTCTATGATGAGCTTCTTCATCCCAAGGAACATCATACCTCTTAACAAGTGCTGATAATGAATGTCTACCATAAGTACTATCCATTGTTCTTGACAATTCCAAAGTATCAATAACTGGATTTTTAAATGTACCAAGATTATATTTTTTATAAGCCATTTCTAAAAATGAAACATCAAATTTAGCATTATGAGCAACCATTGGTAAATCTCCAAACCACTCTATAAATCTTTTAACAGCATTTTCTTCATTATCTTTATCTTTTAACATTTCATCTGTAATATTTGTAACATCTATAATTTTTTGAGGTAATGGTCTTCCTGGATTTATTAATTCATCATATTTTTCTACTATTTCTCCATCTTTAATTTTAACTGCACCAATCTCAATAATTGAATCGGCACCACCTGCATTAAATCCAGTAGTCTCAAAGTCAAAAACAACATAAGTCTGAGAAAGCATATCTTTATCATTAGGTCTAATAACTATATCTACAGAATCATCAATCATTACAAGTTCCGCACCATATATAGCTTTAAAAGGTTCCTCTCCATCTTTTAAATTTTTATTATGAGAAGTAACAAAATTAAATACATGAGGAAACCCTTGTACTCCATTATGATCAGTAATTGCTACTGCCTTCATCCCAAACTTCATTGCCTGTTTAATTACATCAACTTCATCTGCTAATCCGTCCATTTGACTCATCTTAGTATGACAATGAAGTTCTACTCTTTTCTCATCAGATGTATCTTCTATTACTTGCTCTTTATGATCTACTTTTAAAATATCTCTTGCATTGATAACAAGTTCTTTAGAATATCTATCATTAATAGATGCTCCTCTAATTTTATACCAATTACCTACTTTTAGTTCTTTACTAATTCTTTTGTATTCTTCATCTTCTCTTACAAACACTTTACAATACATACTATCAGAATAATCAGTAATTTTTAAAGTAATAATTTTAAAATCAGTTTTACTAGACTCAAAATAATCAACACCAAAAACCTTAGCCTCAACAACAACATTATTATCTTCACCAATAATTGATTTAATCTTTATTGGATCATCTTTTATACCTCTACCAATAACATTATTTTCATCTTTTGCTTCTCTTCGATATTGTTTCTTAACTGTCTCTTCTTTCTTCTCAACTTTTTTTGCTTCGACTGGCATAGATATTTCTATATTATTTAATTCATTTTGTATCTCTTCATAAATATTACTATCTTCTCTAACTATAATATCAATCTTATCATTATAAGATAATCTTTTATAAAATTTCTCTATTTTAGAAATAACTTTACTAATTCTTTCCTTTTCCATCTCAGTTGAAACAACAAATACCAAAGAATTATCTTCTACTCTTAAACAGTCCTTATATAATTCAATTACTTTTAAATCATCTTTTAATAATTCTAATAAATAATCATAATAATCAATTAAATTATTAATATCCAAATGCTTAATATTAAAAACAAAAGTAATATCCTTTGCATTCTCATCTAATAACATCTTATTTTCATCTAATTCTTTATAAACATCTACAGGTAATAATTTATCTATATCAATAAAAATATTCCACTTATTAGTTTTAGAACTAATTTTAATTTTAGATATTTTTGCATCATTAAAATATTGGAAATAATCCTCTCCAATATTTACTTTATCTAACAATATTTTTATTTTAGAATCCATATTAATCCCCCTGTAATTTTTCTATTTTGCTTCTCTAATAATATATTTCTGATTTCTAATACAAAAATCAATAAACTCCTCTAAATCCATCTTTTTTAATTCTTTTTCATAAGCATACTTTGAAGCATCAAAAGAGACTCTATCTCTTGTCATATAACTAGTAAACTCTTCTTTTGGAACGCCCATATACATTAACCAATATGGATATAACCATCTCTTTAATGATAATAACTCTGGTGTCCCACTCAAATAACAACTCTTTTTATTAATATTAGTTGCATATTCATTTAATACAGCAAGTTCAACAATTGCCTTCTTTATCTTTTTATTATCACCATCATATTTTTTAATATTATCCATAATTATTATCATATTAATTTCATATAAAATATTTAATGGTAATTTTTCATTAATTTCTTTACCTACAACAAAACTACCTTTAATTGGATGATCAACTAAATTCAATTCTTTGTTCACAACAAAAAATGTATAGTTAGGAATATCCATTCTTACAATTTTCTTCATTAAATAATCTGTCTCTTTTTTATTTTTATCCCATATTTTTAATAAGTTAATTCTATACTTCTCTGCCTGTTTTTTTATCTTTTCATAACTAGAATCATCCAAAACAATATTATAAATAGTATCATTATCTGGTATAAAATTCTTACAATCCTTCATAATATCTAACTTATCATTGTAAGTATCATTATATTCATTTTTATAAGTATTCCACAATTTCTGTTTAAGTTTATATATATTCTCTGAAATAGATGCTTGAAAAAGCAAATTCCAAATCAAAGCATAATCATTAACAATAAATTTAGTTTCCATATATTACATCACTCTCTATAAATATAATACCAAAAAATCATAAAAAATTAAACAAAAAAAAAGAAGAAATTATTCTTCAAATTTAATAGTTTTAAATATTTTTTTATAAACTGTATCACAATAATCACCGATACCAAGATCTTCATATTTAACATTATATATTTTATCTTTATAAGAAGTTGCATATGAATAATATAATGTTTTTACATTATGTTTTAAACTAACTAAAGTCCATGCTTGATTATTAATATTTTTAACTTCTACATTATAACTACCAGTTACAAAAATATTATCTTTAGCCTCTTTTTCCATATCATCAGTATACTTATCTTTATACCCTATCATAACAATACATGTATTTTCTAATTCTTTATCATTATAGTTATAATATACAATATGATTTTCTTCATCAGTACTATCTAATTTAAAATCTGTAGGAATCTCTATTATCAAATTTTCAATCTTATGTTTTTCCATCTTTATCTTTATAGTATCCTTTTCAGGTTTACTTTTATTTATATAAACTATTAATAAAATTAAACAAACTAAAGAGATAATAAATATAATAAATTTTATTATTTTCTTCATATCTATCTCCTTAATATCCTAATTTTATTTTTATATAATATGCTGCCAAAAGAATAATCGCAAGTATTAACATAAATAAAATAAATTTAACAATACCAGGTAATTTCTTATCAGCAAACTCTTGATCCATATCAAAATCCTCTTCTGATAAATCCATGCTTCTAGTATAAAAATCTTTATCAGCATTTTTTAATTTATCATTGATTTCTTCTGGTTTTTCTTCTAACTCTCTAATCTTATCAGTTTCAATTTTTCCAGTTAATGATGGAACATCATCAGTAATTTCTTCATCAATTGATTCAGATAAATCAGCTGTTACTTCACTTGTATCATCTATTTCATCAGCAGCACTTACTTTATCAAGCATATTTGTTGCCATTAAATCACTTAATAAATCAACAGTAGTTTCTTTATCTATCTCACCAGCAAGTGTCTTTGAAGCAATAGTATCAACTAACTCTCTTATTTCCATTTCTTCTTCAGTGATTTCTCTATTTTTCTTTTCTTCTCTATATTTTAAAAGTTCTTCTAAATTTACACCAGATAAAATATTATAACTAGTATGTTTTAATTTTCTCTTCTCATCATCTTTATCTGTTTGTTTATTTTTTCTAGCTTCTTCAATAACACTATTAATATCATAAACTTTATGTGTATTTTTTTGATATAAATAATTAAAATCATCTAATTCTTTCTTAGATTTTGGAACATCTTCTACTTGTTGATATTTTTTTAATTGTTGATATTTTTCTCTTGATTTCCCTTCTGTTTTTTCATTATTTATTTCATATACATTTGCATTAGTTACATCGGTGATATTAGTATATTTATCCGCAATATTATGATATAAATCCTTATTTTTATCCGACCTTTTTTCTTTAATAGTATCTGTATCATTATATCTATCCATTCTTCTCATACTATTCACCTTCTTACTATAAGTTTAACATATCGAAAACAAGAAAAAAAGATGATTTATTTCTACTTTACACAAAAAAAGTAAAGATGTATTTCTTTACTTTTTTAATAATTGTTTTTCTATTGAATCATGTACAGAATTTGCAAAATCTGTAGTCAATTCTTCAGATTCTTTGATTAACTGTTGTTTTTTTGCATTCCTTTCTTCCTTGGAACCTGTATTAACTATTCTATCATTAATAAAACATCCTTTTAAACAACCATTTACAAGCATGTTTCTTAGGTTTGAATTTGTTTTAATACTTTCATATGATGGAAGAATAATATTTAAACCTGTATTTCTTAAAGTAGAATCACTAATAAATGGATGTTTATATATTTCTTCTTTTTGAAAGGCATCTATTCCTACTGATTCTTTTGATAAATCAACATTTGTAAGATTACATCCTTGTATTTGAAGTAATGACATTGGATTGAATTTAATATTAATATTTGTATTTGATAAATCTGTATCTATTAAAATATATTCATCTTCTATTGTATTATTTGATAAATCAGTATTGGAAAAATTATATCCATTAATTATACGTACTACTGGATGACTGTTTAATTTATCTTCCATATCTACGATAAAAGTAGCCAATGATAAGTCGATTTTTGCATTCGTATTTGATAGATCAACTATAGGTCGATACTTAAAATCCATCTCATCTATCTCTGGTTTTATATAAGCTGAACACTTAAGTATTCTTTCATCTCCCCAATATACATTATAAAAGGATACTTCACTTAAATCTAACTTGTCATAATATGGCATATGCCAAGCAATTAATTTAAATGGTTTCTTTGCTCCTGCACAATGATTTAGACAACATTTAAATTGAGCTACATAATTATCAAATATAAGAGTCTCTAATTGTTCTCTTGGTAACTTTATTCTTTGCCCTTCTGGAACTTTAGATAATTGTTCAGCAACACTTTTTCTTATCTCTTTTAATTCTTCTTTTTTTATTTTCATATAAGTCTCCTTTTGACAATATATAATAGCACATTTTATTCTTTACTGAAAGATTTTTTTAATATATAATTATTATGAAAGGAAGGAATAAAAAATGAAAATAAGAGTAAACCAAGATGCATGCATTGGTTGTGGAGCATGTGAAAATATTGATAATGAATTATTTGAAATTAATGAAGAAGGCGTTTCTCAAGAAATAAATGAAGAAATTCCTGAAGATAAAGAAGAAAACGCTAAAGAAGCAATTGAATCTTGCCCTACTAGTGCAATCGAAGAGATTTAAAAAAAAGAGGTTAAACCTCTTTATTTTTTTGACTATAAACAACTTGTACTTCTTTAATAGTTAATTTTCTATATTCTCCTGATTTTAAATTACCACAAGTAAAATCTCCAAACTTCTCTCTTGTAAGTTTACTAACATGATATCCTACAGTTTCAAACATTCTTTTTACTTGATGATTCTTACCCTCATGGATTGTTATTTCTACCATTGATGTATTTTTCTCTTTATTTATTTTTTTTAGTTTTACTCTAGTTGCCTTATATTTATCACCATCAATTATAACTCCATCTTTTAATTGATTAATCTGCTCACCTTTAATAATACCTTCAAGTTTTGCAAGATAAACTTTATCAATTTTATTTCTAGGACTAGTTAATATATTAGCAAACTCACCATCATTTGTAAGTAATAATACTCCTGTTGTATCATAATCAAGTCTTCCTACAGGAAATATTCTTGTATTTGTATTTATATAATCAGTAACAACTTTTCTATTTTTATCATCACTTGTTGAAGTAATTACACCTCTTGGTTTATTAAGCAAATAATATTCTTTAAGTTCTTTTTCAAGTATTTTACCATCTACAGAAATGCTATCACTATTATCTACTTTAACTCCCATTTCAGTAACAACTTCCCCATTAACTTTTACATGACCATTTTTAATTAATTCTTCCGCTTTTCTTCTTGATGCAATTCCACTAGCCGCAATAACTTTTTGTAATCTTTCCATATTTATTCCTCTTTTTTATATGTATTTAAACTGCTCATATTATACAATAATATTTCATCTTTTTCAACATCATCTAGTACATATAAACTATCAATACTAATAATTAATAATAAAATACTAAGAGGAGGAATTTTATGTATAATAATTATATTCCAAATAATGTTGAAGATGAAAGATTTTTTATTGCACCATTCCTATTTGGAGGACTAGCTGGAACAGCATTAGGATATGGAATTGCCAATACCCAAAATAATCAAAATTATTATTACCCTTATCCAGTATATACATATCCAGTATATCCATATTCATCAAATACAAATTATTACTATTATTAAAAAGAAGGAAATACCTTCTTTTTTCAAACAAAAAAATGACTAGTGTCATTTTATTTCATCTATATATTTTTTTAATTGCTTAGATTCAGATCCTAAAATTATTTTTAATTGATTATCTATTTCTACAACACCTTTTGCTCCAAGTTTTTGAATACCATCTTTATTAGCCTTACTAACATCCTTCAAAGTAACCTTAAAACGTGACATATTTGTCTCAGTAGAAACAATATTATCTTTACCACCTAATAACTCAACTAACTTATTAAAATCAAGTCCTGCATCTTTTTTAGTTGCCTTAATAAATGCAAATAACATTATTACTAATACTATAGCAATTACTATATATTCAACATAATTCATATTATCACCAAATACATTATATATTATTTTTAATTATTTAACAAGTATTCTCTTAAGATGCCTTATCTAACTTACTTACCTCATTAATAAACTTCTTACTTTTTAAATAAAGTCCCGCAAATCTATCATAATAATCATCTAAAAAAATATTAATTTCCTTTGATACTTCACTACTAACATCAAGTTTTGATATAGATGATATATCAACATAGTAATACATCCTTATCATTTTAATAGTTTTTTCACTGACCAAAGGTTCATTGTTATAACAATTTTTACAGATATATCCACCAGCATCACTAGATAAAGTAATTATTTGTTTATTACTTCCACAATAACAACATGAATCAATATTAGGAGTTATTCCTAGATAATCAAGCAATTTAAGTTCTAATATATTTGTAAGAGCTAGAGGATTTAATCCATCTTCAATTTTAATTAAAGTATTTTTAAGCAAATCAAATATCTCTAAAGAATCATTTTGCTTAATAACTTGATAAGTTAAATCAATTATAAATGAAGCATATGAAATTCTTTCAAGATCCATTAAAATCTTAGAAAAAGAATTAATAACATCTACACTTATTAAAGTTGATAAACCATTTTCTTTGTAATAGACATTAAACTTACCATAAATAAGTTTTCTACTTACTCCCCTTAGTTTACTCTTCATATTACGACAACCCTTAGATATAATGCCTATCTGTCCATACTTATCAGTCAATACATTAAGTATTTTACTTGATTCACTATAATTAGTTTCACTTAAAACAATTCCCTCAAAACTCTCTATACTCACAATTATCACTTCTTTTGTATTTTCTTAAGTAAATTATAATATCTAACATCACCTGTTTTTTTAAATAATTCCCAAAGTAACTTAGTATTCATATAATCACCTCTACTATAATAGTGATGATTATTTTTTATTTTTATTCATATTTTTTATTCATCTTCGTCTTTTAGACCTAATTCAACAAAATATTTTTCTTGATCTCTCCAATTTTTTAGTGTCTTAACATATGTTTCTAAGAAAACCTTTTTACCAAGGAAATTCTCCATATCTTTTCTTGCTCTTGTACCTATTTCTTTTAACATTGATCCATTATGTCCTATAATTATTTTCTTAATATTGTCTCTATCAACAACTATTAATACTTGTATATGAACAATATTTTCATCTTCTTCATAATTTTCTACATAGCATGTTACTGTATGAGGAATCTCATCATGAGTTAAAAGCAAAACTTTTTCTCTAACAAATTCAGCCATAATAAATCTAGTTGTTACATTAGTTAAATCTTCATCAGAATATATTTTATCCATTTCAGGAAGATCTTTTTTCAAACAATCTATTAACACTTTAGTATTATCACTTTTTAGCGCTGAAATAGGAATTATTTCTTTAAATTCATATAATTCCTTTAATTCGTTAATACTTTCTAATAATTTAGTCTTATCTTTTACTAAATCTATTTTATTTAATAATAAATATATTGGAACATCTTTATCCTTTATTCTATCAAGAATAAATCTATCTCCTTTACCAAATCCTTTAGAGATATCTACTAAAAATAATATTACATCTACTCCATCAGTATTATTATAAGCCTTCTTATTTAATAAACTCCCCAATTTATCATTTGGTTTATGAATACCTGGAGTATCTACAAATACTATCTGGGATTCATCATCATTGTAAATACCATTAATAATATTTCTAGTAGTACCACTTACATTAGATGTAATAGCTAACTTCATACCCAAAATAGTATTTAATAAAGTGCTCTTTCCAACATTTGGTCTACCTACAATACTTACAAATCCACATTTCATTTTAAATCATCCTCTCCAAAAGGATATGGACATAATTCTTCTACAGTATGTTTTTCACAATCACCATTTATAGAATAACAATAAACAATACAATCTTTATTAAATAACTCCGAAATTACCTGTCTACATTGAAAACATGGCATTCCAACTTCTCCTGATGCAACCATAACATGTAATTCTTTAAAATCATACTTTTTATAACCGTTACTAATAGCAGATAATATAGCACTTCTTTCTGCACATATACTTGCACCATACGAAGCATTTTCAACATTAACTCCTTTGAATTCTACCCCATCTTTCATAACTGCTATAGCACTAACTTTATATTTAGAATAAGGACTATAACTATTTTTATGTAATTCTATTAATTTTTCTACCATCTTAACCTCCAATTAAAACCATTATTTTAGGAATAAATATAATTAATCCACCTATAAGTGATGTAATACATAATATAAGTGTTGCACTACTTGCAGTATCCTTTGCAATCTTAGCAAGAGGATGAATCTCTGTAGTTGTTAAATCTATTGCTGCCTCTATGGAAGAATTAACCATTTCAACAGCACTAATAGTACCAATCATTGTAAGAACAAACAACCATTCTGCCTCTTCTATTTTAAATACAAATCCACATACAACAGCAATAATAGCACACGTAATAATAATTATCATATTATGTTCATATCTTAATGCATATATAAAACCTTCAATTGCATGTTTAAAACTACTAGCATATCTCTCTAAAGAAGAACCTTTTTCTTTCTTTCTCAAACCATCAGACTTCTCTTTTAATCCCATAAGAATCTAATACCTCCTCTTGTTTCTTAAACATAACTTCTTCTTCTTCTTTAGTTTGATGATCATACCCTAACAAATGATAAAAACCATGTACTGCTAAAAAAGATAATTCTCTTAATAATGAATGTCCAAATTCCTCTGCCTGTAATTTTGCCTTATCAATAGAAATATATATATCACCAAGCACCCTCTCATCATCAGGAACAATAACACTATCCTCATCCTCAAGTGCAAATGTAATAACATCAGTTTCTCTATCAATTCCTCTATAATTTTTATTTAGTTCATGAATATAATTATTATCAACAATTATCAAATTAAATGAAACATTATTTAAATTTTCTTTCTCTATTGCACTATATAATACTTTCTCTACAATATCTAATTCTTTAATATCAGTATCAACATTATTAAAAATCTCTATCTTATTCATTATACCTCCTACACCAATATCATAAATAATCCTATCAAAGATAAAATTGAAATTACATTTAATACCCATTCATTTTTAAATATAAACGGAACTTTTTCTCCAATATCTTTAAAGATTTTATATATAAAAAAACCTAAAAAAGCACCTAATAAATTTAAAATAATATCATCTATATCAAATACTCTTCCTATTAAAGATTGAACCATCTCAATAGCAGAAGATGCAACTAAAGCAAGTAAAATAGTTAATTGAACTCTATCAGTATCTAAATAATAACTGATAAAAAAACCAAATGGTAAAAACATTATCAAATTACCTATGACATTTTTATAAAATAAACGACTTGTAATATTATATCTAAATATTTCTCGAAAAGGAACATAATTATTACCAGAAATGGCCGAATTATCTTGAAAAGTAACTACTTGGAACAAGCACAAAATATAAATTGCAAAAACCAACATCAATAGTTCTTTATAAATAACTATCTTTTCATGATTTTTAAATAAATATGTAACTCTAACTGAAACCATAATAACAATAGATATTATTAACATTGGCCAAGTAAAATTAACTACTCCATGAATTGTATTTGTAAGTGGTCCCAGCATTAAATCACTCCTTTTCTTTATTCATCTCTTCTATATTTATATCTGAAATATCTTGATAATCAGTAATATCCTCCTCAATCGCAAGAAATACATCTACCTTTATTTTACTATTTTTTGAAGTCTTTTTCAAAACTTTTTTCTTCATTACATTTACTTTACTTTTATATTTCTTAGTTATTGTTTTTATAGCCATATTAATTGCAAAATCATCAACATTTTTTTTATTAAAATAATACTTCTCTTTAGTCATCTTATTATACTTTGTAAAACTAAAACTCAAAGGTAATAAATTACTCTCTACTATATTATACTCATTTTTTTCATATGATATAAATTTATGATTAATATTTATACTTCTACTTAATAAATTAATAGATATTCCATATGAATGATTATCATATTTTTTTAATACTTTATATTCCTTTGGTATTTCCAAACTAACATTATACCATACCTCTCCATATACACGACCAACAGAACATTTTTTAGATACTATTTCATCTTTATTATGGATTAAACCACTAATTAAAAGCTCTCCTTTTTCTACATAATCATTCTTTTTTCTCATTATTTCTCCACTAGAAGAATTAATTTTAGTAATTAATGCATTTTTCTTAGAAATAATATTTCTTGGATAACATTTATTATCTTCTTTATCAATTTTTCTCTCCTGAATCCGAATTATATATTTTGTTCCATAGTTTTCAATTTCAATCCATTCAATTCTTTTATTTTCTTTTTTCATAATTCTATTTTTTATATTATTAATCCTTTTTTTAGAACATTTGAAATTATATTTTTTCAATCCTAATTCTTTCAAATCATTTAAAACTATTTTATTTATTTCTTTATTTGAAGTATCTACCTTTATAAAAAAAATAATATTAGACAAAATTATATTTATAAATATTCCTATTAATATAAAAATAATTAAAGATTTATATTTTAATAATAAATATTTAAACTTACTTATTCCATAATAATCAACAATTTCTAATTTATGAATCAATTTGATTTTATCAACAATTTCTATATCATGCTTATTAATGATAATTTCAATATGTTTTTCATATATTGAAATGTCATAAATATTAATTCTTTTCTTAATAAGCTCATCAACAAATTCCTTTGGATGTCTACATATTATTTTGATTTTAACATTATCAATCATTATTAACCTCTATACTATTAATAATTCCTTCTACTAATAACTCTTTATTCAAAATCTTTTTTAATAATAAATTATTTCCCTTAATAACAATTCTTTTTTTATCTGCAACAAAAGAAATATAATTATCATCAATATTAATTAATTTATCATAATTTATTATGTGAAATCCCCTATCATAAATAGTTAATTTATACTTTGAATTATTTATAAAGTTATATAATTTATCTAACAAAAAAATCACCTATATAAATATATGATTATCTTCAAAAAAAAAGCATATAATATGCTTTTTAATTTAATCTTTCTCTAATTATTGAAGAAACTGTTTTCATATCTGCTTTTCCTTTTAATTTTGAAGTTGCTTCTTTCATAACTTTTCCCATATCTTTTTGACCTTCTGGTTTAACTTCTTCAAATATTTCATCAATTATTTTATTAACTTCTTCTTCAGATAATTGTTCAGGTAAATATTTCATTAAAACATCTATTTCTGATTGTGTTTTCTCAATTAAATCAGTTCTTCCACCTTTTTCAAATTCTGTAATTGAATCTTTACGCATTTTAATTTGTTTATTAACAACATCTATTAATAAATCATCGTTTATCTCTTTTTTATGATCAATTTGTTCTTGCTTTAAAGAAGCTTTAACCATTCTTATTACAGTTAATTTATCCTTATCTTTTTCTTTCATTGCTGTTATCATATCTTTTTCTAATTGTTCTACCATATTCTCATCTCCTGACTACATTATAACATAATAATTAAAAAATAGAGATATTAATTATCTCTACTTCTATTTGCTCTATCTCTTTTTCTAGAATTTTTTATTCCTTCTTTTTTTGCTGCTCTTCTACGAACCCCTGGTTTATCATATGCTTCTCTTTTTTTCCATTCTGAAGGGACACCGTCTCTTGCCACTTTTTGTTTGAACTTTCTTAGAGCTTGATCAAGATTACCTCTAACAGTTACTTTAGTTGCCATTTATTTCCCTCCCTTCACTTTAACTAAAATGAATTATATCAAATGTTTATAGGTTTTTCAACCATTTTTCGACATTTTTTGTTATTTTAAAAGGAAAAAACAACATTTTCTAAAAAAAATTCCAACATAAAAACCAAAATAGAATATATATTTAATAATAATAGGCATTATTAATATAATAATTATGATTAACAAGAAATATAACACTTTGTATACTAATCTAAAGGACATATATTATTATCAACTAATCTTCTTATTCCAGAACCCATACTATATCCAGCATCTTGTAATACCTTAATCACTCCTACAACTGCATTTATTATTGGACCTGAAACACTTTCAACTTGTCCACCTTTTATATTATCTAATTCATCATCCTTAATATTTTTCATTCTCCACAACCTTTTGGATTAGTAAAACCATCTATAACGCCAGAAAGAAATACAATTAGTGCTGTAACGCCAAGACCAATCCATATAGCTGCTGATCCACCTCCCTTTATCTTTTCTAATTTTTCATCACTAATAATCGTCATTTATATCACCATCCCAAATTAGTTTAAAAACATTTATTAATCTATATTTCTTATTTTTTATAGAAATAGATACCACATCATTATCTTTATATTTATTATTAATCTTACTTTTTATTAATATCTCATAATATCCTTTTTTATAATCATTTACCAATACCCCATTATCCTCAATAATATTAAATTTCTTTCTATAATCATCAATATATAAATATCTATTCTGATATAACATCTTTCTCTCTTCTTTTGAGACAATTAAAATAACCACATCATCCTTCACAACAACACCAGACAATAAAACATAATTATATTGTTTTTTATTAAACAAAATAATGCAAAATATCAATTCCATAAATATAATAAAAACAATAAAGATATACATAAAAATCATTTTCTCATAATTTTTTACTTTCATTTAATACTCCATTCTCTAGTTTCAAAATTCTATCATATAACTTTTTATTATTATATCTATGAGAAATAACAATTACCGTTTTATCTTTTAAATATACGAATATTTTTTCCAATATTTTTTTCTCCCTATTAATATCTATTGCAGATAAAGACTCATCAAAAATATAAATACTAGTTTTTTTTAATAAACTTCTTGCTAAAACTATTCTTTGTCTTTCTCCATTACTTAAATCAAAACCATCTTCTTCAATAATCGTATTCAAAGAGATATTTTTTGAACTTAAAATATCAGACACTAAACAAATATCACATACTACTTTAATCTCTTCTTCATTATAATCTTTATACATACAAATATTATTTCTTATTGAATCATTAAACAAATATTCATTTCCTGTTATATAAGTAATATTTGCTCTAATATTTTGCAAGTGATAATGGTTAATATCAATATTAGATATCTTAATAACATCATAATCAACTTCTATATACCTAAGTAACATTTTAATGAGAGTAGATTTCCCACTACCACTTTCTCCAACTAAAAGTATTTTTTCTTTATTTTCAATAACAACAGACAAATTATTAAATAATAATTTAGTTCCTATTTTATAATTAAGCTTTTTAATAACAATCTTACCATCTAATGTATAAGGTAAATAAAAATAATTGTTTTTAAAGTTTTCTTTATCTAACATAAATAACTCCTCTATTCTATCAAGAGAAACTTTATATGTATGATAGCCACTAAAAACATTTGTAATATTTATAAAACTATTCATATAAAATCCAATTAATGTTTGATAGACAAGTAAATTACTTAAAGATAATTTATCTCTAATAACTAAATAAGAACCAATACCATATATAAAGACAAATATAAAATCATGAATAGTATTACTAATAAAAGCATCAAAATTATTAATATTATTATATTTATAGACATCTTCCTGAAAAGATTTATAATTAATATTAAATTTATCAATAAATCTCTTTTCTAAATGACTTCCTTTTATAGTATCAACATTACTAATACCTTGAATCAAATATGAATTAATAACATCTTCTTTTTTTTTGACATCTTTTATAGTTTTAATCTTATATTTATTGCTTATAAATAAATATATAATTATTACACAAATATTAATTATAAATATAATTGTAAGTTTAAAACTATATCCCATTAATATTATAGAAAAAACAATTATAGAAATAACATCAGTAGTTGTTGTACAAAACAAAGTTGTTAGATAATCGCGAACAGTATTTAAATCTCTAAATCTAGATATCACCTCTCCAGTAGTTCGATTTTTAAAAAATAAATATGGAAGCAAAAGAATTTGGCTATATGTTTCCTGCATAATACTAATACTAAATAAAGAATTCCATTTATTAAGCATAATATTCCTTAAGTAATTTAAAATATTCTTAAAAAAATAAATTACACTAATTATTAAACATAATGTTAATATTTGTTCAGAGATATTATAATTTATAGAGTATTCGAGTAGGTATTTAAAATGAAATGAAGTTATTATATTACAAACAAAATAATTAAAAGTTAATATAGATAGAAAAATTATTAAAAATCTATTATTAATAATAAGAGTCTTTATATTTCTATAAATTACTTTTCTTTTTTTTAATACTGGTAATTTATTAACAACTTTCAGGAATAAATAATTATTACTAGATAATAAATTGTATTCAGAAAAAGAGATAATCTTTTTTCCTTTTGCAGGATCCATAACAGTAACAAGTTGTTTATCTTTATTTATTTTATATATAACTATAAAGTGCTTAAATGATTTATTAACATTTATATGAGCAATACATGGTAAGTTATTTACATCAATTTCTTCAAGTTTTCCAGATAATCCTATTGCCTCAAAACCAATTTTATTTGCACCATCTAATAAATTATATAAACTAACTCCTTCTTTTGTTGTATTTGTTATTTCTCTTAAATATTCTTTAGATACATCTCCTCCATAAAATCTAATAATAGATAAAAGACAACAAATACCACAATCTTTAATACCATCTTGTAAAACAACCTTCACTCCTAATTACTTTCGCCTCCATTAGTATTATTATAATTAAATAAATAAAATCGCACTATTTTAATAAAAAAAAGCAAAAAAAAAGAAGAGTAATCTCTTCATGTGAATAAAGATGCGTATAATTTAATCAAACGCGTGATATATGACTAAAAATAACTACGTATTTTTATTCACAAATAAAATATAACATATAACAAATAATTATACAATACTATAATAACCATTATATAAATATATTTGTAAAATGATGTAAAACAAAAAAGATCTTTATAAAAGATCTTTTAAATTCAATATGGTGGAGCATAGCGGGATCGAACCGCTGACCTCCACGGTGCAAACGTGGCGCTCTCCCAGCTGAGCTAATGCCCCATAATAAATAACGTATTATCACACGTCAGTAATTGAATTATAGCAAAAGCAATTTTTTATGTCAATATTTTTTACTAAAAAACATGATATTTTTTATCCAAATATTCCTTTTCTGAATAATACCTTCCTCCATCCTTAACAATATTACTTTTAAGTCTATAAAAATTATTATCATTATTAACAATCTTACTTTTTTTAAATTTATAATTATTTAAATATCTTTCAACTAAAAATTTGTTATATTTAATATTTATTTTACAATCTTCTCTTCTTATAATTACAATTAAAAACACATATGTTAATAACATATTTATAGACAAATATTTATTACTAAACAAAATAACAATAGTAACTAAATAACTAATAAAAATACCTATTTTATAAGATAATTTATATTGAAAAAAACACGTAAATATAATATTTAATACCTTCCCTCCATCTAAAGGATAAATTGGTAATAAATTAAATATTAAAATACCCAAATGTAATTTTAATATTAAATCATAATCATTAAATATAATTATTAAAATCATAAATGCAATATTTTGAAATACAGGTCCCATAATAAGTATTAAAAATTCTTTATAAATATTTATATTTAAAGGCATATTAAACTTAGAAATACCACCTAATGGATAAATATATATTGCATCAGTTTCCACATTTAATAACTTAGCCATTACAAAGTGACCCAATTCATGAATAACAATTAAAAGACTTATTATTATAAAGTATTTATAGGTAGCAGTTACAATAGAAATAATTAGAAATAAATATACTAAAGGATTAATCTTAAATATACTTTTTATAATCTAAATACTTCCCTTCTTTTTCAAAAGATAAATACAATTTATTTCCATCAACTTCTCCCAATAGTTTTCCCTTTTCTACATAATCATACAATTTATAATTAGAAGCATTAATATTAGAGTACTCAGTATTAATACCATTTACTTGAGATATTATAACTTTATTATTTTCAAGATATATAATTATTCCACTTTCAATTACTGGAACCATATAATTACTATCAACACTAAGCATAACACCATTTTTGTAATTATCTTTTTTGCTATACTTTATTTTCTCAGAAAAAACTGCTTGTGTCTCTTTCTTATCAAAAGTAAACTTACCAAAATATTTATTATATATTTTTCTTACATATAAATAATTAGGACTATCTTTATAAACAAAATTATTAATACTATCTTTTAATTCAGGTTTTTCTTTCACCGCAATCATACCAAGTAAAAAAATTATAATTGTATACATCATCTTTTTAATCATCATTTTTATTTTTTTCTTCAACACTAGTTTTTCTCTTACCATATATCATCACCAATAAAATATATGCATAAAAAAAATAAGTATACTAATTTATACTTATTTCTTTATATTTTTTTGGAATTATTTTTATAACTATATATATAGTCTCCATATAAATAATATTTAATAAAAGTGAATGACTTATTTTATAAAATAATTTATCAAATGAAATTGGTACAATATTAAATACAAATAATATTCCAGCTGAAATACTTTCATATAACACAACAATAATTACCGTATAAATTATTAATTTTAAAAAACTTGTTTCAAAATTTTTATTAATAAAACGAGAAATAATTCCTATTATTAAAAATATTACTGCATTGTAAAATAATAAGTTAGTATAAAATAAATCATATATAAATCCTAACAAAAAAACTGTTATAAAATATTTTTTATTATTCTTTCTATAAAATGGATATATTATAAATATAGAAACAACTGTAAATAAAGGAGTGAAGTAAGATAAATCATTAACCAAATATGGCAAATAATTTGTAAGCAATCCATCAAACAACAAAGATATGACTATTATTATAATTGGTATCATTATTTCACCTTCAATACAGTAACATAATGAATATCATTAAAATCTTGTTTTGTTTTTATCTTAACTATCTTACTCAAATTGTATTTATCATTTTGTATTTCTTGTACTTCACCAATATATATACCTGCTGGAAACATTTCTCCCAAACCACTAGTTAGTACAGCATCTCCTATATTTATATTTGTAGTTTTATCAATACCAGTAACTGTAATTAAATTTTTCTTTTTATCATAACCATTTAAAATTGCATAATTATCCACATCATTAGTTTTTATGACAATACCTACTTTAAAATTAACATCATCAGAAGTTATTAATTTAACCTCACTTGAATTTCTAGATACATTTGATATTCTACCCAACAAACCATTTTTAGTAATAACTGCCATATTTTTCTTTATTCCAGAACTCTTACCTTTATCAATAGTAATTGTATTAAACCAATAACTTTTATTTCTAGATAAAATAGTAGAATTAACAGGATCATATTCAGTTAATGTCTTATTTAACTCTAAAGCATCCTTTAACTCTTGAATTTCTCTTTCAAGGGAAGAATTAATATTTTTTTGAATCAAATAACTTTCACTTTGAGATTCATTTTTTTCTTTATTTAATGCAGTAAAAGGATACATAATAATTTTCTCAATTATCATAGCAGTATCCTTAAGAAAAGTATTATTAAAATGTAATAGTAATGATACAGATATTAATCCAATAGATATTACTATAATTGAAATAATAGTAATTAATTTTTTCTTATTATTTTTCTTTTTCTTTTTCATATAACCATCCCACTTATTTATTATATTATATATTTTTTTTATCTTCAATTATATTATGCTCAAAAAAACTATAGAAATTACTATCACTAACAATAATATGATCAACAATAGGTATTCCTTGTATATTACCTGTATTAACTAAGTTATTTGTAAACATAATATCTGCTTTTGAAGGTGCAACATCTCCTGACGGATGATTATGTAAACAAATTATACTTGTTGCACTTAACTTATATGCTTCTTTAAATATTTCTCTAGTATGTGTAACAGATGAATTAACAGTTCCTAAATACAATAATTTTCTCTCTATTACCTCCTGTTTATTATTAAAATAATAACAATAAAAATATTCCTGTTTTTTACCATTAAATAAATATCTAGAATCTTCCCATATTTTTTTAGGATTATCTAATTTAATACCATTATTATTAGCAGTAGTTAAAGCTATTCTCTTACCAAATTCAATTGATGCAATAACCTCAATTGCTTTAACAAGTCCAATGCCATTTATTGACATTAGATCATTAATAGTTATTTCCTTTAAATCACTTAAACTATATTTATTAAGTAATTCAATAGATAAATCACTAACATTTTTATTTTTTAATCCTGTTTTTAAAATAATTGAAAGCAACTCTCTATTAGACAAATTTTCAACACCAACATTGATTAGTCTTTCTCTTGGTCGTTCAAAAGATGGAATATCTTTTATTTTATAATTACTCATATACACCTCTATAATATAATTATAAAAATCAAAAATGATTATCATCACATTTAATAATTTCTTCATAATTTGCCATAACTACTTCTTCTATTTTAATTATTTCGTCTTTATCATTAGAAGAATTAATAAGCAAATCAAATTGTTCAACATTATTTTTAAATTCTTCATTTAATACAACTTTTTTCTTAATACTAATCTTAATATTATTATTCTCATAAATATTAATCAATCTTTCCGCAACTTCTAAATCTCTAGTAATACCTACATATACATATATTTTATCTTTATCTGCTTTATTATCTTTGACCTTTATACCATTAAAATTGTTTTCTAAAAAAGAATTATCATAATACTCCCCTTCTTGTAAAAAGAAATATATATCATCTTCATTTTTTTCAAAAAAAACAAATTTATTAGTAAAAATAAACCTACCTATAAAATATCCTATAAGAACACATATAAAACCATTTAATAATAATCTTTTCATACATTCACCAGCAAAAATATATCAAAGAATAGTGATTGTATTTGTCGAAAAAAAAACTATGAATTATTCATAGTTATTTATTATTTTGTTTTTTTACTTCCTTATAAGTTACAAATCCTATAATTGATAATCCACCTACCAATAAATATAACCAGAAAGGAATAACTGACCATAAATCTCTCAATTGATAAATAATATTTACAATAGTTAATCCAATACCATATTTAAATAATAATGATAATTCATCATGCCTATATCCTATAATTATTACTAACAATCCTACTACACCAACAAATATACCTGTAACAACTGTACCCGAAAAGAATATATCAAAAAGCGCAAAAGTTACACCTATGATTCCAACTGTGTTTTTTGCAACCGGACCTTTAGCAAAGAACTTAACAATTAAGAATACTACATATAAAATCAAACTAGAAATTAATATTCTCATTATTTCAGAAGACATTGTCTGAGATGAAATAATTGTCAATAAAGGTAATACTATATAGAAATATGATATTTTACTAACCGCATCATTCTTTAATATAGTAATTATTAAAGCAATTAAAACTATAAATCCTGTACCCATATATAAAATATTTAAATCCATAATATTTCTAAGAATAAAAGGGAAATATATACTACTTAATAGTAATAAATATGAAATAATTAATAAGAATACATTCTTTGGTTTTAAATACATTTTACTAAATAAATATAATGATGAACAAATAGCAAACATAGACGCATAAACATAATCCATTTTATATATAAATAGAACTGAAATTATAATTGCAACAACAGCATATACAAAATACACTTTTTTATCAAAATCCTCGTCATAGAAATAATTCATAGCACAGTATATCATAGAAGATATAGCAAGAGCATAAATAAAATTAACATGATCAATAGCATTTATCTGAATACTACATATTAATAATAATATTGATAATGGTTCAAAAACACTTGATGCCTTTATTTGCTCTGTGTTAAATAAACCATATCTTGCTAACTCATTTACAATTATAAATATAATTGAAATAATAACAGTAAATACATTATTATAGTAACAAGATACTATGAAAGAAATAATTGTAACTACTGAATATATAATATAATTAAAATCTTTTTCAAAAGTATCCATATTGATAAACTTACAATTAATGAATAAAGTATATAAAGATGCTAATAATGATACTACTACAACATCATTATCTCCAAAGAAAGATAATGGAACAATACCAACAAAAATCAAAATATACGTAATAATAATTGCAATTATTTTTTCAAAATTAGATTTTGTAATTAATAAATAATTAAGATTAATTATATTTATAATACAAGCAGCAAACATTGGTAATTCTACAGCAGAACCTGCATTTATAATAATAAAAGCAAATAATACTAAAGATAAACCTTTACTATAATTGAATAATAAACTATCTTCTTTTGCAATAACATTTATTCCAAATACTAATGCACTAATTATACTAATTACAGTTATATAATCAAGTTCAAAAAATAGCAATAAATTATAAATAGCAATTGTCAGTCCAACATACACAAAATACATCAAATATTTTTTAGGATATTTTAAATATGTTGACATAACTAATCCTGATGCCGTCATATAAGTTATAAAATATGCTAAATATTTACCCATACCGGAATAAGTTAAATAATCTCCAAATATTCCAAAATACAATATTCCAACTATAGTTAATAAAAAGAATAATGCGCTTAAAATCCAATACATATAAGCACTTTTATATAACTTAAGTTTTGTCTCAGTAAATATAGATAAAACCATAAAAGCAATACCCATAACAATCAATACAAAAGCCTTGATAAAATCATTTATAAAATCCCATGATGTTGTAGCAAATAATATTCCTGAAATAAATACCATTCCAACACCTAGTTTTAATAATAAATCTATTTTTTTATTTTCATTATCCACTTTGTAAATAACATTTGGAGGTCCATTTTCTTTACTTAATTTAACCTTATTATTTAAATTATCAAATACAATGAATAAAATTATAGAAGCAATTAAATTAAGTGGAATACAAATAATCCCCATAACTAATATAGCTGTTTTTGCCTCTAAAAAATCTTTATCATCAGATTTTGATAAAACAAATAATATAATACCTGTTATTAACAATAAAATACCAAAAAATGAATATTTTAAGAATAAAATACCAATAATACAATTAATAAAACTGGCTATCTTCAACATGTTCTTTTCTTTAGTCATTTTACCCCTCCTATTATATATATTATTATAAAACCTGATTTGATTTTTGTCTATTAATAAGTGTATATATTTTTGCTCTACCTCCGAAAGTTGTTACAGCATTTTCCCAACCTTTATGATCAACTAATCCATCAGTAGATATTTGAACTCTATCATTATTTTTCAATTCTCTATGAACAGAAGATTGTTTTCCATTAACAATAACTCCTGTCATTTTATCAAGCATTTCTGGATAAACTTGACATACAAAGTCCAAAGCAGTTGACCCTTGTGGTAATTCAATTACTTCACCAGTATGCTTATAAACATATACGTGTTCAGATAATAAATCATGCTTAATAACCTCAATAAATCTTGAATCATCAGTGGATACAGAATCAATTTCTTGCAATTTTACCGCAAATTGCAATTTTTCTCTGATATGATTCTGTGTTTCATCAAAATTCCTTCTTAAAGGTTCCTCTCCTGCAGGTTTATTAGGATTAATATTCCAATAAGCAGAAATACCAAATGCTGCAACTTTATCCATATCAAAAGTTCTTATCTTAGTTTTTATTAACTTTCCACCATCACCAGAAACTGTTGTATGAAGTGATTGATAATGATTAGTTCTAGGATTATATATATAATCTTTGAATCTACCATTAATAGGAGGATTATTTCTATGAACATATGAAAGTGTTCTATAACAATCATCAATTTCGTCTACTAATATCTTCAAATAAAATAAATCATAGATATTCTCCATTATATATCCCTTCATTATTTTTTTATAAATAGTACATACATTTTTAGTTCTGATAATAATATCATTAGGAATATCTTTTTCCTTTAAAATACATTCTATTTTATATTTTATCTCATTAAGATATTCCTTCTCAGTTTGAGCAAGTAAATCTCTTTTTTCTACTATTCTTTTATAAACATCAGGTTCTATATACATTAAAGATAAATCTTCTAATTGTCCTTTTATTCTATAAGCACCAATTGATAAAGCTAAAGGAACAAATAATTCCATTGTTTCAGTTGAATTTTCTCTTTGTTTCTCTGGTTTCTTAAATTGTAAAGTTTGCATATTATGTAATCTATCTGCTAATTTAATCAAAATAATTCTTACATCTTTATTTAAGCCATTAATAATCTTTCTAGTATTTGCATTATTCTGATCACTTTTAGAAGAATAATTCATTCTTCTCATTTTAGTTACACCATCAACCAATTCAGCCACAACAGGATTAATTTGTTCTGCAATCAATTCAAGACTAATCTCATCATTATCTTCAACAGTATCATGAAGTAATGCAGCACAAATAGTATCACAATCATATACTTCCATATTTAGTAAATTATTAGCAACATTCAAAGGATGAACAATATATGGTTCTCCACTCTCTCTATAAACGCCATTATGAGCATACTTAGCCAACTCATATGATTTTAATATAGATTCAACAGCAGCATCAGGATTGTTTCTTTCAACTACACTAACAATATCATTAATACTAATCATAATAATTCCTCCCTTAAAACAAAAAAAGACACAATCAAATAACTGAGTCTTTTACAAGGCAACATAAAACAGTATTAAAAAGCTTTTTTAATAAACAGCAACATACCATAAAACATCACCTCTATAACAATTGATGTAAAAATTTATATCACTTTATTAGAATAATGTCAATATATACATCTATTTTTTTATTTTTTGTTTATATAAATACTCTTCTATATGCATTTGATAATTATCAGGATCTATCTTTTGTAATTTATTATATAAATTCATAAAACAAATATTAAATGGCAAATATCTAGATCCAGAATTACATATTCTTATAGATAAATCCCCAAAATCTTCTCCATATTTATCATTATGTCTTTCAAAAATCAATCTAAATTGATCTTCTTCTTTAATTATCTTCAAAGAATCTCCTTCTCCCATTGGATAATTATCACAATACCATTCTATTTCATCATTGTAATTAATCAAACCCTTTTCAATGGCAGTTCTTAAATTTCTCTCATTATTAAAATTATTTGTATATTCAAAGATATTTGAGTCATCTGAAAAAACATTTCCAGTATTTATTTTTTCATATAATTCTTCAAATAAAGAATATATTGCATATTGCTCTTTTGTAATCAAAAAATCTGATTTATCCCCTTCTCTTATTTCTTTTAAAGATTTATCATATAAATATATATATAAATCTAAATTTCCTCCAAAAAGAAACTTTAAAGTCTTCTCTCCTTCAGATAAATAATATATATAATCTCCTTGAAATGATGGATTAATACTTCTTGTAATTTCCATATAAATCACCTACTTAATTCAGTATTATAACAAAAAAGTAATGACTAAGTCATTACTTTTTTAATTCTTCTAATTTCTTCTTTTCTTCTTCTAACTTCTTTCTATCATTTTCAACTATATTTGCTGGTGCCTTATTAACATAGTTTTCATTAGATAGAAGTTTCTCTCTTCTAGCAATTGATGCTTCTAACACTTTTATTTGAGCTTCTCTAGATACTTTTTCTGCCTCAGTCTCTATTTTTTCAAAAAATATACGTGCTTTAACTCTATCAGAGAATACTTTATATGCCTTAATACCTAATGGTTTCTTAACAACATTATCTTTTATTTTAAGCATTTTAACAATTAAATCATTATCATCAGAAGTATCAAACATAACTTTCAATTCTTTTGTAATCTTATTTTCAGCTTTAATATTTCTAAAGTTCTTAATAAATTCAACTGCATCATCCATTACTGACTCTTCTATATCAAAAATATATTTTTTTGTATATTTTGGATATTCAGTAATCATAATTGATTCTTCTTCTTTTACAGGTAACATATTATATATCTCTTCTGTAACAAAAGGCATAAACGGATGTAATACTTTCAAAATACCAGTTAATACAAAACATAATGTGGATTGAGTAGCAATATCTTCAATAGAATATTTAGCCATTTCTATATAGTAATCACAGAAACAATTCCATGTGAAATCATATATCTCTGCTCCTGCTAAATTGAATTCATATTTATCCATATGCTTACTAACAGATTTAATCATCTTTTCATATTTTGTTAAAATCCACTTATCTTCATTCTTTAATTTATCAAGTTTTATCTCTTTTAAATCCTCTATATTCATTAAAACAAAACGTGATGCATTCCAAATTTTATTAATAAAATTCCATGTTGATGTTAATTTAACTTCATCAAATCTTAAATCCATTCCCATTGAACCATCTGTTGATAAATAATATCTTAGAGAATCTGCTCCATATTTATCAACCATATCAAATGGATCAACACCATTTCCTAAAGATTTTGACATCTTTCTTCCTAATTTATCTCTTATAAGGCCATGAATCACACAATCCTTAAATGGTCTTTTGTTATTAATATATTCTGATTGGAAAGTCATTCTAGCAACCCAGAAGAAAATAATATCATATCCAGTTACTAAACAATCAGTTGGGAAATATCTTTCTAAATCTTTTGTATTTTCAGGCCATCCTAATGTTGAAAAAGGCCAAAGAGCAGATGAGAACCATGTATCTAATACATCTTCATCTTGTACCCATCCTTTTTCTTTAGGTGCTTCCATTCCAACATAAATTTTTCCATCTTTATACCATGCAGGTATTCTATGTCCCCACCATAATTGTCTTGAAATACACCAATCATATGATATATCCATCCAATGTCTTAAAACTTTTTCAAATCTCTTTGGTACAAAGTTAACTTTTTTATCCTTATCATCTTGAAATTTTAATACTTTCTCAGCTAATGGTTTCATTTTAACGAACCATTGTTCCTTTATCATTGGTTCAACCATTACACCAGTTCTCTCACTATGCCCTACTTCATGAGTTAATGGTTCTATTTCTAATAATAGTCCTTGTTCTTTTAAATCTTTTATACATTCATCACGACATTCTTCTCTAGTCATTCCTTGATATTTTTCAGGAACATTTTCATTCATAGTTGCATCATCATTCATTATAACTATTCTTTCTAAATTATGACGATTACCTACTTCAAAGTCATTAGGATCATGTGCTGGAGTAATTTTAACACAACCAGTTCCCTTTTCCATATCAGCATGATCATCAGTGATTACTGGAATTGGTTTATTAACTAATGGCAAAATAACATTTTTACCAACGAATTTTTTATATCTTTTATCTTTTTCATTTACTGCAACAGCCGTATCTCCGAATAAAGTCTCTGGACGAGTTGTTGCAACATCCAAATATTCTTCTGATCCTTCTAATTTATACTTTAAATGATAAAATGCACTCTTTTCTGATTTATAAATAACCTCTTCATTTGATAAAGCAGTTTGAGCAACAGGATCCCAATTTATTATTCTCTCTCCTCTGTAAATCAAACCTTTATTGTAATAATCAACAAAAACCTTTTTAACAGCCTCACTCAAACCTTCATCTAAAGTAAATCTTTCTCTTGTATAATCAACAGATAAACCAAGGGCAGCCCATTGATTTCTTATACTATCACCATATTCATGAGTCCAATCCCAACAAGCCTCTAAAAACTTATCTCTTCCATACTCATACTTATCAATACCTTCATCTTTAAGTTTTTTAACAACCTTAGCTTCTGTTGCAATAGCAGCATGATCCATTCCAGGTAACCATAAAGTATCATACCCTTTCATTCTTTTATATCTAACTATAACATCTTGTAAAGCAGTATCATAAGCATGTCCAATATGCAATTTACCAGTAACATTTGGAGGAGGAATTACAATACAAAATGGTTCTTTACTAGAATTATTATCCGCCTTAAAATAACCATTATTCTTCCATTCATTATATTTACCTTTTTCAACATCTATATGATTATATTTTTTATCTAACATTTTATTACCTCTTTTCTATATTTAATATTTTTAAAATTTCTTTCCAAGAACAGACTCGTACAATATCATATTTTTTTAATTCTAAATCAGATATATTTCTATTATGCCAAGCATCAAATAAAATTTTCTTAGAAGAACTCATCAAATTACACATTTTATCATCAATACCTATATCAAATTCAATTAAATTTTTATTATCTATAAAGATATATTGTTCAGGTTTTATAAATGGCAATTTTTCTTTTAAATACTCATACTTGTATTTAAGATTATTCCCACTTATATCTGGAGAACTATTTCTATAAATATAAGCAGTTACAATATATAAATCATATCTTTCATTTAATAATTTAAGAGCATCATAAACACCATCAATTAAAGGAGCATTATCATAAAAAGATTTATCGCTCATATATTGCCAAAATTCATCTTTTCTATCACCAGTTAGATTTTGTAGTTCAAAATCTTTTTGATCATCAATGTTATAACTAGTACCTAAAAACTCATTAACTCTTTCAATAAAAAGAGCATCAGTAATACAATTATCCATATCTACCATCAATCTTTTCATATAATCTCCTTTCATATAATAAAAACTATTCATCCAAAGGACGAATAGTTCGTGGTACCACCTTATTTATTACTATTAAAGTAACTCTATATTTTTAACGGAATTACCCGGAATTTCCTACTAAAGTTCAGAAATTATGTTCCTCTGCTACCTTCAATATACTTTTTTGTCTATTTTCACCATCCATAAACTCTCTATAAAAAAAAGTTATATTTACTCCTCAGATTCACCACATCTGCAAGTAATTATAACTCATTTATCAAAAAATTTCAACTTTTTTATTCATCAGTATAAATATCTCTAACACTATCCAAATCTGAACTATTTAATTCGTTCCCATAAAATCTATCTGCTTCTCTTGCCATTCTTGCTGCATGATATGGAGAAATATTTTCTTCTTCATCTTCTTTTTCAACGACATCAGAAACAACATCTTCATTATCATCGTGATATTCTTCAATCTTTGAAGATGCAATAGCAGGACCATATTTTTCATTAACAACTACTGTTCCAATAGCACCAGTAACTCCTGCAACACCAATACCTATTCCAATAGGTATAGTGCTTTTTGTTCCTCTAGATTGAACACTAGGATTAGATTGAATCCTTGTTATAGTAGTATCTCCATCAGCACCATTACTATTAGCTATAGCACCAGTAAAAGATTTTACACTTACTGCAGAATCATCAGTCCTAAGTTGTGTATTATCTGAATTAATTTCTTTATATATATTTTTAATTTCTTTTATATCATTAGATGATATATTATTAGAATCACCATAATTAACACAAACTTGGTTTAATGAATCAACTAATTGATTTGTTTTTTTTCTAATATAATCTAAATTACTTAAAATATCATCTAATGATTCTCTATAATCAATACAATTATCATGTTCAAAATTAATTTGTCTAAAGTATTCTTCCATGTCATAGAAATTCCCAGCAAGATCAGTATAATTAACTAAATTCTCAACAGTAGACAATGTTTCATAACTATCTTTTACTAATTCAATATCTATATAATTATTATCCATATTATCACCTACAATGCCTTTGCCTGTTCTAATCTTTCACTAAGTTTATTAATATGATCATTAATAATATAAGCAACATCGCTAGGATTTTCACCACTAGCAATCAAAGAATTCTGTATTTCAACATTTGAAATAATGTTATTTAATTTTTCTTTTTCAGAAACAATCTTATTTTCTATACTTTCAACTAATTGTTGCTTTTCAAATACTTTTTGTTCTTCAATAGAATTGTTTATTTTTTCAGAAAGTGTATTCATTATCTCTTTTATTTCATCTATTTTACATAAAATATCTTCAGCAATTTCATTAGCATATGAATTGCCATCAATAATTAAAGCATTTTTTGATAAACCACCTACATTAGCTTCATGTTTTAGTTGTTCGTAAACAACAGGATTCATGTATGTATTATAATTTTGAAAATAATCAAATATTTTTTCATTAACAACACTAGGATTAATTATTTCCTTTGGACTAGTTTTCCATGTTATCCAATCAACTTTTGCCATAATAATAACCTCCTATTATACTACAATATAATTATAAAAAATATAAATGACATAGTCAAATAATATTTCAACAAATAAAAAACCTATGTCAATTGACATAGGTAATTATTAGTTTATACAAATACTATGCAGCTTCAACATTACCGTTGTTTTTATCATATTCTTCTCTAAACTTAATTAATGCTTGAGAAACTTCTTTTTGTTGATCTGTTTCATATCCTCTATAACAAATCTTTTCAATTTGGTCATGATCAAATGTATAAAGTTGATTACTTGAAATCATTCCTTCAGGATAGATACAAGCTCCATAATCGAATACCTTACCAGACACGTCTACCTTTCCATTCTTATCATAACCTTCTGCTCCATCAGGTAATATACAATACCCGATTATCATTAATTCTTTTTTACCACCTTTTAATAAAACAACAGTTCCTATTGGTAAATATTTTTCATTTTCCATTTTTTTTCCTCCTTTTTATTGCAAATCTGCTAGTTCTTGATTACTTCTAGCATCATATTTTGACTCATTGTATGAATAATCATCATCCTCAAGATATTGACCATCAGATGATTCATTGTATTCAACATCTATTGAATCATCACTTGTAGACCAATCATCATCTTCACCGGTTTCATTATTCTTCTTTCGATCCATATATACTTTAGCTCCAATTCCTGCAGCCGCTGCAGCACTCAATCCTGCTGCAATAGGTATTACAGCACTAGCTCCACTTCCTGATGAAGTCTTAGTAATTGGAGTAGAATTAACAGGTATTTTTGTTTTTGTTCCACCTTTAACAATATTATCTATACTACTTAAACCACTATCTTTAATTGGTGGTGTTGGTTGTGATGGCTCTGCCGGTGCAGCAGTATCAGCAACATATCCTTGACTAGAATATCCTCCACCTTGGTGACTAGGTTGTTGTGGTTGCATTGGTGTTGGTTGTGGTTGTGCCGGAGTAGCAGTTGGTTGTGCAGGTTGTGTTGGTTGTGGTGTAACTGTTGGCACAGGTGTAGTTGTAGGTGTCTTAGGTGGTGTAGGTGTCTTAGGTGGTGTCTTAGTTGGTGTCGCACTTGGAGCTGGTGTCTTAGGTTGTGTTGGTGTCGGTGTAGTCGGTGTAAATGGAGTAGCAGTTGGTGTTCCACCATAAGAACCTCCTCCTCCACTTGGTGGTTGTGGTGGTCCATAAAGTGGTTGTGTTACACCTCCACCTCCACCTGAAGTTTTTGAAGGCGTTTTTGTAGGTGTAAATATTGAAACAGATGGTTTTGTAGTAGGAGTTCCTCCTTTAGCTGCTCCAAATGAATCAGCTAATGAACCAAATGCAACTGATTTTCCAGAACTTGGTTCCATTCCTTCAACTTTTCCGCCAGACGTAAATAAAGACTTAAAAGCACCAATAATGTGGTTTGTTCCAACCAATGAAAGTCCAACTCCACCAGGTAATAATATAGAAATTGCAGCATCTCTTATAAAATCCCATCCAGAATAAGACTCAGACTCAGCATATGCTTTTACAGCTTGAATATTTGATTCTAAAGTACTCTTTATCTCTTGAACTGCTGAAATCATAGTATCAAAATCAGCTTCAAATTTTCCAAAACTAACCGCTCCAACATACTCTGAAAATCCTTTAACTTTATTTAATTTTTCAACAGCAGCCTTGATTTCATTTTCTGCATCAACTATTGTAGAAGTACAAATTTTATCAAGCATTGCAGTTGCTTCAGCAGCTTTTGCCTCATTAAATTCAAGATCTGATCCGCTTCCTGAACCAAACAAATTTCCAACGCCTTCTTCAATAGCACCAATTCCGCCTTTTATACCATCTTTTACGCCATCTTTAACTGTACCACGTAATCCTGTTAAATCAAGTGGATCAAGTATACTTACAGGCGCAGATACAAAGTCTCCAACTAGCGAAGCACCAGTATCTTTTACAGTTTCCCAGGCTCCACTAAAGTCTCCAGAAAGCAATTTTGTACCAGTATTCCATGCTCCACTTAGAGCTGTACCTACCGTTTCAATTCCTGACTTTATTATTCCCAATTAAAAAACCTCCTTTCCTACGGAGAAACTCTAACAACGTTAGCAACGCTTGCAACAGCTTGTCTTGCTTGATCGTTAAAATCTCTCTGAAATTTATCATGAACTGTAACAGAAGCAGTATATAAATCATCAATTGATGAAGTCATACTTGATCCTGCCGATTTTATTTCACTTGCAGTTTTAGTAATTCTAGGACCCATAGTTTGTCCTTGAATTTTAAGAGCTTCCTCTGCAACAGGAACAACATCTTGAAGTTTTGAACTAACTTCATTCATCTTATTAGTACATACAGTTTTAATATTTTCTATTGCCGCTTTTACTTCTTCAGGATTGATATAAGAATTTGCGTCTTCAGCTGTACATGTAGCAATAAGATTATTATCTTTATCATATCCACTATATGACTTTGGACTTTCCATTTTATCACTCTCCATCTTTCTTTATGCAATGCATAGGAAAAGAAAGATTATCCTTCCTTTCCTATACATTGCATATAGCAATGTATTTTATTGTTCTCTACTATATTGTAAAGCTTGTTCAACAGCAAGTCTTAAGTTAGATGCTGATAATTTCATATCTTCCATTGCTGCTGGAACATCAGCAGTATAGTATGATTCCCAATTTTCTCTTACAGTTTCAGACCAAGTAGTTTGAATTCCTGAAGGGATTGTATTTTTAATAGCGTTATTCAATGTTTCCATTGATTCTTCCATTGTTTGAACTAAACTATCGATTTGTGTAGCATCATCTGTAGCTGCACCTGGATTAATTGTAATATTCATAAATTATTCTCCTTTCTAAAAATATGTTTAAACTATTTCATAGTTGCTTTAAGATCACCGATCATAGAACCAAACTTAGTAGTTTGCATTCCCATATAGCTCTCAGCTTCTTCAATTGTTTGAGTAAGTTTATTGAAGATATCTTGTTTAGCTTGGAATTTACTTAATAAATCGTTTGCTGGATCACCTTGAATATCTCCACTAGTAATTTCCTCAATTAAATTTGTTAATCTTGCAAGACTGTTTTTATATTCTACTCCTGCTGTTGCTAATGCATTTTTTAAACTATTTAATGCAGCTTCATCTACATGAATTGTTGACATATTCTTTTCACCTCCTACTATGTAATCAAGAATACAGTTCAATTCCCAATCCGAACCCATATCCTATAAGACAATTTTAAAGTCTTTTTGGTTTTTTATCAAGTATTTTTTAAAAATATATACAAATTTTTACATAATGATAAAATAATCTCATATATTATAGTAGTCTTTTTCCATAAACACATAGCATATCTATACATATATTATTTTAGAAAATAGATTTAATTATAAATCTATAGAAAGGAGACTTATGGAAAATCAAAATTGTTATATTTTAGAAATAGTAAATAAAATTCTTTTACTTCAAAAACAAGATTTTGATAGTGAATTTTCTGGATGTGATAGACCATTCTTAGGTCCAACAATGACTACAACACAATATAATACACGCCCTATCCAACTATATAATAAATATACTGCAAATCCTTGGTCATTTTCTTATACAACAGAAACAGGAACTGCCACATCAGATATTTTCAGAATTGAAGATATTGATCAAGGAAGCGTAACCTTAAGATTATTATCATTTGATGATACAACCTCAACATATACAAATATAAATCAATTTGTAATAGTAGATTTATCTACAGTAGGAGCAATCAAATGCTCACCTGATACATATATAAATATATAAAAAAGAATATCAAAGAAGATATTCTTTTTTATATAATTTCAATGCAAATAATATCCTTAATCATAATTTTATCATCATTGATAGTAATTAAATAATCCTTAGTTTTACCAATTAAATTTGTTCTATACTCATTATCATTGGTTTTTATATAAACCTTGTATTTATACAACTTACTACTATCCTTAAATATTTTATCTATATCAATTACATTATTCTCAATATTATCCAAATAACAATAATCTTTATTATTATTAATATCACTTATAATATTTTTAAACATGTTTGACATTAAAAATCTCCTCTATATATTTTATGTTTTTTACTAATAAAAATACTTACTTTTTGATATAATAATATTAAAGGAGGTCTTATTATCAAATTTAAAATTAATTATAGAATACTAATACCAATAATTCTTCTTTCTATAATTAGTGTTATAACAATTAATAGTGCTTTAACTTATACATCCAAGTCTCTTGGTAATCTCGCCTTAAAACAAACAATATGGTATTTGATTGGATGGGTTTTAGTAATTATATTAATAAAATTAAAAAATGAATATTTATACAGAAACACATGGTACTTATATATTTTCGGAAATATATTATTATTAGGCCTTCTATTATTTGCAGACCCAATTAATAGTAGTAAATGTTGGTTTGTAATTCCTGGTATTGGAAGTATTCAACCAAGTGAATTTATGAAAATATTTATTATGTTAACACTCGCAACAATGATTCATAATTTTAGAAATGATTATGACAATCCAACATGCAAAGATGAATTTATATTTATACTTAAAACACTTATAATCATACTAATACCTTCATTATTAACTTTTTTACAACCAGATACAGGTAGTGTAATTATTTACTTAACAATATATATATCAATGATGTTTGTATCAGGAATAAGAATACGATGGTTTGTTATAGGAATAACACTAATTATTGGATTTACATCATTATTTTTATGGTTATATTTCTATAAAGAAAATATCTTTATAAAAATATTTGGTTCATCTATTTATTATAGATTAGAAAGAATATTTAATTGGAAAGAAGGAAGTGGTCTCCAATTAGAAAACGCACTTGCCGCAATAGGATCAGCCGGATGGTTTGGACATGGATATAATAAAACTCCAATATACTTCCCAGAATCTTCAACAGATTTCATATTTGCTATATATGCATCAAATTTTGGATACATAGGAGTAATACTTTTAATTGGAATAATAATATATTTAGACATAAATATAATGATTCTAGCTAAAAAGAAAATTGATGATACTGATAAATTTATAATTGTAGGAATAACAGGAATGCTATTATTTCAACAAATTCAAAATATTGGAATGACTCTTGGTCTATTACCAATAACAGGTATAACCCTTCCATTTATATCATATGGAGGTAGTAGTTTATTATCTTACATGTTATTAGTTGGAATTTTATTAAATATATCAGTAAAGAAAAAAAGAACTTATAAATACAAATAAGGGTTGTATTATAAATAGTGTTGGTGAGTGCAAATTCACTACACTATTTTTATTTATAAAAAAGACATAGGTTTGATACAATGTAATTGACGAAAAAACA
>CADBYH010000003.1 GCA_902798815.1 uncultured Erysipelotrichaceae bacterium | reverse complement strand
TGTACTTACTGTTGATAAACCTATAAACCATGCATAAGTTTCAAAAACTAAGGTAATTGCAGTTACAAAGACAACAATTAAAAGCAAAAAAATTTTTCTTCGTTTACGTTTAGAAATCTTCTTCAATTCTTTCATACCGCTTCTACCTTTCCTATTTTTGATACAATATCTCACTATAATTATAATATTTAATTAATATTGTTTCAATTGAAAGATAAATGACTTTACACATAAAAAAAGCAATGATTTCTCATTGCTAAATATTTCCACTTATTGTTTTATTAGATAGTTCCAATTCAATATCAGATATTTGTTTTAATAAAGTACTATCTATATAATCAAGATAACTAATTAATTTTTCATCACCTTGAACCTCATTAACTAATGATTTTATTTCTAATTCATCATATGCTTTTTTAAACTCTTTTTCACTATAAGGATTATTACCATCTAAATAATCTTCCATCATAAAATTAAATTGTTCACTTCCAGGATCAACACCATCTTTACCTAACAAGTAAATAAAAACTGCCCTTTTATTGTGAAAATCCATCTCTTGTTTTTTCATCTTATCATCTTCTAATATATAATTTACAAGTTCTTCTTGTGTCAAAGATAACATATATTTAATCTTATCATCAAGTTCTTGTTTCTTAGATAGATAATCTTCATCTTTAACATCTTCTAATTGACGTTTTTCCCATTCACTGAATATAGATAAATTAGAATTATATATACTTATAAGCAAATTAGCAAGTTCATTAATTTGAACATACTTTTCATCTAGAGGAATATCACTATTCATTATTTTTTCACTTTCTAAACGAAATTCAGAAATAACTCTAGGTCCATATCCACCTCTATCCAATGATGTTAATTTTTGAATATTAACTTCAATTATAAATAGTGAATTATCTTCATTTATATCATTTTTTTGTTCAAGGATTTCTTCTTTTGCTTCTACAGAAGATTCTTTTTTATTTTCTTTTTCCTTGTTCTCGTTAATAACTTTATGACCACACATAATATTAAATTCAATAATTGCGTTTTTAACATTATTTTCTACTTCATCTTCACTTAAGAAAGGTGATGCTTTAATCATATCAATTTTCTTTTTAAGAACTTCTAAATCGGAAAAATATCTGCTCTTTTTAGGTTCAAACAAAGTACTTACTATTCTACTTTGAGTATGGTTAGTATCTTCATTATTATTCTTTCCCTCTTGAATTAATTTTTGACATGAATCAACAAATTTTTCAATTTCAATCTCTCCATAACCACCATATGGTAATGATTTAAGTTCAATAACCATAGTATCTACTTTAGATTTTAAATTAATTGGATAACCTAAGAACTGTTCTTTATATTGAATTGTCCAATAATCAACCATTGCTAATACTTCTGAATCATTTTTAGTGTTTTCTTCAATATTATTGATTGTAGTATTAATGTTTACTAAAACATTTTCATATTCCTCAATTTTATATTTAGTAGCGTTAATCAATTCTTCAACAATTTCTGAATAATTTCTTCCTTCACTTGCCTTTGAAACAGACAAATCTACTAACTCTTCTTTTATATGATTTAATTTATCTATTCCATAACCTAAATTATATGATTCAAAATATTTAACTAGTTTAGGTATTTTAGAATAATCAGTTTTAATCATTAATCTTTTTAAAATACTTTTATCAAAATCAATACCCTGTGTTTCTAATTTTTCTTCAATATTATCAGAATCTAATAATCCTAAATTGGCTAAAATATTAATAATTGTATCTATCTCTTTACTAACAACGATATTATTACTATTAACATTAGTTTCATCTACTTTTTTATCTACAATATCTTGTCCCTTTTCTTTTTTTTCTTCTTCGTTCAAATGAAATAATTTACTAAAAAAACCCATAAGAAATACCTCCTATTATTTTTATTTTATCATATTATTTTTTTATATTCAATTACTTTTAATTTAATATATTCAAGACTTGTAAAATTACTAAAATAATAGTAAAATTAAAATGGTGATAGCGTGAAAAAAATACTAATATCTATCATTAATTTATATCAAAAAATGCCATTATCATCACATAAAATGTGTAGATTCACACCAACTTGTTCAGAGTATGCAAAAGAAAGTATCTACACATACGGATCAATAAAAGGAAGTTATTTGGCATTTAAAAGAATTATAAAATGCAATCCACTAGGACCATATGGTTATGATCCTGTACCAATAAAGGAGAAGAAAAATGAAAAAAAGAAATAAAAAGAAATATTTATTATTACTATTATTAATTCCACTATTATTTATTACAAGTGGTTGTACAAATGACAGTATGGACAATATCGAAGTAATTGTAACAAACTATCCTAATGAATATGTTGTTAAGAAACTATATGAAAAGCATGCAACCATTACTTCTATATATCCAGATGGAGTTGATATTAATAATTACAAAATCAATAAAAAGCAAAAAAATGATTATGCTAATAAAGATTTATTTGTATATAATGGATTATTAGAAAAAGAAAGAGATTTAGCTGTTGATTTATTAGCTATCAATCCTAATTTAAAAATAATTGATACAGCATACGTTCTAGAAACTGATTACTCACCTGAAGAATTATGGTTAAATCCATCATCACTATTAATGATGAGTCAAAACGTAAGATTAGCATTAGAAGAATATATAACAAATAATTACTTAAAAAAAGAAGTCGATGAAGCATATAATGAATTAAAAATCGAATTATCTGAACTAGATGCTGAATACAGATTAGCAGTTGAGTCAACAGATGATAAAGTAATAGTAGTTGCTGATTCTGCATTAAAGTATTTAGAAAAATTCGGACTACAAGTTATATGTATTGATACAGATGCATCTCAAAAAGAAATATCTGAAGCAGTAAATTATATTGAAGATGATGTTGTTAGTTATATAATTACTTTCAAAGATCTTGAAGATAATGATAATGTTAAAACAATTATGGAAGAACACGAAAATGTTAAAAAGATTAAATTACATAAATTAGAAAATATCACCGATGAAGAAAGAAGTAATAAAGAAAATTACATAACTATAATGAAAAGTAATCTAGAACTTATAAAAAAAGAATTATATCAATAAAAAAGAACTTCAATTGAAGTTCTTTTCTTATTTAATCTTTTTCTTTTTTAATTTATCAACGAATTCATAAGTTGTTTGTTTTTCTTCTTTTGTTGCTTCTCTTTCAATAATCTCCTTAACTTTTTCTTCCCATTTAGAACTATGATAAATTCTTCCTACCTTAGGATGTTTCATTAATACTTTTTTATCTAATTTAGATAAATGAGAAAAATCAACTACTTTCATATTATATATTGCATTACCTTTAGCAGTAGATACAGCATCTTGATTATATTCCCTATCTAAGATAACTTCTCCATTTTCATAAATATATGCAATATATCCTCTATATCTTTTTAATCCTATTGCTTTAGCTAAATAATTAGTAGATTCATAGAAAACTTTTTTTCTTTCACCTGCTTGTCTTAAATTTTCAATCTCTTCATAATTCATTAAAGTAATAACAGGTTCTTTTTCTTGTTTAACTACTCTATATTCTTTTCCTTTAGGTATTAAAACCCATTCAACCATACTATCTTTCTTCAAATTATTATATCTAGTCTTAATAACACTAATATCAATTTTTATACCAGAATCAGTTGTTATTGAACAATCTTTACTATAATCATTACCAGACAAATAATCCTCTACTTTTTTAATATAATAATTAAATTCTTCTTTATCTTTTGAATTTTCACATATAGAAAGATATTGATGTATAACATACATACATAGTTTATTTAAATCAAAATTACTTTTAATATACGGATTAAATGAAGTATTCTCTACCTTTTCTTTGAACTTATCTCTATCATTTATAAATCTTCTATACATTAAAGCTTGCATTTTTACAAAATTACTTAAACTTCTTCTCATAGCACAACTATAAAAGTAATGTTCTTTATCATCATACTCTTCCTCACTACATTGACCTTTGTTTTTTCTACTTTGAAGAGTACCTAAATAATCTCTACCATTAATTAAATCCCTATATATATATGGAAATTTAGATCTTAAATCATATTCATTAGTAATACTTTCTAATTCTTTAACTTTATCAAGCATACTATTAGTTAATTCTTCATTATCAATAATATTATTGTTTTTCATATTAAGCATAGCTAAAACATCACTTAAAAACAAATCATATGATGGTCTAATTCTACCAATTATATGTTCTGGATCAGTATAACAAGAAGCTTTAGAGACAAAGTCATTATTAAACTTTTTAAATTTAAAAACCTCATGAACATTTTCTCTATTTATTAAACAAAAATATGTAAAGTTTTTATTGATATTATCTTTATCAATACTACATTCTCTAAGAAGTGTATTCATAGATATATTAACTATTCTATTCATATCACACTCAACCTCATTTCACTACCCCATTGGTTTCACATATTATACCACATTTTTGAAAAAAAATAAAGTAAAACTCTTAATTATCAATATATCTAAGTACTTTTCTAAGTGATTTTCCAACTACAAATTCAATGGATTTTGAAACACTCATCCCAAGTTTAGAAATACTATTATTGTAATCTTTCTTTTCAGTTATATAATTATTTGGATTAATTTCTTCTCCATTCTTTAAATCTTTTTCAAATCTTTTAATTGCCTCATCAGACAATATTTTCTCATCTTCATAATAATTATTCCTATTAATAAATACAATAAAAAACATTATTATAAGTATCAAACCAATTAATTTAATTACTTTCTTCATCAAGCACCTCCAAAAAACATCTAGAAAAAGCTATCGCAGAATTTAATACTTCAGTAGTAGTATTCTCTTCTCCTCCAACTTCTATAAGTATCGTCTTAGAAGAAAAATCCTGATTATAAACGCCATTAACTCCTGCTCCACCTTTTTTGTATATTCCCTTACTTAACCCAGGATAATAACTATCAATTTTATTATTTATTCTTTCCATAAAAACTAAATTATCTTCATACTTTGGATTTTCCAATCCTAATAAAAAAATCATCTTAGCATAATCTTTATCTCCAATAGTAATAGTTGTTTTATCTTTACTTAAACTATCTCTATGAACATCAATAAAATACTCTAACGATGGATTATTCTTTTTAGCAGTCTCCATAAGTATCCTACTAGCTTTATAACTAGAAGCATAATTCCAATTATTATTATTTAATATTTCTGTAACACTTCCCTCTTCTACTAATGTTAAATATCCTTTTTTATTAAATATGTCTTCTAAAATATAATTATTCATAATAACAGTAGGATCAATAGAAAATTCTCCTATATTAGAATGCATATATCTCTCTGTAGGATGTGAATTATAAATATATATAATTGGATTTCCACTAGGTTTTTCTGAAACAACATTATCAAATGACTCCTTTAATAAAAGGATTTGATTTTCTTTATTAAAAGACAATATCTTATCTAATATACTATTTTGTTTAAAAGTATTATTAATAACCATTTCAACTACTTCTTTATTATCAATTTCAATATTTTTATTATCTAAATATTTATAACTATAAATCATACTAATAATTATTGTTATAAATAGAATTATTCTCTTTAATCTCTTCTTAGAACGCTTCATTATATCACCAAAAAAAATATACATCTTTATTGTATATTTTTTTGTCGATTAAAGTTTTTATGAAATATTTTATTTAAAGAATTGCCTAATAATATAGATAATTTATCTATTACAAAATCTATATTAGTAGGAGTAACAATAAAACTATTATTTATATCTACATTTTTCTCATTAAAAATTGTTTTTATATCAACAACAGTAGGAATACCAATTGCAATAACTTTAGAATTAGTTGTTTTATTACTAATCTCACCTCTATTATTATTTATTCCACTACCTGGATGTATCCCACTATCAGTTATTTGAATAGTTTTAGTAAGTCTATCTAAAGAATTTGCTTTTAATGAATCAATTACTATTATTTTAGTAGGTTTAATATCTTTAACAATTCCATTAATAATATTTATAGACTCTATACCAGTATTACCAATTACATCTGGTTTATAAACTGAAACATTAGAATATCCCTCTTCAACTTCTCCTAATTCAAATAAATATCTTGTGGGAATAATATTATCAATAGTAAGTGTTCCTAGAGAATCTGGTGTTGATTTATTATTACCTAATCCAATAACAAGAATAATATCTTTAGAATTAATATCTATGTATTTTTTAAATTCACTTATAAAAACTTTTTCTAATTCATTATATATATCACTATCAGTAATATCATCAAAATATATTGTAGTATAATGATTATTTTCAAACTCATTTTTCATTACTTTAATATTATTAATAGTATCATTAAATACATCTTTCATGTCAATATTTTGTTCCAAAATCAAATCTGTTCTAACTATATTATCATCCAATTTTATTTTATGCACTTATATCACCAATAATATTATTAACAAATATGTTAATTTTATTTGCATTTTCTACATTTTTTTGATAGAATTAATGTGTTTACAAAAAGTGAGGTGAAAATATGCCAAATATTAAAAGTGCTAAAAAACGTATGCGTTCAAATGCTAAAAAAGCAGAAGTAAATACTTTAGTATATTCAAGTATGAAAACTGCAATTAAAAAATTCGAAAAAGAAGCTAAAGCTGGAAACAAAGAACAAGCAAGTAATAATTTAAATATCGCATTACAAAGAATTGATAAAGCAAATAATAGCGGTCTAGTTCACAAGAATAAAGCTGCTCGTTTAAAATCAAGATTAACAAAGATGATGAACAATATAAAATAAACCAATTCAAAATTGGTTTTTTTTATATTTACTATTTTAAATTCATAATATAAAATAAATATATACTATGGAGGTATTATGAAAAAACTAATCATATTTATTATAATTGCTTTATTAGCAGGAACAATATATTTATTTAGAAATAATATTAAAGAATATTTAATATCAGTCGCAATAGGAAGAAATAAAGAAGTAACTATTGGAGAAAAGAATAAATACTATCGAGATTATGATTTTCAATTTGTTCAAAATACTGATAATTTTACTCCTCAGTCACAACAAGATATTTATAATATATTCTATACTGTAATTAATGCTGGTAAAGATGAATTTACTTTCTTTTGTCCAAAAGAATATGAAAATTGTACAAAAGAAATTCAAAATCTAGCAAACGATCAAACTACATTATCAGATATAAACAATTATGTTCATCCATATAATAGTTTTTCAAATATAGAAACAGCATATGATACATATGGAAAAATAACTATAACTATAGAAAAAATATACTCAGAAGAAGATATTAATCAAATAAATCAAAAAGTTGATGAATTATCAAAAAAACTAATAAATACAAATGATACTGAATATAATAATATTAAAAGAATCCATGATTATATCATAGATACAACTAAATATGACTCTGATAGATCAGAAAACAACATTATAAATTATAAATCTGATACCGCATATGGACCATTATTTGAAGGATATGCTATCTGTGGAGGATACACAGATTTAATGCAATTATTTTTAGAAAAAATGAATATCAAAAGTTATAGAGTATCAAGTGATGAACATGTATGGAACGCAGTTAATTATAACAACACATGGTTGAATTTAGATTTAACCTGGGATGATCCTGTTACAAATGATGGAAGTAATTATCTAGATCATAAATTCTTTCTAATAGATACTAAAACACTTCTATCAATTGAAAAAAATGAACACGATTTTGATATAAATCATTATAAAGAATTAGCATAAAAAAGACTTAGTAATCTCTTTTACTAAGTCTTTTTGTTATACCATTTAATTCATCACCTATTGATGTAGTCTTAAACCATTCTTTGCATCTGGTTGATAATAACCCATATCCATATGACATAGATGAAAACAAAAAGATATTATATAATTCCTCATTTAAATCCTCAACATATTTATATAAATCATTTAAAACAAATTTTTTTGTTAATTTTCTTCTAAGTGCTGAAATATAAAAATCAAATTCTTCTTTATAATCATCATTATCAGGAATTATTGATTTTGCTAACTTAAGTTCCGGTGCTGGATACTCTTCAAGTGACTCAATATCACTTATATATTCTTCTAACTCTATAGAATCATATTCTAATACTGTAATCTTATTTTTATCATACATATTTTTTATATCAATACTAGAATAATTCTTTTTAGAATCTATATTAGCATCTTCAGCTAAAGCAACATCTACAAATATTTGATACGGTTGTTTCCAATAACTGAAGTTTTTCCCTTTCCCTTCACTCTTATAATCGTTAAAAACCATTGTTGTTGGAATTATCTTAAAACATGTATATTCTTTATTTCTTTTTTTTGAAATAAAACTCAAAAAATCTCTTTCTGTAAGAGTAATACTATATAAATCTCTTATCAAATAATAAAAATCAACATTAGATAATTTATCATAATCAGTATTAATCAATTTATTAACATAATCTATTTCTTCTTGTAATTTCTTTTTAAATATTTCTAGTATATCTTTCTCATCAGTTGTACCAATTAAAGAAAGAACATCTTCACTTAATCTTTCTCTATTTCTTGCAAGAATCATAATCCCACACCTCTTGAGTAAATATAATATCATATTAATATAAATATGACAAAAGAAAACTCTATATACAATTGTATATAGAGTAAATTATTTCTTACTATCTTCATCTTTTATATAATTCATTACTTCATCAACAGTTTCATCAAAATTATTTAAATTAACATTAAACCAATTAGTATTAAATTGATTTTTAAAAAAAGTATATTGCCTCTTAGCAAATCTTCTTGAATTTAATTTTATTTCTTCTAAACAATCATCAAGACTTTTATTATTAAATAAATAATCATAGAACTCTTTATAACCAATTCCACTATTTAAAATTCTAGAATCATTATAATAATCTTTTAAAGAATTAATCTCATCAAGCAAACCATTTTTAACCATTATATCTACTCTTTTATTAATTCTATCATATAAGATATCTCTATCTACAGTTAATCCAATAACATTAATATTATAAAGTAATTTATCTTTGCCATATGTAATTTCTTCATTATTTTCTAATTTATTAAGTAGTCTTACTAATCTTTTTCTATTATTTAATTCTGGTAATTTTAAAACATTATATTCTTTTATCTTTGAAAGTATCTCTTCATTACTTAAATCATTATATTCATTATATGTTGTTCCTTCTTTAAAGTTATAATCATATAAAGCTGCCTTTATATATAATCCAGTTCCTCCAACAATAATAATTCTTTTACCTCTTTTTGTAATATCTTTAATCTTTTCTCTAACATCTTTTTGATAATCAAACACAGTATAATCTTCATTAACGTCTCTAATATCAATTAAATGATGGGGTATTCCTTCTCTTTCATCAACAGTTGGTTTTGCACTACCAATATCTAATCTTTTATAGATAGAAACACTATCACCATTAATAATTTCACAATCAAGTCTTTTAGCAAGTTCTATACTTAATTTTGTTTTTCCTATTCCTGTAGGACCAACAATCACAATAATATCTTTCATAAATTACCTCTTTTTTCTATACATAATAGCACAGTCAGTTCCATCTTTCATACCATTTTCAAATTCAAAAAAATCAAGTTTATCAGGATAAAGACAATTTAAAACCTTCACAAGATCTCTTGATGCACATTCATCTAAAAAATGTGTATTACTAAATGCATAATGATATAAAAATTGAATAACTCCATCATCATTCAAATGATCCTTTAATTTAGTAAAAACTGTTTTTAATCTATCATAAGGATTTTCCGAAACATCAATATACTCTTCTAAATATTGAAATACATTTGATGTAATTATTATATCAAATAATTTACTATCTAAATTATTTACTTCCATAATATTACCAACTCTATATTCTATATCATCAAATCTAGTTTTAAGTATTTGTTGCATTGTTTTAAATGTTTTTTCATCTTTCATATATGGATTCATTTTTCTTAAATTAATATCCGGAAAAATATCATAATTCTTAGGCATATTAATTCTCAAAACATTAATCCAAACATTATCTAAATTAGAATTAATAATTACATCTCTTTTTAGTTTACCAAAAGCTAAAGCATTCTCATTTATATCATATACTGTTATTTTTTTAGCACCTAAAAGCAAAGCATTAAATGCTTGATCAGATGATGATCCTAATGTCATAACATCTTTATCTTTAAAATCAATTTTCTTAAAATATCCTGATATCACTTCTGTAGTAAAAGGATATACTTCTTGAAATATATTTTTTCCCATATATAATCCCCTCAAAAACGTACATTATTGTAGCAAAAAAAGAAAGATTAATCAAGTTGCCGCTTGAATAGTCTTTCAAGTTCATATCTAGTATATGTAATAATTGTAGGTCTTCCATGAGGACATGTAAATGGATTATCACAATATCTTATATTCTCTAAAATCCACTCTTGATCTTCTAAAGATATATAGTCTCCTGCCATAACTGACATTCTACATGCAGTAGTTGCAGCCATCCTCCAAATAAACTTATCTAAATCAAACTCACCCTTTTCAATTATCATATCAATAAGTCTTCTTATAATATCATCAGACCTATCATCAGGTATCCAAGCAGGATGAGATCTTACAATTATTGTATTAAAACCAAATTCATCTATATCAAAACCATAATCTTTTAAGATACCTAATCTATCCTTTGCAAGAAGAAATTCATCGGGTCTAAGTTCTATTTTTATAGGTACTAATAAATCTATAACTTTATTATTATCCTTCATCTCTTTTAGTATTTTTTCATAATTAATTCTTTCAGCAGCAGCATGTTGATCAATTAAATACATTCCATCTTCATTTTCCGCAACTATATATGTAAGAAGTACTACACCTCTTGGTATCATTTTTTTTATCTTAGGTTCCATCTCATCATCAAGTTCAAACGGAACTTCTTCTTTTAATTTTTCTTTTTCTGCTTTTTCATATTTTTTCTTATTATCTTGTACTTCAAAATCCAAAGTCATTTCTTCATATTTAGTATCATCTTTTATATTTTCATTTTCTTCTTTATTAATAATTTGTCTTCTAACCTCACTAACAGAATAACTATCTCTAACTGATACCTCTGGTATTAAAGTAATCTCTTCTAATTTTTCTGTAATTAACTTAATTATTAATTCTTTTAATGTATCCATTTTAGAAAATTTAATATCCATTTTAGTAGGATGAATATTAATATCAACAAGTATAGGATCAACATCAATATTTAAAACAATTACAGGATACCTTCCTTTATGTAAATATGTATGATAGCAATCAACAATACATTTATTTAATTCATTATTTTTAATTACTCTTCCATTTACTAATGTAGTAATTGAATTTCTATTACCTTTGTTAACTTCTGGATATGAAATAAAACCATGTATATAATAATCATCATTTTCTCCATTAATTGGAATCATCTTTTTAGTTATATCTACTCCATATATTTCATAAACTACTTTTAATAAATCACCATTTCCATCAGTTTTAAATATAACCTTATCATTATTTATTAATGTAAATTTTATATTAGGATAAGATAATGCCATTTTATTGATATACTCAGTAATATAAGCAAGTTCAACATAAGGATTTTTCAAATATTTCAATCTAACAGGTGTATTATAAAATAATTCTTTTACAGTAATAGTTGTTCCTTTTTGAAGATCAGATCTTTTTTCTTTTAAATCTTTTCCTCCAGATAAAGTTATTTCTGTTCCAATTTCTCCATTACTAGTTTTAACTCTTACATTTGAAACGCTTGCAATAGATGGAAGTGCCTCTCCTCTAAATCCTAATGATTCTATATAAAACAAATCATCAAGACTTTTTAATTTAGAAGTAGCATGTCTCTCAAAGGCCATTTTAGCATCTTCTGGATCCATTCCAATTCCATTATCAGAAACCTCTATTTCTTTAACACCAGAATCTATTAATTTAATAGTAATTTCAGTTGACTCAGCATCTATTGAATTTTCAACCAACTCTTTAACGACATTCATGCATTTTTCTACAACTTCTCCTGCTGCTATCTTGTTAGCAAGAACATCATCCATTACTTCTATTTTTCCCATAATAACACCTCATTTAATTAGAAAAAAATACATAAAAATGTATTTTAATCTAACCCTTGTTTTTTAGACACCATATAAAATATTATATTTGCAATAATTTTTTGTTCATCTGGTTCTGCTTCACCACCAGAATGACCTGTTTGAATTAATGCATTATTTCCACATGTTGATAAATAAACATCATTGCCAGATCCAGTATCAAATGTTAACCAAATATCACCATTTGAAGTTTGTCCAGTAACATGACTATATGGAATTGTTAATTTTTTACCCAAACCACCAATTTGCCATGGATAATCTGTAAATATACCTTCTCTTGAAATAACTACTTTACTTGATCCAGGATGTGTATTTGCTGCTTTAACACTAACACAAACATAACTAGATAAAGAAACAAAATTCTTATGATATGACAACATTGTATCATGTCCAAATAATGCAGACCCACCTGAATCCAAATATTTTTTCACAGCAACTACTGCCGCATCTGATAAGTCATTACCATATTGTACTCTTGGTCCATTTACATCAGCAAAACCAAAAACAATTACATCATATTTCTGTCCATCTCCAGTAGTCATATAACTTTCTGGATTACTATTATAGTTTCCTATATACACTGGAGTAACTTCTATTTTACCTAATCCGTAACTACTCATCCAATTTTTTAATCTATCTCTATAACTATTACTATCATCCGGATAAATATTTAATACTTTTATAGTTTCCACGTCTTCAACATTATATGAATCCATTTTACAATATGCATCTTCACTATAAGTTTTATTACTAGTTGAATATGTATAATTATAATTATCACAACATAAAGATACTTTATAATTATTTGACGTTAGTTCTTTATTATCACTATTATTATGAGTTATTAAAACTTTTCCAGTACATGTTTTAGATGAATCTGAAGGATCAACAGCACCACTAAGGTATCCTGATTCAATTAAATCCTCAAATGATACACTATTTGACTTAGGATTATCCATTGCATATTGTTCAGTAGCATTTATTGCAGCATCAAACATTCTATCATATGCCTTTTTTCTAGATCTATAAATATAATAAGAACCTGCCCCAATAGCAACAGTTGCCAAAATACCAAGTATAATAATTACAGCTAACAACTCTACCATAGTAAAACCTTTATTATTTTTCATAATTTCACCAACCCTAACTAAAATTATTATACCACAACTATTCTATTTCATTTAAATAATCTTTAAGTTTAATAGATAAATCTTTTCCTAATATTTTTTCCAATTCATCAATATTAGCTTCTCTAATTCTTTTTAATGAACCAAACTTCTTCAATAATTCTTTTCTTCTTACTTCACCTATACCAGGAACAACATCTAATACACTTGATAGTGCTCCTTTAGATTTAATATTTCTATGATATGTAATGGCATATCTATGTACTTCATCCTGTATTCTAGTAAGAAACAAAAATAATTTAGAATCTCTTTTTACATCTAATATTTCTAATTTATCATTAATAATATAACTAGTCCTATGTTTATCATCTTTTACTAAACCAATTATAGGTATATATAAATTTAAATCATCAAGAATTTCTTTAGCAACTTTTACTTGTAATTCTCCCCCATCCATTACAATTAAATCTGGTTTATATAATTCATTCATAATTGTCTTAAAATATCTTCTATATAATACCTCTTTCATAGCACTTAAATCATCCTTAACATCTAAAGATATTTTATACTTTCTATATAAATTTTTATTAGGTAAAAAATCATCAAATACAACCATTCCACCTACATAAAATGTACCAAATAAATGAGAATTATCAAAAGATTCCATTCTATGTAAATCTTTAATACCAAGTAATTGCTCCAACTCCTTTAAAGCACCTATTCTTTCATTATCATCTCTTTTTAAGGTTTCTTTCTCTAAATCCATCTGTTCCTTAGCATTATCTCTAGCTAAATCAACTAACCTTTTCAATTTTCCCTTCTTAGGAACAGTTACCTTAATATCAAAGAAATCACTTATCAATTTACCATCTAGATCATCTGAAATAACTATTTCTTTAGGTAAAATACCCTTATCATAAAATTTAACTAAATACTCTATTATTTCATTATTAATATCTCCTAAAGAAGAAACAATTTCATTATGTCTTCCAAATAATAATCCTTTTCTTATAAAAAATATTTCTATTGCTAGATAATTATTATCATAATAATAGTTAATTAAATCAAAATTATAATTATCATTAAGATCAATTTGTTGTTTTCTAAGAGTAATATTAATATCATCAAGCATATTTTTAAGTTCCAATGCTCGTTCATAATTCAGATTATTACTTGCCCTTGTCATCTCTTTTTCTATTTTACTTACAATTATTTTACTGTCTCCCTTTAAAAAAGAAATAATTTCTTTCTTCATATTATCAATTGTTTCTTTTTCAATATTCTTACAACAATATCCTAGACACTCATTTATATGATAATAAAGACACAATTCCTTCTTTAATTTATCACATTTACGTAATGGATAAATTCTGTTAATCATATTTACTGTTTTTCTTGCTGCTCCTACATTAGGATATGGTCCATATAAATAGTTTTTATTCTTTTTTCTTTTAACATTTCTAACTACTTTTAGTATCGGATATTTATCATTAGTAAGTTCAATATATGGATATGTTTTATCATCAGTTAATAATATATTATATTTTGGATCATATTTTTTAATTAAAGTAATTTCTAATATTAAACTTTCTAATTCACTTGATGTAACTATATATTCAAAATCATCAATATCATCAACCAACATTTTTGTTTTACCAGTAACAGTTCTAGTAAAATAACTTCTAAGTCTTCTCTGGAGATTTTTAGCTTTACCAACATAGATAATTACTCCATCTTTGTTCTTCATCTGATAACTACCTGGTTTCGTTGGTACTAAAGATAACTTTTCTTTAAAATCTTTCATACATATCACATCCCAAAATATTAACTATTATATCATATATCAAAAAAAAAGTATCTTATTGATACTTTTCCATTTGCTTCATCATTTGATTTATTTGTTTTTGATTAGGTTTTCTTCCCATTTGCATCATTAAAGCTTTTATCATATCTTCATTAATTGGTGGATTTTTCTTAAGATAACTTTTCATAAAATATCTTGCTCCAAAAAATCCTATTACTGCTCCAAGAAGAAGTCCAACTACTAGCAATATAATATCATGTAACATAAAATCACTCCTCTAGATATATTTTACACGATTATCAATAATTATTCAACATCATTGATATATCTTCTTATAATTATTATTTTTACTATTATTTATTATATTAATAGCATTATCTAACTCTTCATATACATGTATATGCAAATGATGAGATAAATATCCACGTTTAGTTAAATTATTAATAATTACTTTTAACACTTCATCATCATCTTCAAAATTACCTACATCTGTATATTTATGTTTTCTTTTTCCTTTTATTTTCTCTAACTCAAAATCTATATTAATGTTCTCTAAATCTTTTATCTCTTCATAACTAATTGAATTATACCTATCTCTTAAAAAATTAATATCATCTGTAGAAGTATTAACTCCACTTAATAATTCATTAATAATAGCATTCCTAACATCATCAATAGATAATTCTAAAAACTTAGTCTTTCTTTCCTCATATTTTCTTTTATATTCTTCTTGATCTTTTTTATTACGTTCAATATACATATCTAAACTACTTATAATGATATTTTTTAAATCAACAACCATTTCATTACTCATATTTTTAACACCTAGAATAAATTCAAGACGACCATTATAATAATCAATATAATTGATTATGAATAATTTTTTATAATTATCATCATCACTTCCTTGAACAAGTATCGATAATTTATATAATTTTATAATTAATTCAATATCTTCTTTGCCCAAAACATAATTTAATCCATGTTGAATAAAAAGCAATAATTCATATTGAGACATAACTTCATCTCCTTAAAATAATTAATGTAAAAAGAAAAAATCTGTTTCTTTAAAATCACATATAAATAAATTGTCCTCTTTATTCTTTAAATAATCATAAAATGTTGAATATTCTTGATCTAACTCAAGTTTCATAAAAAAATTATTAATTCTTAATCTACTTACTTCATCTTTATATAAATTGTTTATAATATGAATATCTTGTTTCTTTATATAAGGTATATCTTTATGCATATCTATATATAATTCTCTATCCAATTTATATTTATCAATAGTATTTATTAATTGATTAAATAGATTATATCCATATTCTACAGATTCCTTATCCAAATAATAAATACTTCTTAAAATATTATAAAGTACACTAGGAAAATCCTTATATAAATTAACAAATTCCTTTTTTATTTTAAAAATATAGTAGACTTTCATTTTTATCACCCTTTATAGAATAACAAAAACGAAGGTCTACTTTTGTCTTATTTTAAGAGATTTTCTATTTTCTCTTCTAAACTACTTATATCAAAACCAAACTTTTTATATACATCTTGATATTTTCCACTATCACCAAATGTATCTAATGTTATTAAATATTTACTATTAAATATTAATCTATTCCATGACATTGATGATGATGCTTCTACTACTATTTTTCTAACTTCAACAGGTAAAATTGATTCAATATAATCATCATCTTGTTTTAAAAATCTACCTAAATTAGGCATAGAAACAACTCTTAGATTAATACCTTTTACTTTTAAGTTTTTAACAACTTCTAAAACTAAATGTAACTCTTCACCTGAAGTAATAATAATACCATTAGGTTTTTCTAAAGTGTCAATAACAACATATCCACCTTTTTCAACTTCATTAGCTTTTGTACATTCAAGTATTGGTAATTTATTCCTAGACAAAGTAATAACAGACGGTCCTTTGTCTTTTGCAAATATAGTTTTATAAGTACCAATAACTTCATTAGCATCAGCTGGTCTAAATACATCAAAGTTAGGTAAACATCTCAATGACAACAACTGTTCCATAGGTTGATGTGTTGGTCCATCTTCACCTACACTAATTGAATCATGTGTAAATATATAAATATTTTGTAAATTCATTAAAGAAGCCATTCTAAGAGATGGTTTTAGATAATCAGAAAAAGCTAAGAAAGTCGAACAATAAGGTCTAAAACCAGATAAACTTAATCCATTAGTAATAGCTCCCATAGCATGCTCTCTTACTCCATAATAAATATTTTTTCCAAGATAATTATCTTTAGTAAAATCTCCACCATTATCAACATAGGTCTTATTAGTTGAGAAAGTATCTGCTGCTCCTCCTATCATAAAAGGATTATTTGAAACAATTCCGTTTAGAACTTTTTTAGATGTATCTCTCAATGTTTCAATACCATCACTAGGTGCATCATAAACAAAATTTTTAAAATCTATTTTTTTATTATCATTAATAAAATATTCCAACTCATTTCTTTCTTCATCAGAAAGATTATCTAATTTCTTATTAAATTTTTCAGATAATTTTTTACATCTTTTTTCTATAATATATTTAAATTCATCACAAGACTGTTGTGAAACTTGAAAAGGAATATCTCTCATTCCAAGTTTTTCTTTAATTTGTGTAATATCACTTTTTTCCAAAGGAGAACCATGTACTTTATTAGTACCTTCATTAACTGAATATTTGCCAATTGTCGTTTTTACCTGTATCAATGTTGGTTTATCTTTTGAAGTTTTTGCTTCTTCAATTGCTTTAGAAATAATTTCATAAGAATCTCCATCTTCAACCAAAATGACATTCCAACCTTGAGATATGAATCTCATCCCAATGTTTTCTGTAAATGTCTTATCAACTGGTCCATCTAAACACGTATTATTAGAATCATATAAAACTATTAACTTATTTAGATTTAACTCACCTGCTAATGAACATGCTTCATATGTTATTCCTTCCATAAGATCCCCATCACCAGCAAGTACATAAGTATAATGATCAACTATATTGTATTTTGCATGTAACTTTGCTTCAGCAATAGCACAACCAACTGCCGTAGCAACACCTTGTCCTAATGGACCTGTTGTACAATCAACACCAGGTGTAACTCCATACTCAGGATGACCAGGAGTAATAGAACCAAGTTGTCTAAATTTTTTTAAATCGTCCATTGTAATTGGATATCCAGCCATAAACATAGTAGCATACAATAAAGCAGAACCATGCCCAGCAGACATAATAAATCTATCTCTATTAAAATACTTAGTATCACTAGGATCAAAGTTCAAATGATGAGCAAATAATGCATACATAATAGGCGCTGCTCCTAAAACAATCCCAGGATGTCCACTTTGAGCATTATCTATCATATCAATACCTAAACATCTTATCTGATCAACAATCTTTTCTTCGTTTATATCATTAATATCAGTTATCGGATTCTTCATAAAAATATCTCTCCTTTAAAATATTATATCATTACCTATATTAATTACGATATCTAATTTTTTTATATATTTCCATTACAATAAATATAACTGATCCCAATAGGAATAACATTTCTAGATGAAGATATGGAATCGAATGTGTTTTTAAGAATAATGATAATATTGGTACTTCCATAACAGCAATTCCTAAAATAATAGAACCAATTACACCAAATAAGAATATATAATTACTTGTTATTGGGATCGAGAAAGCACTTCTTTTTTCACTTCTACAATTAAATGCATGTATATTTTGAATAATAACCATTAATGCCATTACATATCCTCTCGCTAAAGATACTTCCATATTAATAACATTAATTAAATAATACCATAATCCAAATACAATTAAACCTATAGTAATACCTGATACTAATATTTCTGATAATAAATTCTTATCAAATAAACTTTCTTTAGGATCTCTAGGTTTTTCTTTCATAATATCTTCTTCTGCTTTTTCAAAGGATAAAGCAAAATCCTGAATACCATCAGTAACAACATTTAACCATAATAATTGAATTGCAACTAAAGGTACAGGCATATCAAAGAATATTGCTAAACAGAAAAATAAAACTTCAGCTAAACCACATGATATCAAGAAATAAATAATTTTTCTAATATTTGAATAAGCAACTCTTCCTTCTAATACACCATTAACAATAGATGTAAAATTATCATCAATAACAATCATTTTAGCGGTCTCTCTAGCAATATCTGTTCCACTACCCATAGCAATACCTATATTAGCACTTCTAAGAGCAGGAGCATCATTAACTCCATCACCAGTTACTGCAACAAATTCACCTTGTCTTTTTAAAGACTCAACTATTTTTAATTTTTCAATAGGCGTAACTCTTGTAAATACAACCTTTGATTTTACAAATTTATCAAATTCTTCTTCACCTTTTTTCAAATACTCTTCTACTTCATCACCTGTAGTAACTTCATCAAAAGTATTAGTAAGTTTTAAATCTTTAGCAATTTTATATGCAGTCAAAGGATGATCACCAGTAATCATTAAAACCTTAATACCAGCACCTCTACACTTATTAATTGCACTAATTGCTTCTTTTCTAATAGGATCAATAAATCCAACCAATCCCATGAATTTTAAATTCTTAATAGAATCTTCATTGTATTCATCACTTGCTTTAATTTTTCCATTAGCTATAGCAATAACTCTATATCCATCTTTAGCAAGTTCTTCATTTTGATCATCTAACTTCTTAGTATCAAAACCTTTACATAAATTAATTGAATTACAAAATGATAATACTTTTTCAATTGAACCTTTAATAGTACAATAAATATCCCCATCTTTTTTATAAAAAACTGCAGAGTATTTATTAGCAGATTCATATGGAATAGTTTCTAATATTTCTATATCATCAGTTTTAACATTCATTTTTTCACCCAAAACTAAGAAAGCTATATCAATTGAATCACCAATTTTTTCGCTATTTGAAAATTTTGCTTCATTATTAATAACTCCTAGTTTTGAAATATCATATGCCAAAGATAAATTTTCTCCAACAACTTCTCCTTTAGTAGTATAACCAGTTCCAGATATCATATATTCTTTTTTATTAGGTAAAACTATCTTTTTCGCTGTTTGTTCATTAACAGTTAATGTACCAGTTTTATCACTAGCAATAACTGTACAACTTCCCAATGATTCTACTGAATGAAGTTTTTTTGCAACGACTTTTCTTTTGGCCATTTTATTAGAAGCAATTGTTAATGCCATTGTAAGTGCAAGAGGAAGTCCTTCAGGCATTGCAGAAACTCCTAATGCTATTACAGATAACAATATTTCTTCTAAAGGTAAATGTTTATTAGCAAGCATAATAGCAATTATTATTGATACAAATACAATTAAAATAGTTATTTGTTTTGAAAATTTTTCAACTCTTATCGTTAAAGGAGATTTCTCTTCCTTAGTTTCATTAATTGTTTGAGCAATAATACCTATCTGAGTATTAATTCCAATACTTGTTACAATACCATGTGCTCTACCTGTAGCAACACTAGTACCAGCAAATAACATGTTTGTTTGAGCATTAATAGCTAAATTATCTTTTTCGCATTTCTTTCCATTCTTTTCAACTGCTAAACTCTCACCAGTAAGAATAGACTCATCAACAGTAAAATTATGTGCTTCAATAATTCTAATATCTGCGGCAATCTTATCCCCAGATTCTAAAAAAACAAAATCACCTATCGTTAACTCACTAGAATCCACTAATATTTCTTTACCATCTCTTAATACTTTAACTTGTTCCCTTACAAGATTTGATAAAGCATCTGCAGTATCATTTGCCTTCTTTTCCTGAAAAGTACCCATAATAAGATCAACAGTAATAATAAAAGTAATTGCTATTGCATCTATATATTCTCCAACAAATAAAGATGCAATTATTGCTCCTACTAATAATAAAACAATAGGATCTAATAACTCTCCTATAAATATTTTAAAAATACTATCAGATTTTTTACGTGGTAATTCATTTAAACCATTCTTTTCAATTCTTCTTTCTGCCTCTTTCTGAGTTAATCCTTCTTCATTAGTTTTTAACTTCTGAAATAACTCTTCATTATTCATTAAGTAATATTCTTTATCCTTCATTTTAATTCTCCTACTCTAAAAATATTATATCATCGATTTTAACAAAAAAGAAGTGTTAAACACTTCAAATACTATTTTTTAGTAATAGTATCAATTCCCTTTTTACCAGCATCAAAGGCACCTAAGATATACCCTTGATCTATTGTAAAGAAAATGTAAATTACACCTAAAATCAAATCAAATAAATCAAACATAAAAAACAAAGAAACACTAGCAGCTAAACCAATAAATTTAGTTGCCTTTATCTTCTTATTATAACCAATAATTGAAAGTACCAATAAAACAACTTGTGATACAACTAATAATACATTCCATCCACTATTTAAATCTAACTTTTTATTTGTAACTAATAATACTTTAGCAATTATTGATAAAACTAAAACAATTGAAGTAAGAATTGTTGCTAATCTAATAAACTTTGGATCATCATAATTGTTTTTAAACTCTAATACTGGTTGAAGTTCAACATTTTGTGCAGCTTGTTGTTGTTTCATTTTCTCTTTTTGTTTATTTACTTCATCTTGAATATTTATATTAAATCCTTTTAAATCTTGTTCATTTATAACCATTATTGGTTCCCAACCAGATTCACCTTGTCCTGGATTTATTCCACAGCATACCTTTAAATCTGGTCTACCTAGTTGTTGCTTCATTATAGGTGCGAGTCTACTAGCAGTCTCAATAACCTCATTATCATATGAAAGATTTGCTTTATAAAAAATTAGCTGTCCTTTGTAAATCATTCCTCTAATTGTATTATCATATAAATTAGGATCTCCACCTAAAGAATCATACCATTCCCTATGATCCATTGTAGAATTATTTAAAAACTTAATTTCTCCATTATATATCATAAAAAGCATTTTGTTATCCATATACACACCTCTATCATAATAATTATAACATATTAAAAAAAAAATAAAACTAAATTGTTTTATTTTTAAAACCAATATAATCTCCCCAACATACTTGGTTCATATTCAAGAATTTTATTCTTTGGTTTTTGTTCAGAAATTGAATTTTGTCTTAATTCAATTTCATATTTTGTTTCTTCTATAAATTGATCTGCCAAAGATAAATAATAATCCATTCCTTCAACATTATTATTAACTCTCATCATATAAACATAATTAAGAAAATCTTTAACATAATAACATTTCTTATGTGGAGTATAATAAGCAGGTGGAAGATAACACTTATCTTTATCATCTTTACATGGTCTTATTCTATACCTAGCATACTCTTTTCCTGCTTTTTCTTTTGGTATTATATGAACAAAATTCGCATCATAAAAATGGTCTTTATTATTTCCATACTTATAAAAATAATCTTCATCAAAATTAAATCTATTTTTTATACATATATATTCAATACCTTCATAAGAAGAAATAACTCTAGTAATCGCAACACTTATATCATTTATATCATAAGTAGAATATTTTTTTATTTGCTCTCTAGTTACATTAATACTATTATTTAATTCTTTTAATTTTTCTAAATCATCAATTTTATTAATCATAAAGACCCCCAATTAATAGAACATATTATAACATAAAAAAAGAAAAAGTAATATTATTTTACTTTTTCCCAAAGTTTTCTAACTAATTTTAAAGATAAAGTAGATAAAGTAAACCCAATTACTGGAACTAATGAACTAAGATAAACATTATTTATCTTTTTAATTAGTAATGAGTATATAACAACAACAATATATGTCAAAAGCATAATACATATTTTTCTTGTCCAGCTAGTTTCCCAACTCTTATCTAGTTCTACTCTCTTATTTCTTTTTTTTATTTCTTCAATCTCTTTTTCTAAATTCATAAACCTTCCTATTCCTTATATAATATTTTAAAATTTCCCTTATCTCTTTTTATAGCACAATTATAAAAATTATGCAAAGCATCATACATATCTATAACATCTTTTGATCCTATTGTTTCATTTGCAGAATGCATAGCAAGTTGAGGTAAACCAACATCCACAGCATCAACTGGAACATGACTTTGAGTTAATCCTCCAATTGTACTTCCACATACCATATCAGATCTACAATAAAAGTCTTGATATTTTATTCCAGATACAGCACATATTTCTTTAAAAATCGTTGAGCTAATTCCATCAGTTGTATAATTAGGATGATGTTTTATAACTACTCCACCATTTAATCTAACAATATTAGTAGGATCACTTTTTGATGGTGCATTTGGATGAATTGCGTGAGCATTATCAGCACTAATAATAAAACTATTACCAAGTGTTTGATAAAAATCAAGTCCCTCCATTTTTGCTATTCTATCAAGAGTATTTATTAAAAAAGGAGAATCAGCACCTTGTTCTGTTAAACTTCCAATCTCTTCATTATTAAATGCACAAAAAACATTAATTGCTGAAGGATTATCAGAATCCATAAAACTTAAAAGCGACGGATAAACACATGCTAAATCATCAGTTCTAGGAGCAAGAATCATCTCATCTTTCAAACCAATAAGTTTAGCCTTATCTCTATTATATAAATATAAATCATAATCACAAATCAAATCATTATTATCTATATATTCTCCTAACATATCAGTTAAATTACCATTCTCTAAAGAAATAACTGGTAATAGATCATTCTGTCTATTAAAAGATGCAGAATTATTAACATCTCTATTTATATGGACAGCCTGACTAGGTATTACTAATAAATCTTTATCAATATTAACCAATTTTTTCTTATAAATATCATTATTCTTTAATATTAATCTTCCAGCGATTGATAAAGGTCTATCAAACCATGAATAATTAATCATACCTCCATAAGAATTAGTATTAAATTTTAAATAATATCCATCAAACATTTCTGGATTATGTTTTATTGAAAAACTAGGTGAATCAGTATGTACTCCTACTATGTTAAATCCCTTAGAAGAACCATTACCAGTAGTTTTAAAAGCTATAATAGAAGAATCATTCTTAGTAACAAAATAGTTGCCAGGATTAAGCCAATCCCAAGAATCATTTTCATATAACTCTGTAAAACCATTATCTAATAATTGCTTCTTAATATTTTCAACACAATAATATGCATTAGGAGTATTATCAATAAAATTCATTAATCCATTACTTATATTTTTCACAACCTATCCCTCCGATGAAAATTATTCTATCATATATTTATACTAAAAAAAAGAAAAGAACTATTATTTAATAATTCCTTTCTGTTCTAAATCATATAATGAATCATTATAATCATCAAGAATTGAAGTGACACTAACTTCATTACCATCATCTTCCATATGACTACTTTTGCTTCTTTTAGGAAATTTATCAGTTTTAAGACATATCCTTACGATATTCTCATCAAGTTTTGAATCATAGTCATCACTATTAATATCACACTTATTAATAACATCACAAATAATAATTGCTTTTTCTTCCTCTGTATACTTTTTACCACTTTCAAAATAACCTAACGAAGTTAATCTCTCAACCATATATTTAACAGGCTGATTCAAAATAGATAAATGATAAGCTATTGCTTCAATTTTACTATTAAATAATTTATATTTTACTAACAACTCTCTAACTATCATAAAAACTCCTCAAAATCATAATTATTATTAAATTATAACATACTTTTTTACTTAATCTACTTTTTATGATATAATATGTACCAATTTGAGGGATTATTATGAAAAAATGTTATATAGAAAACCTAGCTTTTAATGTCACAGACAATTGTAATTTAAATTGTGCACATTGTCTCAGAGGAAAGAAAATAAACAATTATATTTCAGATGAAGTAATTGAAAAAGCTTTAGATCAAGTAGCATGCATTGGAAATATCGCAATAAATGGAGGAGAACCAACTCTAGCAATTTCAAAAATAGAAAAAATTATTTCATATATAATTGATAATTCAATTCAAGTAGATGAGTTTACAATGACAATTAATGGAACAATCTACTCAGAAGAATTATTAAAACTTTTAGACGAAATAGATAACTATATAGGAAGTGATAATCTTCAAGCTTTATTTGCAATTTCTCTTGATGATTATCATATTGATGAAATAAATAGACTTAACTTAACAGAACAATTTATAGAAAACATCAAAAAATATAAAGAAAATAAACATTTCTATGGATTTAGAGGAATAAACAAAAAACTTTTTAGAGAAGGAAACGCAAAAAATTTAGATAGTAAAAAAACAGTCCCTTTAAGACCTATGAAAACATATATAACATATGTAGGTAAAAAATCTAAATATGATAGAGAAAATGGTCTATGTAATATTGGCCCACTAGTTACAATAGGAACAACCGGAATAATAACTGAATGTGATGCATCAATTACTAATCAATCATTATTATATAATTATGGAAACATATTATATAATTCAATTGAAGATATTGTTCTTCAAAATGGAGAACTAATAACTAATCCTAAAAAATTTGAAAAACTTGCCAATAAAGAAATGAAAAGATATCGTACATACAATAAATAAGATCAACTACTTGTTGATCTTTTTTACATCTTCTAAATATATTTTTTTAGTAAAAGAACCTCTCTTATCTCGTTTTTCAGAAGAACTAATAATAATATCATCTAAACTTATATTATGAACCTTAGCTAAAGAAATCATAACTTCTAATAAATCACCTAATTCAGACAACATCTCATCATCACTAGAATTTATTACTTCATTACTCTCTTCCAACAATTTCTTCTTAAGTTCAACTAAAAATTCTTTATCGGATAACACTCTAAAGACAGGTTCTTCTCCATTTTCTTTTATTATATCTGGGATATTATCTCTTACCAATTTTTTATAAGACATACTTTTCTCCTTTTAATACTTTGTTTTTTTATACTGTTTATGTTTAGTATTAAATTTATTTTCAACTTCATCAGCATCACATCTTAAATAACATGCTCTCTGTCTATAATCTAAACATTTTGGATCATTTTCATCTAAATCATTAGCTAATTGTTCTAACATTTCACCTTTTTCAAAAAGATATAATGCTCTTAAAGAATTAAATCCTCTCAAATTTCTATTATTTCTCATAGCATCTTCCAAATATTGTTTAATATATTCAGGTCTATCTACTATTTCGATATCATAGTCATTAGCCTTCTCCTCAAAAACATCTACACCCAATAATATTTCAAACCAATAAGCAACAATATGTCTATGACAAAACAAATCATTATCCTCATAACAAAGTAAAACAGAATTATCTAGTTCTCTATATACTTTTTCAGGATCTAACTTAGATAATACTTGATTCCAATATTCCTGAACATAAAACCTATTATTTTCTTCATCTGAAATCTTTCCTCTATTATCCTTCCATACTCTCCAAAATTTCTTTCTAGGTGCAAAATCAAGATAACAATCTCCACTATAAGAAGCGTCTCTTCCCCTATCACCAGAAATAGAATATGTTCTATACTTATCTGAATTCCAATTTTTATAACTACTTGTACTTATCATATTATTCCCCCTATATATGGTGCCAATAGCAAGAATTGAACTTGCCTCTGATCCTTACCAAGGACCTGTTCTACCACTAAACTATATTGGCATGGTGCCGATTAAAGGACTCGAACCTTCGACCTACTCGTTACGAGGGAGTTGCTCTACCAACTGAGCTAAATCGGCATCTATAAAAATTTTACCACAATAATAAAAAGAATGAAAAACATTTCATTCTTTTATTTATAATATTTCATCATCTATTAAACTTGAAAGTTCAGCACTTTTAAATTTTTTATCCAATTTACCTTTTTTTATACTGTAATAAACAATTGAAATCATACCACAAATGCATATTAACATTGCTCCTAAAAAATAAAACAAAATAAACTTAAGATTTGGGATTAAATTATAATGAACATTTTTGTCAGAAGTAGCAATTTTTGCTTTGTCATTTTTATATTTTTCTATATCACTTTGTAATTTACTAAGTTCACTATCATATTTTGCTTTCTCTTCAACTGATGAACTTGACTTCTTTTTATTATTAATTTCAATAATCGCTTTTTCTGATTTACTGATTTTTTTATCAAGTGCTTTTATCTCATTATTTGCATTTTCTATATTTTTATTAGTCTCTTCAATAGCTTTTCTCTCAGTAATAAAATTTCTTCTATATACATCATTTTGAACAATAGCACCTAGACCAATGAATCCAAATCCTACAATCAATCCAAATATCAAAATAACAATTGATGATTTAAGAATTTTTTTTCTTCTTTCTTGATACAAAGGATCATCAGAAAAAATCATCTCCATACCAACAACTCCTTATTATTACTATATAACTATTTTAAATCAAATACAAAAAAAACACAAGAAATATTATTTATTCTTATGCTTTATAATCTTCTTAGTACTATCTTTTTTTCTTTTAAGAAAATCATCATATAATTCTTTAGTTCTATCTCCAAACGATTCTTTCACATGAGCAATTTTATTTCTTAAGAAAAGCAATTCATATTCACCAATATCTCTTATCGAATCAGCAGGATTAATTAAAATTCTACATTCTCCCATAGGAACTTCTACATACAAGTCTTTAGCAGATACTTCTCCCTCAAAACATGACTTATCTTTATAAACTAAATATTGTTTGGGAACTTCCTCATCATTTTTCATACACTTTATCAAAGTAATTTGTTCACTAGTAATAGTTCCAAAAACAAAATAATCAGAAGTCTCAGAATAATCAGTAACAACACCTTCAAAAGTATTATCACTATTTAATAAAACTTTCCCATACCAAGAATTCTCTATTTCATATGAATCATCATAATTTGTATAATATCCCCTAACATCTATCAAACTATCCATAATAACCCTTCTTTCAAAATGCTTCGTTATTATATCATTTTTTAGTATTTTATGCAAATATTTATGATATTATTATATAGAAAGGAGATTTTTTATGAATAAAGAAAATAAAATAATTGCTCATAGAGGAATCTTTAATAATATTAATATCCCAGAAAACTCTATAAAAAGTTTTAAAGAGGCAATTAAATATAATTATCCTTTTGAATTAGATATCCAATTAACAAGAGATAATAAATTAGTAGTATTTCATGACTATAATACTAAAAGAATGACAAATGAAGATCATATAATACAAGAAAGTACTTATGATGAAATAAAAGACTTATGTTTATTAAATACAAAATATAAAATACCTTTATTTGAAGAAATACTTAAAATTAATAATGATAAATGCTTAATAGATATAGAAATAAAAAATACTAAAAGAATAAAAGAAACAATAGATGAATTAATAAAAGAATTAACAAATTATAATAATTATATTGTTAAATCTTTTAATCCAAAAATAGTTAGATATATTAAAAAGAATTATCCTAATATAAAATGTGGTTTATTATTAAAAAGCAAATATAAAAATAAATTACTAAATATTATTGCAAAAACCAATCTTATAATAAAATATTCAAAATGTGACTTTATCGCAATTTCTCAGAAATTATTAAATAGTAAAAAATATCAAAAAAAATCATCTAAAATAAAAACATTAGTATGGACAATAACTAAAATGGAAGATATTAATTATGATAATGATATTACATATATTTGTAACAATCTTCCATTTATTAAAAAATAATAAAAAAATACAAGTATTAATACTTGTTTTTTTATGGTGTTCAGAAAGGGATTCGAACCCTTAACATCTCCGTCGGAGGGAAATATTTTATCCAATTAAACTATCCGAACATAAAAAGTAACTATTCTTCAGTTACTTTTTCACATGTCGTACCAAATTTCTTAGCAAGACTAAGCCATTCACTTACACTTGCATAACCATCTTTAATTATATTATCGTCGCTTCCTTCAATATTCAATAATTCTTCAATATCTATTTTATCATAATTAATTGTAGTCTTTCTAATTACACTTGTATCCCCTCTTATAACCTCTGTATCATAATAATCTAAATTATCATAATTTTTGTTTATTTTTAAATATGCTTCCTCATATTCATCTAAACTTGCAGTATCATTAGCAATAATCTTTTCTTGAGATTCTAAAAGATTTAACTTATCATCAGTATAATATATTTCATATGATAGATCAGTAGTTATTCCGGCACCAGCTGTTGCCTTTCTAGTACAATGCTTATGTTCCATTTTTGAAGTATTTACTTTTTCTCCACCCACTTCAACTTCTTGCTTTTTATCACACCCATATACTAAAAGCAAACTAATAATAACTAATAAAACTATACTACTTCTTTTCATTATTATCCTCCATGTTCTTCATTAGTTTTCTTTGATTTTTTAATATTTCATCCATCTTATCATGTAATTCTTCAAGAATTAATTCACTTTTTAAATCTGTTCTATAATCATTTTGGTTTCTTAAACTATCCTTTGCAGCTTGTCTATTTTGACTCATCATAATAACAGGTGCTTGTAATGCTGCAAGGCATGATAATAACAAATTAAGTAAAATAAATGGATATGGATCAATTTGTTTATCTCCACTTAATATAACAGAATTTAAAACAATCCAAAAAATCAAAAATCCAGAAAAACAAATTATAAATCCCCAAGAACCAGCAATTTCACTAACCTTATCAGCTATTCTGTCTCCTTTTGTCATTTTTGCTTCTTCTTGTTTATCTACATCAATACTTATTGGTTGATCAACCAATAAATCTAATAATTCCTCTTCATCTTTAGAATCTAGAGCATTATTTCTTAATAGCATCTCTACTATTTCTTTTTTAGTTTTACGTTTTTCCATACTATCACCAATAAAATTATAACATAAAATAAAAATAATGACTACACATAGTCATTATTTAGAAGAAAGGAATTTATTAATACTGCTTTCATATTCCTTTATAACTTCTTTATCATTACTATTTAAAAATCCATGGGAAGCAAAACCAATCTTAATCAAATTAATATTATCATTTTTTTCAGAAAAGCAAATATTCTCATCAATTAAAGGATCAACATTACCACAAATAACCAAAGTAGATGGATATTGCAAATTATTATTTAATGGGAATATTCCTTTATCAGAACCACTATAATATTTATTTAATTTACTTATTAAATCATAATCAATCTTATTATTATCTAAAATACTATTATATTTAGTGACACCATAATATTCACCAGATAATACCGGATAAAATAAGATTATTTTATTAATGTTTGTTTCTCCCTTTTTTATAATATTATCAATTATACAACTAGCAGTAGAATCACCTACCAGCAAAATATTACTATCTTTAATATTATTCATAACTAATCTATCATATATAAATTTATATGTCTTATAACACTCATCAATAATCTTTTTAACAGAATCATTTTCATCATAATCAATACATATAGTTAATTTATCAAAAGATTTTGAAAAAACAGTAAGAATATCTGAATAATTAGATTTTGTATTAGTAACATTAGAATCTCCATGAAAGAAAATTGCTACATCCTTTATTTCGGAAACTTTTCTAGGATAAGAAACTCTAACAGGAATAATATCTTCATCTAAAACAATTCTATAATTACTAATATTTCTCTTAGAAATACTAGGATGTAACAAATCATTAACAGTTTTATATAAACTATATTTTTCTTCATCATTTTTCTTCTGCATAACTATCACCAATTAAATAATAACATAAAAGGAAACTAAGAATAACTCAGTTTCCTAAACTTTACACTATTTACCATTATTTTCGTAATTTTCTCTTATCATTTCTACCATGACATCATTAAGTCTTTTATTTGCTGCCTCTAAGTCTTCTGAAGGATCAATTGCTTCTCCAATAAGTACCTTTAAATTCTTACTTCTAAACTTATAATCACCAGTAATAACAAAAGGAATAATTTGTGAATTAGTCTTCTTTGCAAGAGAAACAGCACCAAATTTTAATGGCAACAACATATGACTATAATATTCACTTCTAGTAATTCTTCTTTCGTTTATTAATATTCTTAAATATTCATCAACATTGAAAATATTATCAAGAAATTCTTCTTTTGTAATCATTTCATTTTCCAACAATTCCTCTAAATAATTAATTTGAGAAGTTTTAGTTTTCTTAATATTATTTACAAATTCTTCATATGTTTGTTCTTCAGTATGATATTTTGTATATAATTCTTGTATTCTTTCCTCTTTCAAACCATTTCTAGTACCCTCCGGAAACAAACCCAAAGCATTATCATTATTCAATACTTCTACTGCTGCAGAAGTCGCATCATCATCTTTTTTAGATCTATCTACAGGAATACATCCAGCACTTTTAAAGAACCAAGCCACTTTTTTATTATCAAAATACTCTTTTTTTGCCATATAATGTAAACACCTTCTAGTAGAAATAACAACATTACATTGATCCATTATATGTACATGATTACCAACAATAATAAATCTTCCTTCCTTAGGAATATTCTCTTTTCCAATAATTTTTGGATTATACCAAAATCTATATAATGGACCTAATATTGCCTTAAAAAATCTATATGCAACCATCTTATCTTTTGCCATCTTTAAAACCTTCACTTTCTAATTTTTTACTAACTATATCCATAAGCTTTTTATTTTCTTTTTCTAAATCTTTACCAATCTTTATAGGAGGTAAAAACTCTATCTTAATACCTTTTCTAAACAATTTGTATTCACCAGTAATAGTAAATGGAACTAACGGTGTATTTGTATAACTACAAGCCTTAACTGCTCCCATTTTAAAAGGCATTATAATATCATTAGTTCTATTAATTGTTCCTTCAGGAAATATACCAATACATAAATCATTCTCAAGAAATTCATAAGTGCTTTCTAAAGCATTCTTATCATGAATTTTCCTATTAACAGGAACACATCCCATACCTTTAACTATAAATTTAGTTTTACCATGAAACAACTCTTCTTTAGCAAGAAAATGAACCTGTCTTTTAGTAACACTAACAAGTAAAACAGGATCTAACCATTTAGTATGATTACCAGCTAATAGAATTCTTCCATTCTTAGGTATATTTTCCCTTCCAATTACCTTAGGTCTATATAAAAAATAAAATAACAATTTAACAGGAGGTTTAACAATCCTATAAAACCACTTATCCTTACATTTTGTCAAATCAATCACCTATTATAATTATAGACTATTTCCCATATTCTTTCAATTAAAAAAGATTCATCTAGAATCTTTTTATTTTAAAAACTTATCATTAATCTTTTCTATAAAATTATAATCTTTCTTTCTTATAATTTTTATTTTATCTTCTATCTTTATTTTTATACCAACTACATCATTATAAAAAATATTATTACCATCAACAGTAACTAAGATATTCCTTTGATTAGTCTTAGTCTTTAAAATTATTTTCTTAGTAGCAGGGATAATCAATGAGTTAGTTAAAGATCCATAACTTTTATTATTAAGTGGAGCAATAGGAGTTAATTGTAATGTATCAAAAGTATTATAAACAATACTTCCTCCAAAACTTAAATTATATGCTGTAGAACCAAAAGATGTTGATATAAGAAGACCATCTCCAACATAATTCTCAAGCAAATCACTATCTATATACACATTACAATGTAATGTATTTAATTGATCATCTCTTACAACTATTTCATTTAAACAATTAAAACTAAATATTTCTTCTTTAGTCTCAATCTCAATTTTTCCTACACCTATTTTTTCATAATTATAGTCATTTTTCTTTATTTGTCTAATAAACTTAGTTATATCATCAATACTTATATCTTGAGCAAATCCCAAAGTACCAGCATTAATTCCTACATATAATGCATCTGCTTTAAAGTTACTATTTCTAATCATTCTTAAGAATGACCCATCTCCACCAACAGCTATACCTAAATCAAAATCATTATTATCAACTATATTAAACTTTTCTTTTAAAAGAATTGCCTTTACTTCTTTTTCAACATTCTTAGATTTTATATTATTATTTACAAATAATCTAACTTTATTAATCTCTTTCATTCTTTTTATACCTAAATAGATAAGATGGTCTATGTCCTTCTCCTGTTTTCATTTTTTCAGTCTTTTCAACTTTATTAGCAATTATTCTTCTAAAAGCAGGATCAAGTAACTTCTTATTTAAAATAACTTCATATACTTGTTGTAACTCACCTAATGTAAAATACTCAGGCATCATATTAAATACTATATCTGTATAATTAAGTTTATTCTTAATTCTTTCAAGGCCTGATAATATTACCTTATCATGATCAAACGCCAAAGAATCATTCTTAACAGTTTTATAATCATATCTATCAGTAGTCTTCTCTCTCAATACCTTTTTAATTGTCATTTTAATAGTTTCATTACCATTATCAAGAACAATATCAACTACATTATTTTTTTCTTCTATAAAAGTAACATCAAACCATGATGCATTTTCAACATGTTGTTTAAGTTTATTTTTATCAACTAAAGCAACAAATGAAGTAGAAACAACTCTAGTACGAGGATCTCTATCTATTGCATCAAAAGTATATAATTGCTCTAAATAAATATTTGATAGATTAGTTTCTCTTTTTAATACTTTTTTAGCGCATTCTTCAAGCGTTTCTGTCTTAGGATCTAAGAATCCTCCAGGAAGACACCATTTGTCTTTAAATGGATAATCTTCTCTCTTTGCAAGTAGAATACTCATCATCTTCTTATCAGTTTTACGATAATTACTACTATCTTTAGAAGATACACTAACTACTAATATATCTACTGTCATAGATAATTGTTCAAATTCCTTTGGATTATAATCTTTTAAAAACTCTTCTTCCGAACTATATTCCTTCATATCCTTCACCTACTTATAAATGTTTTATATAGTCTGATTATAACATAATAATATTTTCTAGTATAGAAATAATTTCATTTATAACTAATTCTTTATTTTCACTTCTTGAAGATTTAACTGCCTCAATTTTAGAATCATAATATTTATCATTGTCCTTATCATAAATTGATACAAATACAACATTATCTTCCCCAAATGGGTTTCTTTTATCAACTCGATTTAATTTACCAGTAATGCCTACCCCATAATTTGAATTAGTGTATTTACTAATTGCTTTTGCCATCTCTTTAGCAGTTTCAATACTATAAACACTATATTTATCTATTACTTCTTTAGAAACTCCCATTTTAATTTTATACTCATTAGAATAAGTAACAGCACTATATTTTAAAACTTCACTAGCACCCTCACAATTAGTAATAGCATTACTTACTCCTCCACCAGTACAAGATTCCATAGTAGAAATAGTTTTATTATCATTAGTTAATTTTTCTATAATATTTTTAAAACTCATAAATCCTCCATATAAATTATTATTAATAATATATTGTTTTACATTATAATCTAAGTATTTATGATTACCATTTCTAATTTCAGTAGAAGATATATCAAGATACTCAAAATCATCAACATAAATAAAATTATCATCAGATATTTTATTATTTTTTATAATGTTTCCTCTTTTCAAAACAATAAATTTATATTTTAATAAATCATTAATATTTCTCCATTCATGTAATCTATCTAAGTTATCTGATCCAATTATTAAATAAAACTCATCACCTTTATAATCATTTTTTAAACTATTTAAAACTTGATAAGTATAAGGATAGTTATTATGAATAGAATCTACAATTATTCTATCACTTTCATAGTATTTAAGCATATTTACTCGATCTTTAATATCTACTAAGTTATTCTTATTCCAATATCCCTGAGTAGCAAGTAATAATATTCTATCAACATAATTATTATCTAATAAAAAATTAATTACTCTTTTATGTCCTAAATGTGGTGGATTAAAACTACCTATATATAGACCTATTCTCATAACAACTCTCCTTTATTTTCTATAAGTTGGAATACTAAACTTATGAAGATTATTTTCATGAAGTCTTTTTATTTTTAATTTAACTTCATCATCTAATTCTTCACCATTTATGTATTTAGCAATATCACTATATTTTACTCCCAATTTTTCTTCATCACTTTGACCACTTAATCCATCATTAGGAGTCTTATAAAGCACTTCTTTTGGTACATTTAAAACCTCTCCTATTTTGATTACTTCTTCAACAGTTAAATCTGCAATAACTTTTATATCTGAAACTGAATCTCCACCTTTAGTAAAATAGCCAACAAACTCTTCACACTTATTACCTGTACCAGCAACAATATAAGTTTTATTTCTTAATGCACTATATAAAGCAGCAACATAATATAATGAAGTCATCCTAAGTCTAGGTTTAACATTAATATCACTATTTTTTAATTCTGAATCAGTATACCTACCTAATTTATTTATTTGCTTTTTAAAAGTTTCATAAGTATCAGTAAGATCAATATCTATCATTTCAAAACCATAATAATTACTAACTCTTAATGCATCAGTTTTATCAGTATTTTTAGAATGACATGGCAAAGTAACTCCTATAATGTTTTCACTGCCAATAGCTTCAGAAAACAAACCAGCAACAACTCCAGAGTCTTTTCCTCCACTAATTCCAATAACAACTCCTCCAACATTATTTTCTTTAAAATAATCTCTTATAAACTTAACAATTTTATCTTTTTCCTTTTTAGCATTAAACATATATTATCCTCTTCTCTTTAAGTATCTTTTCGATTTTTCTATTAATAACTGACTTCCACCATCTAGTATATACCCTTTTTCTAGTAATTCAAATAATTCATCAATATTACACTCAAAATATCTAATAAACTCACTTTCATCAAGGTTTTGAGGAGAGTATTTAAAACAATCCAAAGCAACAAAACCTTTATTAAAAGCCGAACTAATACCATCATCTTGATAAAATGAACATACCTCAATCATCTTATTTGACTTATATCCAGTCTCTTCTAATAACTCTCTTTGAGCAGCAACAATATAATCTTCATCATCTTCAACATATCCTGCAGGACAAGATATACCAACTGTAGATTTAGTAAAAACTCTAGGTTGAACAACAAGAATAGTAGTATTATTCTTAGTTATAGGTAAAACAATCGAGGCATTACCATTACTATTACTTTTTAAAAGTTTTTCTCTATTAATAATTTCCCCATTATTAATTAAACATTTGTATCTTTCAACTTGTAAAAACCTATTCCCTTCTATTTTCTTCTTATTAACAAGTTTTAATTCATCGATATAACTTTTTAATTCTTTTAATTTTTCTTTTCTCATATTATTTTTTTACATATTGAATAGGTTTTTCTACTTCAATTAATTCACGTTTTAATTGTCTTAATCTATCTGTTAAATCTACATAGTATTGATGAGGCATTTCATTTCTTTTTACTTCTGGATATAAAGACTTAATTTCTTCTTCACAATATTTAATTTTTTCATCTATAGTTGGTTCTTTATACACTAATTCACCATTTTTATATATTTGAGTTTGAACTTCACGAACAATGTAATTAGTAATTGTTTTTCGCTTCCATACGTCTGTTTCATGTATAAGTGTAAATTTATCTTTAGGAATTATTTCATCACTTAAAGCAATGACATCTCCTAAAGCATATCCAGTATTTTTATCATAAAAACGATATACTTTTTTAAATCCTGGATTTGTTGTTTTTATGGTATCTCCACTAATTTTTATTTTTGGAATAATTTCTCCATTTTCAACAAGTCCACTATTTTTATATACTGCTCCTACTCTTTTATCAGGAGAAGAAATATTATCTCCAACTCCTAAAGAATCTATTACTGCTCCTTGTCTTTTTAAAGATTCAATTGTCTCTGCAGTTAATCCATTTGATAGGCATACTTTAGCATCAGGGAAATCTTTTTCCATTATTTTTTTTGCTTCCTTAGAAAGATAGGCCAAATCTCCTGAATCAATTCTAATTCCACCTAATTCTATTCCTTTTTCTTTACACACGTTTACTGCGTTCTTAGTACCATTTAAAGTATCATATGTATCTACCAAAAATAATGGTTTTTCAGGAAATGCATCTGCGTATTTTGAGAATGCTTCATATTCACTATTTGACTCCATTACAGCACTATGTGCCATAGTTCCCATAGGCATTAAATCATAATCTTTAGCAGCTTTAACGTTTGAAGTACCTTTACAACCAACCATAACTGCTGTTTTACTAGCATCAATTGCTGCCTCAGGACCATATGCTCTTCGTGCCCCAAATTCCATTACGGGTATACCATCAGCAGAATTAACAATTTTTCTTGCTGCTGTTGCATATGCAACATGACCATTTGTAATTGCAAGAAGTGCCGTTTCCATTATTTTACACTCTATTGATGGAGCAACAACTGTAAGAATTGGCTCATTTCTAAATACTGCCGTCCCATCAACCATTGCATATATATCACCAGTAAATTCAAAATGTCTTAAATAATCAAGATATTCTTCGTTGAATTTACCCAATCCTCTTAAATATTCAATATCTTCATCAGTAAAATGCAAATGTTCAACATAATCAATTATCTTATCAAGTCCAGCAGCAATTCCGTATCCTGCATTTAACGGTTCATTTCTAAAAAATTCATCATAAAATTCAATTACATCTGCTTCTCCATTTAAATAATTAACATATCCCATAGTCATTTCATAAAAATCTGTCATCATTGTCATATTGTGACTATCATATTTAACAACTGCCTCACTAGAAATATTTTCTTGTACTACTTTAGCAATTAACTCTTTAATCTTTTTATCCATCATTGGATCCATATTAGGTATTACAACTTCATATTTTCCTTCAATCTTCTTCATATCTTATCTTCCTTTCTTAATATATTGAATACCATGTTGTTCTGCAAGTAATTTAGCAGCTTCAACATAATTACCTCTATCATCTTCTGCATATGTAGCAATCGCATCTTCATGCACTCTAATAATATGTCTTCTATTTCTTTGATCTAAATAACCAGCAAGTCCCATAGCTCCATCAAATACACAAATATCACTGCAACAACCCACAATATCAAATTCATTCATCTCAGTTTGATTATCCATCAATAGTCTAAAATCAGGTGCCTCCATAAAATTAGTACTATTCTTTTCAATACTAATAGTATCTTCATTATTTTCATATTTTTTTAATTCATCAACAAGTTCTGCCTCAGTTGTACCTCTTAAACAATGAGGTAAATCTCCAAATCTTTCAAATTCTGCAGAATCAATATCATGAGTATCCTTAATAAAAACAATTAATTTTCCATCATTTTTAGCTTCCTTAATAAGTTCAATTTGTCTTTTAATTGTTCTAGATATTGCCTCATCATGTAACATACCTTCTCTAACAAACCCATTAATCATATCAACAACAACTAAACAACCCTTATATAATTTTAAATTCTTAATATCCATCTTAAATCTTCTCCTTTACTTTTTTATTTCTATCTATTTTAACTTCAATTCCTTCAAACTTTGGAACACCAACTTGTCTTTCCGACAAACCATATCCTTGAGAAACATAATCAATTTGTTTTTTTAAATGCATCTCCTTGAAAACATAACCATCTTTTTCAAAACAATACTTGATTGCTTCAACAACTTCATCATAAGAAATAGTAATTTTAGTTTCATAAGTTTTACCAGATAATGTCATAGTACCAGTAATTATAAACTCAACTACACATTCTAAAGATTCATTTACTCCATGATAAACATATTCTTTTGAAACTTTTATGGAAGCAATACCATCAATATCAAGTTGTTCCTTAAAATATCTTTCTATTAATTCTTTAATAGTCTCTTCATTTAACAATACTTTCATACTACGCACCTCTTTTTAACATATTGTTAATAACTTAAGTTATAATTTTAACAAGATTTTCCTCTTGTTATTAACATTATATTAAAAACATACAAACTTGTCAATATAATTTTTATAAAAATAATAATAATTAATAAAAACTTGTACAAAATGTACAAGTTTTTTTATAACTTCTTTATATACTGTATAAGTTCCTCTTTAACATCTTCTTCTGATACATTATCAAGAGTTTTAGCATATTCTAATATATCTTCATCCATATCTGTATTTGGTTTATCTAAATTAATTTTTTCTAATACAGGTAATATTTTGTCTTCTAAATGTGGATAAAATCTAACTAAAGTATCATATGCATTTAATGGTTTATCTGGTTTTGTATATCTTGCAGATTCCCAATCTAAAGCCATCTCTATATAATCAAGTTCAGTCTTTGGTATATCATTATCATGATGAGAAGATATACTTCTATGAATTCCTTTAAGCAAACTTTTATCATACAACAATAACAAAAACATTTTATCCAAATCGTGTTTTTCCAATTGTTCTAATAATTCTGGGTTATTATAATATTTTTTCGCCAACATAAGAACTATTTTTCTATGTTTATACGTATATATTAACTTATCTATATTTTGCATAATATCACCTCTTTTTCAGTTGTATTATATCATTAAATAAAAAAAAGAAAAATACTATTTTTTCTTTTTAAAATTAAGTTTCTTCGTAGACTTTATATGATTACCTATTATATCTGAAACATCTAATATTGTAATAAAGGCACTTTCATCCATTTCTTCAACCAAATGTCTAAGTTCAAATATTTCAATTCTTGTTAGTACACAATATAATACTTCTTTTTCTCCAGATATCAATCCTTTACCTCTAATTGTTGTAGTTGTTCTTCCTAGTTTCTTATATATTTCCTGAGAAAGATCTGTTCCTTTTGATGTAATAATCATTGCTGCTTTTGCCTGTTCTAATCCCTCTGAGACTAGATCAATTACTTTAAATGTTATTACATATGTAAGTAAAGAATACATTGCCCTATCAAATCCAAATATAAATCCTGCTATACCAAAAATAACCAAATTAAATACTAATACTATTTGACCAACACTAAATGATGTTTTTTTACTTATGACCATCGCAACACTTTCAGTTCCATCAATGCATCCACCAAAATGTATTATTATTCCAACACCTAATCCATATAAAGCTCCACCAAATACAGTCGCAAGTAATATTTCCTCTGTAAATGGTTTTACTAACTCAAAGAATGATAAAAATATTGCAAATAACATCATAGAAAATAATGTTCTATATAAAAATTTTCTTCCTAAATTTTTATACCCTATATACATAAAAGGTATATTCAAAAATAATACTAAAACCCATAATGGTATATTAAACAATTTATATATAATTATTGAAATACCAGTAATTCCACCATCTAATATTGTATTAGGTATTAAAAAACATTCTAATGCAAAAGAAGCAATTAAAGTACCTAACACTAACATAATAACACTTATAATATCCCTTATAGTTTTATTCTTTATTTTACTCATATATACCATCCTCTATTGTAATTTTATCTTTTGTTTTCTAATAAAGCAATAAAAAAAAGAAACAATAATGTCTCTTTTCACATACTTTACATTTATTATTAATTGCAACATTCATTATATTTCTTCATTTTTCTATTAAACTTCTCTATCTGGGAAGGCCTTTTATTCTCATAATTTTTATTATTATCATTTAAATAATTTAAATCAACATGAGGTAATTTCTCACAATTTTCAGAAGGATAAATAGTAATAATATCATCAGTATCATGAATACATACCACTTTAAAATAATCTTGTATTTTGCCATCAATATATCCACAAGAATCATATTTAAATATATATGTATCTGAAACAAAACCAAAAAGTAGTCGTTTATCTTTATCAAGTTTTGCTCTAACTTCTTCAATTATTTTCTCAATTGGAAATCCCTCCGCAAAAATCTTATCACTTTTTAAAGAATCATCTAATTCTTGATTATAGTCATATAAATGTCTTTCAACTCTCTTGATAAATTCATCTTCACTATAATTAACTTCTTGTGATTTTCTATAATTTTTTATATTACTAATATCTTTTTCATCTATCATTCCAAGTTTATTCTTACAATAAAATACAAGAATAGAATACTCAGGATCATGCAATAATCTATATTCAATAAACATATCAAATAATTCATCATACTGACCTGTATATGATAAATATCTAAGTTTAGCAATCATTTCACTTTTTTCTACTCTTCTTTTGGTTTCACTATTTACTTTTATATTTCTATTATGTTTATATAAAAAATTAGCAGTTTCCATAACTTCATAAGCCAAATCAAATCTTTGTAATGTAATTAACATTGAAGCATACATAAACATTCCCTCATAATCTTTAGGATATTTTTTAAAATAATTTTTATAACTAGCAATTGCTCTTTCTGGATCAAAATATCTAATATTATCAATCTTTCTTCTTTCATATATATCCCAATACATATATACTCAACTCCTAACCCGTACGCATATAATACCATTTTTTAATAAAAAATAAAAGAAAAACTATAAATTAGTTTTTCTTTTTACCTGTAATAATAAATGACACACCTTTTTTTTCGTTTTTTATGGTAATATCATACCCCATTATATTAAGGGTTTTCTTTACAATAGATAAACCTAATCCAAATTCACCTTTAATTCCTTTTCTAAAAGGAGTAAAGATAACTTCAAGAAAATCATTATCAATATGATCTCCATCATTATATAATATTAGTCTATTTTGCTTAACTGTTATTTTAATCTCTGTTTTAGCATATCTCATAAAATTACTTAACAAGTTGTCTAAGATTGTTTCCCAGTTTTCTACAGAACCATAATACTTGGACTTTTTATCAATATTTATAGTAAAGTTAATTTCTTTTCTATGAAATTTAAACTTTTCTACTTCTTCTCTTACAATTTTCTCCATATCTACTAATTCCATAGTCATTTTAGATGAATTTTTGAGATAATCAAGTTTATTTAAGTAAAGGAGTGAGTGTACTTTTTGTTCTAATTTATTTGTTTGTTCTTTTATTGTAGACAACGCTGTCTTCTCATCTTCAACACCATCATCTACTGCTTCAATATATGATTTAATTACTGTGAGTGGAGTTTTAAAATCATGTGAAATATTTTGATACATCTGATTGCGATACTCTTCCTGGTTAATTAAAGAAATACGCATATCTTCTATTGCTAAAGCAAGAGATCTAATTTCATCATCCATCATAAAGTCTATATTATGATTATAATCTGGATTATCTATATTATCTATTTTATTTTTTAATTTCTCAATTTTTCTTACCATAACAGTAGACCAAAATACAATCATTAGTCCTATTAGTAAGAAAGTACCTAATAATAACGGAAATATTGCGCTTAATATAGATGCTTTCGTATTATTAATATAACTATCATCTGTAATAGCAATCTTGGTTATATCATCATATTTTAAAGTGTAGTAGTAATAAATCTTATGATTATATATAAATTTTCCATATTTTTTATTCATTTTAGCTATTAAATTGTTAATATTTTTATACTTAATAACATCCCCTATATTAAGACTTGTAGAAATATTATCATTAGTTATGTATATATATGCTATTTCAGTATCATTCAATTGAGTATTGATATTATTATCATCATATATCTGCAATGGTTCTCTTAGATAATTATAAATATTTGTTTCTGTAACAGGAATTAACATTCTAGGTAAAATAATACCCAAAGATATAAATAATAGAAAAAATGCTATGCCTACAACTAATAACAATTGTTTACTTAAACTATTATTCTTAAATCTCATAACACTCTATACCCATACCCATAGATTGCTTCTATTTTCATATTAGGTAGTTTCTTTCTAAGTCTTCTTACTAAGTCATCAACAACTCTATCAGTACCAAAATAATCATTTCCCCATACATTTTCAAGTATCTCTTCCCTAGAAAAGCATTTCCCTTTATTATGCAGAAACATAATCATTAGATCAAATTCAAGTGTAGTAAGTTTTATTTCTTTTTGATTTTCTTCGATAGTTCTTTTTTCTATATTTATAACATAATTATCATAATTAATTATGTTATTATCTGTATTCTTATAAACTCTTTTTATTATATTATTTACTCTCAATACTAGTTCTTTACTAGAATATGGTTTTGTTATGTAATCATCACTTCCAAGTTCAAGACCAAATATTTTATCAAGTTCTTGATCTCTAGCAGATGTAAATATTACAGGAACATTCTCATCTTTTTCTCGGATTGATTTGATTACATCATATCCATTTATATCATCTCCCAACATTATATCTAAGATCCATAAATCAACTTTATTCCCAATATACGCTATTGCATCACTTCCTTTAGTGAATGAAACAACATCATACCCTGCTCTTTCTAAATATGTTTTAACTATATTAGATAAAGCAACCTCATCTTCTACTAAACATATTGTATACATAATTATCACCCATCATTATTATATCATTTTTTTATACTATCAGCATTACCTCCTTTATATATTAATCAATTATATTAAATATAAATTATTCACTATTTATTGCTTATACATTCTCTATCTTATTAGCATCCCTCCTCTTATATAAACATCATAATACTTAATTGTGTAAGAATTATCTAAATATTATGTGAAATTATGTGATTGATTTTTATATTTATTTTTCCTCCTTTCTGCATTAATTATATAAATAAAATGTGTTATAAATATTACAATTCTATGGGAAATTATGGGAAAGAAAAAGAATGTATATCAATACATTCTTATTTATAAAAATTATGTAGATTAGAATTATCTTTGTTTTCTTTTTCTCCTTCACTCTTTTCTTGAGCAATTATTTTTTCATTCTTATGTGTCTTAACCACTTTTGGTTTAGGAACTTCATTTTTCTTCTTTTCTTCTCTTTCTTTTTTTAACTGTTTATTAATATAAGCGTATTCTTGTCTTACATCTTCCCCATCCATATTTCTATATGCCTTAGTAAATAAAAATTTATATAAGAATAATAACAATAAACAACAACCTATTACTTTTATCATATCAATAAGTATTATTGTACTTTGAGATAAAGAACCATTTCCAGCTTTATAAATTTCTTGTACTCTTCTACCTAAAAATTCATCTGAACCTGTTAATCTACAGTTAATGTTTTCATTTAAAATTGCTATATACTTTACATCATCTATTGAATAATCTTTCCCTAAATATTCTTTAGTAATAGATATAGAGAAATTTTCAACAAAATCATTAGCATCTAACGCATCTTCTGTAGAACAATAATTAATAATTCCAATATTTCTCTTTTTCTTATTAAATAATCCTATAGAAACTGTAAGAGACTTCTTCTCATCACTCATATTTTTTATAGAACCAAATTTAATACTACCTTTTTCATAAGATATATCTTTATACAAAAAATTATCTCCTCTTATTGTAGTATCTACATCCAAAGGAATTAACTCCATCATTTCATAATTACTAGCATTAACCTCTACTAAACCAAGCATTACTAAAACAATAATTAAATAACTTACAACCCTTTTCATACTATCTATTCCTTTCTATATACTTTTCTAATTCTAACCAATTTGAAACATAATTATCTTTTAATTCATATTTTTCTTTATCATCAAATAAAACACATTTTATTCCACTAGATATGATTTTTTGATAATTATAAGGATCATCATCTATCATTAAATCAATATTATATCTTTTACATACATCTGCCTTCTCTTCACCATATGCAGATGCTACAATACCATCTATCTCAATATTATGTTCTTTCATCCATCTTTCAATTATTTCAAAATTATTCTTTACTGTTTTAACAAAATAATTTGATCTTGCAGTAATAAGGTATATTTCATTTCCCTTACTCTTTAATCTCTTCAAAACTTCACTAGCATTCTTTTTTATTTCAACATTACTATAAATATCTTCTAAGTAAATACTAAAGAAGGCACTTTTTAACTCTTCATTATTCATTATATCAAGAGGATCCATATGCTCTTTTATAGCATATTTTTCCAATCTATCTTTTACTATTTCAGATGTACAACAAATCGTATCATCTATATCTATTCCTATTCTCAACCTATCTCCTCCAACTTTTTAATCGCATCCTGTATTGTATTTACCTTTATTAATTTAATTTTTAAATGTTTTTCTTTAATATACTTTTTAGCATCTTTATAATTATCCCCTCCTGGAGATAAAAATACATCTGCCTTTGCTCGTTCAGCTCCATATACTTTATGTTCTATTCCACCTATTTGACCTATACTTCCATCTTCTTCAATTGTTCCAGTACCAGCAATAATCTTACCTTTAGTTATATCCTTATTAACTAATTGATTATATATCTCAAGAGTAGTTATTAAACCACCAGAAGGTCCAGACTCATTTCTTTTAAATTTTATATTAACTTTAGGATCTGTTTTATACTCTTTAACATATTGTAAAGACAACCCTAATATCTTCTTATCACTTTTCTCATAAACTTTTGTTTTAATATCTAGTTCTTTTTTCTTTCTTTTTACTCTTACTGTTATATAATCTCCAACACCTTTAGTTTGAATATAATCTATATAATCTTTAGAATTGTCATAACTATTGCCATCCATGCTAAGTATTTCATCTTGTACTTTTAAATCTGTTTTATAATCATTAGGATAAGTTGCTATCACATACAAATGTCTAGATGTTTCCTTAACATCTTTTTTAGCAAGTGTATATGCCCAATATGTTGCTGTACCACTCGCAGTCTTTAAATCAAGTTCACTTCTAAAATTAATATCATCCATACTTTCGTCAGAATCATATTTATATAAATCAGCATCTTCAACTTCCCATGAAGGTATAATAAAACTTAAACCATATGCAAGAACATTAGCATTTAATTGAGTAACATAACTAATATTAAAACTACCTTTACTCTTATGTTGCTTCTCAACCTCTATTCTGTCATTAGCATCACTAATGCCTCCCCCAACAACAATATAATAATTTAAAGGTATATTTAATATAATTAATAATATAGTAGTAATAAGTAAAAACTTATACTCTTCAATAATAAACTCTTTTATGTAACCACATATCTTTTTAAGCATGATTTTCACCCTACTTAAATTATAACAAATAAAAAGGAGAAATATGAAAAAAAATTATAAAAGTATACTAATACTTGTCACTTTATTAATCATTTTAATATTCTATATTATATATACAGATAAATTAGTAGCTAATTTCTTAGAATATACTGAAGTATTCATAAAAAAAATACTACCTGTAAGTTTCACTTTTTTTACTATCTCAAATCTATTAATTGAATATAACTTTCTTCAAATAATTCAAAAAATATTTAAAATCAATTCAAGTTATTTATATATATTATTATTATCTCTAATAAGTGGATTTCCATCAGGAGCAATATATACAAAAGAACTATTAAAAAAAAATATTATTGATTTAAATGACGCTAATAAAATAATAATGTTTTCTCATTTTCCTAATCCTCTATTTATATTAAACTCCGTATTATTAATTACCAACAATAAATCAATTACTTATATAATACTTATCTCCTTAATTCTAAGTAATATTATTATTTTTTTATTTTTAAACAATAATAAAAATAAAATTACTTCTCCCATTAATTATCCTAAAGATTTTTCTAATTCTTTAGTAAAATGCATTCTGAAAAGTACTAAAACAATTATTATAATATATGGTACGAGTATCTTTTTTTATCTAATTTCAGCATTAATTAATAATTTTAACAATATATATATTTATACATTTATTAATGGAATATTTGATTTAACAAAAGGAGTTTATTCAACTACATTAATAAATAATATCATTTTAAAATCTATTTTTATTATTTCTTTTATTTCTTTTGGATCATTATCAATACAATTACAAATAAAAAGTATCCTTTCGGATACTCCTATTAAATACAAAAATTATATTTATGGAAGAATAATTGGATTAATTCTTTCTTTAACAATATTTATTACTTTATTAACTTTGAGTAACTGGAAAATTAAATCTATTTGCAGTACCAGCAACATTAGTTACAAAATTTATTGGACTTACTATATTAATAGCGTACCTATTACCTAAATCCGGATGATAAAACTCTATATATACTACAAGAATATGACTTTCAGCACTACCATCTAACTCTTCATTATTAATAGTAATTAATACATTATTTATTTGTAAATCTTTAGAATAAGAACAATCTGAACTTGCTGTTTCACATGGATTAAAAACATGAAGCGAATTATCATATTTTCCATATGTTTCTCCTAATTCAGGTAATGGATAATCCTCTAATTCATTAGGTTTACCATATTGAATTTTAAATTCGTCATCTTCTCCAACTATACCATCTAAATGTCCTGGAGTTTTTGTATATTTCTGTGAAATCTTAAGAGTTCTTTTTGTAGAATCTTTTAATGTACATTCTACAGTATATATCCTAGTCTTATATGTATCACCAGATTCTCCTTCTTTTGATTCTCTAATTCTAACATCTGCTAAACCAATCTTTACAAAATCATCTTGAATAACTTTAGTTAAAACATTCTTATATGTAAGAACACTTGATCTATACTTTTCTTCTAATCTTTTATCATTAAAAGAAGAAACTGTTGAAAATAGTGACATCATAATAGTAGAAACAAGTACAAAACAAACTAATACTTCTATTATTGTCATACCCTTATTGTTTAACTTCATTATTTGTTCACCTCCATAGTAGAATATGAACGGTAATCGTTTCCACCTTCTTGATGTCTAACAACAACAATAACTCTATATTTATTATTATCTGGATCACCAGTTGCAAAATCAGGTAGATAATTCACATAATCTTTAAAATCAACTGCAAAATTATCATCTGAATTAACTGTATCTTTAAAATTTGGTGTAATAGTTCCTCCTATACGATAATGTGTGATATATGCACAGTATTTACCAGTAGTAGCGCCACAATCATCAGCTATATTAAATGAATTCATAATATTAATACACATAGATCTTTGATTCACATCAGATATTGATGTACATTTAAATCCAATGTATCCTTTATTATTCATTTTATCAGCATCTGCAGAACTAAACCCAAATGAATCATTCTCTATTATTTTTTTTACCCAATATGCAACATATTTACCATCTACATCGTCATATACTTCCCTTTTTTCATATTCTGCAATAAGCGGATAATAATTTACATATATCATTGAAAATATTACAGTCAAAAAAACTGTTGCAATAAGTGTTTCAGCAAGAACGAATCCAGATTCGTTTAATTTTTTCATATTTTCATTCTCACTCTCCTTGATATTCTTATAAATTTATTATATAATATTTTATAGTAAAATACCATAGAAAAGAATAAATATTGATTATAGTAAATAGTCAAGAAAGGGGATCGAAAATGGTTCAATACGATGTCAAACAAGTCAAACAAGGAACCGAGAGTTTTATGGTGTCATTTGATTTTACAAAAACACCAATTACTCAAATAGCTGATCAAATAATCATTGCAGCTTCACACAATAAATCATCAGATATTCATTTCGATCCTAGAGAAGAAGGAATGATGGTTCGTTTTAGAATTGATGGTGATTGTCAAGACTATACATTCGTTCCTAAAGCATATGAAAGAAATTTAACCACAAGACTTAAATTAATGGCAAACATGAACATAACTGAATCAAGACTTCCACAAGATGGAGCAATAAAAGGAACATTTAATGGAGAATATCTTGATATGCGTGTTTCCGTTCTACCATTAAACGAAGGAGAAAAAGTAGTTATCCGTATCTTAGACTATACAAGAAGTCTTGAAGGAATCGACTCATTAGGATTCCACCCAAAAAATTTAGAAAAAATCAAAAGAATAATGGGATTACCAAATGGTATCATCCTAACAACAGGTGCTACTGGTTCTGGTAAATCAACCACAACATATTCAATACTACAAGGATTAAATAAACCTGAAACTAATATCATAACAGTTGAAGACCCCATAGAAATGAATATTGAAGGTATAAATCAAGTTCAAGTAAACGCTGAAATTGGAATGACATTCGCAGCAGCACTACGTTCTATTTTGCGTCAAGATCCAAATATTATACTAATCGGAGAGATTCGTGACTCTGAAACAGCACAAATAGCTGTACGTGCTTCTATAACAGGACACTTAGTTTTATCAACAATCCATACAAACAATGCCCTAGCAACAGTTGAAAGACTTCTTGATATGGATGTTGAGAGATACCTTCTATCAACAGCTCTTTCAGGAATCATATCTCAAAGACTTGCAAAATCCTTATGTACAAATTGTAGAGTAAAAAGACCAATTACAAAATATGAAAAGAAAATTTTTAAAAAATATATGAATATGGACGTCGATGAACTATGGGATGCAAATCCAAAAGGTTGTGAACACTGCCGTAGAGGATATAAAGGAAGAATTGCTCTTCATGAAGTCCTAGAAATAGATGATGATATAAGAAATGCTCTAAGTAATGAAAATCTTTCAAAAAAAGAACTTGCTACAATGGTATATTCAGAAAATACAATAACAATGCTACAAGATGCATTGATAAAATGTCTTGAAGGAAAAACTTCATTTGAAGAAATATATAGAACAATCGAAATAGAAAATGAAGAAGATGATAATTATGAAAACGAATTATCAAGAGAAATAATTGATGCTATAAATACAGGAAATACAAATACAACTACCGAACAACAACCATCTGTTCCAGAAGAAATAAATACTACCGCTGAACAACAACCATCTGTTCCAAAAGAGACAAATACTACTGCTGAACAGCAACCATCTGTTCCAGAAGAGGCAAATACAACCACTGAGCAACAACCAACAACTCAGGAAGAAATTAATACTTCTGCTGAGCAACAACCAACAACTCCAGAAGAGGCAAATACAACTACTGAGCAACCAATTGCTCTTCAAGAAATATATACAACAGATCCAATAGAAACCGTAAATACAAATCTCGAAGATAAAATAGATATAAACGATGTAGATACATCAACAAATGCTTATAAAATAGATATAACAAAAGTTCCATCATTAGATACAACGCCAATAAATCAAGAACAAAAAAATGTTGAGTATACTCCATCAATAAATACAAGTCCAATAATGCCAACAATAATTAATGATACAGAAAATAAATAAAGTCACTTTTTTAAAGTGACTTTTTACATATCTTGTATATCTCATCAGAAATATCTTCTATTGATCTTAATTTATTATTTTTAATACATTCAATTCTATTCCAATTATATAACTCAGACAACTCTATATATGCTTCCTCAGCTGCTTTTAAATGATTTTCATCCTTCTCATGTTCATCAAGCAATTCCCTATTACTTCTAAGTTCTAAAGAGTTCTTATATGGAACATGTAAAAATATAGTTATATCTGGTTTAGGCAATTTTAATAACCAATATTCTAGTTTATCAATCCACTGATACATATCAAATCTATCATCTGGATTTTTTATTTTACTCCCTTGATGTGCTTGATTAGAAGAAATATATCTATCTAAAATAACATTATAACCCTTATTTAGATATTCCTCTATCACAGGCATATTATATTTTCTATCAGCAGCATAATAAAGAGAAACAACAAAAGGATCTACATTAACAGCTCCTTCTTTAAAAAAAGATTCAGAAATCTCAGGTTTTCCCAAATATGCTCCTCCAACAACTTTTCCAGTCGCAGTTTCATACATAGGAAATCCAAATCTAATACATTTAATTTTTTCTTTTTTAAATCTCTCTTCAAGAATTTTAGATTGAGTCTCTTTTCCAGAACAATCTGTTCCTTCAATCACTATTACTCGTCCCTTTTTCATATTCTCTCCACCTTTATTTTATCTTAACTTCATATGACAAATTCTTAAATGATTTATTATAATCATCATCAACCCATAGTTTTAGTGTAAACTTTCCTTCATTACCTATAGTTGATTTATAAATAACAATTCCACCATCTTCTTTTTTTTCCATATTATTAAGACTATTTGAAACATTATCAACATTATTTTTTAAATAAAAATTAACAGAATCATCACTAATTATAGTACCTATAGGATACAAAACAATTTCATAATTAGTATTCTTTTTACCATTTACATTAAAAGAAACACTATTTCTATTCCTATAACTTTTACCAGTATCATCATCCATTCTTTTTATATTAGAAATTTTAATAATATCAGTAGACTCAACATTATTAAAAGATATATAACTTGTTGTCAATTCATCGATTTTAGGAGATAAATAATCAGTATTAAAAATCAAAGCACTTAAACAAAACACAATAATTATTAAAACAATCATAAGTATCCATGAAAAAATATGCTTCTCTTTTTTTCTTTTTTTTATCTTTTTCATTATTAACCTCCTTCTTAATCTATTTTACCAAATTAATATAAGTCAAACAACAAACTAGTCATCATTATACATTTATTTTATTATCCTCATCAAAAGGAACTAATAAACACTTACGTGATGCTAGAAAATCACACATATGAACAAAATTCTGATATTTTGTCTTTGGCGGTTCTAATACTTCATTCCCATCATAATCCTTAGTCCATGCACCCATATGAGTTTTAATAACATCTGCCATAAATTTAGCATCACTATCAGTAAGACCTAAGTCTTTCTTATTATCTATTATTAGGTTAGCCATCAAAATTGGATGATCAAATCTAGTATATTTTTCTTTAGGATTACCAGATTTTAATCCATCATGCACAAGCAATGCCATAAGCATTAAATCATGTTCTCTTTCAGTATATTTTGATCCAATAACAGGATTACTAAGCAATTCAAACCCTATTCTCATAGCAGCTTTTGAATGTCTTAAAAGTCCTCCTTTACCCAGTGCATACTGAGGATGATATTTTCCTGTTGATGATGCTTCAACATCAAACCAATATTCAGGTAACATATTTAAAATATTAAGTAATATATCAGCATAACTATCATTTTTTAAATAATTCAATTCATCCATAAACATTTCTTCTAATTCTTCCATAACATCACTATCCTATATATAATTCTATCATAATTATAATTTATTTTGTAATAATTTAACTATTATTTGATTACTAATATATAATTTATCTTCAGGTATAAATAAACAATTATTATTTAATATTAATAACCCTGTATTAACCAAATAATTATAATCATACTTTTCACTCAAAAAAATACCATATTTATTCTTAAATCTATCTAGATCAATCCCACAACATAATCTAAGATTAAGCATAATCTCATACTCTATCTTAGAATCAATATCTAAATCCTCACATACAATAGAATATCCATTATTAATGTATTTAGTAATAGATCTAGTATTAGTAATTCTTTTATTATCAATATAAGATGCTGCTCCTAAACCAAAACCATAATATTCATCATTTAACCAATAACACTTATTGTGTCTAGATTCAAAACAATCTTTAGAATAATTACTTATTTCATAGTGTTTATACCCATTAGATTTCAATTTATTATTAATTAATCGGTACATTTCATAATCTAAATCTTCATCTATATTTTTAATATTACTAATCTTTAATTTAGTATGATCTTCTATTATTAATGAATAAGTAGATATATGTTCAACATCCAAAGATAATATAAAATCTAAATCTTTTTCTAAAACTTCTATCGTCTCACCAGGTAAAGCATACATTAAATCAACATTAATATTATTAATTCCAATATCTCTTATTAATTTTATTTTATTTACTATTTCATCAGTATATTCTTCTCTTTCTAATAATTTTAAATTATTCTTATCTATAGATTCTATTCCTAAACTTATTCTATTTACTCCCACTTTTTTAAACAGTTCTAATTTATCTTTTGTTAACGAAGAAAAATTACATTCTATTGTATATTCTATATCTATTGATTTTTTTAAGTTACCAAGTATATTAAATAATCTTGATAATTGCTCTAAAGAAAGAGAACTAGGAGTACCTCCACCTATATATAAAGTATCTAAAATATCATTTTTATATATAGATTTAATCTCTTTTTCTAATGAATCTAAATATTTATCTACATAATTAGCATTATAAAGCAGTTTAGGAAAATCACAATAAGAACATATTTTATTACAAAACGGAATATGTATATAACAACTTTTTATCATTTTCTTTTTCTTCTCAAAAGTTCTTCTGTTGTTAGATCATGTATATTTGCTTCTGCTAATATATCTAACATATCTTTAGTTCTTTTACTTACTAAATCACTATGTAATATTTCATAAATTGTTGATTTAGGTATTCCAAATTCCTCTTCAGCATCCTTATAAGAAAGGCACTTATCTATCATTATTTTTGCTATTCTTTCTGCATCATCACTTGTAAATTTTGAGGTTGCTTTTCCTAAATGACCACCTTTTACTCTTCCTTCTGCTTGATTTTTTTCTTGCTTATTTATAACTTCTTGATATAGTTTTTCATTTATATCCTTTAATCTCTTAAAATGTAGTTGAAGTGTTCTTTTTGAAATATGTAAATCATCAGCAGTTTCCTTCATGGTTTTATTATTTGAAACATATTCTTCTGCTTCATGTATAATTATATTTTCATCTATCATAATATTACTCCTTTGTAGAAAGAATAGATAAGAATGCTTCTTGAGGAACCTCAACACTTCCTATTTGTTTCATTCTCTTCTTTCCTTCTTTTTGTTTTTCAAGCAACTTCTTCTTTCTTGTAACATCTCCACCATAACATTTAGCTAAAACATCTTTTCTTAGTGCTCTAACTGTTTCTCTAGCAATTACATGCATACCAATAGCAGCTTGTATTGGAACCTCAAATAATTGTCTTGGTATTATTTCCTTTAATTTTTCAACAACTAATCTTCCACGCTTATAAGCAAAATCTTTATGAACAATTACACTTAAAGCATCAACAATTTCACCATTAAGTAGAATATCCATTTTCACAAGATTGCTTTCTTTATATCCAATAACTTCATAATCAAATGAAGCATAACCTTTAGTAGATGATTTTAATCTATCAAAGAAGTCATATACAATTTCTGATAAAGGTAATTCATAATTAATTGTTACTCTCTCAGTATCCAAATAATCTATATTTATAAATGTTCCCCTTTTATCCTGACATAATTCCATTAATGGTCCAATATATTCACTAGGAGTAAATATACTACATTTAACATATGGTTCATATGTTTTATTAATTAATTCTCTTCTTGGCATTTTAGTAGGACTATCAACAAGTATTTTACTCTTATCAGTCATTTCAACTTCATATACAACAGAAGGAGAAGTCGCAATTAAATCTATTCCAAATTCTCTTTCAATTCTCTCTTCTACAATTTCCATATGAAGTAAACCTAAAAACCCACATCTAAATCCAAAACCTAATGCTTTAGATGTTTCAGGTTCAAAAGTAAGTGCTGCATCATTTAATTTTAGTTTATTAAGAGCTTCTCTTAAATCTTCAAATTTACTAGATTCAATAGGATATAATCCACAATATACAGTCGGCTTCATAGGTTTGTATCCCGGAAGAGCTTCCTTAGCAGGATTATCATCTAATGTTATTGTATCACCAACATGAACATCACTAATACTTTTAATTGATGCAAATAAATATCCAACCTCTCCTGCTCTTAAAACAGATACTTCTTTTTCTTTTGGATTATTAATAGAAAGTCCAACCACATCATAAACAGCATCAGTTTCCATCATCCTAATAATATCTCCGGTATGAACTTCACCATCAACAACTCTAATACTTGTAATAACTCCTCTATACGAATCAAATAAACTATCAAATATCAATGCTTTTAATGGAGATTTCCTATCTCCTTTAGGAGATGGTATTACTGAAATAATCTTTTCAAGTAATTCTTCTACGCCTACTCCAGTCTTTGCACTAGTTAAAACAATATCTTTTTTTTCAAATCCAATATTTTCTAATTCACCAATAACCTTATCTGGATCAGCACTAGGTAAATCTATTTTATTAATAACTGGAATAACAGTAAGATTATTATCAAGTGCCAAATATAAATTAGCAAGAGTTTGTGCTTCTACTCCTTGAGCAGCATCAACAACAAGTATTGCTCCTTCACATGCCGCTAAAGAACGAGAAACTTCATATGAAAAATCAACATGTCCCGGTGTATCTATTAAATTAAGTTGATATGTCTCATCATTATATTTATATGATAACTGTACAGCATTTAACTTTATTGTAATTCCTCTTTCACGTTCTAAATCCATGGAGTCTAACATTTGACTCTTTAATTCTCTTTTGTCAATAGCACCAGTCAATTCAAGTATTCTATCAGCAAGAGTACTTTTACCATGATCAATATGTGCAATAATACAAAAATTTCTGATATTTTCTTCTTTCATAAAGTTAGCCTCCAAACAAATATATTATATCATAATAAAAGCACTAGTAATAGTGCTTATATATATTATGCATAACTCTTAACAGGTTTTCCTGATGCAGTACTTCTTGCTCTATTAGTTTTAGTAACTCTTTTCTTTTTACTAGTAACTCTTTTAAATTTAATATTAAATAATCTACAATATCTTCTAAATAATTTAGTATTATATATCATATCAACATATTTTATTCTAAGAATCATCTTAATAACACTAAAAACAATAAGTACTATTAATCCAGAAAAAACAAATGTCTTATTTATAAGAATAATAGCCAATAACTCAACAAATAAATATATAACATAAAATACTTTTATTCTTTTATTAAAAAACAAAAATAATAATAATTCAATAGATACTACGCATATCTCTAAAGGTATTATTCCAAAAAACAATATCTTTTCAAGTATTTTTAAACCTTCAACATCTATATTTATATAAGCTATTAAAGATATAAATAATACTATAATTGAAATAAATATAAATTCATAATAATTTAATAATCTATTAACTCTTTTATTCATAAAAAAACCACCCATGACGGTTTAATATTATATCACAAATGGTCCATTTTGTAAATCATTACTTCTTCATAGTACTACTTTTGAAATAATATGACGTAGAATTTACACCAAAAACATATTGAATTGTAATAACATTAGACAAACTATCAAAATCAACTTGATAATTTCTAACTTCTTCTTCTGTTAAATTATTTTTAACTTCAAGCGGAATTTCTTTCTCATAATCTTTAAATATTTCATATTTAAACGTATTATTTTCCAATGGAGTTATTCTAACATATAATACTTTCTCTTCAATAATAATACTTCCATCCTGTTCTTTTTTTGCACTAACTGGCTGAGTAATAGCCATTTCCTGAACAGGTTCCATCATATTTGGATTCTTATACTCCTTAAACTCTATATCATATCCATTTCTATTATTATACTTCAATTCTGCAACATTTTTATCATTTACAGTAAAATCAAATGTATAAGTCATACTTTCTACATTAGAATATTTAACAGAATCTCCGAAGAAATACCTCATGTATTTCTTAATGCTACTATCACTTAATAAATATATTTTGTTTTCTGAATCATTTAGAGTACTAGAAACTTGCAAATCATCAGAATCAGCATATTGTAATGAATAATATAACTTTTCTTCATCAGTAAAAGTATCCATTGTAACATAATTATTCTTTACAAAAATATCATCTCTTTGCATCGTATTTCCATGAGTAATAACATTATATAATATTTGTACAGTTTCATCTTCAAATGATAATTGTTCTTGTGGTGGAGCAGTAGGTTCTTTTTTATTAAATATCAATCCACTTATAAAAAATGCAGACAATCCAAAAACAACAGTTAAAATAACAACAGTAACAATTGCTTTAGTTCTTTGTTTTTTAACCCTAGCTCTCACTACTTCTTGAGTTTGTTCTTCAATACTATCACCTATTTTAAAATCCATAGATAAACTCCTCTTTCCTATTCTTATCTATAATCAATTATATAATAAAAACAAATAAAAAGAAATTATATTTTACAATTTCTTTTTATCTTTACTATACATTTTTAAAATACATCTATTATCAAATTTAATTTTCTTTATTAAATTTCTTAATACTTTAATATCCATATTTCTTATTAATTCAACCCTATTAGCAATAGGTTTACCATAACTAATAATATCATCATAAACATTATTTTCCATTCTATATACATTATCAACTGTTTTAACTTCATTAGCAATCCATACCTTTTTTATTCTATTAAAAGCAGTTGTTGTTACAGATAAATTATCAAATTCATAATTAATTTCTTCAACTAATTTATCAGGATACTTACTTGTTGCATATAAATAAAAGGTCTTAAAATTATCAGTAGATTCCCATTCAGAATAAATATCATTCAATAATTCCTCAACTCTAACTCTTTCCCTAAACTCAGAAGATGAACCAAATAATATAGTAGTTATCATATTAAGATATAAATCAAGTTCTACATCATTTAACTTTAAATTCTTTGAAGGGACTTTTAAACCTATACCTATTTTAGGCACTTCTATATCCTCTTTAATTATCAATTCCTTTTTATTTACTTTGTCATTTTCATTTACATTATGTATTTTAGGTAAATTTACACTAATTTTAGAATCTAATTCTTCTTTAATAATATTAATTGCTGATTTACAATCAAAATTACCAACAATTAAAATAAACATATTATTAGGAACATAAAATGAATTATAACACTTATATAAATCTTCTTTTGTTATTTTATTAATTTCATCAATAGTACCAGCAATATCATATTTTCTAGATAAACTATTATAAATCATTTCTCTAAGTTTTATTTCTAACTTATAATCTGGAATATCATTATACATTTTAATTTCTTCAGATATTATTCCTTTTTCTTTTAATACATTTTCATCTGTAAAATAAGGTCTATTAACAAATTGAACTAAATATCTTAAATTTTCATCAAATTTCTTTGTTCCATAACAAATATATTGAGTATAATCATATGAAGTAGATGCATTTCCATCAGTACCACTCTCTGAAAAAAACGTAAATGGATCAATACCAGATTCTTCTTCAAACAATTTATGTTCTAAGTAATGAGCAACTCCTAAAGGTGGTGCATATTCTTCTCCATCTACATCAAATTTTAATACATCACTTCCATACCTAGTTGCATAACTAATAAAATATTTCTTTTTATCTTTATATGGCAACATATATACTTCTAAACCATTATCTAATTTCTCTGTATATAATTTTATATCTAGAGAGGTTAATTCTATTTCTTTCATTTAATATCACCTTCTAGTAAAAATATTGTATCCATATTAATTTTTTTAAATACTTTAATAATATCTCTTTTCTTAACTTTATCCATTATCTCAATTCTTTCATTATAAGAATCCATATCAACTATTTCCATTGATAAATACTCATTAATTATTCTCATAGGATCTTCTTCTATTGACATAATATATGATTTATATAACTCCTTAGCAATATTAATATCTTTATCTGTAAACTTACCCTTCTTCATATCATCTAAGGTTTTAGTAATAACCTCAACTGTTTTATTAAAGTTATCTTTATCAATACCTGCCTTTATAGTCATTAAATTATCTAACTTACTAACAGATGAATTAATAGTATAGCATAATGAATTCTTTTCTCTTACATTTTTAAATAATTTAGAATCAGCACTACCACCAAATATTATATTAGCAAGCACTAATGGATAATTCTTTTCATAAGTACTCATCTTACTAATTGGACATGCTATTGCTAATTTAGATTGAGATGCTTCACATTTTTCTTTAGCAAAAAGTCTTCTCTTACGACATTTCCTAATATCCAATTCATAATTTATCTTTCTCTTTTTTATTTTTCTAAATTTAAAATATTTTTTTATGATTGAAACAATCTTTACATTATCAAAGTCACCAGCAATAAAAATATCAACATAGTCATTCTCAATCATGTTTTTATAATATGTATATAAATTTTCCTTTGTAATTTTAGATAAATCTTCTTTATAACCTGCCATTCTATATGAAATAGGTCCTTCCTTATCAAAAGCTTCATAAAGTCTCATTTGAGAATAACCAACAGGATCTTCCTTTAAAGATGATAAAACTACTTCTGTATTATTTTTAACAATAGATAATTTATCTTTCTTAAAAGCATTATTAGAAATATCTGGATTACATAATATTTCACTTAAAAATTCAATTGATTTTTCTAAATTATCATCCTCTGTATATCTATCATTCAATACTTGTAATGTAAAACTAAACATTGAATAATTTCCATATCTTTGAATATTATTATATATATCTAAAGCATATAAGTTTTCGGATTCAATAATCATTTCTCTCTTTGATTGATACTTTTTACAAGATTGTAATAAAATATCTGATAAAACATTTCTTTTAGTAATATCTTCTTTTTTTATTGGACTATGAAAAACAATCTTCATAGTAACTGTCTTATACTTATTAGTATTTATCAAATGTAGATTATATGAACCTAAATCTTTTTTTATGTATTTCATTTTATCACCTCGTTAATATTAGTATACCTATTTTTTATTAAATTATTGACTCAAGTGCAATTTCAATCATATCATTCAATGATTTTTCTCTATCTTCTGAAGATAAACTTCTTTTATCATATAATGAATCAACAACAGTCATTATACATGCAGCTTCTTTTTTTAATTTTTGAGCTACAAAAAACAAACCAAATGCTTCCATTTCAACTGATAAGAAATTATCATCAGGAAAATTCTTTCTAAATTCATCTTCATCATCACAATATAAATCAAATACATCACTAGTAATAGTTTTACCGTATTTCAAAGGTATTCCAATGCTTTCTGCCTTAGTTTTTATTATATTATTAAATTCTTCACTTGATTTAACAAAATCAACTTCAGAACCATCAAGTAATTTTGGAAAGTAACTCTTACAATATGCTCCACTTGATAATATTACATCAAGTAACTTAATATCTTTATTGAATGAACCACAAGTACCTATTCTTACTATTTTTTCAACATCATAAAACTTAAATAATTCATATGAATAAATACCTATACTTGGAATACCCATTCCAGATGAAAAAACAGTAACGTCTTTTCCTTTATATGTTCCTGTGTATGCAAGCATATTTCTTACCTTATTAACTACTTTATAATCTTTCAAAAAATTTTGCGCTATATATTTTGCACGTAACGGATCCCCTGGCATAATAACAGTTTTGGCAATATCGCCTTTTTCACAACCTATATGTGGTGTTGACATAATTATAACCTTCTTTCTTTATTTTATTATAGCAAAGAAAAAAAGAAATATCTATCATATTCCTTCTTATTCATCACTATTTTCACTATACTGAATTAAAACTTCTCTTGGTTTTGAATTACCAGTTGCAGGACCTATTATTCCATCTTCTTCTAACTTATCAATCATTGTTGCTGCCTTATTATATCCAATTTTAAATTTTCTTTGTAATAAAGATGCTGATGCCTTTTGAGTCTTAATAACAAAATCAGTAATTTCATCATATAATTTATCTCCTTCGACTTCTTTAGGAGTTAAATCAGCATCATCAGAAACATCTTGTTTTTGAACTTCTAAATTAGAAAAAGCATCATCATATTGCGCCTGTTGTTGTTCTTTAGTATGTTTAATAATTTTAGCAATTTCATCATCAGTAATATATGAACCTTGAACACGAGTAGGAGTATTTTGTCCTATTGGTAAAAAGAACATATCTCCTTTTCCTAATAATTTTTCTGCACCTACTTGATCTAGTATTGTACGAGAATCTATTCCAGATCCAACTGCAAAAGCAATACGAGATGGAATATTTGCTTTAATTAAACCAGTAATAACTTCAGTTGATGGTCTTTGTGTTGCAACTATTAAATGAATACCTGCAGCACGTGCTTTTTGTGTTATTCTAAGTATTGAATCTTCTACTTCTTTTGCAGCAACCATCATCAAATCAGACAACTCATCAATAATAACAACTATAAATGGCATTTTATCCATTTTATTATCTGGATTCTTTTTATTATATTTTTCTACATATTCATTATATCCCTCAATTTTCTTTGTACCAGTATCACTAAACTTATGATATCTATCCTCCATTTCTTGAACCATTTTTTGTAATAATATTGCAGCCTGTTTAGGATCAGAAACAACAGGACACACCAAATGAGGAACTCCATTATAAACAGATAATTCAACTACTTTAGGATCTACCATAGCAAGTTTTACTTCATCTGGTTTTGCTCTCATCAAAATGGAACATATTATACCATTAACACAAACTGATTTACCTGAACCAGTAGTACCAGCAATCAACATATGAGGCATCTTATTAATCTCACAAACACCTATATCCCCCATTATTGATTTACCAAGAGGAACCATAAGTTTCTTATCTTGATTTTGTAACATTACCTTACTTGCCATAATCTCATAAAAACTAACAGCAGTTGGTTTATCATTTGCAAACTCTACTCCAACTGTACTTTTACCAGGTATTGGAGCTTCTATTCTTACATCTTTCTTTGATAACGCTAAAGCAATTTCTCTACTTAATGTAGTAATTTTATTAACCCTTGTACCACTTGCAATTTCCAATTCATATTGTGCAACAGTAGGACCTATATGAACCTCAACAACCTTTGCAACGACAGAAAAACTAGCAAGAACTTTTTCTAATTTTTCTATATTTGCTTCAATTGCTGAATTATCCATTTTATTATTCTGATTTTTAGGTCTATTTAAAATATCCAATGAAGGCAACTGATATGCAGGATTAATATGATTTTGATGAACTTCCTCAGTTTCAGTTTTGTTTTCCTCAGTATTTGTTTGACCCTCTACCGTATTAATTTTTTTAATTTCATTAATATTTTTAATAGTAGTTTTTTCTACTTCTTCTATTTCATTACCATTGCTAATTTTAACCTTTTTATTTTCAATTGGATTATCATCATCCCCATCTTTATTCTTCTCTTTACGTTTTTCATGTCTATCTTTAACATCAGATAATCTATTGTTAATAAACTCACTAATTGAAAATCCTGTAAATAAACATACACCAGCAACCATAAATGTTATTGAAACAATTTTCATTCCCAAATCAGAGAATAATTTTGAGAATAATAATGCAAATACTCCTCCAATTAATCCTCCTCCAACAGCAACATTTTCTGAAATAACACCAGTCGATGCCAAAGTACTAAATGCTTTTGATAATTCATTAAATGTCTCTCTAAATATAACACTAGCATTACCATTATTAAGAATAACATAATCCCAATGCATAAATGAAAGTAATCCTATTATAAATAAGTAGAAACCTAAAAACTTAGTTGAAAAAAAATCAGGCCAATCACTTTTTATAAATATATATACACCTAATATTAATAATATAACTAAAGATACCATATAAAAAGAACCTGTTAAAAATAATGAAAATGCTGCAACACATCTTCCAACTGGTCCAAGTTTACCAAGACCAATTACAGCAGCAACAATGAAAAGTATTGCATATACTTCTTTTCTTACTTCTAAAACAGCCTTTTTAGTTGTCTTTCTTCTCTTTCTTTTTGCCATAACAACCCTACCTTTACAAATACATTATACTACAAATAAAAAACAATTAGCAATTAATTAAATCAAATTTGACACATAGATAAAACATATAATCAAATAATTGCATAATAAAAAAACAGTATATAATTATATACTATTTTATTTCAACTTTAGTATCAAAATCTTCTAATAATATTTTAGGATTTCTTGCTATATAGTCTGCTAATTGAATTGACTTTGCAAAATAAAATCCATCAGCAATTCTCTCATCTAAAGTAGCAGTAATATCCACCAATTTTTTATTTCCTTCTTCTCTTATTGTACCTATAGTAATTACAATTGAATTAGTACCATATTCATTAAGATGATGATATACGGAATTAGTCTTTATACTACCTAAGTTACTTAAAATAATTGTAGCGTAATTTGTATCACCTTCAGTAATTGCTTTAGGATTAATTCCATGATTATCTAAAAAGAAAACAAACTTTACAATTATTGATAATAACCATTTAGGTAATGAAGAAAATGCTTTTAATACTCCATCCATATCATTAGAACCTTCTTTTCTAACTTTAAACACATCAACTGCAACCTTTTTACTATAAGACATTACATTATCATTAGGTTCTATATCAATAGATATTATTCTTTCTTCTCCTTTATCACTCATTTTATCTTTAGCAATAAAAGCAAAAGTTATTTTCTTTCTTTGATACAATCTTTTATTTTTAACAAACCTATTCAATGCAGGTCTATTATATACAGTTTTAGCAAAACAAGAAGATAAAGCATGGAAATATGTCATTTTATAACCCAAATCTTTTTCATTTTGCTTATCAACAAATTCGACTAACTTAGTAACATCAATATCAACAGTACTTGAAACCTCTGCATCACATCTTCTTGGCATTATATATGGAACTATTGCCTGTATAGCATCATTTGGTTTTATCCAATCAGCATCTTTTCTCTTTTTTGTAAATAAACCCATTATTTATCCCTACTTTCTATTATTCTTAAATATGATTCATATATCTTTTGAACCTCATCATCCCATCTAACATATAAATCATTATAGGCATTTTCTCCTACTTCTTTTAAAAATCCACCATTAGATAATATTTCATCTATTTTATTTGCATAACTATCTGGATTATTATTTGCTATAAATCCATTTACATCATCAATAACTTTAGCAGCAGTAGCAGATCCCTTTACAAACAAAGTTGGAGTTTTTTGAGATGCCGCTTCCAATTGTACTAATGAATTTGAATCATAAAATGATGGAAATAAAAACAAATCTGCCCTGGCATAATAAGCAGTAAGTTCTTCTCTATCTTTTACTCTTCCACACATTATAACTCTATCAGATAAATTATACTTATTAATCTTATTTTTTAAATAATCTTCATCTTGTCCAGATCCAACAAATAACATCTTATATTTTGATTTTACTTTTCTCAAAGAATTAATAATTAAATCTATATTTTTAAGTTTATTAATTCTACCAACAAACAATAAAACAAACTCATCCTTTTTTATACCATATAGTTTATTAAGTTCCTTATCTGTTTTTTCTTTTTCTTTAGAAAACTCCATATCAGTAGCATTATTAATAATTTTTAATTGCTTTTTATAACCATAATCTTCCTGAAAGATTCTAGCTATTTCATTATTCATTGTCCAACATTCATCACATTTTTCAAATAATTTAATAATACTATTAGTTAGTTTATTAGAAATATACTTTGATTTAGTTACTCTCATAAAATCCTGTTTATATTGACTATGCATAGTCGCAACAACAGGAATATTATGTCTAATAGCATAATTAACACCTATACGACCTAATGTTGCAGGAGAATGAATATGTACTATATCTAAATCACATTTTTCTAATTCTTTCTTAAATTTAATATCAAAATCAGGTAAAGGTAAAGAATAATCTACAAATGACACATCCATAGACCTACATCTAATCACTTTATAATTAAACACCGAATCATCATATCTTTTATGTGGTATCCTAGGAGCAAAAACAAATACATTAGCATATTTACTAAGTCTTTTAGCATAATTATCTACAACCAAAATAACCCCATCAATCATAGGATAAAATGTATCAATAAATAACCCTATATTTATTTTTTTCATAAACTCACCCGTGTCATCATTAATATATCACTTTATATAATTATTTTCAATTCCAACAAAAAAAGAAGTATCTACTTCTTATTTTTTCATTTTATGCACGTGAAACATATTTTCCATCAGCAGTAGAAACAATAATTGTTTCCCCTTCTTCTATAAATAATGGTACTCTTACCATTAAACCTGTTTCACATTCAGCATCTTTTAAAGCATTTGTAGTAGTATTACCTTTAACAGCAGGTTCAGTATGAGTAATAACTAATTCAACCTTATCAGGTAAATCTATACCTAAAATTTCTCCTTCATAACTTGTTATATATACTTCTAGATTTTCTTTTAGAAGCTTTGCTTGATCACCAATTTTAGAAGCAGGAATTTCTAATTGTTCATAACTTTCCATATTCATAAAATAGAAAATATCATTCATATTATATAAATATTGCATTAATTGTTTATCAATACGTGCAGTAGCAACTTTAACTCCAGCATTAAATGTTTGTTCAAAGATTGCTCCTGTTCTTAAATTCTTAAGTTTAGCTTTAACAATTGCAGCACCTTTTCCTGGTTTAACATGTTGAGTTTCCATTACTATATAAATATTACCTTCATATTCAATTGTAATACCATTCTTTAAATCATTTGTACTAATCATTTTACTTCCTCCTAAATTAAAAAATAAGCATTTAACTTATTTTATTTCTTTTCTTTATGTACAGTGTGTTTTCTACATCTAGGACAGTATTTATTCATTTCAAGACGTTCAGTTGTATTTCTTACATTTCTTGGTTCTCTGTAATTTTCTTCCTTACATTCACTACATACTAGAGTTTTATATTGTCTATTTCCTACTTTAGCCATATTCTTCCCTCCTTACACGTCTATAGGTATTATATCAAACATTTATTATTTTGCAAAAGATTTTTTATATTTGATATAAACTATTTCCACAAAGATGGCATAATTATATCACATTATCAAAACAATCGCAATAATTTCTTATTAATAACCATACATTTCACCATATTTCCTAGTAACAGCTTGTGTTAAATAATAAGTAACTAAACTTTTATAATCTGAATTTGGATTAGGTCTTGATGAATCTGGAGATGTAACAACAATACTCATTTTAGGATTATCATATGGAGCATATCCAATAAATGAACTTGTAATAGTTTCAGTATCAATTACCCCATTTCCATCAGTATCAATAAAACTTTGAGAAGTACCTGTTTTACCAGCTGGTCTCATCCAACTATCCATATAACCAACTCCATATCCTCCAGGCATATTGGTTACAGCTTTAAATCCCTCTCTTACACGAGACATATATTGTTCTTGAGTATCAATAGTATTTAAAACTTTAGTTTCAAAAGTCTTTTCAACTTCACCAATCTCATCAGTTTCACTTGATTTATGTACTTCTTTTAATAGATGTGGTTCAAGTCTTTTTCCACCATTCGCAATTGTTGAAATATACTGAGACAATTGGATTGGAGTATATGTTTCATATTGTCCCATTACAAAGTCAAGCAAGTTACCTGCTGCCCTATCAGTTGATGTATAACCATTACTTTCAATAGGTAAATCTATTCCTGTTTTAACACCTAATCCAAAAGAATGATACATATCTCTATATATATCAAATGATCTTTGATTAAAGTTAAGTTTCATTTCTCTATGATATTCTTGTCCATTTACTCTTATTGCCGTTTTAAATTGATAAACATTACTACTTTTAGCAAGAGCTGTTATATCATCAATAACACCTAAATTATCAACAGAAGAACATTTTTCAGCTACCCCACTGACTTTTACACATTCATCTAACATTCTTTCACCGATATGAATTGCCCCTGTATTATAACCAACTAATATAGAAGCTCCCTTAACAACAGATCCAGGCATTATTGGTGACGTTAATATACTAATAGTATTATCAACAATATTACCATTAACAAGTCTTTTACTAGTCATAGCAAGTATTTCCCCAGTATTAGGATCTTGTATTACAACAGAAGAATGATCATAATATTCAGTATTAACTTCCCCTTTAGTATTTCTAACATACTCAGAAACTATATTTTCAATCTCCCTTTGAAGATTAATATCAATACTTAAAACAATATCTTTTCCTCTTGTACCATCTTTTACTAATTTAGCTTCATGAGAATTAACAATCTCATACTTTGCCTTCTCTCCATGTAAATAATCTTCATATTCTTTTTCAATATAACTAATTCCTACTCTATCATTCAAACTATATCCTTTTTGTAAATAATAATCCTTCTCTTCAGCAGGTATGCCCTGAGTAGAAGTAGAAACAGTTCCAAGTAAAGACCTAAAAGTATCCCCATATGGATAAACTCTTTCCCAATCAATCTTAGTATTAAACCCAGGTAATATTTCATTATTTTCAGATACATATGCATATTCACTATCAGAAGCATCAGATTTAATTATTTTATCATCATAAGCATATCCTTTATTCATTAAATAATAAATATATGCAACTTTCATTTCCTCATCTGAAAAAGAAACCTTATCTTCACCTATTCTTTTTATTTTCAATTCATATAAATCATTTTGACTTATCTTTCTTTGTTCAAGTTTATCTAATTCTTTTTTAGTAACTAAACTATCACAATATTTCTTTTCTTTAGCACAATAATACTCTTTTTTATTTCTTAAAGATAATTTATTATAATCAACAGAAATATGATTTGCCAAAGTACTAGCAAGATTAATCATATCCCTATTAGAAGTATTTTTAGGTTTATGATACACAATAGTCTTTAAAGACTTATTATCAACAATAATATTATAATTTCTATCAAATATTCTTCCACGAGGACTACTAGAACCACTAACTTCAGAATAAGACAACTTATCAAGTAATGAAGAATATGCCTTCTTATTAATAAGCATTACACTAGTTGCTTTAACAATAACTATAGAAAAAAACAAGACAATAAAGCATATTATTAATACTATTCTTCTATTAATAATTAAATCATAATTCTTTCTTTTCTTTCTCATAGTCCTCACCCATATATAGTTTATCACATATTTACAAAAATAATTCATAATAATTAATAGAGGTGATTATTATTTATAAAGAATTTATTAAAAATAACATTAATAAACTAACTATGAATGATTTAGAAAAATATGCAATAAAAAATAATATTGAATATACTAAATATGAATTAATAATTATATATAATTTTATTAAATATAATTATCTTGAATTATTAAATGAAAATATTAAAGTATTTGAAGAAATAAAAGGCAAAATAAATCCCAATCTTTATAAAAAACTATTAAATTTATATATTGAATATAAACAAAAATATTTACAAAAATAAAGAAACTACTGTTTCTTTATTTGCTCTATTAAATCTTTATTAAATTCTTTTTTTCTTATCATTTCTATTTCATATTTATATGGTGGATATTTTTTATCAACATAAGGAGTTTCTAATATTTTAGGAATATTTTCTAATTTTGAATTATAAATAATATTAATTAAATTATCAAAACCAATAGTACCAAATCCTATATTTTCATGTCTATCTTTATGAGAATTAATACTATTCTTAGAATCATTTATATGAATACAACCAATTCTTTCAATACCAATAATATTATCGAATTCTTCTAAAAATAAATCAAACTTACTCATATCATATCCTGAATCATTCAAATGACACGTATCTAAACAAACTCCTACTCTAGAACTATCTTTTATTAAAGAAATAATTCTATTTATTTCTTCTAGATTACTACCAACTTCACTTCCCTTACCCGCCATGGTCTCAAGTAAAATTACTACATCTAAATTCTTAGTATTATCAAGTACTATATTTAAACCTTTAACTATATTATCTATTCCTGCATCAATACCTATCCCAACATGACTACCAGGATGTAATACTAAATATTTTATTCCCAAAGCACTAACTCTTTTAACTTCTTCAGTTAAAAATGAAACAGAAAAATCAAAATTATTTTCATTACATAAATTTATTATATATGGAGCATGAACAATTACTTTAGAAGAATCAATACCAAGATCTTTCATTTTATTATGTGCTCTTTCTATCAAAGAATCATCCAATACATTTCTAGAAGTATTTTGAGGAGCACCAGTATAAAACATAAAAGTATTTTCATTATAACTTAATGCTTCATCTAAACTACCAAGTAACTGACTATCTTTCTTAAATCCAACATGACTACCTATCAATAACATAATATCACCAATTAAATTATAACAATAAACATCAAAAAGAAAAAGACTTCAAATGAAGTCTTTAATTATCAAACTGCAATATTTACGATTATCCAACTAAAGTAAGTGCTTTTGCAACAACAACATTTCCTGATGTTGTTCCTGAAGTTTTAACTGTATAAGTAGTAGAACCTACTTTATATACATCTTTATTCGCTGTTCCTGCAGGAGCAGTAAGAAATGCTCTAGTACCTCCAGATCTTACAGCAGATTTGTTAACTGAATCTTCTGGAGTTAATACTTCAATTCCTCTATTTCCTGCATCAATTAAAACAATTGCATATTCATATTTTTCCCTCGCATTACGAGTAGCAGTTGCTGCTTCTATATCTTTTCTAACTAATACATACCCTTTAACTTGAGCATTCTTCCATGCTGATTTACCACCTTGCTCCATTAAATCTTTACCAGAAGTCGCATTAGAATCAAAACCATAATAGTAATATCCAGCTGGAGCAGCAGAAATTGAAGTAGTTACAGCTGATGTTCCTGTTCCTTCAGTATATGTAAATTCATCTGCTGAAACTGCTGTCTTAACAGCATTCAAATAATTTTGTGCAGTATTTGCAAATGTTGATCTTCTTGTGTTTTCAATTGTTCTTGATACAGCTGGAACAGCAACAATCATCAAAATACCCATAATTGTAATAACAGCAAGCAACTCTATTAATGTAAATCCTTTTCTATTTAATTTTTTCATTTAATTTCACTTTCCTTCCTTATCTTATAAATTGATTCTAGCATATTAATTTTTCAATTACAATACATTTTTTATTTTTTTACACTACAGTGTAAACTATCATTCTGTATATACAAATGACTCACTACAAAGTCCCTCATAATTACTTAATTGTAAATCTCTGGTTACACTTCCTAAGATCATTTTATCCTTTTTTTCAACCTTTTCCAACTCTGCTAAATTAATTCCATACGTCTTACCACTAACATTTTCTACTAATCTTATATAATATTTATAATTTTTAACATTATCACTAAGCGAATCATATTTAACAATAACATATGAATCATATCCATCATATACTCCACCATTAGGAGATTTATCAAAACCATTATTAGAATCTAGATAATTTAATGTATAAACACTACAATTTCCCACTACAGTTGGTTTTATAGTCTTTGCAACAGACTCCTTCACTTTAGCAACTTCATATAATCTATAAGCATCATCATAAAAAGAATCATCTCTATTATTTTTCAATATACCAGTTATATTTGGAATAGTAAAAGCACTTATTATCCCTATTATAACTAAAGTAACTAATATCTCAGTTAATGTAAATCCTCTATTCTTCATACTACACCTACCTAAAATAATTATATCAAATATAAAAAAAAAGAAAACTAATTTAAAACATCTTTTACATTTTTAATCTCTTCTTTACTAGTTTCTTTAAATATACTCTGATCAAATATATTGTCATATCTATATAAACAAAAACCTTTATAATAATCTATATTTCTAGAATATACTATTTCTTTCATTATAATATTATTATTCTCAATCCATTCATATTTTCCCTCTTTTGCGTAATTATCTATTTCACCAACCTTATAAAAAGCAAGCGCAATATAAAAATCAATATCTTTATTTTTAATAAGGCTTTTCCATTCATTAATAGTATCAATATAAGGTTTACTACTATTATTAAATCCATAATATAACTGAGGCATAATAAAATCAACATACTTATCACTTGATAACCATCTTTTAACATCAACATAATTTTTATTATAATTATTTTCTATATTACCATCTGGAGAAACTCCAAAAGATACATTTTTTTCTTTGCAAATAGAATGGACTCTTTTAATCATTCTATTAACAATATTTAAGTGATACTCTCCTAAAGAAATATAATTATTATTTTTTATATATTCATTATAATCATTTAAATCAATATCATTACTAGGATAAAAATAATCATCAAATAATACTCCATCAATATCATATTTTAATACTTCTGAAACTCCATCTACTATAATATCTTCTACATCTCTTTTAGAAGGATTAAAGTATATCCCATTATTAATATATAAAGTATCTGTATTAATAAATCTATACGCTGGATTAAACTCACTAATACTATCAATATCTGAAGTAGTACTAACTCTATATGGATTAATCCATGCATATACTTTTATGCCATTATTATGAGATACCTTTATAAAATATTTTAAAGCATCATATGGATAACTTCCATTACTAGACAAATACTTACTAATAGGAAATATCTTAGAATAATATATTGCATCACAAGAAGGTCTAACTTGTAACACTATCACATTACAATTAAGACTTTTAACATTATTAATCATGTTATTAATATTATTTTTACTATCATTTATATTAGTATCCTTTAAATACTTATTAATCTCAATATAACTTATATATATACCTCTAAATTCTTTATCAACATTCTTTTTTTTATTAGATCCTATATTTAGTAAAATAATTAACATAATAATTATAAATAATAATCTTTTCATACTATCACCATTACTATTTTAAATAATATAGTATAAAAAAATTGTCACTTAATCTTATTTTTTTCTATAATATATAAACTATTATCTTGATAAAAACAATAAAATATTTCTTCTAATGAAACTCTTTTTCTTAATAACTCCTTTTTTATCCATTCTTTTGATTTATTTATTTGTATCAAAGTATCATTATCTATGATACCATTTATAATTACTGGTAATGGATATTTATTATCACTTTCACTCTTTTTAAAAACAGATAATTTACCATTAATCTCTAATATTGCATAATCGACTTCTTCTATTGATTTAATTGATTGACTTCTTAACTGACTTAATAAATCATCTATATTATATCTTTGTTTTAACATTTCTTTAAAATTAATTTTCCCCCTATTAATAATAACTGAAGGTTTTCCATCTATAACATCTCTTACTTTTTTATTTTTTAAAGATATTCTTGACGTTATACATTGTAGAAAAACCAATATAATAATGGGAATTAATGATATAAATAAACTTTCTTTATAATTTTCGATTGAAATTGCCACTAATTCTGCAATAAACAAGGATACTATTAAATCTATTACTGACAATTCACCTATTTCTCTTTTACCCATTATTTTATAAACACACACAACAATTATATAGAAAAAAACACTTCTAAAAGATATTACAAAGTATTTCAAATTATTCACCCTTATTATTTTAAACATGTATTTTTTAAATATACATCTCATATAAATTAATGAGGTGAAACATGAATTATCTTAAAACCATATCACTAACAATAATATCTCTATTAATAGGAATAACTGTTTTATCAATTCTTTTTTACTATGATATCATTAAAGAAAATATATTTAATATACTAAGAATATTATTAATTATGATTACCTTTATTATTAATGGTTATAAAATAGAAAAAATATCAACAAAAAAAAGAGCTAACATTTTATATTCAATCACAATAGCAATTATCTTTTTATTAATAAATATAATATTTTCAAACATATCATTAAAATTATTAATATATATAATTATTATAATATTATCTAACTTCTTAGGATCATTTATTTATAGAAAAAGAAAAAAGACTTAATAAAAGTCTTTATTTTTGTTTGTTACTAACATATTTTTTAATAATATATAAAGTAACTAAAAAACCAAAGATAATACCAGAAACAATTAAAATCATATTATTATCATCTTCTTTTACTTCAATTACTTTATCTTCCGTACTTATTAAATACAAAGATTTCATATTATAATCACAATTATCATCTTCAGGGCAACTAATTTGACCTATAAAATAAATAATATTTTTGGAAAAATAGAAAGATTCAATATCATAGTATTCATTATTTATCTTTTTTATTTTATTTTCTAATACACCATCCAAATTTAATCTTGTAATTTCAATACTTGAATCATTATCATTAGAAGCCATTATTAAATACTCTACTATTTTATCTTGTTTAATTACAGGTCTAATTTCTAAAGTTTTATTATCATTAGTAGGAGTATTACCTACAGTTTCCCATTCTTCTTCATTACTATTACTATTAAATTTTATAATATAATATGCAGTAGATTTATCACTTTTAAATTTAACTTCATGAGTAAATCCATATACTAAAAACGAATTATTAGATTCCAATAATTTAGGATTATCTTTATTCTCAAAATCATCCTTAATAACTTCAACTACATTTCCATTTAAATCATATTTATATAATTTATAACTTTTATCTTGTCCATTATCATAACAAGATATCAAGACATAGCTACTAATAACATTTTCATTTCTTAATACAACTGCATCTTCTATACTAGTAGATTCATTATTATCTTTTATCCACACTTGATCTAATTCTTTATTATATTTAGCAATAAATCCTTTATTATCATTACTACCAACTACAATATAACCATCTACATTATTATTACTATCATAAGTAGGTATTATCTTTTTAATATCAGAATTTAATGATAAATTAGTATTCTTTTGATAAACTTCTTTTCCTTTTAAATCTAGCTTAATAAAAATAGGATTAGTACCTTTATTTTCTATTATTTCAGAAGTTTCCTTAACAGCAAGAATATATCCATCTATATTATTATCATCTCCATATGAGTATGACAAATAATACAAATTATCCTCTACATCTTTTCCATAATCATAAGACCAAACTATCTTACCATCATTATTATATTTCATTAATAATACTTGTATATCATTATATTCTCTATCATCAATTTCAAGTGTATCCTTCAAATAAGTTCCAGCAACAACTTTACCATTAGATGATTGTTTATCATTATAACCTTCTAATATAAAATTTAATTTTTCTTCTTTATACTTATTTAAAGAATAAAAAGTATCCTTTGCATATACATTCAAATTATAAGTAATAGCAATAAACAAACTTATAATAATCATAACTACTTTTTTCATTTTACACCTCTATTTTCACAAAAACTAAATGAAAATATTACTAGTACAATTATAAAACAAAAAAAGACTAAATACTAGTCTTCTATTTCATTTTTAATCATTTCAATCTCTTTTTTAATTCTTTTTTTCTTTAATTTATATTTTCCAGGAAGTATAGTAAGTAATATTTCTCTAGATTTCATTTCTCTTTCATAATATTCTCTAAATAATACACCTTTTTTTACTAAAAATACCGGTCCAAAGAAATACTCAATATTTGTATATTTGCGTTTTCCTTTTTTGAAAATAATTATTTGATAAATAAACTTTTTATCTTTAACAAATTCTTCATTTTCAATATAAAAACCATTTTTACATAAATATCTTTTTACATCTTCTTGATAATTATTTGGACTAATTATAAGTGTATCTATATTTTTAAGAATCTTTAAATCTTTTTTACAAATACCTATTATATTCCTTCCACCCATACCAGAAATAATAATAGTATCTATTTCTTTTGAATACGTAGATAATCCATCACCTAATCTAACTTCTATTTCTTTTTCTAAACGTTCTCTTTTTATATTTTCTTTTGCTTGTTCTAAAGGTCCTTCTGCTATATCTGATGCTACTGCTTTAATATTCTTATTTTTATGTACTAAATAAATATCAAGTAATGCATGATCGCATCCTATATCTAAACAAAAGGAGTTAGCTGGGGCTAAATCTCCTATCTTCTTAAGTCTTGCGTTGATTTTCATTAATCTGTTAAAAAATCCTTTAACTTACGAGAACGAGATGGATGTCTTAATTTACGTAATGCTTTAGCTTCAATTTGTCTAATTCTTTCACGTGTAACACCAAATATTTGTCCAACTTCTTCTAGTGTTCTACATTGACCATCATCTAAACCAAAACGTAATCTTAATACTTTTTCTTCTCTTTCAGTTAATGTAGCAAGTACACCACTTAATTCTTCTTTTAACATTTCAACTGTTGCATACTCTTCAGGACCCATTGTTCTTTCATCTGGTACAAAATCACCTAAATGAGAATCTTCTTCTTCACCTATTGGTGTTTCTAATGAAACTGGATCTTGTGATATCTTATAAACTTCTCTAACTTTTTCAACAGTTATACCAAGTTTTTTAGCAATTTCTTCATCTGTTGGTTCACGATTCAATTCTTGAGTTAATTGTCTTTGAACCCTTGCTAACTTATTAATTGTTTCAACCATATGAACAGGTACACGAATAGTTCTTGCTTGATCAGCAATTGCTCTTGTAATTGCCTGTCTTATCCACCATGTTGCATATGTTGAAAACTTATATCCTTTTGTTGGATCAAATTTGTCAACAGCTTTCATCAATCCAATATTTCCTTCTTGAATTAAATCCAAAAATAACATTCCACGTCCAACATATCTTTTTGCAATACTAACAACTAAACGTAAATTTGATTCAGCAAGTAATCTTTTAGCTTCCTCATCGCCTTCTTCCGCTCTTTTAGCATACTCAAATTCTTCATCAGAAGTAAGCAAATTTATACGTCCAATTTCTTTTAAATACATTCTAACAGGATCATTTATCTTTACATCTTTAGATAAAGTTAAATTTTCCACTGACATATCTTGAGTAATTTCTTCACCTGAAGCATCATCACTACCATCTTCTGAAACTATCTCAATATTTTCTTCTACTAAGGCATTGTATAACTCATCCAAACTATCACTATCAACATCAAGTCCTTTTAAGTTATCCGCTAATTGTTCATAAGTAATGTATCCTTGCTTTTTACCTAAAGCTATTAACTTAGCTTTTCTCTCATCAAGAGTTTTAATTACTTCAACCATTTTCACTATCTCCTAACCTTAACTTTCTAATCTTTTCAACTATCTTGGCCTGTTCTATTGGATCCACTTCTTTTTTCATTACATTTGTAAGTCTCTTTATTTCCTGTTTAGTACAATATTCTCTAACTACTTTGAAATACAAGAACAACTCTTCCTTTGTGGTACTCTCTGAATAAGAACCTGCTAAAATATCATTTAATAATCTTAGAACGTTTTCTTTATCCTGAACATAAGTATAAAAATCAGCAACATTTATATTTCCATACTTTTTATAATAATAATTTATTTCACTACAAATTGCTCTCATTTCCTCTGTAGGGAATATTAATCTCTCTTTTTCGACCTGTGAAATAACCCAATCATTATTAAGCATAAAATAAATTATTTGCTCATAAGCCTTCCTATACTTATCCTTTTTAACAATCTTTTTCTTAATAGTAATATTATCATTTTTCTTTGGTTTCTCTGAAAGAATACTATTAATGCGCATTTCCAGTGTATTATACCCTATATCAAACTCTTTTGCAAGTCTTTTTAATACTACTTCTCTTCTAATAGGATCATCTAATTTAGCTGTTTCAGCTAAAACTTTATTTATATAATCAGCCTTTTCTTCATCACTTCTAAAATCAACAGTCTCTTTTAATTTTTCCATCTTAAAATCAGAAAAATTAATAGCTGATGAAATAAGTCCCATAAATCTTTCTTTACCATTATTTAAAATATAAGTATCAGGATCATCTGGATCAGGTAAAACAACCGCCTTTACATCTAATCCTTGTTCTAATAATGAATCTCCAATACTTAACATCGCATGTTGTCCCGGGTTATCACCATCTAAACATAATATAACATTGTGAGATAATCTTTTTATTAATCCAATTTGCTCTTTAGTTAGAGCTGTTCCCATTAAAGCAACAGTGTTTTTAATTCCTATGGAAGAAGCTCTTATAACATCCATAAATCCTTCCATTACTATAATTGATTTCTCACTTCTTGCATATTCTTTAGCAATATGATAATGATATAACATTTCACCTTTTTTAAAAATAGGTGTTTCCTTTGTATTTAAATATTTATTTTGAGAACTATTATCATAAATCCTTCCACTAAATCCAACTACTTTACCAGAAGCATCATATAAAGGAAACATAATTCGATTTATATAAGTATCATGATTATCAACACTTAATCCAATTCTATTTAAACTTACTAAATCATATTTTTTATTTAACAATAAATTAGTTAAATCATCCCTCTTATCAAGAGATAATCCTATTTCAAATTCCTTAATAATTTTCTCATCAATTTTTCTTGTTTTTAAATATTCTCTAGCATTCTTACCTAACGTACTATTTAAATTATTTTGATAATATTTTAATGATAAATTATAAGCATCATAATAATTATCATATTTCGATGATTTCTTTGCTACATTAACAACACCAACATCTACTCCAACTTTATCCCCTAAATATTTAAGTGCGTCTTTAAAATCTATATGTTCATAATTCATTAAAAAAGTATATACATTTCCTGTTGCGTGACATGAAAAGCAAGTATATATTTGCTTTTCTCTTGACACACACATCGATGGATTTGAATCATCGTGAAATGGACATACTCCAAAAAAATTCTTACCTTTAGCAACTAGTGGTATTCTCTCACCAATAACATCTACAATATCAACTTTACTGCGAATTTCGTTAGCAAGATTATTATTCATAATATCACCACCAAACATACATTATTTTATCATATATTTTTTCTTTATACTACAAATTAATTATTATTATCTTTAACTTGTCACTTTCTTTAGTTTATATACTTTTACATCTTCATATTCAGATATTTTTTTATCAACAAACTTTCCAAACTCTTCTCTAGTATCACTATATCTAGAATTACACATACTATATCCCTTTAAATTCATCTCTAAACAATCTCTTAAATACTCAAAATATTCAATATTAGAATCATAATAAATAGAAGCAAAATCAATTAATTTTAATAATTCCATATAATTATCATCATCTGCTAATACTATTAATCTCTTATATATCTCAGCATATTGCTTTGTAAGTATAATAGCATCTTCTAATATCTTATTATCATAATCGTAAAATTCTACTTCTTCTTCTTGAAATATAAAATTAAAAAAATTCCTAATCTTGCCAGCAAGCTGCCATCTCTTGTTTTCTCTTAATTCTCTATTATAATCTTTAATAATATCTTTTGTTTCACAAATACCAGTAAAAGCATAACTACAAAAGTCATTTACATTGCTTACTTCTGATTCATTCTTTGTTTCAAATGACTTATACTCTTCTTCAATTTTATCTATCTTATCCAACTAAACCACCTCAAACATCTAAATATATATTATAACAAAAAAAGTTCAAAAATGAACTTTTTATTAACCAATTTTTTTATTTTCTTCATTTATCATATTAATAAATTCATCTACATTTACTGTAGTAGTTTCTTTTTGTCCAAATAATCTATAACTTACTTGATTATTATCTTTTTCATTATCACCTAATATTAGTGTATAAGGTATTTTCATAGTTTGAGCTTCTCTTAATCTATATCCAAGTTTTTCATTTCTATTATCAAGTTCTGCTCTTATTTTATTATCTTTTAATTTAATATATATTTCATTTGCATATTCGCCTTGAAATTCAGGATTAACAGAAATTACTTTTACTTGAACAGGAGCAAGCCATACTGGAAGAGCACCTTTAGTCTCTTCTAAATAATAAGCAATAGTTCTATCAAGTGAACCAAATACAGCTCTATGTAATACAACAGGAGTTTGTTTTTCACCATTTGAATCTACATAAGTAAGATCAAATTTCATTGGTAAACAGAAATCTATTTGACAAGTTGATAAAGAAAATTCATTTCCAATTGCAGGCTTAACTTGTACATCTAATTTTGGGCCATAAAAAGCAGCGTCTCCAACCATTTCTTTATAAGGTATACCAATATCATCTAAAATCTTACGAAGTGCATCTTCAGCAGTATTCCACATTTCATCATCTGGATAATATTTTACTTTATCTTCTGGATCCCTTAAAGCAAGTTCAAATTTATAATCTGTGATATTTAAATCTTTATAGCACTCTAAAATTAAATTAACAACATCTTTAAATTCTGATTCTATTTGATCTGGTGTACAGAAAATATGTGAATCATTTTGACAGAATGTTCTAACTCTTTCAATTCCTTTTAAAGAACCAGATGATTCATAACGACAATCTCTAGCAATTTCAGCAATTCTTAATGGTAAATCCCTATAAGAATGTATATCATTTCCATACATTACCATATGATGAGGACAATTCATTGGTCTTAAAACATATTCTTCATCTTCAACTTGCATAATTGGAAACATAGAGTCTTTATAATGATCTAAATGTCCACTAGTTTTATATAATTCAACATTTCCTAAAGGAGGAGTTTGTACATGTAAATATCCTCTTTTAATTTCTTTATTTCTAATATAAGTTTCTAGTAAATTCCACAATGTAAATCCTTTAGGTAAATACATAGGAAGTCCTCTTCCAACTAAATCACTCATCATATAAATACCTAAGTCTTTTCCAATTTTTCTATGATCTCTTAATTTTGCTTCTTCAAGTAATTTTAAATGCTCTTCTAAATCTTCAGCATTGTCAAAACAAATACCATAAATTCTTTGAAGCATTTTATTATTAGAATCACCTTTCCAATATGCACCAGCAACCTTTAATAATTTAAAGTATTTAATTTCTTTAGTATTATCTACATGAGGTCCACGACATAAATCAGTAAAATCTCCTTGTGTATAACAAGAAATAACAGTGTCTTTATCATCCATTCTAGATATTAAATCTATTTTATATGGATCATCCTTAAACTTCTCAAGAGCCTCTTTTTTAGTAATTTCACTTCTTACAATATATTTTGCACTCTTAGAACACTTTTTCATTTCTTTTTCAATTTTAGGCAAATCTTCTTCTGAAATAACTTCATCACCTAAATCTATATCATAATAAAATCCCTCTTCAATAGAAGGTCCTACCCAAAATTTTGCATTTGGATATAAATGTTGTACTGCTTGTGCAAGTAAATGAGCACAAGAATGATTTAATTTATCTAATCTTTCATCTTCTTTTATATTTATCATATTATTTTCCTCCTCTAACAGGAACACTTCGTTCTGTTTTTCTAATCTTTCTAAGTTCCTTTGATATCATTTCTGCCTCTTTTGAAAACTTTTTTAACTTGCTTTTATTTCTAGTAGAAGCAATTTCATAATCTATTATTCGTAATCTTTCTTTTAATTCTTCTTTAGTCATTCCCTCATATTCATTAACTTTTTTACTAAACATTGTAACCTCCTAAATTAATACTTCAACTTCAATATCTTTATCAATTTTATCTTTAAAATCATATCCTAATTTTTTATCTCCAACTATTAATCCATAATGAATTGGAATTGCTTTTTTAGGTCTAATATAATTTATATAATTACTTGCTTCTTCAACATCCATAGTAAATGTTCCACCAATTGGTACAAAACAAATATCGGTTTTAACTAAATTAGCCTCATCGGTTCGATCAGTATCTCCCATTACGTAATAATAAATTCCATCTAATAGCACATTATATCCAACATACTTTTTACTCTTTGGATGATAATCTTTATTAATATTGTATGAACTAATTGTATTAAACTTAATCCCATCAATTTCATACTCAGAATCAACATCTACTACCATATTATTATCAACGTCTTTTAAACATTCTGGAACAATTATCTTGGTACTATCTTTTTTAATATTATTAATAGACTCAATATCGTAATGATCATAATGATCATGAGTTATAAAAATATAATCAGCATCATGTACCTCATCAACTACTTTATATGGATCAAAATAAATTATTTTATCACCTATTAATTTAATTGATGCATGATTTAAAACTTCTATTTTCATAAACACCTCCTATAAATAATAAAAAGGATAGTACAGGAGTGCAATGCACGGTACCATCCTTTGTTTAACTTAAATAAATAACGACTTACGCCGGAACTACTTTTCATAGTTCTACTCTAAAGGTAGTAATAAATTAATAGAATATTCATTCTCACCAACCATGAACTCTCTTAAAAACTAATTTAATCTATCATGTCCTTTGTCAATGTATTTACAACAATTACTATAACACTTATTTATTTTTTTGTAAATTTTTTTGTTAAATAATTTTTTGCTTTAATAAATCTATTTCTTATTCTATTATTAGTTGCTGGAATAATATAATAACTAACTATAAATATTAACCAAAGTACACCAAAATAATCACCGATAAGTAATCTTTTTATTGCAAACATAATTACAATAATTGAAACAAATATTATTAATCCTAATATTAGTAAATTACTAATTTCATTATTATTTTTCTTCTTATCAAAATCCACTTCATTTTTTTCTAACAATAATTGAACTTCTTCTCTAAAACCATCAAATCTTTCAAATACATCATCAATAGATTTAATCTTTTCACTTGTTTTATATAGTTCTTCTCTCATCATAATATTACCATCTTCTAATATACTTATATCTATATTTAAATAATTATCGTTTGGTAAATCTACATAAAAATGTTTCTCAACAAGTTTAATAAGTTTCTTCTTACATTTATCAGAAATTCCACTTGCTTCATTTATAAATGATTTTAATTCATTATTTATACTACGTAATGATTTTGACATATTCATATCTCCTTACATTAATAGTATATCATTTTTTTAAGTTATTATCTACTATTCCAAGATCCAGGAACATACATTAAATATCCTAATCCATAGAATCCTTGAGAAAATCTCATCTTATCATATCTATACCAAGCGCCCAAATCAGAACACTTTGAATCAGCAGGATCAAATAACGCACAATCTAAAACTGCTAAATGAAGATGAACTCCTGTTGAGTATCCTGTTGTTCCCATATAACCTAAAGCATCATTTATTGTTACAGGTTTTCCTGTATAAATACCCTCAGCATATCTAGATAAATGTACATATTGAGATGTATAATTAACACCATTTATAACATGATGAACTGTAACAATTAATGCCCCGGCTGAATCCGTATAAATACCTGAAATAACACCATTAGCAACAGGGTGAATAACCTCTGCAGTACCTCTTGGACTTGTAATATCATACGCAACATGTCCATAATTTGGATATTGAGAAATACGACCAACTTCAGTTGGAAGATACCATATCTGTTTTGGAGCAGTCTCAGCAGCCTCAGCTCCCTGCGTAACAGGAAGATCAACAGACTCAAGTTGCATATCAACCTCTTCAACAGCACCTAGATTATCACTACTAGAAAGAATCGTTTCAAATATATTTTTTTCACTAACTTGTTTTTCTGCAACTCTAGGTTGTGCCATATCCTTAGTATTAACATATTCATAATTTATTGTATAATCATCATCAATAAATATATCTTTAATATTAATACCCACAGAGATAGCAAGTAATATAATAGAAAAGTATATACATATCTTTTGTTTAAATGAATACATACTACCTCTTCCCCCTCAAAAGCAACGCCTATTATACTAAAAACCATTTATTTTGTCAATCAATATTATAAATAACATTTATAATAAATTACAAAAAAAAAGAAGTACAAAGAAGTGATTTGAAAAAAATCTACACAAAATAAAAAGTGTGTAGATTTTTTATATGTTAAAATTTAATAAAGGAGAATTATATGGCAAGAGAATATA
>CADBYH010000002.1 GCA_902798815.1 uncultured Erysipelotrichaceae bacterium | reverse complement strand
AAATTTACGTGGACAAAATGTGGACAAATGGCAATTTTCGGTCAATTTTTACGTGGACAAAATCCTCGCAAACCCTTATATTTCCTACTACTTACCACAACATTGTTTGTATTTTTTCCCTGAGCCACATGGACATGGATCGTTTCTTCCTATTTTGTTTTTTCTTACTGGTTTTTTCTTTTTAGGTGTATCATCGTTGTCATTAGTTATTAATTTCTTTTTTTGTTCTTTTCTTTCTACATTTTGTCTTATTTCTGCTTTTAGTAAGAAAATTGAAACATCTTTATCTATATTTTGTAACATTCTATCAAACATATCAAATCCTTCCATTGTATATGCTCTTAAAGGATCTTCTTGAGCATACCCTCTTAAATGGATTCCTTCTCTTAGATGAGACATAGTATTGATATGTTCTGTCCAGTAATTATCTACTACTTGTAGTGTGATTACCTTTTCAAATTCATTACATATTTCTACTGGAATATCTTTTATTTTTTTCTCGTATTCATCTATTACTTTTTTAGATAATAAATCTATTATTTCATTTGCATCTTTTCCATTTATTTCTTGTTCTTTGATGTCCTTCTTTAATAAGTTTTCATTAGCAAATTCTATTATTTCTTTAATGTCTTCTTTAGTTAATTCACCTTCTGGATATAAATGAGATTTAACTAGATCTTCTACGTGATGTCTAAATGATGATAGAACCATTTCATGAATTGATTCTTCATCTAGTATTTCATTTCTTTTCTTATAAATGATTTCTCTTTGGTTATTCATTACATCATCATATTGAAGTAAATTCTTTCTTATATCATAGTTGTTTCCTTCAACTCTCTTTTGTGCTTGTTCTACACTACGAGTAAATGTTTTACTCCTGATTGCTTGATCTCCCATTCCAAAGCTTTCCATCATTGTTCCAATTCTATCTGATCCAAATCTTACCATAAGATCATCTTTCATAGATACAAAGAATTGAGTAAATCCTGGATCTCCTTGACGTCCTGAACGTCCACGTAATTGGTTATCAATACGACGAGATTCATGTCTTTCTGTACCAAGAACACATAATCCTCCTAGTGCTTTTACTTCATCAGAAAGTTTAATATCTGTTCCACGACCTGCCATATTTGTAGCAATTGTTACAGATTTTCCTAAACCAATTTTAGATATTATTTCTGCTTCTCTTTCATGATTTTTAGCATTTAATACTTCATGTGGTATATGTGCTTGTTTTAATAAGTTGCTTATAAGTTCACTTGTTTCTATAGCAATTGTACCTATAAGTACTGGTTGTCCTTTATTATATAATTCTTTTACAACGTTTATTATTGCTTTATATTTTGCTTCTTTAGAGGCATAAACTAAATCTGCTTCATCAACTCTTATTACAGGTTTGTTTGTTGGAATTTCGATTACATACATGTTGTATATATCTCTAAATTCTTCTTCTTCTGTTTTTGCTGTTCCTGTCATTCCAGATAATTTCTTATACATTCTGAATAAATTTTGGAATGTTATTGTTGCCATAGTCTTTGTTTCTTCGTTGATATTTACTCCTTCTTTAGCTTCAATTGCTTGATGAAGTCCATCTGAGTATGCACGTCCTTTCATAAGACGTCCAGTAAATTGATCAACTATAACTATTTCACCATCTTGTACAACATAGTCTACATCATTTTTCATTGCATAGTTTGCACGTAATGCTTGATTGATAAAATGAAGTAAAGTTGAGTTGTTTAAATCATATAAATTGTCTAAATGAAACACTTTTTCTGCTTTATCGGTTCCTTTTTCTGTTAGATTTACGCTTTTTGTTTTTTCATCATATATAAAATCTTCTTCTATCTTTAAACTCTTTGCATATTTATCTGCTTGAATATATAAATTTTGATTTTGCATTTCTCCACCCGATATTATTAATGGAGTTCTTGCTTCATCAATAAGTACTGAGTCAACCTCATCTATGATTGCAAAGTTAAGTTTTCTTTGAACTCTCTCTTCTTTTCTTACAACCATATTATCTCTTAGATAATCGAATCCTATTTCATTATTTGTAGAATATAAAATATCGCAGTTATATGCTTCTTGTTTTTCTTCTGGGTTTAAATCTCTTCTATTAACACCTACTGTTAATCCTAAGAACTTATGGATTCCACCCATCCACTCTGCATCACGACCTGCTAAATATTCATTAACTGTGATGATATGTACTCCATCTCCTGTTAATGCATTTAAATATGCTGGTAAAACTGATGTCAAAGTTTTTCCTTCTCCAGTTTTCATTTCAGCTATATTTCCATAGTGGATTGCAAGTGCTCCAAGTATTTGTACTTTATAATGCTTTTCTCCTATAACACGAAATGATGCTTCTCTTGCTGTTGCGAATGCTTCTACTAAGATATCTTCTAGTGTTTCGCCTTTATTTAATCTTTCTTTAAACTCTTCTGTTTTATTTTGTAATTCTGTATCTGTTAACTTAGAATATTCTTCATCTAAGTCCATTACTTTATCTGCTATAGTATTAAATCTCTTTAATTCTTTATATTCATGATCAAATAGTTTTTTTAATATACCCATAGTCATCCTGCCTTTCCTTCAAATAACTATTTTACCAAAAAAAAAGGAGAAATAAAAGTATATTTAATCTCCTTTTGTCTATTATCTATTATTCTGATTCTAAAATACCATAATTTCCATCTTTTCTTTTATATACTACAGCTGGTTCCATTGTTTCACTATCCTTGTACATAAAGAATTGATGTCCTAATAATTCCATTTGAAGTATTGCTTCTTCTGAATTCATTGGTTTTACTTCAATAGATTTTCTTTTTACAACCTTACTTTGTTCTTTTTCTTCTTTTGTTGCTTTTATGCTATCAAAATTAAAATCAAAACTTGCTTTCTCATGTTTAGTCATGAGTCTTGTTTTATTCTTTCTAACCTGTCTTTCTAATTTATCAATTGTTTTATCAACTGCTGCATAAAAGTCATCTTGAGTTTCCTCAGATCTTAAAATAAATGATTTTAATGGTATTGTAATCTCAATTGTTTGCTCGTGACCTTTAACTTTTACTATGATATGAGCCGTTACATTATCACTATTTTCTAGATACTTATCTAATTTTCCTATTTTCTCTTCAATGTAGTCTTTCATAGCTTTAGTTACTTTAATTTTGTCACCACGAATGATTAGTTCCATTAAATCGCCTCCTTGTAACTTTATTATACCAAATATATATAAAAAATGTCACTATTTATATAGTAACATTTTGATTTATTAATTTGACATTTATAGCCTGATATCCTTTACTTGTTTCAATTAATTTAAATTCTACTAATTGTCCTTCATTTAATGTTTTATATCCATCTAAATTAATTGCTGAATAATGAACAAAAATATCTTCATTTGGTTTAAATCCTATAAAACCATATCCTTTATCATTATTAAACCATTTTACTCGTCCAGTCATCATACCTCTTACACCTCAATTCTACCATCATCAATGGTAGTTAAAGTGTATCAGAATAAATATTATTTTTTTATAATTTCCAGAATATGTATTTCTATGATTATTTTTTTTAGAGTTTCGATTTATTTCGACATTATTATATACTACGTAAATATGATAATATTTCTTTCTTGATTGATCTAGATATTTCTTTTATAACTTGATTATTTTTAAAAGTAATTTCATTTCCTTTTGTGTTAAAAAAAGCAATTTGATCCATATTAATTATGTAACTTCTACTACATTTGATAAATCTTTTATCTAATTTACTAATTATATTACATAAGTTTCCCGGTATTGAATAATTATTATTGATAGTCTTTATAATACATCTTTTGTTATCTTTTTCTTTTTCAATATATACAATATTTCTAAAATCTATATTGTAGTTAATTCCTTTATATGTATATTTTAATGTGTTTGGATGATTATTAAAACTAATTAAGGCTCTTTGAAAACTATTATTAAGATTACTATTATAATTATTATCTGGCTTTATTATACTTAATGGCATTATTTCTTCGTTTAAAAGTTTTATTTTTATGATTTCTTTTTCTACTATTATTATTATCATTGATTGCCAGTCATTTAACTGATATCTTATTTTTTTTATTATATTAATATTTTTATCATATAAACTATTAATTTTTATTATATATATCTTAAATTTATTTGTTTCCAAATTTATATCATTTGATATTTTATAACAATAATCATAATTCATTAATATATTTTTTATTTGAGATTCTATTTCTTTGCAATTTATTAATACTATTTCTAACATACTTATCTTCTTATATATTACGCTCATTTATAATGATATCATATAATTAAAAAATTAGGATTATTTTTTTAATCCTAATTTTCTTGTTATTTTTTTTATTCTATCTGGATTTTTATCAGATATTATTGTTGTATGAAATACAAACCATACTACTAATATAAATATAATTATAAATATTATTTGTCCTATTTTTGGATTTATAAGTGTAAATACTAATGATGCTACGGCGAATAAAATATTTATGCCGTATATAATTAATACTGTTGTTGTTTGAGAAAAATTCATTCCTAATAATTGATGATGTAAATGTTGTTTATCTGCTTTAAATGGTGGTTGACCTTTTAATAATCTTCTTATTATTGCAAACGCAGTATCTAAGATTGGAATACCTAAAATTGATATTGGTACAAAGAATGATATTAATGCAGGTCCTTTGAATTCCAATAATGTAATTACTGCAATAATAAATCCCATAAATGTTGATCCATCACCAGCAAATATCTTAGCAGGATGAAAGTTATGAACTAAAAATCCTAATGTTGATCCTAGCATTATTAAAGTTAGAATCATTACTAGACTTCCATATCTTCCTTGGCAAAAACCAATTATTCCGATTGTTATATAGAATATTGAACATATTCCCCCACTTAAACCATCTAATCCATCTATTAAATTTATAATATTAGTACAAGCTACAATAAATAGTATTGTTATTGGATATGCTAATATACCAAAATCAAATGAATAACCAAATGCTGTTATATTATTTAATAATATACCTCCATAGAATACAATAACTGATGCTGCTATTATATGTACTAAAAATTTGTATGTTGCTCTTATTGGTTTTATATCATCTACAATTGATGCAAGTATAATTACAAAACTACTTATTAATATTGAGTTCATCCTTATACTTTGTTCTCCAAATAGCATATATCCAATTAAGAATGCTAAAAAGATTCCAACTCCTCCAAGTTTAGGAGTTGCTTTTTTATGAATATGCCTATGTTCTTCTTCTTCTCTTGGCATATCTAATGCATTAATATGTTTTGCAGTTATTCTCATCAAGAACATTAATATTGTGGAAAATATAAATGTTGTTGCAACTATTATTGATGAATTTATCAGTTGCTCTTTCATAAAATTCACTTCTTTCTAAATAGATTATATCAGATTTAGTTGTAAATACAATAAAAAACCAATATATTGGTTTTTAATCTTCTTGTTCTGCTTCTAATAATTTTATATTATCTAATAGTATTCCAGTTCCTTCTACTACGCATGTTAAAGGGGTTTCTGCTGTTAATACTGGGATAGTTAATTCTTTTTCTAATACTTCAACAAGTCCTGTAAGCATTGATCCTCCACCTGTTAGTATTACTCCTTTTTCTACTATATCTGCTGCTAACTCTGGTGGTGTTTCTTCTAATACTTTTTTTGTGGATTTTATTATTTTATTAACACTTTCTGATAGTGCTTCTTTTATTTCATCTTGAGTTATTTCTATTGTTGCTGGTAAACCAGTAATAAGATTTCTTCCTTTTACTTCTTTCTTTGATTTTTTATTAGTTTTATAGACGTTTGCAAAGTTTATTTTTAAATCTTCTGCTGTTGGTTCTCCAATTAATAATTTATATTTTTCTCTTATGTATTTTATTATGTCTTGATCCATTGCATTTCCTGCAACTTTTACTGAAGAAGATGCAACTATATCATTTAATGAAAGAATTGCGATATCCGTTGTTCCTCCACCGATATCTAATACCATATTTGCTGTCGGTTTAGATATATCCATTCCCGCTCCTATAGCAGCTACTTTTGGTTCTTCTTGAATATATACTTTTCTTGCTCCTGTTCTTTCTGCTGCTTCTATAATTGCGTTTTTCTCTACTGGTGTTATATTAGTTGGACAACATATTAATACTCTTGGTCTTGTGAATAGTTTTCTCGCTTTTATTTTTTTTATAAAAGCATTTAACATTATTTCAGTTAATTCAAAGTCTGCAATTACTCCATCTTTCATTGGTTTGATTGCCTTTACTTTTCCTGGTGTTCTTCCTAACATCTCACTAGCTTCTTTACCAACTGCTATTACTTTTTTTGTTTCGGTTTCTATAACTACGACACTTGGTTCATTTAATACTATTCCTCTTCCTTTTACATAAATTAATACATTTGCTGTTCCTAAATCTATTCCTATATCTCTTGCTAGCATAATCTCATTCCTTCCATTAATTATTCTATCATATTTTTTTTATTTTATTATTAATAATATGAAAAAAAGAAGAATTAATTCTTCTTCTCATATACTTTTCCTAGATAATTTTCTGGATTTACTGCTTGTCCATTTTCATATATTTCTAAATGAAGATGATTTCCTAGTTCCTTATCTAATTCATTTGTTCCACTTTTTCCGATTAATTGTCCTTTAGTTATGACATCATTTTTCTTTACTAGAATTTCACTTAAACTTTGATATGATGATATCAATCCATTTTCATGCTTTATTTCAACTATTTTTCCTAAATTATCATCTTCTTTTACATTTGTTACTGTACCATTATCTATTGCTAAAACATCAAATGGTTTTTCAGCAACATAATCAATTCCTGTATTTTGATAATACGTGTTATCATGAACTACTATTGAATTTTCTTGATTTGATTCTTCAGATTTATAATCATAATACTTTTTGCCTACTTTTACTGAATCATTAGTATATGGAAGACTAATTTTACCATCATCTTCATTAATAACTGGATATGAGTTAATTATAGTCTCTTCTGGTTCTTTTTTTAAATTGGTTTTAGTACTTTTTATACTTAAAAATGCACTTAATATTAATATTGGAACAAATGATAATACTAAAATATAAAATGGAAGTTTAAGTTTAACCTTTCTTTTCATTTCATTCACCTCAATAATAAGTATTAACAAAAAAAAGTATTTTATACATTAATTTATAAAATACTTACTGATGATATTAAATCTAAAAAGAAATTTGTAACTAAATATATTATTGATAGTCCTAATAAGAAATAGAATACTTTTGCTTGGAGTGGATTTGCATTCTTTTTAAATAAACCATTTATATTTAATGAGTCCATTGCCCATATTACTACTATTGTTACTGCAAAGTATAAAAAGAATTTAAATGTCATTTGCTGTTTTCCTCATATTCTTTTATTTTATTTCTTCTTCTTACATGTTTTTCTTCCATAGAGCATTCTGTTGTGATGAATAATCTTACTAGTTCTTTTGCTTCTTCGAATGGCATTTTTTCTCCAAATGCGATTATATTTGAATCGTTGTCTATTCTTGTTGCGATTGTTTCTTCTTTATTTGATACTTTTGCACAACGAATTCCTTTTACTTTATTACAAGCGATACTTATACCAATTCCTGAACCACATATTGCCACTCCAAAATCAACTTCTTTTGTAACAACACTTTTTCCTAATTTAAATGCATAATCTGGATAATCTGTTGATTCTGTTGAGTTTGTTCCATAATTAATTACTTCGTAACCTTCTTCTTTGAAATATTCTATTAACTTTTCTTTTAATTCATATCCTCTATGATCACTGGCAAAACCTATTTTCATATACTCACTCCTATCTCAATATCATTATAAAACACATAATATCTTTTTTCCACAAAATTTGGGGAAAAAGAAAAATTGCTTATTCAGCAACTTCTTTTTTATCAAATCCATATTTCTTATTAAATTTATCCACACGACCAGCACGAGATGCTCTACTTTGTTTTCCTGTATAGAATGGATGACATTCTGAACATACTTCAACGTTTATTTCTGATTTTGTAGATTTACAAGTGAATGTATTTCCACATGCACATGTTACTTTACAATCTTTAACTTCTGGATGAATATCCTTTTTCATATTATCTCTCCTTCCGCCATGACAAGTTACTTGTCATAGTAATTAAATGCGTTATTACTATAACAAATATTTTATGAAATTTCAAGTGTTTTACTAATTATTTTCTTAGATATAAGTTGATATGCTTGGATATTTGGATAATAACTATCTGGATTATTAAAATATTTTGGATTATTTATTAAGTCATATGTATTTATATAATATATATTTTTATTACTTTTTAATAATTGATTTAGTCTTATTATTCCTTGATTAATGTAATAATCGTTTTTATTTGATTTATAGTATCCAATTACAATTATATCTTTATGATAATATTTGGATATTTCTTTTATTAAGTCATTATAATCTGTTTTTATATCAGATATTATTTTATTTAATGAATATGGGTTTTTGTTTTCTTCTAGAGAAAGGTCATATAGTAGATCATTATATCCTAATGTTATTATTAGTATATTTGAATCCAATAAGTCTTTTTTGATTGATGATGTATTTTTTATTGTATATAGGATGTTTTTTATACTTTGATTTTCTTTTGAGTATTCATTTATTATTTCTACTTCTTTTTTTTCTTTTAGTAGGTAGTCTTTGTAATAGTCAATATAACTTGCTTCTTTTATTCCATAGGAGTTATATCCTAATGATAATTTATCTCCTAAATTTATAATTTTATATTTAGAATTCATTGTTATATTATAGATAAAGTATACAGAAAGACTTAATACTATCAATATTACTAATTTAGTTAATTTACTCATTTTTCCTCCAAAAAAAGAAATATATTAAATTATATTTCTTTTTTGTTTATTTAATTCTTGTTTTTATTAAATTTCTTTTATTGTTATTTTTGCTCCTACTGCAGTTAATTTTTCTACTATTTGTTCATATCCTCTTAAGATATGTTCAACGTTTGTGATTGTTGTCTTTCCTTCTGCTTTTAATCCTGCTGCTACCATAGCGGCTCCTGCTCTTAGGTCTGTTGCAACTACTTCACAACCTTTTAATTTTGTTGGACCAATTATGGTTGCTGTTTGATTCTTAACTGATATGTTTGCTCCCAAATCTTTTAAATAAGGAATATGCATAAATCTGTTTTCCCAAATTGTTTCTGTTGTTTTTGATTTTCCTGTACTTTGTGTTTGTAATACTGTAAATGGTTGCTGTAAGTCTGTTGCAAATCCAGGATAAACAGCTGTTTTGATATTTACTGCTTTATATTTATCTTGTTTTTGTACTAATACATAATCTGCTCCTACTTCTAGTGAAACTCCTGCTTCTTCTAGTTTTGATAGTAGTGAATCAATATGTTCTGGAATTACATTATCTATTTTAAGTGGTGTTCCACATAGTGCCCCAATTATTACATATGTTCCTGCTTCAATTCTATCAGGTATTACTTCATGGAAACATTTTCCTAGATGTTTTACTCCTTCTATTTTAATTGTTGAAGTTCCGGCACCAACAATTTTAGCTCCCATATTATTTAAGAATGTTGCAATATTAACTATTTCTGGTTCTTTTGCAGCATTATCAATTACTGTTTTTCCTTCTGCTTTTACTGCTGCTAGCATTATATTGATTGTTGCACCTACTGATGCAATATCTAAATATATGTTTGCTCCATGTAGTGATTCTGCCTCAACTATATATTTATTTCCTTCATTTTGAACTGTTGCTCCTAACGCTTCAAATCCTTTTAAATGAAGATCTATTGGTCTGGCACCGATTGAGCATCCTCCTGGAAAATACATTACAGCCTTCTTGTATTTTCCTAGTAATGCTCCCATAAAATAATACGATGCTCTCAATTTTTTTGAGAATTTTTCTGCAATTTCTATATTTTCCATATTTTTTGGATTAACTATAATACTTTCACTTGCTCTTTTAACATCAACTTTTAACTCTTTTAAAATATCGCATAATGCTTCTGTATCTGTTATTTCAGGTATGTTACAAATTGTTGCTTCTTCATCTGTTAAAATAGCTGCTGGAATTAAGGCAACTGTTGCGTTTTTTGCTCCACTAATCCTAATTGTTCCCGAAAGGTCTTTGCCACCTTCAATTTCCATAATTTTCATTTTTATTCCTCCAAACAAATTATAATTCTTGTTTCTCAACTTAATCATAAGTAATAAAACTTTTTTTGTCAATTGATTGGTTAATTTATTAGAGAAATTGTCGTAAACTTAGTAATTATATTTGTCTATATATTATATGTTAGCGGAGTTTTTTTAGTGCATTTTTAATAAATGATTCATACTCTATATCATTATCTTCATCTATCATACATAACGGAGGAAATAATATACACCAGAAATTATCTCCCTCTCCTTTTCCAATAGTTATTACTAATGACTCATAATTACCTTCTTCATATGTTTTTCCATTATAAGTTTTTTTAGGAAAATAATTATATCCATAATTAATATTATAATTATTTGTTTTGTTATTTATTATTCTTTCAAATGTTGGGAGTTGCTCTTTCAGATATTTTCTTTCTTCTGCTGCATTTTTAATAGTTTTGTTTATTAATGTTTTAGATAAATCTTTTACTATTTCTTTTTTTAATTTTTGATCTGTTTCAGAATTACTATTGGCTATTATTCTAAATCTTATTATATCCTCTTCATTTTTTGTATGTTTGTAGATGCACATTATTGATATTATTATTGTAATTATTATTATTGTTTTTTTCATATAAAAATCTCACCTTCATTTAAATAGTGAGATTTTTTTTAATATTTTATTCAATGTTTTTAAAAATAAATAGCATTCTGTCTTTTTCTTGAAGATCTTTTTTTACTTCTATTCTTACATTTTCTAGTTCTTTATTTATTATTTCTATTATTGGTTGTGCCTGTTTATAACCAATTTCAAATGCAACTAGACATCTATCTTTCATATTGTTTTTTATATTTTTTAATATTTTTTTATAACAATCCAATCCATCTTCTCCTGCATATAGTGCAATTTCTGGTTCGTTATCTTTTACAATTTGTTCTATTTCCTCATTATTCATAATATAAGGTGGATTACTTATTATTACATCATACTGTTTTGTTATATTATTTAAAAAATCATTTTCAATAATATTTGCTTTAGAATTAAATAATCCACAATTTTTGTGAGTAACTTCTAAAGCATCTTTACTAATATCAATTAAATCCACAGTTTTTGTGGATAGTTTTTTTTCTAAGGTTAAACCAATTACTCCACTTCCACAACCTAAATCAACTATATCAATTGGTTCTGAAAAATACTTTTTTACATAGTTAATTGTATTTTCAACTAATTCTTCTGTTTCAAATCTTGGTATTAATACTCTTTCATCTATATAAAATTTATTTCCATAAAAATTAACATTTCCTATTGCATATTGAATTGGTTTTCCTGATTCTACTGCTTTTACTTCTTTTTGATATATTTCATATATTTCTTTTGTTACTTCTTCATCTAAACAATTTAATAATTCCAATGGATTCTTATTAATTAGTTCTGCTAAAAGAATTTTTGCATATTCAGAATGAATGTGTTTTTTTCCATATACTAATAGTTCTTCTACAGTATAATTATTCACTTGTTTCTCCTTGTAGTTTTCTTTTTTGATCTTCTTGGATTAAGGCATCAATTAAATTATCAAGTGCTCCATCCATAATTCTATCTAGACTGTTTGTTGTATATCCTATTCTATGATCTGTAACTCTATTTTGAGGATAATTATATGTTCTTATTTTTTCTGCTCTATCTCCTGTACCTATTTTACTTCTTCTTTCATTTCCTTCTTTTTCTGCTTTTTCCTGTTCTTGAAGTTCATATAGTCGAGATTTTAATACTTTCATTGCTTGTTCTTTATTTTGAATTTGACTTCTTTCATTTTGGCAAGTAACTACTAATCCTGTAGGTAAATGAGTTATTCTTACTGCTGAGTCTGTTGTATTTACCCCTTGTCCTCCACATCCACTTGATCTATATATATCAATTCTTAAATCATTTGGATTGATTTCTATTTCAACATCTTCATCGGCTTCTGGCATTACTAAAACTGTTGCTGTTGATGTTTGTAATCTTCCGTTTGATTCTGTTACTGGGACTCTTTGAACTCTATGAGATCCACTTTCATATTTTAATAAAGAATATGCTCCTTTACCTTTAATAATCAATTCTATTTGACTAAATCCTCCTGCTGTTCCTTCTACTGAATTATATACTTGATATGTAAATCCTTGTTTTTCTGCATATCTTGTATACATTCTAAATAGATCTCCTGCAAAAATATTTGCTTCATCTCCTCCAGCAGCTCCTCTTATTTCCATTATTACGTTTTTAGAATCATTAGGATCTTTTGGAATTAATAGAATTTCTAATTCTTTATCTAATTCTTCTTTTGTTTGTTCTAAAACTTTTAGTTCTTCTTTTGCCATTTCTCCAAGTTCTGGATCTTTAGACATTTCTTTTGTATCATCTATATCTTCAAGAATTTTTTTGTATTTTTTATAGCAATTAACAATATCTTCTAGATCAGACATTTCTTTTGAATATTGTCTTGTTTTTTTTATATCACTAAGTACTTCTGGTTTAGTCAATTCTGCTTCTAATTCCTGATATTTTTGTAGTGTTGCTTCTAATCTTTCTATCATAAGGGTCATTCCTTTCTTTCAGTATTATATCATATTAGTAAATAAAATAAAGTTTTATTTTGTTTGTAATGAAAAAAACTAGATTATTCTTCTAGTTCTAATTCATCTTCATCTATCACTACTAAATCTTTTAATTCTTCATTTGTATCTTCATTGTAGTCTTCATCTTCATTATCATCATAATTGTCTTCTTCAATATCTTCTATAGATGATGTGTTTTCTTCGTTTTCATCTTCATCGTCTTCATCGTCTTCTGATATTACTTTTACAACTTTATCTGATGTATGTTTACTTCTTAAATCCCACTTTCCATTATTTAACAATATAAATCTTTTATCTGTTGCTAAAGAAGTATAGAAATCAGCTATTTTTGCTTCAAATGTAGATTCTGGTAATTCTAATAATTTAATTATTTTTTTAAATAAATCTGCAGTATTAATTGTTTTTTTACTATTTTCAAGTATTAATTCTGCAATATCTTTATTTGATAGTAATTCTAATTCTTCTTTTTTTAATTTAAGACTCATACTTCGTCCTCCCTTTTGTCACAACATTATATGTTAATTAAACATTTTTGTGTCTCTCTTTTAAAATTACAAGTAATTTTATACCATATATATTTGTTCTTGGCAATATTTTTTACATTTTTTCTGGGACTTTTATTCCTAAGATGTTAAGCAAAAGTAGATTTACATTATAAACTATTTTTGTTAGAACTAACCAAGATTCTTGTAATTCTTGATTTTCTTCTGTTAGAACTTTATTCTCAGAGTAAAATTTATTATATAAAGCTGTTAGTGTATATATATATTCTGCAATATCATTTAATGATTTTGTTTCTAGAGATTTATCTAGTACTTCTGGTAACTGTAATAAACTTAGTGCAATATTATTTTCTGTTTCACCTTTTAATACTTTTATCTTCTCCATTTTTAAGTCTTTTGCCTTATTAAGTAATGATTTCATACGTATTGTTGAATATAAAAGATATGGTCCTGTTTTTCCTTCTAGATCTGAGAATTTTTCTACCTCAAATATATAATCTGTTTCTCTATATGGTAAGAAATCAGCATATTTTAGTGCTGCTATTGCTACTAATGTTGCTACTTCTTCTTTTTCGTCTTCTGATACTGTTTCTGGATTAATTCTTTTTAGGGTTTCTTCTTTAACTAAATCTATTAATCCTTTTAAAGACATAACTCCACCATCTCTTGTTTTAAATGGTTTTCCATCTTTTCCATTCATAGTTCCAAAACCAACATGCTCTAAATTTACTTCTTCTCCCACAATTTCTGCTTTTCTTGTTGCTCTGAATGTTTGTTCAAAATGTAGTCCTTGTCTATTATCTACTACATACCATATTTCATCTGGATTATATTCTTTCTTTCTTTGAAGGATTGTTGCTAAATCTGTTGTTTCATATGATAACGTTCCATTACTCTTTATGAATAGCAATGGAGGCATTGGTGCTTTATCTTCTGGTTCTTCAACATTTACTATTTTTGCTCCCTGGCTATCTTCTAATAATCCTTTGCTTTCAAATATTTCTTCTAATTCATCCATGTATGCTGCGGCATCACTCTCACCTAGCCATAAATCAAATTCAGTATTTAACATGTCATATACTTGTTTTATATCTGCCTTAGATATTTCCACTACTTTTTTCCATAAATCATAGTATCCTTTTTCATGATTTTGAATTTTTGTAGTAACATCTCTTCCTTCTTCTAAGTATGATTCATCTTCTTTTGCCTTTTGGCTTGCCAATGGATATATTTTTTCTAAATCTTCATTTGTTATTGGTAAAGAGATTTCATCATAATTACCATCATAATTTTCATCAAAATATGGTAAATCAGGATACATTTTTTTAATTTCTAGGACTACAAAACCTAAAGGTCTTCCATAATCTCCTAAATGAGCATCTCCTAATACTTCATATCCTAATTCTCTTGCTAGTCTTTTTAGTGCTTCTCCTATGTTTGCGCTTCTTAAATGTCCAACATGTAATGCTTTTGCCACATTTGCTCCACCATAGTCAATTATTATTTTTTTATTTTCTTTTTTATTAATATTTGCATATATATCAGCATTTAGACTATTTAAAATATCTATTTTATATTCTTTACTTAGTGAAAAATTTATAAAACCTACTCCTGCTATATTAATGTTTGTAAATCTTTTATCTTTTTTTAATTCTTCTACTATTTTTTCAGCAATTATTTTAGGATTCTCATGATATTTTTTTGCCAATTGCATTGAATCATTTAATTGATATTCTCCTAAATCTCTTCTATTTGATGGTTCTAATGCAAGATTTTCTTCTTCATACCCTGCATTCTTTATTATTGTTTTTAAATCTTCTTTTAAGTTATTTAGTATACTCATCTTATCTCCTCAATTCCAAATATAAACTTTTCTTTTTCTATTTCATATTCTATATATATATTATTATCTTCTTCTTTATATTTATTTGTTTTTATTAAAATGTTTAAATCTTTTTTTAGCGATTTTATTTTAATTATTCCTGTTGTTTCTTTTTTAGGATTAAATATATATTTCATATAAAGTTCTTCATTATTTCTTATTAAGCATTTATCAACATAGTTATATGTCGTTGTTGTATTGTCTTTTTCCTTATACTTTAATACTTTGTTTGTAATTATTCCTGTTGTTTTATATTCTGTATCTTCAGTATAATTTTTTATTTTTACAGATATATCAATTTTAGGCATTATATCACCTACTTCAAATTTCAGTTATGATTATAACATATTTTCTTTATTTTATATACTTTTTTATTTTAATACATATTTTTTTATATATTTTTAATAATAATACTAGAGGTTGATATTATGAAAAAATTACTACGTTTTTTTGTTTTTATTCTAATTATTATTAGTATTATTATTTTTTCTTCATATTTATACATTAAATTATCGCCTAAGATTATTATTAATAGTGCAAGTAAAATTACATTTTATGATTCTTCTAATAACCCTTTTTTTACTGGTAATAATAATACTGAGTGGGCTAATATTGATGAGATTTCTCCTTTTTTAATTGATGCTACTATTTATACTGAAGATAAAAATTTTTATAAGCATTTTGGATTTGATTTTAAAAGGATTATTGCTGCTTTTTATAACAATATTATCACTCGTAGTAATTCTCAGGGAGCATCTACTATTACTCAACAATATGCTAAAAATATGTTTTTAGATTTTAATAGAACATGGAAAAGAAAATGGGATGAAGCTTGGTATACTTTAAGAATAGAAGCAAATTATAGTAAAAAAGAAATTTTAGAAGGATATTTAAATACTATAAATTATGGACATGGTAAATATGGTATAAAATCTGCTTCTAAATTTTATTTTAATAAAGATTGCAAAGACTTAAGTCTTGCTGAGGCAACTATTCTTGCCGGTATACCTAAATCACCTAGTAATTACTCTCCTATTATAGATATTAATACAGCTAAGAAAAGACAGTACTTTGTTCTTAATAATTTGGTTAAAAATAACATTATTTCAAAAAAAGAGATGGACAGTGCCTATAATGAAGAGATTACTATTGTTGATAATAGTAATAGTGATGATTTATCTAATATTAATTATTATACTGATGCTGTTATGAGTGAATTAAAAAAAATAGATAGTATTCCCAATAATTATAATGAACTTAATGGACTAAAAATATATACAAATTTTGATTATAATACTCAAAAAAGTTTAGATAAAAATGTTAAAGAATCTTTTCCAAGTGATTCTTCTTTACAAGTTGCCAGTGTTGTTATGAATCCCGAGAATGGAGGAATTATTGCTCTAGTTGGTGGAAGAGATTATAACAAGTCTAATTACAATAGAGCTATTAGTTCAAAAAGACAAGTTGGATCTACAATGAAACCATATCTATATTATTCAGCTTTAGAGAACGGTTTTACGTCTAGTACTTCCTTTATTAGTGAAAAAACTTCTTTCTCTCTAGATAACGGGAACACTTATTCACCAAAGAATTATAATGAAGTTTATGCTAATAAACCTATTTCTATGGCTACTGCTGTTGCTTATAGTGATAACATATATGCTGTAAAAACTCATTTGTTTTTAGGAAAAGATAATCTTATTAATACTGCAAGACGTGTTGGTATTAGTGAAAAACTTGATGAAGTACCCTCTTTACCTTTGGGTACTAATGAAATTAATATTATTTCTATGACTTCTGGTTATTCTGCTTTTGCTAATTTAGGTTATAAAGTCGATGGTCATTTAATTGAGAAGGTTGTTTCTAATAATGGGAAGGTTTTATATAAAAGAAATAGCAAAAAAGAGTTGGTTTTAAATCCTAGTTTAGTCTTCATCTTAAATAATATATTAACAGCAACTTATGATCCTTTATTTATTGATTATAATTATCCTACTGCAATTAGTTTAAATGGTAAATTAACTCATACATATTCTTTAAAGAGTGGGACTACTGCTACGGATAATTGGAATATTGGTTATAATAAAAAAGTTATATGTGCTGTATGGGTGGGATATGATAATAACAAAGAAATAATAAAAAGTGATTATAAGTATGCTCAAAATATATGGTATAAAACTGTGGAAGAGTATGAAAAAAACTTAACTGATGAAGATGTTTGGTACGAAAAACCTAAAAACGTTGTTGGTATGCTTGTTGAACCTATTTCTGGTAAACATAATAGTGATAATACTAAAAACACTAAATTAATGTATTATTTAAAGGGAACAGAACCTAAAGGTGATGAACCTGTTTTTGATGAATTAGAGAAAAATTAATTTCTCTTTTTTTTGTTTTATTGTATATTCTATTTTATTTTGTTATAATTTAGATGATATGGAGGTACTTTATGATAGGAATTATTATTGGTATTGTTGTTATATTAATTATATTTATAATTATTTTTTCAATTTATAGTAATAAATTTCATTTTGCTATTATTAAGATAGAAAAAGCAGAGGAAGATATTGATATGTATCTTCAAAAGAAAAAGGATTTACTTGATAGAACAAGACCTATTATAAAAAAGGAATTAAAACTTAAAAGTTTTTTAACAGAACTTGATGATGATTTAAGTGAAAAAAATAATTTTGAGGTAAATGATTTTTTAAGAAAAATGTATAATGACTTATTTAAAATATTAGATGAGAATGAAAAATTGTTTAAAAGTGATGCATTAGTTTCTATATTGGATAATTTAAATGATAATGAAGAACAAATTGTTGGAGCTATAAAGTTCTATAATGATACTGTTGTTGATTTCAATCAATTAGTAATGTCATTTCCAGCAAATATGGTTGCATTTATAAAGAGATATAAGAAAAAATCTTTTTATAATAATGAAAAGCGTGAAATTTTTGAAATACTTAATGAGAAATAGAGGTTTTAATATGAGTTTTATTGATAGAATTAAAGAACGTGCCAAAAAGAATTTAAAAACTATTGCTCTTCCTGAAAGTATGGATGAGAGGGTTATTGAGGCTGCACTAAAAATTGTTGATGAGGGAATCGCTAATATAATTGTTATTGGAGATAAAAACGAAGTATCAGATAAATTTGATGTTAGTAAATTAGAGTTTATTAATCCAAGTGATTCTGATATTACTGAGGAACTTATTAATAAACTTGTTGAATTAAGAAAAGCAAAAGGTATGACTTATGAAACTGCTAAGGATTTGTTACTAAACGACTACATGTATTTTGCATGTATGTTAGTTAAAACTAATAGATGTGATGGTGTTGTTTCTGGTGCTTGTCATTCAACTTCTAATACGTTAAGACCTGCACTTCAAATCATTAAAACAAAACCTGATTCTTTATTAGTTTCTGCATTCTTCTTAATGGTTGTTCCGGATTGTGAATTTGGAGAGAATGGTACATTTATATTCTCCGATGCTGGATTAGAACAGAATCCTGATTCAGAAAAACTTGCTGCAATAGCAGCTAGCAGTGCTGAGAGTTTTGAATTATTAGTTGAAAAAGAGCCAATTGTTGCAATGCTTTCTCATTCAACTAAAGGAAGTGCATCACATGCTGATGTTGATAAAGTAGTAAATGCTGTTACAATTGCTAAGGAAAAATATTCAAAATATAAAATTGACGGCGAATTGCAATTAGATGCTGCAATTGTTCCAGAGGTTGCATCATTAAAAGCACCGGATAGTAATGTTGCTGGTTATGCTAATGTACTAATATTTCCTGATTTAGATGCAGGTAATATAGGATATAAATTAGTACAAAGACTGGCAAAAGCAGAAGCTTATGGTCCTATTACTCAAGGTATTGCAGCACCTATTAATGATTTATCAAGAGGATGCTCGGTAGATGATATTGTTGGAGTTGTTGCTATCACTGCAGTACAAGCACAAAAATAATATCCACAGTTTTTGTGGATATTATTTTTTTTATATATTTAATCCACAATAATTGTGGATTTTATTATTCTATTCTCCAGTCAATTTCTTCTATATTATTCTTTTTTAAAAACTCATTTGTTCTACTAAATGGTTTGCTTCCAAAGAATCCATTTCTTGCTGAAAATGGAGAAGGATGAGCTGATTCGATAATTAAATGTTTAGGATTAGTTATTAGTGATTTTTTGCTTCTTGCATATGCTCCCCATAAAATAAAAACAACCGGTTGATCTTTAGTATTTATTATTTTTATTACATCATCTGTAAAAATTTCCCATCCTTTATCTTTATGAGAAGTTGGTTTATGTTCTTCTACTGTTAATACTGCATTTAATAATAAAACACCTTGTTTAGCCCAATTTTTAAGTGAATTATGTTCCGGAAATGGTATTCCTAAGTCACTTTCAAGCTCTTTAAATATATTTTTTAATGATGGTGGTTTTAATACTTCATTACTTACAGAAAATGATAATCCCTCTGCTTGATTAGGTCCATGATATGGATCTTGTCCTAAAATTACTACTTTTATATTATCAAAATCTGTATATCTAAATGCATTAAAAACTTCATTTTGTGGTGGATATATTTTCTTTTCTTTATATTCCTTTTTTATAAAATCAATTAAAGATTTAAAATAATCTTTGTTATATTCTTCTGAAAGTAATACATCCCATTTGTTTCCTATCATATTTTCACCTACTTATGATAATTTTCGTTATTATTAATTTTATATGCTCTATATATCTGTTCTAATAAAAGTACTCTAAATAACTGATGTGGAAATGTCATTTTTGAAAATGATAGATGGATATTTGCTTGTTTTTTTATTTCATCTGATAATCCATAACTACCACCAATTATAAATGTTATAGTACTATTATTAATAAAAATATTATCTAATTGTTTTGCTAGTTCTTCTGATGTATATTCTTTTCCTTCTATTTCTAATGTTATTATGTAATCTTTATTATTAATGTGTTTTTCTATTTTTTCTTGTTCTAATTTTAGTGCTTTATCTTTTTCTACTAGTCCTTCATCTTTTACTTCTATTATTTCTAAATTTGTATATCTTCTTATTCTTTTTGAATATTCTTCTATTGCATCTTTTAAGTATTTTTCTTTAATACTTCCAACTGTTATTATTTTTATCATTTTTCACCTATTATACTTCTATTATTGGGCCTGGTTCATATTGATCGGCTATATATATATTTATATTTTTATTTATATTTGAATTATCTATTTCTTCTAATACTTTTTCTTTTGTATTATTTTTTTCACTTATATGAGCTAATATTATATTTTTTGTTTTTGTTCCTGTTATTGATTCTAAATACCTTGTAGTTGTTTTATTTGACAAATGCCCTTTATCACTTATTACTCTCTCTTTTAAGAATCTTGGATATGGTCCTTCCATAAGCATTACTTCATCATGATTACTTTCTATTAGATATAAATCACAGTTTTCCATTTTTTTAAGATATTTTCTATTAATGTACCCTGTATCTGTTACATATACCATTTTTTTATTATTATGCTTGATAATATATCCTACTGAATATGGTGCATCATGTGATGTATGAATTAATTCTATCTCAACATCATTTATTAAAAATTCATCTTCTATAAAATTACATTTTGGATAAGGTACTAATTCTTTTAAACCATCATACATTGCTTCTGGGATATATAATTGGAGATTTGTTTTATTTATTAATGTTGAAAGTCCTTTTGTATGGTCTTTATGATTATGTGTAATTAAGATTGCATCAAAATCTGAAAAAGAAAGGGAATTTTCTTCTAAACATCTTTTTAGAGTTAAGAAGGAAATTCCCATATCTATAATAATCTTAGTTTCTTCACATAATATAATTGAACAATTTCCTTTGGAACCGCTTGCGATTGTTTGTATTTTCATATTAATAGAACGCCATTGCGTTTAACGCTGTTCCTCCTCGATATGGGAATCCACTCCATATTGCGAAGTGTAAGTGTACTCCTGTTGCTGCTCCGGTCATTCCCATTCCTCCTATTACTTGTCCTTTTTCAACATAATCTCCTGCTTTTACTGCCCTACATCCTGGACAAAGGTGTGCATATAATGTATAGAAACCGTTATGATGGTTTATTACTATATATTCTCCATTATCTCCATATCCTCCGGCATAATAACCTGGTTTTTTTGCAGATACTTCTACTGTTCCTGCTTGTGCAGCAAAGATATTTGATCCATATCCACATCCTGAAATATCTGTTCCATCATGTAAATATCCCCATCTATATCCAAATGGTGATGAGACTGTTCCACATGTTGCTGGCCATCCCCACCATCCTCTTGTTGCCATTGCCGCTCCATATCCTCCGGCATATGCAGATTGTTTTCCACCTTTTACAATTACTTCATTTACAGGTTCCCTTATTACTTCTGTATTAATTGTTGTTCTATCTGTTATCTCACCATTAACTTTTAGAATTACTTGAGTAACCTTATTTTCTCCTTTTGCTCCTGCTTGAATAACTTGTTCATATCCAACATATTTATCATTATCATATCTTGTTTCTGTTGTATAATTTTTCTCTTCTCTAAAAACAACTTGATCTTGTTCTACAACAGAAAATTGTGGTTTTAAAATTCCTAATGTTACTTCTTGTCCTTCAGATAAAAGACTTTTTTCATCTGGTAGAGAAGGATTTGCTATTAAAAATTCTTGTGTTGATATTTTATTATTAAATGCAACATCTTCTATTGTATCTCCTGCTTGTACTGTGTATTTTGCTTGATCCTTTGTTGTTCCAAATAACAAATATTTGCTTAGTTCATCTTCTTCAACATAGATTTTTTTATCTACTGGAATTAAATCTTTTTTTATTGTTATCTTATTTTTGATATATATATTTTCAATTATTTTTCCTTCATCTTCAATTGGAGTTTGAGTTTTATTTGCGTAATTATTGAAATCTTCTTCTGGTATAAAGGATTTTACAGTAGATTTTATTGCATCTTTAAATGTATTTTTTTCTATTACATATAATCTGTTTGTTTCTCCTTTTACCTTTTTTCCTTCTGCTGTTGTTGAATCTAATCCTTTTATTTTTATTGTATATCCATTTATTGTAAATGGAGAAATATCTTTTATATCTTGATAAATTTCATCAACAGATTTTATATTTTTGTCAAATGTAATTTCTTTTGTTATATCTAGTTCTGATGGAACATATACTTTCTTTACATTATATTTTCTTTTTATTTCTTCTTGTTTTTTATCTATATATTCCTCTAATTCTTTCTTTGATTTTATTAAACCTAAAGAATGTCCTTTTAGATATACTCTATATAGTGTTTGAGGATGTGTTGATATATTTGTAAATCCTGTTGAAAGAATTATTATCACTATTAATAATATTGATAATATGCTACTTTTTTTATACATTTATGATATCTCTCCTTCCTTTTTATCTTTTCTTAAATTTAAGAATGTTGACGTGTTTTTCTTAAATAATAGTTCTATTGTTGCGGTTGGTCCATTACGATGTTTTCCTATTATTAATTCACTTATACTATTATTATCATCTGTACGTAATTCTTTATTATAATAATCTTCTCTATATAAGAATGCAACTAAGTCTGCATCTTGTTCTATAGATCCTGATTCACGCAAATCGCTCATCATAGGTCTTTTATCATCTCTTGATTCAACTCCACGAGATAATTGAGATAAAGCAATTACTGGTACTTCCAATTCCATTGCTAGTATTTTAAGACTTCTTGATATATCTGATACTTCTTGTTGTCTATTTGCTCCGTAACTTTTACCTCCTGATATTAGTTGAAGGTAGTCAATTACTACTAGAGCAAGTCCTTTTTCACTACTTGCTAATCGGCGACATTTTGCTCTTATTTCACCTATTGTCATTCCAGCTGCTGTATCGTCTATTACTAAATTAGTTGTTGCTAATCTTGATGAGGCTTCGTTTATTCTTTTCCAGTCTTGATTCATTAAATTACCTGTTCTTAATTTGAAACCATCAATTTGTCCTTGTGATGATAAAATTCTCATTGCTAACTGTTCTGCTGGCATTTCTAAGTTAAAAAGTGCAACTGCTTTATCTTGTGTCATAGCAACATGAGTTGCCAAATTAAGAGCAAATGCTGTTTTTCCCATTGCCGGTCTTGCTGCTATTATTATAAATTCGTTTGGATGTAATCCTGTTGTTAATCTATCAAAATCATACCATCCTGTTTCTAAACCAGTTATTTCTCCTTTATTTTCTGATAGTTTTTCTAAATCTGATTGTGTTTTAACTAAAACTTCTTTGATTGTTCTAAATTCATTTGCTGATCTTTTCTTAACTATGTTTAGTATTTTCTTTTCTGAATTATCTAATATTTCATTTATTTCTTCTTCGTTTGAATATCCTTCTTGTGCTATATCTTCTGCTGTTTGAATTAAACTTCTTAAAATTGCTGCTTCTTCTACTGTTTTTATATAATAATCAACATTAGATGCTGTTGGAACAAAGTTTAATACTTCTGTTAAGTATTCTACTCCACCAATTTCTGTTAATTTGTTTTGTTTTTTTAAATAACTTGTTACTGTTGTTATATCAATTGGTGTATTTTCTTCTTGTAATTTAATCATAGCAGAAAAAATTTTTTCATTTTTATCACTATAAAATGATTCTGGAGTTAATGATTCTGATGCCTTTTGTAAGGCATATTTTGATAAAAAACATGCTCCTAATACAGATTCTTCTGCTTCTAAATTGTTAGGTAATGTCCTTATTGACATAATATCACCTCTATTTTACTACATGTACTTTGATTGTTGTATCTATTCCTGGATATAAATTAATTGTTACATTGTGAAATCCTAAAGATTGGATTGTGTTATTTAATTCTATTTTACTTTTTTCTATTTTATATCCTTTTTTTTGAAGTTCGTCTTTGATTTGTTTTATACTTATACTTCCAAAAACTTTATCTCCTTCTCCGGTTTTTACTTTGAATTCTAAAATTACTTTTGTTAATTCTTTTTTTAGCTTTTCTGCTTTTGCCTTATTTGCCTGATCTTCTTGTTCTTTTTTCTTTTGTTCATGATTTAATTTTGCTAAATTTGCTGATGTTTTTTTAACTGCATAACCGTTTTTTATTAAATAATTCTCAGCATAGCCGTCTTTTACTTTTTTTATTTGTCCCTTTTTACCTTGATTTTTTAAATCTTTGATAAAAATAACTTCCATATTACTCTCCTTCTTCTTTTAGTAACTTTTTCAATTCTTGTTCTACTTTGCTGATTGTTGAGTCTTCAAAAACTGCGGCTCCACTATTCATGTCTCCGCCTCCACCTATTTTAGACATAATTTTGTTAATGTCATAATTCCCTAAACTTCTAGCACTTATACCAATTTTATCTTTTCCTATTTTTCCAATTACAAATGATACTTCTATGTTATTGAAAAATAATAAGGTGTCTGCCACTTTTGCTAAGTCTTCTCTTCGATATTGGGTATTTGATGATGCTTTTGTTAAAGCTATTTTTCCATCTATTGTTTCTATTGCAGATAGTAATTTTTGTCTTTCTGTGTATTCTTCAATATCTTGTTTTAACAAATATTGTACTTTTTTTGCACTTGCTCCTAAGCTTGCTAAATAATATGATGCATAATAAGTATCTGCTGTTGTGTTTAGAGTATAATTGTTTGTATCCAAAACTATTCCTGATAATAGGATTGTTGCATAATAAGATTCTATATCAACATCATAATATTCAATCAAGTTAGTTATCATTTCGCAGGTACTTGATGCTTTTTCATCAATTATTTTCTCTGCGTTCTTAATTGTAGATTTTCCTATATCATGATGATCTATTATTAATTTCTTTTCTATTTTACTTAATACTGTTTTAGATTGAACAAGATCTGATTTATTAGTATCAAGTATTATTAAAAGATTTTTGTTTTTTCTAGGATTTAAATATCTATCAATGTCTTCACTATTAATTACTTCAATACATCCTTCTAGTTCTCTTAATACTTTTTCAACGCCCATTTCATGCTTTTTGTCATCTATTATTATATAACATTTTTTCTTTTTTCTTTTTAAGATCATTGATATTCCTACTTGACTTCCTAAAGCATCTAAGTCTAGATCTTTATGTGCCATTAAGAATATGTTTTTTGAACCATAAAGTGCTTTATTTAACTTTTTTCTTTCTTTTATTATTCTCATATTTCCTCCATTATAGTTCTTTCCTTCCTATAAATTCCCATTATTATTATATAATAAATATAAGTGTTTGTCTAATCATTAATGTAATAAAAAAAATGTAGAAATCTACATTTTTATTTTGTATATGGTAACAAAGCAACAGCGCGCGCTCTCTTAATTTGTTTTGATATAAATCTTTGATGTTCTGCACAATTTCCTGTTACACGTCTTGGTAAAATTTTACCTTTTTCATTTATATATTTTCTAAGTGTTTCTGGATCTTTCCAGTCTACTGTTTTTCCAGTACACATAGCACATACTTTTTTCTTTCTACGATTAAACTCTGCCATGTTTCTTCCTCCTCTTTATTATTAGAATGGTAATTCATCATCACTTATTTCAATACTTGATCCAAAGTCAGCAAATGGATTGCTGTCAACATCTGTTCCTTTTGGTTCTGGAGTATCTCCAAAATCATATGGAGTTGGTTCAGTATTATTGTTTTTATTTGTATTTGTTGAATTATTTGATGAATTTTTTGATCCTAAAAACTCTACGTTATCGGCTACAACCTCTGTTACATATCTTTTTTGTCCATTATTATCTTCATAATTTCTTGTTTGTATTCTTCCATCTACAGCAACTTGACTTCCTTGTAATAAGTAATTTTTAACACTTTCTGCTTGTTTTCTCCATACTACAATATTTATAAAATCAGCATCCCTATCTCCTTGTTGATTTGAGTATGTTCTGTTTACTGCTAATGTAAATGATGCAACTGCAGTATTGTTTCCTGTGTATCTTAATTCAGGATCTCTTGTTAATCTACCAATTAAAAAAACTTTATTCATATTTTTACCTCTTATTTATTATTCTTCAACTCTTACAACAATAGAACGTAAAATGCTTTCGTTAATTCTTGCTACACGATTAAATTCTTGTTCTGCTGCAGGATTTGCTTCAACTACGTATAAATAATAGTATCCTGTATTGAACTTTTTAATTTCGTATGCTAACTCTTTTTGTCCAATCATTTTTTCTTCAATGATTTTTGCTTTAGAGTCTTTTAAAACCTTTTTCATATCTTCTGCAGTTTTTTTAATTTCTGCTTCTTCCATATCTGGTCTTACAACGAACATTATTTCATATTTTTTCATTTCATTACACCTCCTTTTGGACTTTCGGCTGTTATAAACAGCAAGGAGTATTTAAAATACTCGATGGTATTATAACAAATATCTATTTAAAAGTCTAGTTTTATTATTGTTTTTATACATTAAATCTAAAATGACAAATATCTCCATCTTGCATTAGGTATTCTTTTCCTTCTAATCTTGCCTTTCCTGCTTCTTTTACTTTTAATTCACTGCCACATTCAATTAAATCATCATATGACATTACTTCTGCTCTTATAAATCCTTTTTCAAAATCTGTATGAATTATTCCAGCACATTGTTTAGCATTCATTCCTTTCTTAAATGTCCACGCTCTTACTTCATCTTTTCCTACTGTGAAATATGTTGCTAATCCTAATATGTCATATGTAGCAGTTATAAGTTTATTTAATCCTGATTCATCTATTCCTAATGCCTCAAACATTTCTTGTTTTTCTTCATCAGTCATTTCACTTAATTCTTCTTCAACTTTAGCACATAAACTTACTACTTTAGCATTTTCTTTACTTGCATATTCTTTTACTTTTTTTACATATTCATTATCAGGATTTCCTAATTCTTCTTCTTTTATATTTGCTAGATAGATTATAGGTTTTTGAGTTAAGAAACTGTATGATCTTATTACTTTCTTTTCTTCTTCTGTTAGATTTACTTGTCTTATTGGTTTATTTTCTTCTAATGCTTTTTTGCATTTTTCTAAAATTTCTACTTCTAGTAAATCGTCTTTATTCTTTGTTGTTCTTGCCTTTTTTGATACTTTTTCTAACCTATTATTAATAACATCTAAATCTGCTATTGCAAGTTCTAAGTTAATTGTTTCAATGTCTCTTATTGGATCTATTACTCCATCTACATGAATTATCTTTCCATCATCAAAACATCTTACAACCTCTACGATTGCATCTGTTTCTCTTATATGAGATAAAAATTTATTACCTAATCCTTCTCCTTGTGAGGCTCCTTTTACTAATCCTGCTATATCTGTAAATTCATATGCTGTTGGAATAAATCTATTTGGTTCATACATTTCCTTTAATTTATCCATTCTTTTATCAGGTACTGTTACTACTCCTACATTAGGTTCTATTGTCGCAAACGGATAATTTTCTGCTAATATTTTTTGATTTGTAATAGCATTGAAAAGTGTTGATTTTCCTACATTTGGTAATCCTACTATTCCTGCAGTTAAACTCATTTTATTCCTTCTTTCTTCGCTTTATTTCTTGCTTTATTATATATAATTTTTTAGTTTTATTCAAGAAAAAAACACTTACGTGTTTTATATTGTTGGATAAACAGATGGTCCTATTGGTAGACCAATAATATACCATAACACAACTATTAATATCCATGCTATCATTATTAATGAAAAGTATGGGGCAATTAATTGTAATGATTTTCTTATTGTATATGGTCTATTTTTCTTTAAATTATAAACATTTAAATAACCTATATATATTACAAATGATGCTAACAAAGGAGTAAATCCTTTTGTCATTGAATCTGCTGCTCTCATTACTATTTGAGCAAATTGTGGTGATATATTTGATTGCATAAACATTGGTACAACTACAGGAGAAAATATCATCCATTTGTTTGCTGGAGATGTTAAAAATAGGTTAGCTAATGCAATAAATAATAAAGAAACAATAATTAGTGGAATTCCACTTAACGGCATTCTTTCAAGTGCTGTTGCTAACCATGCTGTTATTACTGGACCAATATTTGTTTTTCTAAATACTGCAATAAATTGAGCTGCAAAAAACATCAATATTATTATACTTCCTATTTCTGTCATTCTTTTACTTGATTTTTCTATTATTTCTTTATCATTCTTTACTGTTTTGCTTCCTATTCCGTAAGCAATTCCTGCTACAGCAAATAACATTGATACTATATATGTAAATCCATCTTGGAAATATGAATTATCCCCAAATAGCTGATTTAAATATGTTTTTTCTTTTAAATCTAATAACATTCCTGATTTTGGTAAATTTGGAATTAATGCATACACAAAGAACAATAAGAATAATATAGACACAATAAGTGCATATCTTAATCCTCTATTCTCATATTTATCTTTCTCTATTTGTTTTTGTTCTTCTTCCTCAATATTTACTGATTTATATTGTTCTGTTGTTGCCAATTCTTCTTCTTTTTTGTATTTACCAATTCTAGGTGCTATTATTTTTTCAATAATCAGTGTTCCTACTATTGATAAAATAAACGTAACAACTATTATAAAGAATAAATTTGATGTTAATGATATATGCATATTTTCATCTATTAAATTTGATGCTACTTTTGTATAGTTTATTAATGCAACTTCTGTAGAACCAACAAATATAGATACTCCATATCCAAATGATACTCCACAAAATGCTGTTACAATACCCAATATTGGGTTTCTCTCATTAATAAAGTATATTAATGCAACTAAAGGAATTAATATGGCATATCCTATTTCATTAATTAATGATGATATTATTGATATAAGTATTATTAAAAATGTAAATAAATATCTTGGAATCTTACTTAAATGTCTTCTAGTTAACATTTCGATAAATCCTGTTCCTTCTGCAATAGATAAACCTATTAATGATATTAGTAATGTTCCTAATGGTGCAAAACTTAAGAAATTTTTTGCTGAATTACTAATTATAAATTTTAGACCATCAAATGTTAATAAGTTTTCTACTGTTAAAAGAATTGGTTCTAATTCATTTGTATTAACATTTATCGTATTGTATGTTGCTTGCATTTGTAATAATGATAAGAATCCACTTAAAATTATTACAAAAAATGTTAATACAATAAACATTGTTATAGGATGAAAATAGAACTTTTTTAATTTTAATCTTCCTTTCTCGTACATATTTCCTCCTTATTTTTTTACTTGTTTTAATTTTTTATTAAATTCTATTCTTGGAATCAATACTGTTCTTCCACAATTGATGCATTTTATTTTTATATCTGCACCTACTCTTACTATTTCCCACTCGTTTGTTCCACAAGGATGTTGTTTTTTCATAATAACTATTGATCCAAGTTTATAATCTTTATTTTCCATTGTGTACCTCTATTTGTGTATATGGGATTTTTATTCCTTTTTTATCAAATTCTTTTTTGATTTCTTTTTTTAAATATCTTTCTGTTGCAAAATGTTTCATTGATTCTGTTTCAACTACCACTCTATATACTACTGATGAATCTGATAATTCATTTACTCCCCATACTTCTGGTTCTTTTTTTGCATTAGGTATTTTTCCTTTTATTCTCTCAAATAAACTTTTAAATGCATTATCTATGTCTTCTTCTTTATTTTCATATGATATTGATACATCTACAACTGCTAAAGAATTATTATTACTATAGTTTATTATGTTGTCCATATAATGATTAGCGATAATTTTTGTTGCTCCTTTAAAATTTCTAATTCTTGTTGTTCTTAAACCTATTGCAACAACTTCTCCCATAAATCCTGATACTTCTATTGTATCTCCTACCTCATATTCTCCTTCTGTAATTATAGAAAAACCCGCAATTAAGTCTTTTGCTAAATCTTGGAACGCTAATCCTATTAATGCTGTTCCTATTCCTAATCCTGCTACTATAGATTTAACATTTACTCCAAGTTGGGATAGAATTGCAAGGATTACACATGTTATTATTATATATTTAATTATATTTACTATAAGATATTTTATTGTTTTTACCTTTTGTAATTGTTCTTGTCTTAGTTTTAATTGCTTTGGTGTGCTTTTTAGTATTATTTTTTTTATAATTCTAAATATAATTAATCCAATTACTATGTATATTATAGGATTTATTATGTTGAATATATTCATTGATATATTTCCAATTTCTATATTCATTTTATCTACCTACCTCAATATTCATTACTTCTAGTATTCTATTCAAATCACTACTATTTACAAATGAAATTTCAATTTTATTTTTTTTGACTACTACTTTTGTTCCTAACTTTTCTTTTAATTCTTCTTGTAAATATTCATATTCATTTGGTTGTTGTTGATGTTTCTGAGGGTTTGTTTTGATAATTCTTGGTTCTTGAGTTATTATTTCTAGGTCTCTGACACTCATTCCCTCATTAATTACTTTTTGTTCTAATTCTTTTTGTTGTTCTTTATTTTCAAGTTTACTTAGTACTCTGGCATGTCCCATTGATATTTTCTTTTCATTAATATCTTTTTGGATTTCTTCTGGTAATAATAATAGCCCTAACATATTAGTTATGTGACTTCTACTTTTTCCAAGTCTTCTTGCTAATTCTTCTTGTGTTAAAGATAATGTTTCTTGAAGTTTTTTATATGCTTCTGCTTCTTCTATTGCAGATAAATTTTCTCTTTGTAAGTTTTCTAATAATGCAATTTCCATCATTTGTGTATCATTAAAATCTCTTACTATAGCTGGTATTTCTGTTAATCCCGCCATCATTGAAGCTTTTACTCTTCTTTCTCCTGCAATTATTTCATATCCCTTTATTGATTTTTTTACAATTATTGGCTGAAATACTCCATGTTCTTTTATTGAAATAGCTAGTTCTTTTAGTGCTTCTTCATCAAATACTTTTCTTGGCTGATATGGATTACTTCTTAATTCTGCAATTTTTATGTTTTCTATGTTTTCTTTAGGTGTCTCTGTTACAATTTTCTCTTCTACAGAACTATAATCTAAGACTTCGTTATTAAAAAGTTCTTCTAATCCTTTTCCTAATGCTTTTCTTTTAGGAATTCCTGTTTCTGGTAAATTATTTTCCATTTCTTTCAATCACTTCCTTTGCCAAATTAATATATGCTTCTGATCCTCTACTGTTTGGTTCATATTCTATTATTGGTTCTCCATGTGATGGAGCTTCTGTTAATTTTACTAATCTTGGAATAATTGTATTATATACTTTTTCTTTAAAGAAACTCCTTATATCTTCTACAACCTCAAATCCTAAATTTGTTCTTGAATCCAACATTGTTAATAGAACTCCTTCTATATCAAGTGATGGATTTAATGTTTTTTGTGCTATCATTATTGTTTTTAAAAGTTGAGTTATTCCCTCTAATGCGAAGAATTCACATTGAACTGGTATTATTACTGAATTTGCTGCTGTTAAAGCATTTGTTGTTATTATATCAAGTGATGGTGGACAATCTAAGATTATATAGTCAAAATTATCTTTTAAATCTTGTATTTTATTTTTTAATTGTTCACCTTTTTTAAACCCTTTTTCTGTTCTTGCTTTATCATATAATTCGTTTCCTAATCCAGCAAGATTTATTGTTGAAGGGATAACATAAAAGTTTTTATATTTTGTTTTTACTATAGTTTCTAATATGCTACAGTTATCTATTAATGCATCATAGATGCTTTTTTCTATTTCTCCTTTGTTTATTCCTACTCCTGTTGTAGTATTTCCTTGTGGATCTAAATCAATTAATAATACTTTTTTTCCTAGTTTTGCAAGAGATGCAGAAAGATTAATACTTGTTGTTGTCTTTCCTACTCCACCTTTTTGATTAACTAATGCTATAACCTTTCCCATCTTAAATCACCCGTCTAACTTTTTACTTATTTATTGTATCAAATATTATAGATTTTTTAAATCTTTTTGTTAAAAAAAGTAGATTTTATATCTACTTTTTAGGTTTAATTTTTCTCTATCTTTATAATTACTTGGTATGCTTTTGGGAAGTCCATTTCATCAGCGTTTACTTTTACATTATTCTTTTTGAAATCTTCTATTAATGCTGATATTTTTTCCTTAGCTTCTTCTACTGTATATCCTGATGTATCATCGTTTCCTGTTGGGATTGGTGCCAATGTTGATTTTTCTTCTTTTGGCTCTGGTGCTGGTTCTTTTTCTGGTTCCTTTGGTTTAGGAGCAGAATCTTGAGTAGCCATTAAGATATCTTCAGGTATATTTGGTATTTCTATTTTTTCTTCCCCTTCATCATTATCTGTTGGTTCTTCATCGTCATCATCATCTTCTTCATCATCTATTTTTAATGGTTCATTATTAACTGTTGGTATTGATGTTGGTTCTGAAACAACGTTATTAACTGATGGTATTTGTACAACTGATAAATCTGGTTTATTAAAATAATCTTCAGATGGATTTATATCTATTAGATTATCATTGATAATTTGTTTTGCTGGATTAATAGGATCTCCTATATTTAATAGCCCATCTAAGTCTGAACCTGTTGTGTTTTTTGAAATATCTTGTGATGTTGCTCTTACTTTATCCATATCGATATCTGATGATACCGGAGGTCTTTCTGGTTCTTTTTTCTCTTTTTCTATTTCTCCATAATTTATAAATTTTCCTGATTCTGGCATATCTTCCTCATTATCCTCTTTTGGCGGAGCAATTACAACTTTTCCATAATTTGAGTTATCTTCATTAACATCTACAGATGTTGGCATTAGTGGACTATTATTTAAAAATCCTGTTGTACTTGCCTCCTGGGTTGTATTTACTGGTATATCATCAGCTTTTTTTGCTTTTGGAAACTCTTTTTCTATCTCTGCTTCTAATTTTCTAACACTCATTTTTGTATCTATGACATTTTTTAAATATTCTTTTTGCTTTTTTGGATCCTTTAAATTTAATAAGGCTCTAGCATGTCTTTCTGATATTTGCTCTTTTAATAATGCTTCTTGTACTTCTTCTGATAAAGATAATAATCTTATTTTGTTTGCTACCGCTGATTGACTCTTTCCCATTGTTTTTGCCAATTCTTCTTGAGTCATTTGATCTATTTCTAAGATTTTTTGATAAGTTCTTGCTTCTTCTATTGCATTTAAATTTTTTCTTTGAAGATTCTCTAATAATGCAACCTTTGAACTTTCTTTATCATCTAAGTTTCTTATTATTGCGGGAATTTTTGTTAATCCAGCCAACGCTGAAGCTTTATATCTTCTTTCTCCTGCAATTATTTCGTATTTACCATTTACATTTCTAACTATTATTGGTTGGATTACTCCGTGAGCTTTAATAGAAACAGCTAATTCTTTTAGTGCTCTCTCATCAAATACTTCTCTCGGCTGAAATCTATTAGGTATAATATCGTCTAAGTATAGTTGAACTACTTCATCTTTTTCTTCTCCGTACATGATATATCCCTCTCTTTACTCTTTCTTACTTTCCCTATATTATCATTATAATTGATTTTTTTATTTCTTTCAACTAATTTTATATAAAAAAAGAATATGTTTCTCCATATTCTATTTGTTTTTAATTATTATTAGACTTCTTTTACTCTGTTCTTTTGGTAATTCAAAATATTCTATTTTTTCTATAATATATTTTTTTTCTATTTCTTTTCTAACATTTTGTGTTAATTCTTCGTCTATATTTCCTTTCATTCCTATGAATGTTCCATCTTTCTTTACCAAATGCATTGTGTATTTCACTAATTTTTCTATGTTTGCTACTGCTCTCGATGTTACTAAATCAAATGTTTCTTTATAATCTTCTCCTCTTACATGTATTGCTTTTATATCATTTAATTTTAATTCTTTTATTACTTCATTTAAATAATTTACTCTTTTTTGAAGTGAATCTACTAGAGTTGTTTTTATATTAGGAAATATTATTTTTATTACTATTCCTGGAAATCCTGCTCCTGTACCTACATCACACATTGTTTTTACTTTATTTAAGTCTATAACTTTATTAATTGTTAAACTATCATAAAAATGTTTTAAATATACTTCTTCTTCTTCTATTATTCTTGTTAGATTGATTTTTTTATTCCATTCAACTAATAGTTTATAATAACTATCTAATTGATTTAGTTGTTTTTCTGTTGGATTTATATTAATCTTTTTTAGTTCTTCTATAAACTCTTCTTTATTCATATTTTGGATACTCCTTTTTTAGATATACTGAAAGTATTGATATATCTGAAGGATTTACACCACTTATTCTTATTGCTTGAGCTATTGTTGTTGGTCTTACCTCTTTTAATTTTTGTCGTGCTTCACTAGCAATATTTTTTATTTTGTCATAATCAATATCTGTTGGAATTTGTTTTTTTTCCAACTTAATTAACTTTCCTGCTTCTTTATAGGCCTTTTTTATATATCCTTCATATTTTAAGTATATTTCTACTTGTTCTTTTACTTCATCTGAGTATGGAATGGATTCAAAGTTTTCCAAAAAATCCATTGTTATTTCTGGTCTTTTCAATAATTGATAATATGTCATTGTTGAAGTGGGGATTTGAATACTATATTCATTAAACTTTTTTTCCACAGAATCTGTGATTTTTAGTTTTCTTATTTCTAATTCTTTTAGTAGTTCTTTTATTTCTGTTTCTTTTCTTTTTAGATTGCTAATTTGATCTTCATTTATTAGTCCTATTTCATATCCATATTTTCTTAGTCTTTGATCTGCATTATCACTTCTTAATAAAAGTCTAAATTCTGCCCTACTTGTTAATAGTCTGTATGGATCTCTTATCCCTTTGGTAATTAAATCATCTATTAATACACCTATATATGCTTCATTTCTTTTTAATATTAATGGTTCTTTGTTTTCTAATTTTAGACTTGCATTTATTCCGGCCATTAATCCTTGACATGCTGCTTCTTCATATCCACTTGTTCCATTTATTTGTCCTGCTGTAAATAGATTTTCTAATTCTTTTGTTTCTAAAGATTTATTTAATTGTGTTGGATATATTGCATCATATTCTATAGCATATCCATATTTTAATATTTTTGCTTTTTCAAAACCTGGTAGGCTATGTACCATTTTTTCTTGGATTTCCCTCGGCATTGATGTAGAAAATCCTTGTAGATACATATCATCATAATATCTACTTTCTGGTTCTACAAACAATTGATGTCTTTCTTTATCTTTAAACCTTACTACTTTATCTTCTATTGATGGACAATATCTAGGACCTATACCTTCTATATCATCTAACGCTCCATACATACTTGATTTTTTTAAATTATCAATAATAATTTGATGAGTTTCTTGCGTTGTATATGTTAAATGACATGGTAATTGTTCTTCTATTTTATATTGTGGTTTTAAATCAAAACTAAATGTCAAATATTTATTATCACCTGGTTCTTCTTTTAATTTTGTAAAATCTATTGTTTTTCTATCTATTCTTTGTGGTGTTCCTGTTTTTAATCTTATTATTTTAAAACCATATTCTTTTAATTTATCACTTAAATGATTTGATGGTTTTTCTCCGTGAGGTCCTTGTCTTGTTCTTGTGTTACCTACTAATATATCTGCTTTTAAATATGTTCCTGTTGTTAAGATAACTATTTGTGATTTTATTTTTTCTCCATTTTCTAAGATTATTCCTTCTACTTTTTTATTATTTACTAATAAATCTTCTACCATTGCTTCTTTTATTTCTAAATTTTGTAACGATTTTAGTTGTTTTAACATTTCTTTAGGATATTCAACTTTATCTCCTTGGGCTCTTAAGGATTGAACTGCTGGTCCTTTGGCACTATTTAGCATTTTAATTTGAAGGTGTGTTTTATCTGCTATTTTTCCCATAATGCCACCTAAAGCATCTATTTCTCTAACTACTATTCCTTTGGCACTACCACCTATATGTGGATTACATGGCATATCTGCTATATTATTTATATTACTTGTTATTAGTAGCGTTTTATGTCCTTTTTTTGCGGATGCATATGCTGCTTCACATCCGGCGTGTCCCCCTCCTACTACTATTATTTCATACATTTTTTCACCTTCTTTATTTTCCTAGACAGAATCTTGAAAACATTTCATCTAATAATTCTTCTTCATACGTTGTTCCATTGATTGTTCCTAATTGTTCCCATATATTTTTTATATCTAGTTCAACCATATCAATTGGCATATTATTTCTTATTCCTTGTTCTACATCTATTATTGATTCTAAACATTTCTTAAGTATACTAATACTTCTTGTATTACTTAAATATGTTGGATCTTTTACTTCTAATTCATTAATGTTAAACATTTCTATTATCTTATTTTTTAATTCTTCTATTCCTTTATTGTTTATTACACTTAATTCAATTATTTTATCTGACTCAATATTTAATTCTTCTATATTTATCCTTTTTTCTAAATCTATTTTATTTATTAATAGTAAATATTTTTTTCTTTTAGCCATTTCTATTAATTCTTTTGTATCTCTTGAAATTTTTTCATTATTATTAAGCATTAATAAGACTAAATCTGATGATTCCATTATTTTTTTACTTTTTTCGACTCCTATTGCTTCTATTTTATCTGTTGTTTCTCTTATTCCTGCCGTATCTATCATATTTAAAACTATTCCATTTATTTTTATTTGTCCTTCTACAATATCTCTTGTTGTTCCTGCTATATCTGTTACTATTGCTTTGTCTTCTTCTAGTAATGTATTTAGTAATGAACTCTTTCCTACATTTGGTTTTCCTATTATTGATGTATTTATTCCTTCTTTTATGATTTTACCATTTTGCGATTCTTTTAATATTTCTTCTATTTTTATTTTTAATTTTTCAATTTTTGGAATTAATATCTCATTTGTCATTATTTCTACATCATCATATTCTGGATAATCTATATTAACATTTATATTTGATATTATTTGAACCATATCATCTCTTAATTGATTAATTAAATCTGATGTTTTTCCATTAATTTGATTCATTGCCATCTGTCTTTGTGTATCTGTTTTTGAATCAATCATATCCATTACTGCTTCTGCTTCTAGTAAATCTATTCTACCATTTAGAAATGCTCTTTTAGTAAATTCTCCTGGTTCAGCTAATCTACATCCTTTTTCTAATAGTAATTCTAATACTTTATTTGTAGGAGCAATACCTCCATGTGTATTTATTTCAACAATATCTTCCATAGTAAAAGTTTTTGGTGCTTTCATTATAGATACTAATACTTCGTCAATAGTTTTACCATTTTCTACTATATGACCATAATTTATTGTATGTGATTCTACTTTATTTAAATCTTTACCTTTAAATATTTGATTTACAATATTTATAGATTCTTCTCCACTTACTCTTACAATTGATATGGCTCCAATTCCGTTACTTGTTGAAATAGCACATATTGTATCATTCATGGTATCCCTCCTTTTTTCTGATATATTATAACATATTTAATTTAATATATAAATATAAATGTTTATAATCTCCCATGTTATTATAATTTTATCATTAATTTATTATTATTATTGAAATTTCAATGTTTTATTATGTAAAGAATGTAAAAAAACATCTTAATAGATGTTTATTCATTATTTCCTAGTATAAATAGAATTATATATTTTTCAGTAGCTAATATAAATGAGTCTTCAATAAAAGAAAATAGGGTAGTATTAATATTAATTTTTTCTTCTAAATTTAATATTTTTTTCTTTCCTCCTATTTTTAAATTGATCCAATATATAATACTTTCTATCATCTTTTCTTCATTACAAAACCATTCTCTTAATTTTTCTTCTAGAGATAAAGAAGTAGGGGAGATATCCCTTTTAAATTCTTTTTTATCATAGCATTCAACGTTAATGTAGGATGGTCCTATATAATCTGATAATGAAGAAGACATATTCATTATTCCTTCTAAATAATATTTTAATTGTTCTTTATTCATATAATCACCTATAATTATTATAACAAAAAAAGAAGATTATTTTTCTTCTTTTGGTTTTATTACTACATAACGATTTGGTTCTTCTCCTTCACTTTCTGTATAAACTCCTTTGAAGTTTGTTAAAATGTTATGTACTATTCTTCTTTCATAAGAATTCATAGAATCCATCTTTGCTTCTACTTTTGTATTTCTAACTTCTCTTGCGATATTTTTTGCTAATCTTTCTATTGATTTTTCTCTTTTTTCTTTATATTCATTTATATCTATTGTGAATTTATAGTTTTTTCCAAGTTCATTATTTAAATGTTGACTTACTAAAGTAGATAGAGCCTTTAAATTTTTTCCATTTTTTCCTATTAATAATGCATCATTATCTGAAAAAATAATATATTTTGGAATTGATTCTTTATTCTTTATTTCTACATTTACATTAAATCCCATACATTTTAATATTTTAATTAAATAATCTTTAATATATTTTAAAACTTCTCTTTTTTCTATTACTTCTATTTCTACTTTTTTACTTTTAAATAAACCACCTTTTGATTCACTTAATTCTTTTATAAATAAGTTTTCTTCTATTTCTTGTAATTCTTCTTTTGCTTTTTGAATTGCTTCTTCTTTTGTTTTTCCTACATAATTATGCTTTTCCATTTTTCTCACTACTCCTTTTAACTAATATATTTTGGAATATTGTAAATATATTAGATGTCACCCAGTAAATACCTAATCCTGTTGGCATAAATGCTGCAGTTATTATTATCATTATTGTCATCATTACTGGCATCATTTTCATTGATGGATCTTGGACTGTATTAGCACTGTTGATTTTGAATGAATAATATGTTGTTCCGGCAATTATTAACATTAATATAATATATGCAAAAAAGTATGCTGTTCTTATTCCAACTGATGGTGTTGTCCCAAGTTGTAATCCTAAAAATCTGTCTTCAAATATTACTGGTGTTCTTTGTACTGCTTCAAAGAAAGCAATAAATATTGGTAATTGAATAAATGCAAATAAACATCCTGCCATTGGATTTATTTTGTATTTTTGATATACTGCCATCATTTCTTGATTTTGTTTCATCATTGATTCTTGATCTTTTTTATTTTCGTATTTCTTTTGTATTCTATTTAATTCTGGTTGTGCTTTTTTTATTATTTCAGATTGCATAGCTGCTTTTTTTGTTAATGGATATGCTACTAACCTTATTAAAATACTAACAATAATAACTGAAATACCATAATTTTTTACTAATTCTCCTATTTTTAATAGGATATATGCTAATGGTTTAACAAAAATTGATGTCCATATACTTTCATATTTACCTGAAGTTATCTTAAAGTCTTTACATTCTGGTAATTTATCTATATTTACTTTATTTTTCTTGTATATTTCTTGTGTTGTTTTATTTGTTGGTCTACAAAGTATATTTTTTGTTAATGTTTGACCAGTTGTTTCATTTTTTACTGGTTTATTATTTTTATCTGTTAATACTTTAGTACATCCTGAAGTAAAAATAATTAATAATAATGCTAATAGTACAAATAATTTCTTCTTTTTCATATTTTTTCCTTTCTATTATATTAAATTAGATAAATCATTATTTAATTCTTGATAATTTTTATCTAATGCACCTTTCCTTGTTATTATAATATAATTCTTTCCTATATTATAGTCTTTTTTTAAATTATCTATTATTGATCTTATTTTTCTTTTACATTTATTTCTAAATACTGCATTTCCTAATTTTTTGCTTACTGATATTCCATATTTATTATATGTTAGATTATTATCTAGAGAATATACTAAAAAACTCCTATTTTTACGTAATTTTCCTTCTTTTATTATTTTTTCAAAATCCTTATTTTCTTTAACTATATATTTTTTTTTCAAAAAAATCACTTTCCTCTAAAAGTAAAAAACCACTGATTTAAACAGCGGTACTTTATTTACAAAGCCTTTTACGTCCTTTACGACGACGACGATTCAAAATATTTGTTTTTTTACGTGCAAAAAATCCTAATTTTTTTGATTTCTTACGATTGTTTGGTTGATATGTTCTTTTCATTGCTTCCACCTCCCGACATAAATCTACATTATTATAATAATAATATAGTCATTTTGTCAAATAAAAACTTATATATTTGTTTTTTTTTTTTTTTATTTTTAACAATTTCCACAGATATGTGGAATACTTTAATAACTATGTTAATTAAAAATTTGTGGAAAATGTGGAAAAATGTCATTTATTGTTATTTTATGGTATTTTAAGTTGTTGATAATTCTGTGAACTCTTTGTGGATTAATATTTTTATTAAAAAAACGTTTATTTTTTTTTTAATTTAATGTAGAATAAAATTTAATTAATTATTCTTGTGGGGAGATGGTAGTTTGAATGTAGATATTATATGGTCTAATTTACTTGATAATATTAAAGACAAACTAACCTCTCTTTCTTATAATACTTGGTTTGATGAAACGGAACTTTATAAATTAAATAGTGATAAGGCATATATAATTGTTCCTATGCCTATTCATAAAAAACATTTGTTAGATAATTATTATGATTTAATATCATCTAATTTATATGCTTTAACTAATAATAATTATGATTTAGTATTTTTACTCAGGGAAGAAATAGAAGATGAAAAAGATGAAGTTGATGATATTTTATCTGATTTAAAAGATAATAATAGAGTTTCAATAAATAGTAAAATTAATTCTAATTTAAATCGTAATTACACTTTTGATAATTTTATTGTAGGAAATTCAAATAAATTCGCACATGCTGCTGCTTTATCTGTTGCTGAAAATCCTGGTAGAATATACAATCCTTTGTTTTTATATGGTAATAGTGGGGTAGGTAAAACGCATTTAATGCATGCTATTGGTAATTTTATTCAAGATAATTCGGATAAAAGAGTTTTATATGTTACCAGTGAACAATTTGTTGATGAATTTGTTAAAACAAATAGAAAAGATGATTCTGGGACAAACTTTAATTATGTTGAATTTTTTAAAGATAAATATAGAAATATTGATGTTTTGATTATTGATGATATACAATATTTAGGAGGAGCACAACAATCTCAGCAAGAATTTTTTCATACTTTCAATAATTTATTTAATGATAGTAAGCAAATTATTGTTTCATCTGATAGAAGTCCTGATGATTTAAAACAACTTGAAGATAGACTTAGAACCAGGTTTAGTTGGGGATTAAGAGTTAATATATCACCACCTGATTATAATTTAAGAAAAGATATATTAAATAAAAAGATTATAGCTGGTAATTTTGAAAAAGATATACCGGAAGATGTTATTGAATTTATTGCAACTAATATAGGTCCAGATGTTAGACATTTGGAAGGTGCTATAACAAGATTAATTGCTTATTCAACAATAATGGGAGGAGAAAGTATTAACCTTGATCTTGCAATGGAAGCATTAAAAGATTTTAATACAATGGGTATTGTTGAAAAAAATGATGTCCATCGTATTCAAAAAATTGTTTCCGAGTACTTTCAAATTTCTGTTGAAGATATAAGGAGTAAGAAAAGAAGTTCTAATATTTCTTTTCCAAGACAGATTGCTATGTATTTATGTAGAACATTAACAAGTGAATCTTTTCCTAAAATAGGTATAGAATTTGGAGGAAAAGATCATTCTACAGTTATGCATTCTGTTGAGAAGATTGAAAAAGAGATTAGAGAAAATAAAGACCTTGCTAATATTATTGAAAAATTAAAAAATGATATTGGTATTGTTTAAAAAATATATTTGTTAACATTTTTTCCACATTAAATTGTTATGATTTTTTGTCAAATATAAAGAAAAATACATATTATTAACATTTTCCACAGTAATAATATGAATATATTAAAAGAAAGAAGGAATTATTATGAAATTTACTATTAAAAAAGATTTATTATTAGATGGACTTATTAAAGTATCAAAAGCTTTATCAACTAAAAATTTAATACCTGTTTTAGGAGGAATTAAATTTGATTTAAAAAAGAAAAAATTAATTTTAACTGCTAGTGATAATGATATTACTATTCAAGATGTTATAGAATGTAATAATGATGATGATTTTACTATAGAAAAAGAGGGTAGTATTATTATTCAAGGAAAGTATATTCTTGATATTACAAGAAAATTACCTGATAAATATATTAATATAGAAGTAATTGATGAATTAAAAATACTTATTTATACTGAAAATAGTGAATTTAATCTTAATGGAATCAGTGAGTCTGAATATCCTAATATAAGTTTAGAAGAAAGTAAAAAGAAAATTGATATAAATGCAGGAATATTAAAAAATATTGTTAATCAAACTGCTTTTGCTACTTCAAATGAAGAAAGTAAACCTGTTTTGACAGGAATTAATTTTAATATAGTAGGGGATATACTAGAATGTAATTCTACAGATTCTTATCGTTTAGCAAGAAAAATTATTAAATTAAATAAAGCAAGTGAAGAAAACTATAATATTGTAATACCTAGTCATAATTTATTGGAATTTACTAAAATATTAGGAAATGATGAAGATATTGTTGAATTACATATCTTTAATAATAAAATATTGTTCAAAAATAATAATTTAAAATTTGAATCTAGATTAATTAATGGTACATATCCTAATACTTCTAATTTGCTTCCTGATGATTCTATGATGATTGTTAGTACTAATTTAAATGATTTTTATAGCGTTATTGATAGAGTAAGTATTTTAACTAGTGATAAAGAAAAGAATATTGTTACTTTAGAAACTCAAGGAAATACTTTAATTTTAAAGAGTAGTTCTGTTGAAATTGGTAGAGTAGAGGAAAAAATGATTATAGATAAGAATAATGATGAAGATATTAAGATATCTTTTAGTGCAAAGTATATGATGGAGGCTTTGAAGAGTTTTTCCACAGAAAAAGTGGATTTACATTTTGTAGGAGAAATTAAACCTATATTAATAAAGTCTGATGAAGATGAGAGTTTAACACAATTAGTTTTACCAATAAGAACATATTAAAAAGAGAATTTTCTCTTTTTTTTTTGTATTTTTTCTTCTTTTTTCTAATAATAATATTGAATAAAATTTTTTTGACATTTTACGACAAAAATCAACAAAATTTTATGATAAAACTAATTTGAAAACATGTAATTGTTTTCATGTAAGGGGGAATTATTTGATAATGAAATATGAATTTAGTAAAGGAACATTGGCTATTGTTCCAAATGATGAAAGTAGTAGTTTAATTTATGAGGATGATGAAAGGTATATTATTAATGAAAAACCATTTAATATTATGGATGAGAGTTGTAAATATTTTGGTAGTTCTTATGAGGGAAGAAAAGAGGGATCTAAGAGTATTTTAGGAGCAGAATACAAAGTTCCTATTGTTGTAGAAGATACAGAAAATTTAATTGTTTTTCCTACTACTTCTCCATATGCTGATGATTGTGTATGGATATCACTTAAAAGAATTAGTAATATTTATAAAATTGATGCATGTAATAGTAAAATTGTATTTGATAATAATAAGGAAATAATAGTTCCTTGTTCATTTAGAAGTTTGGAAAATCAATTAGCTAGAGCTTCTAGATTAGATTTAATACTTAGAAATAGAAAAAATAGTTAAATTAACTATTTTTTTATGCTTTTAAGACTGAATTATGGTATAATATTAATGTATGTATAGGAATACCATAATAGGGTGTAGGTGATTATATGAGTCTTTTTGATAGTTTTAAATGAATATTACAAAAATAAATTTATTTAATTTTAGAAATTATTCAAAAATTTCAATTTTTTTAGAAAAAGGTATGAATGTTTTTATTGGAGATAATGCTCAAGGTAAAACTAATATTCTTGAAGCAATCACGATATTAGCTTTAACAAAATCTCATAGAGTTGGTGTTAGTCCTAATATTATTATGTTTAATAAAAAAATTTGTAAGATTGAAGGAAGTATAAAAAAAGATGGAATTATCACTAAATTAAAAGTTCATATTGATGATGTTGGAAAAAAATTAATTGTTAATAACACAATTATAAAAAAGAATGCAGATTATATTTCTAATTTAAATGTTATTGTTTTTACTCCAGATGATTTAGATATTGTTAAAGGATCTCCTAGTATTAGAAGAAATTTATTAAATATTCAATTATCTCAATTATCTGGTGAATACTTAAAAATTTATAATGAATATAATAAAATACTTAAAACAAGAAATGAATACTTAAAAATTCTTTATAATAATAATATTGCTGATATGAATTATTTAGATATTTTGACTGATAAATTAATTGAAAAAGCGATTTTTATTTATCAGAAAAGAAAAGAATACTTGGATTTAATTAATATTAATATTAATAAATATTTTAAGATGATTTCTAATGATGATGATATTTTTGTTAAATATATAAATAATATTGGTATTGAAAATTATGATTCTGAAGAGATAAGAAAAAAATTAAAACATTTATTGAAAAAAAATCTGAAAAAAGAACTTAATTATGGAATGACTATATATGGTCCTCATAGAGATGATTTTAATTTTGAATTTAAAAATAATGATTTAAAATATTTTGGATCTCAAGGGCAACAAAGATTAGCAGTTTTTTCATTTAAATTATCAGAAATTCCTATTTTTTATGATATTACTGGTAATTATCCTGTTTTATTACTTGATGATATTTTTAGTGAATTAGATATAAAAAAGAGAAATAAATTGTTAAAAATAATTAGTATTGATGGTGTTCAAAGTATTATTACTACAACAGATTTAAGAAATATTAATAAAAAACATATTGAAAATGCTACTATTTTTAATGTTAAAAATGGCAGTGTTGAGAGAAAGTAGGTAATGAAAATGCAAGAAAATGAATTAAAAGAGTATGATTCTTCGGCAATACAAGTATTAGAGGGATTAGAAGCAGTAAGAAAAAGACCTGGTATGTATATAGGTACAACTAGTTCTAGGGGATTACATCATTTAGTATGGGAAATTGTTGATAATGCTATTGATGAGGCTCTTGCTGGTTATTGTTCTCATATAGAAGTTACAATATGTAAGGATAATAGTATTATTGTAAAAGATGATGGACGTGGAATACCTGTTGATATTCATCCAAAAACAGGAAAAAGTACTGTAGAAACTGTATATACTGTGTTACATGCTGGAGGAAAATTTGGAGGCGGAGGATACAAGGTGTCTGGTGGTCTTCATGGTGTTGGAGCAAGTGTAGTAAATGCTCTTTCTGATTGGTTAGAGGTAAAAGTTTATCGTGATGGAAATGTTTATTATCAACGTTATAGTAATGGTGGTCATCCAGAAGAAGAATTAAAAATTGTAGATAAATGTGATAAGGATAGAACTGGAACAACTGTTCACTTTTTACCGGATGATGATATTTTTACTGAGACAACAATTTATGATTATGATATTTTAAAAACTCGTCTTAAAGAATTAGCTTTTTTAAATAAAGGTTTAAGAATAACTTTATATGATGATAGGGAAGCTGATAAAAAAGATTCTTTTTGTTATGAAGGTGGACTTGTTGAGTATGTCCAAATGTTAAATAAAAATAAAAATCCTATTCATGAAACAATTGTTGATGTTGAAGGAGAAGATAAAGATATAAAAGTAGAGGTTGCTTTACAATATAATGAAACCTATAATTCAAGTATTTATTCTTTTGTTAATAACATTACTACTCCTGAAGGTGGAACACATGAAGATGGTGTTAGAAGAGCTCTTACAAGAATTCTTAATAGATATGCTCAAAGTAATGGAATTTTAAAGGAAAAAGATGATCCGCTTACTGGAGATGATGTAAGAGAAGGTATTACTATGATAATATCTATTAAACATCCTAATCCACAATTTGAAGGACAAACAAAGACAAAACTTGGAAATAGTGAAGTTAGAGGTGTTGCGGATAAAATTTTTTCTGAGTCATTCGAAAGATTTTTAATGGAAAATCCTGATCAAGCAAGAGTTATTGTGGATAAATCAATGACAGCTAGTAGGGCACGTGTTGCTGCAAAGAAGGCAAGAGAATTAACTCGTAGAAAAGGAGATTTAGATGTAACTAATTTTTATGGTAAGTTATCTGATTGTAAAAGTAAAGATGCAACAATATCTGAAATCTTTTTAGTCGAGGGTGATTCAGCTGGTGGATCTGCAATAAAAGGTAGAGATTCTATGACTCAAGCAATTTTACCTTTACGTGGAAAGATTTTAAATGTTGAAAAAGCAAGATTAGATAGAGCATTAGGAAATGAGGAAATAAGAACTATTATAACTGCTTTTGGAACTGGCATAGGAGAAGATTTTGATTTATCAAAACTTAGATATCATAAAATTATTATTATGACTGATGCTGATGTTGATGGTAGTCATATTAGAGTTTTATTGTTAACATTATTTTATAGATTTTTTAGACCAATTGTTGAAGCTGGACATGTTTATGCTGCTCAACCGCCTTTATTTTGTATAAAACATGGTAAAACGATAAAATATGTTTTAAATGAAGAAGAAAGAGACGAATATTTAGCTACTTTATCACCTAATACTAAGTATGATATTTCTAGAATGAAAGGTTTAGGTGAAATGGATGCAGAAGAGTTAAATGAGACTACAATGGATATTAATAAGAGAGTATTAAGACAAATTACAGTTGAAGATACTATTTCTGCTGATGAGGTTTTCTCTAAACTTATGGGTGAGGAAGTAGAACCTAGAAGAGAATTTATAGAGACAAATGCTACTTATGTAGAAAATCTTGATGTTTAGGAGGGTTTTATGGATAGATTAGAAAAAAATAATATAGTTAAAGAAGTAGAAGATTCATTTCTTGAATACTCTATGAGTGTTATTGTTGCTCGTGCTTTACCTGATTTGAGAGACGGTTTAAAACCTGTTCATAGACGTATTTTATATTCAATGTTTGAATCTGGTTATACTCCAGATAAACCACATAAAAAAAGTGCTAGAATTGTTGGAGATGTAATGGGAAAATATCATCCTCATGGTGATTCTTCAATTTATGAGGCTATGGTTCGTATGGCACAAGATTTTTCATATAGATATATGTTAGTTGATGGTCATGGTAACTTTGGTAATATAGAAGGATATGGAGCAGCAGCAATGCGTTATACAGAGTCTCGTTTATCAAAGATTTCTTTAGAATTATTAAGAAATATTAATAAAGATACTGTTAATTTTATTCCTAACTTTGATGAAAGTGAAAGAGAACCTGAGGTTTTACCATCAAGATTTCCAAATATATTAGTAAATGGTACAACAGGAATTGCTGTTGGAATGGCTACTAATATTCCTCCACATAATTTGAGTGAGGTAATTGATGGATGTGTTGCCTATATTGATAATCATGATATTGAACTAGATGAATTGATGAAATATATAAAAGGACCTGATTTTCCTACTGGAGCTTCTATACTTGGAAATAGTGGTATAAGAAAGGCATATGAAACAGGAAGAGGAACTATTACAATTAGAAGTAAAGCAACAATAGAAGAATCAAATGGTAAACAGTATATTATTATTGATGAGGTTCCTTATGGAGTTAATACATTAGAGTTAAAAAATAAAGTTGCTGAACTTGTTCATAATAAAGTTATTGATGGTATTGCTGATTATCATTCTGATTTAAAAAATGGAATAAAAATTACTATAACATTAAAAAAAGATGCAAATGCTCAAGTAGTATTAAATAAATTATATAAACATACTCAATTTCAAACTTCTTATGGAATAATTTTCTTGATGCTAGATCAAGGAGTTCCAAAAACGCTTGGGTTAAAGGATATTATTTCTAAATATATTGATTATCAAAAAGAAGTAATTATAAGAAGAACTAAATTTGATTTGGATGTTGCCGAGAAAAGAGTTCATATATTAGAAGGTTTAAAGATTGCGTTGGATAATATTGATGCTGTTATTAAAGTTATTAGAGGTTCAAAATCTGATGAAGAAGCTAGACAAGGTTTGATGAATGGTTTTAAATTAACTGAGATTCAAGCAAATGCAATTTTAGAGATGAGGTTACGTCGTTTAACTGGATTAGAAAGAGAAAAAATTGAAAATGAACTTGTGGATTTATTAAAATTAATTGAAGAATTAAAGAGTATTTTAGCAAGTGATGCACGTGTTCTAGAAGTAATTAAAAATGAATTGTTAGAAATTAAACAAAAATATGGTGATGAAAGAAGAACAAATATTGATATGACAGCAATTGAATATATTGAAGATGAATCTTTAATTCCTGAAGAAAATATTATTATCAATTTAACTAAAAAAGGATATATTAAAAGACTTAGAATTGATACATATAAAACTCAAAATAGAGGAGGAGTAGGTATCAAAGGTATGACAACTAACGAAGATGACTTTGTGGAAAGAATTTTATCTATGAGTACACATGATTATTTATTATTCTTCTCTAATAGAGGTAGAGTGTATAGAATGAAAGGATATGAAGTTCCTGAATTTTCAAGACAGTCAAAAGGTATACCAATTATTAATTTATTACCTTTGGAGAAGAATGAGAACATTAGTTCGATATTAAGTGTTAATCCAAATGATGATACAACTAAATATTTGATGTTCTGCACTAAAAACGGAATAGTAAAACGTACACCTATTGATGAGTTTGATAATATTAGAAAAGGTGGAAAAATAGCTATCGTATTACGTGATAATGACGAATTGATTGCGGTAAAAAAGACTTGTGGAAAAAATGAAATTGTTATTGGTGCAAGCAATGGTAGAATGGTCAGGTTTGATGAAAATGAAATTAGATCTATGGGTAGAAGTAGTTCTGGTGTAAAAGGAATTGAATTAGATGGTGCTATCGTTGTTGGTGCAGATGCAGTTGAATCAAATCATATGGTTTTAATTACTACTGAAAATGGTTATGGAAAGAAATCTTTGATTGATGAGTATAGATTAACTCATAGAGGTAGTAAAGGTGTTAAGGCATATAATTTAACCGAAAAGAATGGTATTATGGTTTCTTTGAAATGTTTTAATCCTTCTGATGATTTGGATTTAATTATTATGACTGATACTGGTACTATTATTAAACTTCCGTTAGAACAGGTCTCTACTTTAAAAAGGGCAACTCAAGGTATAAGACTTATGAATTTAAAAAATGATCAAAAAGTTTCTACTGTTGCTCTTGTGGAAAAAGATGATAGTAATGATGAAGAAAAAGATCTTATTGAAGAATAAGATCTTTTTTTGTTATTAATGTTTCACGTGAAACATTCACTTATTTTATTTCCCGGGAAATATTTTTAAAATTATTTCCCAATAAATATTATTAATGTTTCACGTGAAACATAGAATAAATTATTATAAAATAAAAATAAATATTTACAATTCTATTATTATATATTACAATAATCACGTGCAATGAAAGTGATTGAAACAGGTCAGGATCGGAAGATAGCAGCCTTAAAATCCTCCTTTCATGTGCACTTTTTATTTTGGAGGATACATATGGATAATAAATATTTTGAGTTAGCTTTTACTGAAGCAAAAAAAGCGTATGATAATAATGAAGTTCCAATTGGTTGTGTTATTGTAAAAAATGATAAAGTTATAGCAACTGGGCATAATTTAAAAGAAACTAATAATTGTTGTATATATCATGCGGAAATAATAGCAATAAAAGAAGCTTCTAGTTATTTAAATAACTGGAGATTAGAAGATTGTGATATGTATTTAACTTTGGATCCTTGTCCTATGTGTGCAAGTGCTATTAAACAAGCAAGAATTAAAAATGTTTATTCTGCATTAAATAATACTGATCCTAATAATTTAAAAATTATTGAAATGATTTTTTTAAAAGATAATTCAAATCCTGGTGTTGAATTTTTATCTAATTTATATGTGAATAAATCTAAAAGTATTTTGAATAGTTTTTTTGATAAACAAAGGAACAATAAATAATATATATGTTATAATATATTTAATTGTGGAGGTGTATTATGTATCAAGCATTATATCGTAAATATAGACCTAAAGATTTTGATTCTGTTGTTGGACAAAATCCTATAATTAAAACATTACAAAATTCAATTAAGAATAATACTTTTTCTCACGCTTATTTGTTTTATGGACCGAGAGGAACTGGTAAGACAACTGTATCTAAAATATTTGCGAGAAATGTAAATTGTTTAGATAATAATGATGGTATTGCTTGTGGAAAGTGTTCTTCATGTAAAGTGTCTTTTTCATATGATTGCATGGATATTATTGAAATTGATGCAGCTTCAAACAATGGTGTTGATGAAATACGTGAATTAAAGAATAATATTAATCTTGTACCTTCAGAATTGAAATATAAGGTTTATATTATTGATGAAGTTCATATGTTATCTACTGGTGCTTTTAATGCTTTATTAAAAACATTAGAAGAGCCACCTGAGCATGTGATATTTATATTAGCAACTACTGATCCCCAAAAAGTTCCTGAAACGATTGTTTCTAGGTGTCAATGTTTTTCGTTTAAGAGAATATCTGATGATGTTATTTTTTTAAGATTGTCTGAAATATGTAAAAATGAAAATATAGATATTGATGATGATGTGTTGAAAAAAATTTCTCTTCTTTCTGAAGGTGGATTAAGAGATGCTTTAGGAATGCTTGATAAAGTAATTTCATATAGTAATGATAAAGTTACTATTGATGATTTTAATGATATAAATGGGGTTGTATCAGATGATGATTTATTTTTATTTATTAAAAACATTATAAATGGTAATGTTACATATATTATTAATGAATTAAATAACTATAATAATTCTGGTAAAAACCTTGTACAAATTTTAATACAATTGATAAATGTTTCTAGAAATATTATTGTGGATTATTATTTAAATGATAAATCTGTTTCTATTTCTATTGATCTATTACAAGAGTTTGTTAATTTAATTAATGAAAAAATGTATGAGATTAAGAAGAGTGGAGATGTAAAAATTTTCTTAGAAATATTAATATTAAAATTTATTAATGATCATAATCTTATAATAAAAAAAGATGTTGATAATTTATATGATGAAAATAATATTGTTGTTGAAAAAGATACTAATTTAAACAAAAACGACTTACATGAAAAAAATAGTGGTGAATTTTCAGAAGAAATAAAAAATGAAAATAAATTTAAACGAATTATTAATTTAGAAGAAATAAATGAAGTAAGAATAAATAATACTATGGCAAAAGCTGATAAAAAAATATTACAAAATGAGAAGCAATTATTTGAGATTTTAAAAGATTTTTCTTTTGATCAAGAAGTAGGGGCTATTGTTAATAATATTTTGGATTCTAAATTACGTGCTTGTAGTGTTGATAATATTATTATAAGTTATTCTTCTGATGCAATTGTAGAAGAAAATAATATTAACATAATGTTAATAACAGAATTATATAATAAAATAACTAAATCTAATAAAAATATAGTTATAGTTTCTGATGCTAAGTGGAATAGTATTAAAAATGAATATATTGATATGTTAAAGAATAAAAAGACATATGAAGTGTTAGAAGAACCAGAAGTTTTATTTGAAGATGTCAAGAATGATGATATAATAGTTAGTAGTGCGATAGATTTGTTTGGAGAAGATATCGTTGAATTTGAATAGGAGGATTTTTTATGAATATGCAAGCTATGTTAAAGCAAGCTCAAGCTTTACAAAAAGATATGCTAAAAGCAAAAGAAGAAATAGATAAAACAGAATTTGTTGGAGAAAGTTCTTTAGTTAAAGTAACTATGAAAGGTGATAAGGAACTTGTTAAAGTTGAAATTAATGCGGAAAATGGACTAGATAAAGATGATATTGAAGTGTTAGAAGACATGATTGTTGTTGCTATTAATGAGGCAAATAAGAAGATTGATAAAACAACAGAATCTAAAATGGGAAAATTTGGTAATATACCAGGGTTATTTTAATTATTATGTATCCTGAAAGTTTAAAAAGATTAATTGAAACTTTTAAATATTTGCCTGGAATTGGTGAAAAAACTGCAGAAAGATTTGCTTTTTCTATTTTTGATTTAGATGATGATCAAGTTGAATTATTTAAAGATAGTTTACAAGATGTTAAAAGTAAGATACATAAATGTAAAAGGTGTAATGTACTTACAGAAAATGATTTATGTTCAATTTGTACTGATTCCTTTAGAAATAATAAAATACTGTGTGTTGTAGAAGATGTTAAAAGTGTTTTTTTATTTGAAAAACTTGGTATGTTTAATGGAAAATATCATGTTCTTGATGGTTTAATATCTCCATTGGATGGTATTAATCCAGAGGATATTGGAATTAATAAACTTGTTGATAGAATCAAGGACGAAAATTATGAGGAAATAATTTTTGCATTTAAACCTAGTATTGAGGGTGAGACAACTTCTCTTTATATAAAAAGAGTACTTGATGGTTTAAATATTAGATTTACTAGACTTGCTAGTGGTTTACCAATAGGTGCTGATATGGAGTATGTAGATAGTTTAACTTTAGAAAGAGCAATTAATGATAGAAAAGAAGTTTCATAATTGTTTTTTGATAGCATATTAGTTATTGAGGTATTAATATGAAAAAAATTATAAAAAAAATAATGGTTGGTTGTTTTGTATTATATGGATATAATTATATAGCTGTTAATTTTAACATGGTTTTACCTATTAATTATTTTAATGTTATTATATTATCTTTTTTAGGACCTTTTGGATTATGTGGTTTAGTTTTCTTTAAGTTTTTTGTTTTGTGAGGTTTTTTATGAAAGAAGTATCTTATATTAAAAAAAAATATATTGATTATATAAACAATATTATAAAAAAAAATAGTGTTTCACATGCTTATATTTTAGAAATTGATAATTATGATACTGATTATGTTTTTTTATTAGATTTCATAAAGATGATTTTATTTAATACTACCTATGATAATATTGATAGTATAGATTCTAGTGTTATTAAGTCGATTGATGAAGGAAATTATCCGGATATTTATACAATAGATACAAATTTATCTATGATTAAAAAATCTGAGATTATAGATTTGATGAGTGAATTTAAAAATAAGTCACTTTTAAATAATAAGAAAATATATATTATCAAAGAAGCAGAAAAATTGAATGATTATTCTGCAAATACTATATTAAAATTTCTAGAGGAACCAGAAAATGATATTATTGCGTTTCTAGTTACTTATAATCGTTATTTGATTATTGATACTATTCTTTCAAGGTGTCAAATATTATCATTAAAAGAAAATGATAATATTAGTTTTAATGATAATAGTGTTGTTGATGTTTTAGAATGTATTTTAAATCCTAAGAAATTTTTTATAAATTATAATATCTATATAAACGATGTTTTTTCTGATAAAAAAAAGATTAAGGAAAAAATATATGAAGTAGAAAGAATAATATTAAGTTATTTAGATAAAACACTTGATAATGGTGAGATAAAGATAATGTTAGATAAAAATGATAAAAATGACTTAATAAATATAATGACTATTATAGAAACAGAATTACCAAAATTAGATTTCAATGTAAATATTAAATTATGGTTAAATTCTTTGTTTTCTATTTTAATAGGAGGATAGGTTATGATGAATGTTGTTGTTGTTAGTATTCCAGAAATGAAAAGTATTTATTATTTATCACCTGGTTTTTTAGATTTAAAGAAAGGTGATTTAGTGGTGTTTGAAGTTGATGGAATTTTATATAGTGGTAAAGTTATTAAAGAAACTTATAAAGAAAAAAAGAAAAATTTGGATTTACCATTAAATAGTGTTATAAGAATACTTTCTAAGGATGATGAATTAAAAATTAAAAAGAATAATAAAATACAAGTTAATGCATTAAAAGATGCTAAAAAGTATAGTAAGGAATTAAATCTTGATATGAATTTTATTGATTCATATATGAGTATTGATGGATTACAATTGTCTTTGTTTTTTATTTCAGATGATCGAATCGATTTTAGGGATTTAGTAAAAAAAATAGCACAAAAATACAAAACAAGAATTGAATTAAGACAAATTGGTGTTAGGGATAAATCTAAAAAAATAGGTGGGTTAGGGCCTTGTGGATTATTTTTATGTTGTAATACGTTTTTAACTGATTTTAATAGTGTTTCAATAAATATGGCAAAGAATCAACTACTTGCATTAAACCCTTCTAAAATAAATGGTATTTGTGGAAGATTATTATGTTGTTTGGGATATGAAAATGAAACATATACCGAATTAAAAAAATCATTACCTAAGATTGGTTTAATAACTGATACTCCTGAAGGAATGGGAAAAGTTGTTGATATTGATGTATTTAATAATACTTACTCTGTTGATTTGGGAGATAAAGGAATTAGCAAATTTCCTGGGGAATCAAGAGATGGAAAAAATTAATGATATCCTTGGATATAAAAATTTAAAAATCTATCAAGACTCTCAATATTTTTCTTTTTCTTTGGATAGTGTTTTTTTAGCAAATTATTCAACGATTAGATTAAAGGATAAAAATATAGTTGATTTTTGTACAGGTAATGCAGTTATTCCTTTAATTCTAAGTAAAAGATGTAATAGAATAATTGATGCTGTTGAGATTCAAAATAATGTGTTTGCTTTAGCTAAAAAATCTGTTGAGTATAATAATTTGGGTAATAGAATTAACTTGTATAATATGAATGTTATTGATTTTTCAAATGTTAATGATAATATTAATAAATATGATTTGGTTTTATGTAATCCACCATTTTTTAAAAATATTGAAAGTAGTATAAAGAATATAAGTTATGAAAAGGCTGTTGCAAGACACGAGATACTGATTAATTTAGATCAAGTTTGTTATTGTGCAAATAAAGTTTTAAAAGAAAAAGGAAATTTTTGTATTGTTCATAGAACAGAGAGATTATTAGATATTTTTGATAGTTTTAGAAAGTATAATATTGAACCAAAAAGGGTTAAATTTATTTATGAATCAATTGATAAACAGAGTAGTATAGTTTTAATTGAAGGTCAAAAATGCGGTAATCCGGGGTTATTTATTGATAGACCTTTGGTTATGTATAACTCAGATGGTTCTATTAGTGATGAGTATAAAAGAATGCAAGAGGAAGTGATTAGATGATTCAACGTAGCTTTGATAATAGTCCGAGTCTATATTTAATTCCAACACCAATTGGTAATATAGATGACATTACGGTACGTTCTTTAAATACTTTGAAAATGGTTGATGAAATATTATGCGAGGATACTAGAGATACGGGTTTATTATTACATAAATATAATATTAAGAAAAAGTTAACAAGTTGTCATGAATATAATGAAAAGGATATTATTGACTATGTTATAAAAAAATTAGATAATGGTAAAAATTTAGGACTTGTTACAGATCAGGGAACTCCTATAATTAGTGATCCTGGTTATATTGTTTCAAAACAAGTTATTGAAAAGGGATATAATGTTATAAGTTTACCAGGAGCTACAGCTTTTGTTCCTGCTTTGACTTCTTCTGGTATTGAACCATCTCCTTTTCTTTATTATGGTTTCTTAAATTCTAAATCTAGTAAGCAAATTCAAGAATTAACTAGTTTAAAAGATATAAAGTTTACTATTATTTTTTATGAGGCTGTTCATCGTTTAAAAAAAACTTTATCTAATATTTTAGATGTATTTGGAGATCGTAATATTTGTCTTTGTAGAGAATTGACAAAAATTTACGAGGAGTATATAAGGGGAAGAATAAGCGAAATAATACCAATTGTTGATGATTTAAAAGGAGAATTTGTTATAGTAGTTGAGGGAAATAAAGAAGTTATAGATTATAGTAATCTAGATATTGTTGATCATGTAAAAATGTATTTAGATGAGATGAGTGAAATGAAAGCAATAAAACAAGTGGCTAAAGAGCGTAGAGTTGCAAAATCTATTATTTATAATGAGTATCATAAAAGGAAGTGATTAAATGAAACTTATTGTTGGTTTGGGTAATCCTGGAAAAGAATATGTTGATACTAGACATAATATTGGTTTTATGTGTATTGATCACTATATTTCTTATAAAAATATTACAGAAAAATGGAGTAAAAAATTTGATGGAGAATATTTATTAACTTCTATAAGTGGTGAAAAAGTATTGTTTTTAAAACCATTAACTTTTATGAATCTTTCTGGTAATTCAGTAAGAAAAATTGTCGATTATTATAATATTGAAATTGATGATATTTTAATTATTTCAGATGATTTAGATTTAAATACTGGGAATTATAAACTTAAATCAAAAGGTTCATGTGGAGGTCATAATGGTTTAAGAGATATTGAAAATAAGCTTAATACTAATGAATATAAAAGAATCAAAATTGGAATATCAAACAATAAAGAAAGTGATACTAAAGATTATGTATTAGGAAAAATATCTGTTGAGGAAAAAAATATAATTAATACTTTATTTGATGAAATAGATAAAGTGATTGATGATTTTTTTAAATATGATTTTTTTGAATTAATGAATAAATATAATCGAAAGAATAAATAGGTGATAATATGAAGTCTTTTAATGATTTTATTACTTATGATTTAAGAAATAACATGGGTCTATATAATATGACCGATGAATTTTTTTGTTGCTTTTTAAATTCTGTTCGTATTAAAGAAAATAGAAACGTTTTATTAGTTGTTGATAGTTTATATGAAGCAAATAAATTATATAATAGTTTAGTTGTTTATACTGATAAAGTGTTGTTATTTCCTATGGATGATTTCTTAACTAGTGAAGCTCTTGCTATTTCTCCAGATTTGATGATAAAGAGAATGGAATCATTAAATTTAATTTGTAATAATGATGATAAAAAAATTGTTATTACTAATTTAATGGGATATCTTAGATTTTTACCTAGTAAAGATAAATATATTAAAAGTTTTATAAATGTTAATAAAGGGGATGTTATATCTCCATCTGTTTTGGTTGATAAATTAGTTTCAATTGGTTATTCAAGGGATACTATTGTTAATAAAACTGGTGAATTTGCTGTTAGAGGATTTATTATTGATGTTTTTCCAATTGATGAAAATAATCCTATTAGAGTTGAATTTTTTGATGATGAGATTGAATCTATTAGGGCATTTGATGTTGAAACTCAAAAATCTCTTAAAGAACTAGATTGTATATCTATATATCCCTTTTCTGAATTTATTACAAATACAAAAGTTGATGAATTGCATTTTGGAAAACAGAAATATTTGCAGTTATATGAGAAAGTTTCAAATATAAATGATTATTTAGATAATGTCATTACTGTATATAAAGATTATGATCAATTAGAGGTATCTTATAAAAATATTATGAAAGAAGTTATTACTTATAAAAAAGATAAAGATAGTGGTTTTGATTATAATTATATGTTTGATTTAAATGATATTAATCCAAAGTTTATTTTATATTATGCATCTTTAAAAAATGTAAATACCAGTAAATATGTAGAAAGTAGTTTGAATTTTGATATTAAAACAATCAATTCTTTTAATGAGGATTGTGATAAAATAAATGATTTTATTAATAATAATATTAGAAATGGTAAAACAGTTATTATATGTGTAAAAAAATACCAATTTAAAAATTTATACAAATATCTAAATATGAAAATTGTTGAAACAACAATGGAAGAAATAAATAATAATTGTGTAAATTTAGTTGATTTAGAAATAAGTAATGGTTTTATTTATAATAATTTAATTGTTTTGTCATCTAGTGAGTTGTTTAATATTAAAGTAAAACATAAAAGATATAATACTAAATATAAATATTCAACATCTATAACTGATATAAATAAAATATCTCCTGGTGATTATATAGTTCATAATATTCATGGTATTGGAATATATAATGGAATAAAATCTTTAACTTTGAGTGATATTACAAAAGATTATTTAGAAATTTTATATCAAGGTACTGATAAGATGTACATTCCTGTTGAAAAAATTGAATTGATTAGTAAATACTCTGGAAGAGAAGGTGTTAGACCTAAGATAAATAAATTAGGTGGTACTGAATGGAGAAAAACAAAAAATAGAGTAAAAGAAAAAGTTAATGATATGGCTGATCAATTAATCAGGTTATATGCGGAAAGAGAATCTAGGAAAGGTTTTGCTTTTTCAAAGGATTGTGATTTATCAGAAGATTTTGAAAAAGAATTTCAATTTGATTTGACTAATGATCAGATAAATGCAATCAATCAGATTAAGGAAGATATGGAAAAACCAGTCCCAATGGATAGGTTATTATGTGGAGATGTTGGTTTTGGTAAAACTGAGGTTGCTTTTGTAGCGGCGTTTAAAGCAATTCTTGATTCAAAACAGGTTTTGTTTTTATGTCCAACTACTATTCTTTCAAATCAACATTATGAGAATGCTCTTGAAAGATTTAGAAAATTTCCTGTGAATATTGCTATTTTAAATAGATTTACTTCTCAAAAAGAGGTTAATAGAACACTTTCTGGTTTAAAAGACGGAACAATTGATATGGTTATTGGAACCCATAGATTATTAAGTGATGATATTATTTTAAAGGATTTAGGATTACTTATAATAGATGAGGAGCAGAGATTTGGAGTTGCTCATAAAGAAAAAATAAAGCAGTATAAAACAAATGTTGATGTTCTTACTTTGACTGCGACACCAATACCTAGAACGTTGCAAATGTCTTTAGTTGGTATTAGAAGTTTATCATTATTAACTACTCCACCAATTAATAGGTATCCTGTTCAAACGTATGTAGTTGAAGAAAATAAACAAATTTTAAGAGATGCAATATATAAAGAATTATCTCGTAATGGACAGGTTTTTATCTTATATAATAGAGTACAATCAATTGATGAGTTCAGTCTAAAAATTAAGAATTTAGTTGGAGATGCTCGTATCGCTATAGCTCATGGGCAGATGACGAAAACACAATTAGAAAATACAATTTATGATTTTGTTAATTATAAGTATGATATTTTGATATGTACGACTATTATTGAGACAGGAATTGATATTCCTAATGTTAATACTTTAATTATTATTGATGCAGATAAATTTGGTTTGAGTCAGTTGTATCAAATTAGAGGTAGAGTAGGAAGAAGTGATAAATTTGCATATGCCTACTTAACATATCAACCTTTTAAATCTTTATCTGAGACAGCGGTGAAAAGACTTAATGTTATAAAGGAATTTACTGAATTAGGTAGTGGGTTTTCTATTGCTACTAGAGATTTATCTATTAGAGGTGCTGGAGATATTTTAGGAAGTGAACAGGCAGGTTTTATTGATAGTGTAGGTATTGATTTGTATTTAAAATTATTAAATGATGAAATAAATAGAAGAAATAATGTTGATGTAGAGGATGAATTAGAACAGGATGATGTTCGTCCATTAATAAATGTAACAACACATATTTCGGATGATTATGTTTCAGAAGATGATTTAAAAATTGAAATTCATAAAAAAATTAATTCTATTTATAATTATGATAGTTTTAATAATGTTAAAAATGAATTAGAAGACCGATTTGGTAAATTAAATGAAGATGTTATTATATATATGTACGAGGAATGGTTTGAAAAATTAGCTAAAAATGTTAATATATTTAATGTTCATCAAAATAAAAATTCGATTGAAATAGTTTTCTGTCAAGATATAGTAGATAAAATGAATATGAGTATTGATGATTTATTTGTTGAAGCATTTAATATTACTCCTATGTTTAGGTTTAAAAGTATGGGAAATAAGCTTGTGATAGTTCTTGATACTATTAAATTAGAGAAACATCCAATATTCTATTTAGTAGATTTGTTGACTAAAATTGATAAAAATGATAATAATTCTCTTGACTAAAAATGTATTAGTTGTTAAATTGTTAATGCTAGGAGGAGTTAAATGGATAACAATGAAATATTACAACAACATATTGAAGGATATAAAAAATCAATTATAGATATTATTAATAATAATACGGAAATATTAATTGATGGTGATATAAAACCTTTATTTAAAAAACCTCCATTGGATTCTATGGATTTAATAAAATCAAAAATATTAGATTTATCCAAAAGTAATAAATGTATTATTGATATTGATAAATTATCAACAATTCTAGATAATTATAGAAAAATGTTATCTGATTGTTGTGATGAAATAGGTAAAATAAGAAAAGTAACACTTATAAAAATAGTAGAAGACACAAAAATTATAAATCAAAAAGATATTATTAAAATTAATAAAAAAGATTTTACAGATATAAATAAGAAAATAAGAACAATTATTAAAAAAGAGTTACAAAATTCTTATGAGAAGACTATTATAAGGGAAATAGATAGTTTATTTAAGAAAATTGATACAGAAGAAGCAAAAGATAAAGTTATATCTGGTATTACAAAGTATTTGAAAGGAATATATCAAAAACAAATATTAGAGAGTATGGATATAAAAATACTTGTTAAAGATACTACTTTAATTAATGGAGTAAAGGAACAAACAGAAAGGTATTTATTTACTATTAATAATTCTAGATTGTTTAAAATTTAATTATTATTCTTGATTAAAAATATTATTTATGTTAATATATGAACATATTTAAATGTTGTGATGAAGAGCACTATATTATGTTTTATTTTAGAGAACTCTGATGGTGAAAATGAGTATAAGATTATATAGTTGTATGGCTTCTGAACTTTTATATCGATATGTAGATATAGACGTATATAGGCGTTAACTATGTTAAGTGTATAATATTAATTATTATAAAGTAAGGTGGTACCGCGATATTTCGTCCTTATATTTATAATAATTTTTTTTTGGAGGGATAATTATGAAAAAAGAAAAGTATTATATTTCTACAGCAATTGCATATACATCTGGAAAACCTCATATTGGTAATACATATGAGATTGTTTTGGCTGATGCTATAGCAAGATTTAAAAGATTACAAGGTTATGATGTTTATTTTCAAACTGGTACTGATGAACATGGAGAAAAAATCGAGTTGAAGGCAAAAGAGGCAGGTATATCTCCAAAACAATTTGTTGATGAAAAATCAGAAGTTATAAAACAAATTTGGGATATTATGAATACTAGTTATGATAATTTTGTTAGAACAACAGATCCTAATCATGAAAAGGTTGTACAACATATTTTTAAATATATGTATGATAAAGGTGATATTTACTTAGGTAAATATGAGGGATGGTATTGTACTCCTGATGAAGCATTCTGGACAGAATCTCAATTAGATAAAAATGAAAATGGTGAGTATGTTTGTCCTGATTGTGGTAGAGTTGTTGAAAAGAAATCTGAAGAGGCTTATTTCTTTAAATTAAGTAAATACCAAAAACAACTTGAAAAATATATTGAAGAGCATCCAGATTTTATTCAACCGGTATCACGTAAAAATGAAATGGTTAATAATTTTATTAAACCAGGTTTGCAAGATTTATGTGTATCAAGAACATCTTTTAAATGGGGAATACCTGTTGATTTTGATCCTAAACATGTTGTATATGTATGGCTTGATGCTTTAACAAATTATATTACAAATATAGGTTATGATGTTGGTGTTGATAATGCTGAATTTAATTATAAATGGCCAGCAGATTTACATTTGATAGGAAAAGATATAATTAGATTTCATACAATATATTGGCCTTGTTTTTTAATGAGTTTAGACATTCCTTTACCAAAACAGGTTTTTGGACATCCTTGGTTAATAATGAGTGATGGGAAGATGAGTAAATCTCGTGGTAATGTTATTTATGCTGATGATTTAGTAGAAGAATTTGGAGTTGATGCAGTCAGATATTATTTCTTACATGAAATTCCTTTTGCAAGTGACGGTATATTTACTAGAGATTTATTAATTGAAAGAATAAATGGAGATCTTGCTAATATACTTGGTAATTTGGTACAAAGAACCATTTCAATGGGAAATAAATATTTTGATGGAAAAATAATAAATAAAGGCATTAATGAAAAGATAGATGAGGCATTTATCAGTGAAATAAATGGTTTGGAGAAAAGTATCAGTGATAAAATGGATAAATTACAAATAAGTGATGCATTAACTGAAATATTTAATGTATTACGTGCAAGTAATAAGTACATTGATGAAACAACTCCTTGGATATTGGCAAAAGATGAATCTTTATCTGATAGATTAGAGACTGTTTTATATAATCTTCTTGAATCTATAAGAGTATGTTCAGTGTTTTTAAATCCATTTTTAACTTTAACAAGTGATGAGATATTTAAACAATTGAATATTAATGATAAATCATTTAGTTATAATCCTGATAATAAATATGAATTAAGTACGCCTAAAGCTTTATTTATGAGAATTGATTCAAAAAAATAAGAAGTGTTTTCTTATTTTTTTTGTTATATAATAATTGTGGAGGGATAATATGTATATTGATACACATTGTCATTTATCTATAGAGGATTATGATGATATTGATTTAGTTATAAAAGAAAATCTTGCTGCTGGCGTGGAAAAGATAATTATTTCTGGATGTACAAAATATTCTATTATTGAATCATTGGATTTAGCAACAAAATATGATTGTGTTTATGTTACGATTGGTTTTCATCCTAGTGAGGTAAATATAACTAGTGAATCTGATTTGATTTTTTTGAAAGATCATATTAATGATACTAAAGTTGTAGGAATTGGAGAAATTGGTCTTGATTATCATTATGGAAAAGATGATATTGATAAACAAAAGGAGTTATTTAGAAAACAAATGTTGATTGCTGATGAATATAATTTGCCCGTTGTTATTCATAGTAGAGATGCAGTAAATGATACGGTATCTATTTTAAAAGAATTTCCAAATGTTCATGGAGATATTCATTGTTTTAGTGGTAGTTTAGAAACCGCTAAAGAATATTTGAAAATGAATTATATGTTGGGTATAGGAGGAGTTGTAACATTTAAAAATAGTAATTTGTATAAAGTAATAGAACAAATAGGTGTAGATAATATTATTTTTGAAACAGATAGTCCTTATCTTACTCCGGAACCATTTAGGGGTAAAAAAAATAGTTCAAAATATATACCTTATATTTCTAAAAAAGTTGCTGAAATTTTACAAAAAGATGAAGAAGAAATAAGAAAAATAGTCCTTGAAAATACTTATCGTTTGTTTGACTTGAATTAGTTTTTATGGTATCTTTATTGTAGAATAGTGTGATGTTAGGCAAGTGATATTATAATGAAAAAATGGAAAGATATTCTTATTCTTTTTTTAATAATAATTGGTTTATTTATATTGTCTTTTATAATGCTTGGAGTATATAATCCACATAAAAAGGATAAAAATAGTAAAGGTGTTGTACTTAACATAAAGAAAGATACTTTTGATATAATTGGTAGTTTAGCTGTTACTGATAAATATGGAAGGACTATTGTTGATGACTCATTAGATAGTAATGTTTTCGTTGAATTTGAAGTAAAAAATAAGTCAGAACATAAAAAGAATTACCAAATATTTATAACGAGAAAAGATGATAAATCAGAGCAAATTCCAGGTGCATATATAAAGTTTTATTTAACAGATTTAAAAGATAGTCCTCTTGATCAATATAATGGTAATAAACTTCCTAATTATGATGAATTAAAATATTTAAATGATGATTCAGCAAGTAAATTAATATATGAAGGAAGTTTAAAACATCGTACTAGTACAAAGTATAGACTTAGAGTTTGGATTGATGATACTTATGATATATCTACAGGTGATAGTTCCTTTTCATTTAAAATTGGTGTAAGAGAAGTATAGGAGGAAATTATGGAAGAAAAAAAGGGTTTGTCTAAATATTTTTGGTTATTAGTAATATTCATTTTTATATTACTTGTTGGTTTTGTTATATTTGCATTTATAATGAATTCAAGAATAAAACCAGATGTTGTTGAAAAAACAAAGAATGGTGGAGATATTCAACTTAATTATTCTTCTTCAAAGAATGTATTCACATTAACAGATATTAATCCTATAACTGATGATGCTGGTATCAAATTATTTGAAGAAGGTAAATATTATGATTTTTCTGTATCCTATAATATTAAAGATGCATCTAAATTTGAATATGAAATATATTTAAAAAAGGATTCTAAATTAAGTACTATTTCAGATGATGATATCAGAATATATTTGGAAAAAGAATCTAGTGGATCATATAATAGTGTTTTGAAACCAACTAAATTTATTCCTTTAAAGCAAGATTCTAAATTAGGAACTAAAAAAGGAAATATGATTATTGTAAAAGATAACGTTTCTAGCACTGGTAAGAAAAATTATAGACTTAGAATGTGGTTATCTAATACTAGCATGATGGTTATTGGAAACTATTCAGTAGAAGTAAATATAAAAGCTGTTGCTAAATAAAAAAGAAGTGTAAAGTTTACTCTTTTTTATTTTGTAAATATAGTTTTTTAATCTATAACAGATTATAATGAAGGTAAGGATGGTAAAGAATATGATTATAGAACAAGATAGTTTGTTTTCAAAATTCAAATATTTATCTTATTTTATAGCTCGAGCATTTATAATTGCTATTATTAGTTTATTATGTTTGTTTGGGGTTTTTTTGCTTGTTTACTTTGGTGATTTATTCATTAACGTAAAATCCGGAAATAAAAATAGTCCTTTATTCAATGGTTATGTAATTGTCTCTCCAAGCATGGTTCCAACAATTAATATAAATGATGCTATTGTTGTTAAAAGAGAAAAAGATGATCAATATTCAATAGGTGATATTATAAGTTTTTTCTCTACTGAATATAGTGCAAATGGAATGGTTATTACTCATAGAATAATTGAAAAAAACAATAGATCATCAATAAGATCTTTATATACTACAAAAGGAGATAATAATAATATTCCTGATAAACAAGGGGTTTACACAGATGATATTTATGGAAAGGTTTTATTTGTTATACCTAAGTTAGGGTATGTTCAAAGTTTTTTAGTTAAACCGATAAATTTGATATGTTTTATCATTTTACCTGTTTTAATAGTTATAGTATATGATTTTATGAGGGTTGGTATATTATTTAAAAAGAATAAGGATTGGGATTATAATTAATAATTCTCTTTCTTTTTTTTTGTGTTTAGATTATAATAATAATCGTTTGGTGATGAAAATGGAGAAATATAATGTTAAATTTAAAAAGAAATTAGGTCAGAATTTTTTGAAGGATAAAAGAGTTGTTAAAAGAATTGTTGATTGTACTAATATTTCAGCAAATTCTTTGGTTATTGAAGTTGGTCCTGGAGGAGCTATATTAACAAGAGAATTGGCTTTAATTAGTAAGAATGTATTGGCATATGAAATTGATAATGATTTGGAAGAAGAATTATATAAAAAGTTAGATGGTTTTACAAATGTTGATATTATATTTCAAGATTTTTTAAGTGCAGATATTTCTTCAGATATTAAGAATTATAAATATGATAATTTATATTTTGTTAGTAATGTACCTTATTATATTACTACTCCAATAATTCTTAAATTGATTGATAGTGGTATTCATTTTGATAATATAGTTATGATGGTTCAAAAAGAAGTTGGAGATAGATTTTGTAGTTTACCTGGAAGTAGAGAATATGGTTCTATATCTGTTTTATTGAATTATTATTATGATATTAAAAAAGAGTTTTTTGTTTCAAAAAAAGAATTTATTCCTGAACCTAAAGTTGATAGTGTTGTTGTTTCTTTTAAAGAAAAGGAGAATAAATTAAAGGTTAAGAACCAAGATTTTTTTGAAACAATAGTAAGAGATAGTTTTCAATTTAAAAGGAAAAACATTAAAAATAATTTAAAAAAGTACGATTTAAATATTGTTGAGAAGGTATTAAATAAGTATGGCTATGATTTAAATATAAGAGCTGAATCATTAGATGTATGTGTTTTTGTTGAATTAAGTAATCTTTTATGGAAATAGTTAGTCTATTTTCTTTTTTTTTTGCATATTATTTTTGTGGAGATGATTATTACGGTTTTTAAAATAGGTGATGTTGTTACACGAAAGTCTTATAATAATGATATTTTGTTTAAAATTATTGATATATCAAATAATATTGTATATCTTAAAGGAGTTAATTTAAGACTATATGCAGATGCATATATTGAGGATTTAAAAAGTTCTAAAGAGGAGTTTGATGATAATATAATTATAGAAAGAAGTATTAATGAATTAGATATTAATAGGGATAATTATTTTTACTTGCCTGGTAAGGTTCTTCATATTGATGGTGATAAAGATTATTTGGATAGATGCATGAATTTTTATAGAAGTTTAGGGATAAAAGCAAATGGAATTGCTATAAAAGAAGAACAAATTAAAATAAAAGTTGTTGAATTATTAAAAGAATATAGACCAGATATAGTTGTTATAACTGGACATGATGCGTATTATTCAAAGAATAATAATAAAAATGATATAAATAATTATGAAAATTCAAATAATTTTATTTCTGCCATTAAAGAAGTTAGGAAATATGAACATAATCAGGATAAATTAATTATTGTTGCTGGAGCTTGTCAATCAAATTATGAAGGTTTAATACGAGCTGGAGCAAATTTTGCTTCTAGTCCAAAAAGAGTCAATATTCATGCGCTTGATCCAGCCATCATTGCTTCATCACTAGCTTTTTCAGATAAAAATCAAAGTATTGATTTGTTAAAACTAATAGAAAAAACTAAGTATGGTTGTGATGGTATAGGGGGAATAATTACAAATGGTACCATGTATGTGGGGTATCCAAGATGAATTTAAATAAAGTAAGATTAGAAGTTTTAAAGATATTAAATAAATCTGTTGTATTTATTTATAAAGGAAGTAGAGGACAAGATGTATTATTTAGAGGTAAAGTAGTTAATGTATATCCTAGGATTTTTATTGTTTTATGTGAGGATGGATCTATTAAGTCATTTTCTTATAGTGATTATGCTATTGGTAATTTAAAAATAAGTTGATATTATTAAAAAATATTGCATTTTCTAAAATATTATTATACAATTTACTTATAAAGTGTAATCGCTTTAAGAGGGAGGAAATTCATATGAAAATTACATCAGTAAATGTACGTAAAATTAATAAAGAAGGATCTCGTATGAAAGGAATTGCTTCTGTATTATTAGATGATAGTTTTGCTGTACATGATATTAGAATTATTGAAGGAGATAATGGTTTATTTATAGCAATGCCTAGTCGTAAAACTGCTACAGGTGGATATCGTGATATAGCTCATCCAATCAACCCTGAAGTTCGTGCAATGTTTGAAGAAGCTATTTTAGAAGCTTATGACAAAGCAGAAGATGCAGAAGAAGAGGAAGAATAATTAAGTGCCGTATGGCACTTTTTTTGTTCTAATAATTATTTTTTTACATATGATTATGTAGGAGGATAAAAATGGACAAAGATAATTCAACAATAAATAGTTATAATCATAGTGTTAGTTTGCTAGAGAAAAAAACTTTAGTAATTACGGGTGTAAAGAAAATAGATACATTTGATAAATTACATTTTATACTTGATACAACAATGGGGATTATGGTAATTAAAGGAGAAGAGTTAGAACTAATAAAACTTGATACTTTATCTGGTAATGTGACTATCAAAGGAAATATTAATTCTATTGAATATGTTGTTGATAACAAGAAATCAAATGATGAAGGTTTTATAAGTAGGTTGTTTAAGTATTGAATTTAAAAATTCAGTTGTTATGTTTGTTTTTTTCTTTTTTATTTGGAATATTTTTATATATAATGTTTAATTTGAATTATAAGTTTTTAATAAACAAGAATAAGAAAGTTAAAAATATTTTGTGCTTTATATTTGTTTTTTTGATTTCATTGTTATATTTTTCTACTTTAATGTATTTAAATAATGGTATTATGCATTTATACTTTTTATTATTAATAATATGTGGTTTTTTAATTGCATATAATTATACTAATAAATAACGTAAATATAATGTAAAATGTTTATTTGTTTATTGAATATGTATTTATTATAGAGATATAATATAGTATGAAAAGGTAGGTGAAAGTGATGACTAAGAAAAAACGTACTAAAAGAATGCGTAGAATTGTTGTTTGCGGTTTTGGTTCTGTTATTATTATTGTTGTTATGACTTTTACCATAGGTAAGTATTGGATTGAAATAATTGATAAGTATAATGAAAAAAAGAATCTTGATAAAGAGTTAACAAGTTTAAAGGAGAAAGAAGAAGAATTAAAAGTAGATGCTGATAGATTACAAAATCCAGATTATATTGCAAGATATGCTAGAGAAAAATATCTTTATTCTAAGGATGGGGAATATATTTTACAAATTCCTGAGGAATAAAAATATATTTTTCTTTTTTTTCATTTAATTATGATATAATAATTATTGGTTTCTTGGAGGTTGATTCATAATGATTAATATTGATAATGATTTTGAATTTAAAATGAATGATAAAATTGTTGTTGGATGTTCAACAGGACCTGATTCTATGGCATTAGTTGATATGCTATTAAAAATTAGGGAGAAATACAATTTATATATAATTATTGCACATGTTAATCATAATGTTAGAAAAGAAAGTTATGAAGAGGCAGATTTTATAAAAAAATATTGCTATGATAATAATCTAATATTTGAGTCAATGATAATTGAAAAATATGGGGATGATAATTTTCATAATGAAGCTAGAAATATAAGATATAATTTTTTTGAAAATATTATAAAAAAATATAATGCTGATTATTTAATGACTGCTCATCATGGTGATGATTTGATAGAAACAATTCTTATGAGAATTGTTAGAGGTTCTAATTTAAATGGTTATGGTGGTTTTAGGAAAATTGTTGATAAAGGTGACTATAAAATAGTTAGACCTTTAATTGGATATACTAAGCAAGAATTAGAAGATTATGATTTGGAAAATAGTGTTAAATATTATATTGATAGTTCAAATAAAAAGGACAAATATACAAGAAATAGATATAGAAAATATATTTTGCCTTTTTTGAAAAGTGAAGATAAGAATGTACATTTAAAGTTTTTGAAGTATAGTAATTTAATAAATGATACGTCAAAATTTATTGATAGTATTGTAAAAAAAGCAAAAGAGAAGTGTTTTGTTAATAATAATATAGATATTGAAAAATTTTTGGATGAAGACTTGTTTATTCAAAAAGAATTATTGTATTCATATTTGAGTGATTACTATCAAGATGATTTGATATTGATTAATGATAGACATATTGATATTATTTTGAGTTTGATAAAGAGTAAAAAAGCAAATTGTTATGTTAATTTACCAAATAGTGTTATTGCTAGAAAGGTATATAATACACTTACTATTATGAGAGATACTGATGTTATTTCTGGTTATGAAATTGAATTTGATACTTATGCTTTACTTCCAAATAATCATTATATAGAAAGAGTTAATCGTCCTACTGATAATAGTAATAATACTTGTAAATTGAATAGTAAAGAGATTAAATTACCTTTAATAATAAGAAGTAGAAGAATTGGTGATAAGATAAATGTTAAAGGATTAGGTGGTACAAAGAAGGTAAAGGATATTTTTATTAATAGTAAGATATCAGTTGAAGATAGAGAAACATGGCCTATTGTGTTAGATTCTGAAGATAGAGTGGTTTGGATTCCTGGTATAAAAAAATCAAAATTTGATAAAAAAATCACGGAAGATTATGATATAATATTGAAATATAAGTAAGGAGGAAAAAATGAATAATTCTGTAGATAAAAAGACAATAAAAAAAGGTTTATTACCATGGTTAATAATATTAATAGTAATATTAGGAATTGGTTACTATTATAATATGACCAATGGTGATGTTCATGATTTTACATATGATGAATTCATGAAAAAATTAGATGATGAAAAAATATCTGAAATTGAAATAACTACTAGAGGTAGTGGATATGTATATATTGCTGAAGGAAAATTAAGTAATTATAAAGAAGAAGAGAGTTTTAAAGTTATCCTTCCCTTAAGTGATGAGGTAATGAAAAGAATAGTAGATGCTAGTGATGCTCAAGATTTTGAGTTAACTGTTAAACCTGATCCTGAATCATCAGAATGGTTAGCTGTTCTTATTAATTTCTTGCCAATTACTATTTTGATTGTATTTGCTTTTTGGTTTTTTAATAGACAAATGGCAGGAAATAAAAGTTCACTTGACTTTGGAAAAAGTAGAGCTAGGCTTGATAATGATAGTAATAAAGTTACATTTAAAGATGTTGCAGGTTTAAAAGAAGAAAAAGAAGAAGTAAAGGAATTGATTGATTTCTTAAAGAATCCAAAAAAATTCCAAAAATTAGGTGCTAGAATTCCTAAAGGAGTATTACTTTTTGGTCCTCCGGGAACAGGTAAAACTTTGCTTGCAAAGGCAGTTGCTGGAGAAGCAGATGTTCCGTTTTATTTTATAAGTGGTTCTGATTTTGTAGAATTATTTGTTGGAGTAGGTGCAAGTCGTGTAAGAGACATGTTTAAAGAAGCAAAAAGAAATGCACCATGTTTAATATTTATTGATGAGATTGATGCAGTTGGTCGTCAAAGAGGATCTGGAATTGGTGGAGGCCATGATGAAAGAGAACAAACTCTTAATCAATTACTTACTGAGATGGATGGTTTTGGAGCAAATGAAGGAATCATTATAATTGCTGCAACTAATAGACCTGATGTTTTGGATCCAGCATTATTGAGACCCGGAAGATTTGATAGACAAGTTACTGTTAATTTACCTGATATAAAAGGTCGTGAAGAGATACTTGCAGTACATGCAAAAAATAAAATTCTTGCAGATGATGTTACTTTACCTAATTTAGCAAAAAGAACACCAGGTTTCAGTGGAGCTGATCTTGAGAACTTACTTAATGAAGCTGCATTACTTGCTGTAAGAAGGGATAAAAGTGAAATTACAATGAGTGAAGTAGATGAAGCCACTGATAGAGTTCTTATGGGACCTGCTAAAGTTAGTCACAAATATACAGAAAATGATAGAAGATTAGTTGCTTTCCATGAAGCAGGACATGCGGTTATAGGGTTAAAATTAAAAAGTGCAAGTGATGTACAAAAAGTTACAATTATTCCTAGAGGTTCTGCTGGTGGATATAATATGATGGTTCCAAATGAGGAAAAAATGTGTTCAACAAAGACAGATTTAATAGAAGAGATAACAGGTTTATTAGGTGGAAGAAGTGCTGAAGAGATTGTTTTTGGAGAAATAACAACAGGAGCACATAATGATTTTGAAAAAGCTACAAAGATTGCAAGAGCAATGGTTACTGAATATGGTATGAGTGATTTAGGACCATTACAATTTGAACAACAATCAGGAAGTGTTTTCTTAGGAAGAGATTATAATAAACCTCAGCATTTTTCAAATGAAGTAGCAAATGAAATTGATATGGAAATGAGAAAAATTATTAATGAATGTCACAAGAAGGCAAAAGATATTATTAATAAGAATAAAGATTTATTGAATTTAATTGCTGAAACTTTATTAGAATATGAAACATTAACAAAGGAACAAATTGATTATCTTGTTGAGCATAAAAAGATGCCTGATGAAGACGATAGTAATCTTGAGTCATTATCAATAACAAGATTAAAAGAGATGGCAAAAGAAAAGGGAGTAAAAAATTATTCTAAAATGAGTAAAGCCGAACTATTAAAAGAGTTAGATAATTAATCTAACTTTTTTTCTTGAAAAAAAATAATAAATAATATATTATAAGGAAAAAAGGAGTGATATTATGGCAAAAAAGATTAGTAAGGAAAATTTAAAAGAATTAAAGGAAAAGGGAACTGGATTTTTTGGTGAATTCAAAGAATTTATAATGCGTGGAAATGTAATGGATATGGCTATTGGTATTATTATAGGTGGAGCATTTTCTAACATAGTTACAGCATTAACTACAGATTTTATTAATCCACTAATTAATGGTATTGGAGGAGCAGAAGTTGCTGGTACTTTTAAAATATATGGTGGTCAGGTTATAAGATATGGGGACTTTATTACATCTGTTATTAATTTTTTGATAATGGCATTTGTACTTTTTATTCTATTAAAATCATTTAATAAAATTTCAGCTATTGGAAAGAAAGAGGCTGAAGAAAAAGAAGAAGAAAAAAAGGCAGAGGATATAGTTTTATTAGAAGAGATAAGAGATTTATTAAAAAAGAATGCAAAATAAAGCATTCTTTTTTTGTTGATAATTTTTAATTAATAGGTTATAATATGCTTGTTTTGGAGGGTATAAATGGAGTGGAGAATTGGAAATGTAACAATTCAAAATCAGGTTGTTTTGGCACCAATGGCAGGTATCTCAAATTCTGCATTTAGAACAATTTGTAAAGATATGGGATGTGGGTTGATATATGCTGAAATGGTTAGTGATAAAGCAATTTCATTTAGCAATAAAAAGACGTTGGATATGTTATATATGACTGATTATGAAAGACCTATTGTTCAACAAATTTTTGGTTGTGATGTAGATTCTTTTGTTGAAGCTGCAACTTATATTGAAAAAGAGATGAAACCGGATATTATAGATATCAATATGGGGTGTCCTGTACCAAAAGTTGCTTTACGTGCCCAAGCTGGTTCTGCTTTATTGAAAAATCCAGAAAAAATATATGATATTGTTTCAAATGTTGTTAAAGCTGTTTCAATTCCGGTAACTGTTAAAATTAGAAGTGGTTGGGATTTTAATTCTATTAATGCTGTTGAAGTTGCTAAGGTTATAGAAAAAGCTGGGGCAAGTGCAATATGTGTCCATCCTAGAACTAGAAGTCAAGGGTATTCTGGTAAGGCAGATTGGAATATTATTAGAGATGTAAAAGATGCTGTTTCAATTCCTGTAATTGGAAATGGAGATATAAAAAGTGTAGAGGATGCTAAAAGAATGTTAGAGGAAACACATTGTGATGCTATTATGATAGGACGAGGATCACTAGGTAATCCATGGTTAATAAAAAATATTATTAATTATTTAGAAGGAAAAGAATTAATTGATGTCTCTGTTAAGGATAGAGTTGATATGTGTTTAAAGCATTTGAAATTATTAAAAAATATAAAAGATGAAAAAGTTGCATGTTTAGAAATTAGAAATCATATTCTATGGTATTTTAAAGGAATAAAAGGAGCAAAAGAACTTAAAAATAAGGTCTATCAAACAACAAATATTCATGATATAATTTCATTATTAAATGAGTTTGGGGAGGAATTTTATGAGTAAAAAGAAAAATGATGATCCGAAGTCTGAAAAAGCATTATTTTTACAGAGATTTGTTGCTTTCTTAATTGATGTGTTTATAGTTTCTACTTTGGCATCTATGTTGGCTAGTCCATTTGTTAATACAAAAAAAATTGAAGATTTAGAAGAAAAGTCATATAAATTAGTTAGTGATTTTTCTGAAAAAAAGATAACACTAAATGAGTATACTGCTGAATATATGAATATTACATATTCACTTGTTAAAAACAATGGTATGGCATCCATAATTGGTTTGTTATTGGGAATTGTTTTTTATGTTGTTATTCCATTTTATTTGGATGGTCAAACTATAGGAAAGAAAATTTTAAAGATAAAAATTGTTTCTAGTGAGGGAAGTTTATCAATGAATCAATTGATTTTTAGAGCCATGATTGTGAATTCAATGTTACTTGATTTTATTACTATATTATTGATTATGATTGCACCAAAGACAACTTACTTTTATTGTGTTGGTATTTTTTCATTAATACAATATATAATAATGATTGTTTCAGCTTTTATGGTAATGTATGGAAAAGAGGGATTATCTATCCATGATAGATTAGTTCATACAAAAGTTGTTAAGGTATAGAGGAGGTATTATTATGAGAGAACTAGGAGAACAAGAGTTAGTTAGAAGAGAAAAAAGTGAAAAGATAAGAGAACTAGGTTTAGATCCTTTTGGTCAAAGATATGATAGAGAGGATTTTGCAAAAGATATAAAAGAAAAATATGAAAATGTTGAACATGACGAATTTGAAAATATGACTGATACTGCTAAAGTCGCAGGAAGAATTATGTTTATAAGAAAAATGGGGAAAGCTTCTTTCTTTACTATAAAAGATAAGACAGGAACAATTCAAGTATATATATCTGTTAATGATGTAAATGAGGATGTTTATAACTTATTTAAAACTGCAGATATAGGAGATATTGTTGGTGTTTATGGAAAAATAATGAAGACAAAAACAGGAGAAGTTACTATAAAATGTTTAGAATATACTCATTTAGTTAAAGCGTTAAGACCTTTGCCTGAAAAGTTTCATGGATTAACAGATAAAGAAGAAAGATATAGAAGAAGATATGTAGACTTAATAATGAATGAAGATTCTAAAAAAGTTGCATTTATGAGACCAAAAATAATTAGATGTATTCAGAATTTTTTAGATAGTCGTGGATTTGTTGAGGTTGAAACACCAATCTTAACAACACTATTAACAGGAGCTTCAGCAAGACCATTTACAACGCACCATAATGCTCAAGATTTAGATATGCATTTAAGAATTGCTCTTGAATTAAACTTAAAAAGATTATTGGTTGGTGGAATGGAATCTGTATATGAAATAGGTAGAACTTTTAGAAATGAAGGAATGGATCCACAACATAATCCAGAGTTTACTATGATGGAGGTTTATCAAGCATATTCAGATTTAGATGGTATGATGGATCTTACTGAGAATATGTATAAAACTATTGCAAATGATGTTTGTGGAAAAATGACATTTAGATATTTAGGTCATGATATTGATTTATCTGGTGAGTGGAAGAGAGTTTCTATGACAGATGCTATTAAAGATAAAACAGGTATTGATTTTAAATCAATTACTGATGTAGAAGAATGTATAAAATTAGCAGAGGAACATAAAATAGAATTAGAAGAACATGAAAAGCAATATGGACATATTATTAATAAGTTTTTTGAAAAATATGTTGAAGAAACTTTGATTGAACCAACATTCTTATATGGACATCCAATTGAGATTAGTCCATTAACTAAAAAAGATCCAGAAGATGGAAGATTTACTCAAAGATTTGAATTATTTATTTCTGGTCATGAGTGTGCTAATGCATATACTGAGTTAAATGATCCTATTGATCAGTTAGAAAGATTTGAAGCACAATTAAAAGAAAAAGATTTAGGAAATGAAGAAGCAAATGATATCGATATGGATTTTATAGAAGCTTTGGAATATGGAATGCCTCCTGCAGGAGGAATTGGTTATGGAATAGATAGATTAGTTATGTTATTTACTGAACAGGAATCTATTAGAGATGTTTTACTATTCCCAACTATGAAAGAAAGAAAGTAATATTTAAACATATCAAAAAATATGAGTTTTGTGCTCATATTTTTTGTTTTTTTAAAAAAAATATGTAAATGCTTGTAAAATGCTTGCTATTAGGTTTATAATTATTATGGGAGGTTAATTATGAAAAAACAGAATATTTTAAAAAGATTGGAAGTTGTTCTTGGTATTGCATTAGCATTACTTTTGGTATATTCAATTTTCTTACCAAAGCATATTTGGGCACAAGTTGCAGAAGTTATTTTGATTTTTGTAGAAACTGGAATAATTATGTTTAGTGCTGATAGCAAATATAATGCTTTTAAAGTAATTCTAATAGCTATTTTAGGTCTTTTATTATTGTCATGGGTTTTACCTGCTGCATATTATTCAGGACAATATATGGATCAAGGACGCGTACAAATGGGATTATATTCGTTATTTAATTATCCATTGACTTCATTGTCTTATTTTGGATTTATTGCTACGTATGTAATTTTCGTTGGTGGTTTTTATGGAGTTTTATATAAAATTCCTGCTTATCGTACATTCTTAGATAAGATTGTATCTGCATTTAAAGGAAAAGAATCAGTTGTATTATCTATTATGATTATTTTAATTGCTGCTGCAGTTTCTGTATGTGGTGTTCAAATTGCTATGATTTTCTTTATTCCTTTATTTGTTTCTATCATATTATTAATGGGATATGATAAAATTACTGCAGCATTAGTAATTGTTGGATCAACAGTTGCTGGTTTAGTTGGAAGTACTTATGCTTATGGAAATATTGGTATGCTTCTTTCTTCATTATCACTTGATATTAACTATCAAATTTTTGTTAGGGTAATAATCTTAGTAGTTGCTATTATTTTAGTAATAATAAATACTCTTTCATATATTAAGAGTAATTTTAGTAAAAAGAGTGTTGCTGAAGTAGTTAAAAAAGAGGTTAAGACTGTTACTGAAAATGTAGAGAAGAAAGTTTCTAAAGTAGCTTCAACTTCAAAGAAAACAACTCAAAATAAAAAGAATAGTTCTAAGAGTAAGAGTTCAGCAAAAGGATCTTCAAAGACTACTAAAAATACAACTGCAAAGGGTTCTAAAACTCGTAAAAACAACAATAAAGCAGCATTAAAAGATAATAATGTAATTGTTGTTAAAGATGCAGCTGATGTTAAGTCAGGTTATTTAGTACCAGAAAAAGAGAATGGAAAACATACAATTTGGCCATTTATATGTGGATTTATATTAATGTTCATTCTTGTTGTTATGGCATTTATGCCTTGGGGAGAAGGAGGATTTAATCTTACTATATTTAAGAATGCAACTAAAGCAGTTCTTGAATTTAAAGTATTAAAATTCCCTATATTTGCGAAATTATATGGTACTGTTAATGAATTTGGTGCATGGACTGTTACGGATTTAGTATTACCAATGATTATTCTTTTATTAATTATTGTATTAATTTACAAAGTTAAATTTAAAGATGTATTAGATGGTTTTGTAGAAGGTGCTAAGAAGTCACTTGCTCCAGCACTAGTTTCAATTTTAATTTATACTATATTGGTATTGGTAACATATCATCCATTCCAATTAGTTATTTATAAGTATATTCTAGGAATGAGTAAAGGATTTAATATTGCTACAACAATTATTGTTGCTTTACTTTCTAGTATATTTAATGGAGATGTTTCATATGTTTTCCAAAGTACACTTCCATATTATGCATCAGTTGTAACAAATGTTGATAATTATCCTGTAGTAGGTATTATCTTCCAATCAATGTATGGAGTAGCAATGTTATTTGCTCCAACTAGTTTGATATTAATGGGTGTATTATCATACCTAAAAGTATCTTATAAAGATTGGTTAAAGAACATTTGGAAGCTTTTATTAGAATTATTCATAATATTATTGATAGTATTTATAATAATTGCTTTGGTTTAATATAATTATAAAGGAGTTTGAAACTCCTTTTTTGTTGTAATTATTAGATAATTTGATATAATTATTTCATGTGAGGTGATGTTATGAAGTTATATAATACTCTAACTCGTAATATTGAAGAGTTTATTCCAAACGAAAAAGGAAAAGTAAAATTTTATACTTGTGGACCTACTGTATATCATTATGCACATATTGGAAATATACGTAATTATATTGGACATGATATTCTAGATAGAACATTGAGATATTTAGGTTATGAAGTTACTCGTGCTATGAATATTACTGATGTTGGTCATCTTACTAGTGATGGTGATTCTGGTGAAGATAAAATGGAGGTTGCAAGAAATAGAGAACATAAATCTTCAATGGAAATTGCTAAATTTTATACAGATGCTTTTTTTGATGATTTTAAAAAAGTAAATTGTTTGATGCCTCAAATTATTAGTCCGGCGACAGATAATATCGATATGTATATAAAAATAATATCTAAATTATTAGATGATGGTTTTGCATATACGTCAGGAGGAAATGTTTACTTTGATACTTCAAAATTAGATAATTATTATTCTCTTACAAATCAAGATAGTAATTTAGTTGTAGGAGCAAGAGAAAGTGTTCTAGAGGACTCTAATAAGAAAAACCAAGCTGATTTTGTATTATGGTTTACTACTAGTAAATTTGAAAATCATGAATTATTATGGGATTCTCCTTTTGGTAAAGGATATCCAGGATGGCATATAGAATGTACTGGAATTTCTATTAAATATTTAGGTGAACATTTGGATATCCATGGTGGAGGAGTTGATAATATCTTTCCACATCATACAAATGAAATAGCTCAAAGTGAAGCTTATTTAGGACATAAATGGTGTAACTATTGGTTTCATAATGAACATTTATTAGATGAAACTGGAAAAATGAGTAAATCTAATGGTGGTATACTTACTATTTCTGTTTTAGAAGAACAAAAATATAACCCTATCGCATTCAGATTTATGTGTTTGAATTCTCATTATAGGAAACAATTATTATTTACCTATGATAATTTAGTTCAAGCACAAAATACGTTAAATAAGATAAAAGGTAAAATTGCAAAGATTAAAGACGAAGGTGAATTACAAGATAGTAGATATAAAGAATATAAAGAAGACTTTATTAAATATCTTGAAAATGATTTAAATACTTCAAATGCTTTGTCTATATTATATAAATTGTTGAAAGATTCATCTGTTAACGGAAAGACTAAAATCAAACTTATTAAAAGTTTTGATGAAGTACTTGCTCTAGATTTAATAGTTGAATCAAATGATATCAATAATGAATTAGATGAAGAAATTTTAGACTTAATTGAACAAAGAAAAGAAGCAAAGAAAAACAAAGATTTCAAATTAGCTGATGAGATTAGAGATAACTTGCTAAAAAAGGGTATTAAACTAATTGATTCAAGAGAAGGAACTACATATGAGATTATAAAAGATTAAGTAATTAATCTTTTGTTTTCTATATAAATGGAGGAAAAATGAATTTGTTAGAAATAAATGTGTTAGTATTAGCTTATCTTGGTGATACTATTTATGAAGATCATATTAGAAGATTTTTAATAAAAAAAGGAATTGCAAATGTTAATGATCTTCAAACTGAGTCTTTAAAATATGTTAGTGCTGTTAATCAAGCAGCGTATTTGAAGAGAATGCTTGAAAATAGTTTTTTAAATGAAGATGAAATAAATATTGTTATGAGAGCAAGAAATTATAAGACAACTTCTCATCCTAAGAGTTGTGATATTGTTACATATAAATATGCAACTGGACTTGAAGCATTAATTGGATATTTGGATTTGTCAAATAATAATGAAAGGATAAATGAGATTATGAATTTCATTTTGGTTAAATAATATGTTAGTTTATGGAAAAAATGTTGCAATTGACTTATTAAAAAGTGATAAAGATATAAAAAAGGTTTTTTTACAGGATAACTATAATGATAAAGAAGTTATTTCTTTATTGGAAAAGAGAAAATTACCAATTAAATATATGAAAAAACACGAAATTGATAATTTGTGTCCTGGAGTTAATCAAGGTATAATTTTATCTATTCCGGATTACCAGTATGGTGATTTAAAATCTATTTTAAATAGTGATTCAGATGATATTATTTTAGTTCTGGATCATTTAGAGGATCCACATAATTTAGGAGCAATAGTAAGAACATGTGAAGCTGCTGGAATAAAAAGTATAATTATAAGTAGTGATAGACAGGTTCAAGTTAATGCTACTGTTATGAAAACAAGTGTTGGTACAATTAATAATATAAATATTGTACAAGTTAGTAGTATTGCTAATGCAATCGATAGATTAAAAAAATCTGGTTATTGGATTGTTGGAACATCACTAGAAGATTCTGTAGATTATAGATCTGTTGATTATGATGGTAAAATAGCAATAGTTATTGGAAATGAAGGAACTGGAATTTCTAAATTAGTTTCTAAAAAATGTGATTTTCTTGTCAAAATTCCAATGTATGGAAAAACAAATAGTTTAAATGCGAGTGTTGCTACAGGTATAATCATTTATGAGGTGATTCGAAATAGAAAGTAGGTTAAATGAATTATAAAAATTATAATGATTATGAACTAATATATATGGTTAGAGATAATGATAACGAATCATATGATGTACTCTTTTCAAAGTATACGCCAATTATTAAAAGAATTGCCTATGATTATTATTGCAGTTATAAAAATTATGGTTATGATTTAGATGATTTCAATCAGGAGGCATATATTGCATTTAATAATGCTGTTAATAATTTTAAAGAAGAAAAAGATATTTTATTTTATTCTTTTGTAATTCTTTGTGTAAGAAGGTCTTTATTTTCTTTTTGTAGAAAAATTTCTTGTGAGAGAAAAAATATAAGTAATGATTATTTAACTGATATTGATTCTAATGATGTTTTTTGTGATTCTAATATTGATGACTATATTGATTATAAAGAAATAATATCAGATGTAAAGAATATTAGTTTGGATTTGACTTTTATTGAATTATGTATCTTTGAACTTAAATATAATGGATTTACTTATATGGAAATTAGTGAGTTGCTTGACTTACCTTTGAGACATATTCAGTTTAAAGGAAGAAAAATAAAAAAGTTTTTTATTGAAAAGGCATTAAAAAAAAGAACAATATAGTTTGTTTTTTTTTCTTTTTGTTTTAAAATATATTTATAGTAAATATAATAGGTGATGATATGGGAGATTTGTTTGGTAATAAAGTTGATGAAGAGACTCTTTTAAGTTGGGTTAGTTCACATTGTACTGAAGATGAGATGAGAGAAGTTTTTTTGAATATGGATATTGCACTTAAGTATATTCATGAACATGGTTATTGTGTTGATAATTTTTATCCTACTTGTATACATGTGTTGGATAATAAACCTGATCATATTCAATTTGATAATCTTCTTGAATTAAGTGATGATCCTAATGAAAGAAAACAAATGATTAGACAGGATATATTTAATTCTTCATTTATTCAAATAGGTTTATATACTAATACTTTAAAAAATCTAAGACCTGATTTTCTAAAAGAAAATTTTGATGCAATAGCTAAATTTGTTCCAGAAGGGGATGTTCCTTACTATAGAGGTGTTGTACAGAGAGGAGCAACTGTGTATTTTTCAGAGTATGCAGTTGAGAGAATAAATAAGGATTTGAATCAATTAAAAAAAGAATTAAATGAGGTATCATCTGATAGTACTGATGAGGAGTATGTTCCAAATAGTTTATCAAATGATGAAATTAATAATAAAATATATAAAAATATTAGTGGAATGAGAGAGGCAGCTTTTATAAATGTTTTAATTATTCCTGGTATTGCATTAATAAGTATGATTATATTAGGAATCATAAGTTGGATTATTCTATTAAAATAGTTTAATTTGTTGACATTTTTGTGTGCTTATGTTATTTTATTGGTGTAAGCACGCGGAAGTGTTTTTATTTTGATAAAAAAAGAAAAGGTGACAATATGGCTGAAGTTAGAAAAAAAGTTGTAGAAGACAAGTATAATACTTCTAAAATTAAAACAAAAAAAGAAGTAAAAAAAGAGAAAAAGGATGTTAGTGTTAGTAAGACTACAAAAAATGAACCCGAAAAAAAGAGCATATTTGTTAAAATCAGAATCTTTTGGAATGGTGTAAAAAGTGAATTCAAAAAAGTTCACTGGACTTCAAAAAAAGATTTGGTCAAATATTCTATTGCATGTATATTCTTTATTATATTTTGTTCGTTGTTCTTTTATTTAATTGAAGTTTTATTTGCATTAGTTCAATCATTATTTGCTTAGGAGGTATTTATGGATAAACAATGGTATGTAGTTAATACTTATTCTGGACATGAGAATAAAGTAAAAGAAAAATTAGAGATGAGAGCAGAATCTATGGATATGCAGGATTATATTTTTAGAGTTGTTATTCCAGAAGAAAAAGTTGTAGAAGTAAAAGATGGAGTAACAAAAGAAAAAGTTAAAAAGATGTTTCCTGGATATATTTTAGTAGAAATGATTATGACTGATGAAGCATGGTATGTAGTTAGAAATACTCCTGGAGTAACTGGTTTCATAGGATCAAGTGGAAAAGGAGCAAAACCAACAGCTCTCCAACCACAAGAGGTTGATAAGATTCTTGGTAATATGGGAATTAGTAGAATGGATGTTGAAACAGAGTTAACAGAGGGAGCAAAAGTTAAAATAATAGCAGGACCATTTAATGGAATGTTTGGTAAAGTTGACTCCGTTGATTTACCAAATCAAAAAGTTATGCTATTGGTTGATTTGTTTGGACAAGAGACTTCTGTTGAAGTTGAATTATCTCAAATAGAAAATGCATAATAACTCTTGCAATATATAGAGTTTTATGATATTATTTAAGCGCTGTATCAATTTTTGATACATATTAAGTGGGAAGCATGGTTTGCATTTATAAAGCGGGAATCAAGCTATTTGGACCACTCGCGAAAACAAAAATAATAGGAGGTGTTTTTCGTGGCAAATGAAGCAGTAAAGAAGATTAAATTACAAATACCTGCAGGAAAAGCTACACCAGCTCCACCAGTTGGAACTGTATTGGGACCTGCCGGAATTAATTTACAAGATTTTTGTACTAAGTATAATGATGCAACAAGAGATAAAATGGGTGATGTATTACCAGTTGAAATTTCTATATATGAAGATAGAAGTTTTGATTTCGTAATTAAAACTCCACCAACAGCATTTTTATTAAAGAAATATGCGAAAATTAGTAAAGGATCTACTAAAGGTGCTAACGAAGTTGTCGCAACTATTTCTCAAGCTACATTAAGAGAAATTGCAGAAATTAAATTACCAGATTTAAATGCGTATGATGTAGAAGGAGCAATGAAAATTGTTGCTGGTACTGCTAAGAATATGGGAATTGTTATTGAAGGACAAGAATAATTAAATAAACAGTAGGTATTACCTAGTGGAAGGAAATTATCCGCTTTAACCACACAAGGAGGAATAAAAATGAAAAGAAGAAGTAAGAAATATGTTGAGGCTGTATCTAAAATAGATAAAAGCAAAGTATATTCAAAAGAAGAAGCTGTAAAACTTGTTAAAGAAACTTCTACTAGTTCTTTTGATGGTTCAGTTGAAGTAGCTATGAGATTAAATCTTGATACTAAAAAAGCTGATCAACAATTAAGAGGTGCAATTGTACTTCCAAAAGGAACTGGTAAGACAAAAAGAGTTTTAGTAATTGCTAGAGGACCAAAGGCACAAGAAGCAAAAGATGCAGGTGCTGATTATGTTGGAGATACTGATATGTTAGAAAAAATCGAAAAAGAAAATTGGTTCGATTTTGATACTATTATTGCAACTCCTGACATGATGCCTATGTTAGGTAAATTAGGAAAGGTTTTAGGTCCAAAAGGATTAATGCCTAATCCAAAGACTGGTACTGTAACAATGGATATTGTTAAAGCAGTTGAAGAAGTAAAAGCTGGACGTGTAGAATACAGAACAGATAGTTTTGGAAATGTTCATGGTGTAATAGGAAAGGTATCATTTAGTGAGGAAGATTTACTTGCTAATTTAGATGCATTCGTATCACAAATGTTAAGAATTAAACCAGCAACTGTAAAAGGTGAATATGTAAGAAACATTTCTATTTCAGCAACCATGGGTCCTGGAATCAAGGTTGAAAATAGTTTTGACAAATAATAATAATTGTAATATAATAAATACGATTTGTAGGTGCCATAGACAGCAGGTATAAAAGTAAATCCTGCCGAGGACTTGAATAAGTAATTATAAAGGTTCTTTGGCATGCGCTTTAGAACCTTTTTTGTGGCATTCCTCAAAATTGATTAAGGAGGTGTATTATGGCAAGTGAAAAAATCTTAAATCAAAAGCAAGTAGTTATTGATGAGATTAAAGAAAGAGCTCAAAATGCAAAAACTATAGTATTATTTGATTATCGTGGAATTACAGATTCTGATTCAAAAGAATTGAGAAGAAAACTTAAAGAGAATAATGCTGATTATAAGGTTTATAAAAACACATTAATGACTAGAGCATTTAATGATTTAGGAATAGATTTAGCTGAAGGATTAACTGGTCCAAGTGCCTTTGCATTCAGTGAAGATCAAATTGCTCCAATCAAGATTTTATCAGAATTTGCTAAAGATCACCCAGAGTTAGTTTTAAAAGTGGGGATTGTAGATGGAGAAAAAGCAGATCAAGCAAAATTAGCTGAGTATGCTAAATTACCATCAAGAGAACAATTACTTACAATGCTAGCTGGTGGAATGATTGGAATTGTAAGAGACTTATCAATTTGCTTAGACTTATATAGTCAACAAAAAGAAGAAAATTAATAAATAGGAGGAAAATAAAATGGCAAAATTAACAAAAGAAGATTTTATCAGTAGTTTAAAAGAAATGAATTTATTAGAAATTAAGGAATTAGTAGATGCAATGAAGGAAGAATTTGGAGTAGATCCAAGTGCTGTAGCTGTAGCTGCACCTGCAGCAGGTGGAGCAGCAGCAGATGCTGCACCAAGTACTGTAACTGTTTCAATAGCTGATGCTGGAGCAGGAAAAGTTGGTGTTATTAAAGCAGTTAAAGAAATAACTGGTTTAGGATTAAAAGAAGCAAAAGATATCGTTGATTCAAACGGTGTTGTAAAAGAAAATATTCCTACTGCTGAAGCTGATGAAATTAAAGCTAAATTAGAAGAAGCTGGAGCTACTGTTGAAGTTAAATAATTGTAAAAAAAAGTAATGGAAAACATTACTTTTTTTATTTGTGTTTTTGTGATATAATTCTATTATTAGAGTAGGAGGGATTGCTTTGACAAAGAAACTTTATGTTAATCAAAAGAAAGCAGATGTAGTAACAAATGATATTTTAAAGCAGTTAAGTGTTTTAGAAAAACAATTTGATAAAATGTCTGAAATAATTAATAAGTGTATTTATAAAAAGATGATTAGTGGTGAAAAGAGGGTTGGTGCAATATCTTTATCTAAGAAATGTGCTAATTTATCTAAGAAAATACGATTAGAGTATGCGGCTTTGGAAACAAAATACAACAAAGATAAGAGTGATTATACAATAAATATTTTGAATGAAAAAATTAAGAATTTAGAGGAAAAGTTTGATTTACTTCTTAAGTAAAGGGTGTGTGTGAATGAAGAATTTTAAAGTAAAAAGTAACATGATTGGTTGCGAAACAAAAATTATTGAAACTGTACATAAGTTACGTGGTGATATTGATCTTTTAGATAATAAAAAAGAAGATTTATGGCAAGGGAAGAATGCAAGTAGTGAGATTAGTAATTTAAAGAAGATTATAGAAAAAAGTACATCACTTCTTGAAGAATTTGACAAATTGGACATTTAGATTTTATTATTTAAATAAAAAGTATTGACTTTTAATATAATATAGATATAATTTATTTATAACCTAGATGTTAAAAGATATATAATTATTATTGTTTTTTTAATAATTTTTAGCAATATTAATTATTAATCAACATAAATATATTTAGTAATATTAATTTATTATAAAATATATTAAATATAATTATATATTAATAACATATTCTAACAGATTGACTTATGTCTTAAATAGTTTATCGGAACTAGGTTATTTGTAATTTTTTGAGAGAAAGAAAACTCTTATGATAAGTATGTTAATATAATTACTGATAATAATTATATTGATATTATCAAACTCGGAAATATGCTTCGGCATATTTTTTTTACACAAAAAATGTAAAGTGTAATTTTATATTTTTTAAATATTGACTTTTAAATAAAATAATGATAGACTCAAATTACTAATAGATACGGAAGTAAATTAAATCATCTATATAGAAATATATAATTTGTTTAATGATCGTGCTTCAAAACCTTATCATACTATTAGTAAAATTACAATATTTTAATCGAGAAGAAGGAAAACTTCAAAAAAAGATAAACGGCTAAGCAAACAATGATTAAGCGAAATATTAAGAAATTAATATGTGCCTATCTGTAAACCAATTAGAATTATTTCTTTATCAGAGAAAAAATTTTAATAAAAGTATTAAAATTTTAAATGAGTAAGTTTAAAATAATACTTTTGAAATACAAATGGTATCATTGACATTTGTATTTTTTTTGTTTTTTTTAAAAAAATACAAAAAATGTTGACTTAATCTTTGTTTTGTTGTATTATATGTTTCGAAAGGAAGAAAAATAAGTAATTTTTACGAAGTTTTCTTCTTCTTTTTTTCTCTGGGTGATAAAAATGGGGCAATATTTTGATAATGAGAAACTACCAAGCAAAATGGTAAAAACTGAATCATTTGTTTTGGGTAGAAAATTTATTTTTTACACCGACAATGGTGTGTTTTCAAAGGACGGTTTGGACTTTGGCAGTAGACTTCTTCTTGAATCAATCCCGCTTGAAGAAGTTGGAGGCAAAGTTCTTGATATGGGTTGTGGTTATGGAGTATTAGGAATTGTAATTAATAAACTTACTTCTTGTTATGTTGATATGGTTGATGTTAATTTGAGAGCGATTCATTTATCTAAAATTAATATTAAAGAAAATCATTGTAGTAATATTGATGTGTTTGAAAGTAATGTTTATGAAAATATTAATTCCAAATATTCAACAATTGTTACCAATCCACCAATAAGGGCTGGTAAAAAAGTGGTCTATAATATAGTGATGGATGCAATTAACTATTTGGGGAATGATGGAAAACTCTATATAGTTATAAGGAAAGAGCAAGGTGCAAAATCACTTATTAAAGACTTAGAGAAAATATATTCAGTTGAAGTCATTAATAAAAAGAAAGGTTTTTATATTATTAAATGTAGTGTATAACTTTACATTTTATTTTTGGGTTTTAACGAGTGAAAAAAATGTGCGTGGGGTGAAAAATAGTGTCATATAAGATTGTAAAAAGTGGTGACTACAGAGAAAGAAGAAATTTCTCAAGTATCAGAAATACTTATGAATTGAAAGATTTGCTTGAAATTCAAAAGAAATCCTATAATTGGTTTATTACTGAGGGTATAAAAGAAGTATTTGCTGATTTATTTCCAGTTGAAAATTTTTCTGGAACTTTATCTCTAGAATTTGGAGATTATCATTTTGATGAAGCAAAGTATTCAATTAAAGAGAGTAAGGATCGTGAATCTACATATGCAGCACCTTTAAGAGTAGATGTTCGTTTATTTAATCGTGAAACTGGTGAGGTAAAAGAACAAGAAATCTTTATGGGTGATATGCCAATAATGACTGATAGTGGTACTTTCGTTATTAATGGTGCAGAACGTGTTATTGTTTCTCAATTAGTGCGTTCCCCAAGTGTTTATTTCAATAGAGAAATAGATAAAAATGGTCGTGAATTGATTACTTCTCAAATTATTCCAAATCGTGGAACATGGTTAGAGTTTGAAGTTGATGCTAGAGATGTTTTATATGTAAGAATAGATAGGACAAGAAAAGTTCCTATTACAACATTATTAAGAGCATTTGGTTTATCAAGTGATGATGAAATATTAAAGATGTTTGGTGATAATGAGTATTTGAAGAATACTATTGCTAAAGATTCAACTAAAAATACTGATGAAGCATTAATTGAAATTTATGAAAAATTAAGACCTGGAGAACCAGCAACTCTTGATTCTTCTAAAAACCAAATAATTACTAGATTCTTTGATGAATTTAGATATGATTTATCAAAAGTTGGACGTTATAAATTTAATAGAAAACTTAATATTTTAGATAGAATGTTAAATCAAACTCTTGCTGAAGATGTTAAAGTTGATGGTAAAGTAGTATTTGAAAAAGGTACTCAAATTACAAAAGCAAATATTTCTGAATTAGCTGAAGCATTTAAAGCAGGATTTGGATTAGAAGATGCTAAAGTTAATGAAGAATTAGATACATTTAATAAAATTCAAGTGATTAAGATTCAAAATCCACAAGATAAGAAGAAAAAAATCTTAGTTATTGGAAATGATCAAAGTTGTGATGTTAAGAGATTAACAATTTCTGATGTTTATGCATCTGTTTCATATTATTTAAATTTATTAGATGGTGTTGGTAATTATGATGAAATTGACCATTTAGGAAATAGACGTATTCGTCAAGTTGGAGAACTTTTACAAAATCAATTTAGAATTGGTGTTTCTAGAATGGAAAGAGTTATTCGTGAAAGAATGACTACTCAAGAAATGGAAGAAGTAACTCCAAAGACTTTAATTAATATTAGACCTGTAACTGCTGCTATGAAAGAATTCTTTGGTAGTTCTCAATTATCTCAATTTATGGATCAAACAAATCCAATTGCAGAATTAACTAATAAGAGACGTTTATCTGCATTAGGACCTGGTGGTTTATCAAGGGATAGAGCTGGTGTTGAAGTACGTGACGTTAATACTTCGCATTATGGTAGAATTTGTCCTATTGAGTCTCCTGAAGGACCAAATATCGGACTTATTACATCATTAGCAAGTTATGCAAAAATTGATGAATATGGATTTATAATGACTCCATATAGAAAAGTTGTTGATTGTCAGATTACTGATGAAGTTGTTTATTTAACAGCAGATGATGAATTAGATTATATTATTTCACAATCTACTGTTGGAACAGATAAAAATAATAAAATTACAGATGAACATGTTGCGGCTCGTTTTAGAGGTGAAAACATAATTGCTAAACCTGAGGAAGTTGACTATATAGATGTTAGTCCACAACAAGTTGTATCTGTTACAACAAGTTGTATTCCATTCTTGGAGCATGATGATGCAACTCGTGCACTTATGGGTGCAAACATGCAACGACAAGCAATGCCTTTAATTAAAACTGAAGCTCCATATGTTGGAACTGGTGTTGAGTTTATTGCGGCTAAGGATTCAGGAGTTGAAGTTGTTGCAAAGAAAGATGGAGTTGTTGAATATGTTGATGCTAAAAAGATTGTAGTAGCATCAAAAGATGGTAAAGAGACATATCAACTTGCTAATTTTGAGTTAGCAAACTCAAGTATTTGTATGCATCAAAGACCTATTGTTCATGTAGGAGATAAAGTTAAGGCTGATAAGACAATACTTGCAGATGGAAACTCTACTGATAAGGGAGAATTGGCATTAGGTAAAAATATGACCGTTGCTTTCATGACGTTTAATGGTTATAACTATGAAGATGCTGTTATATTAAATGAAAATCTTGTTAAGGATGATAAATATACTTCTCTACACTTAGAAGATTATGAAATGCAATGTAGGGAAACAAAACTTGGACCTGAAGAAATTACAAGAGATATTCCAAATGTTTCTGAAGAAGCTCGTAAGAACTTAGATGAAAATGGTATTGTTACAATAGGTACAGAGGTTAAAGAAGGAGATATTCTTGTTGGTAAAGTTACTCCTAAAGGAATGGCAGAACTTACTTCTGAAGAAAAATTGTTACATGCTATATTTGGAGAAAAGACTCGTGAAGTTAGAGACACATCACTTCGTGTTCCACATGGAGGAGATGGTATTGTTCATGATATTAAGATTTATTCTAGAAAAGATAATGATGAATTACCTGCAGGTGTTTCAAAAGTAATTCGGATTCAAGTTGGAGATAAGATGTCTGGACGTCATGGTAATAAAGGTGTTATTTCACTTATTCTTCCACAAGAAGATATGCCATATTTACCAGATGGTACACCAGTAGATATTATGTTAAATCCACAAGGTGTTCCTTCTCGTATGAATTTTGGACAAATACTTGAAATTCATATGGGTATGGCTTGTAAAAAACTCGGTGTTCATGTAGCTACTCCTGTATTTGATGGAGCTCATATCAGTGATATTCAAGCAATGATGAAAGAAGCAGGAATGGATGAAGATGGTAAAACAGTTCTTTATGATGGACGTACTGGAGAACCATTCGATCATAGAATCTCTGTTGGTGTTATGTACATGATTAAACTTCATCATATGGTTGATGATAAGTTACATGCAAGAGCAACTGGACCATATTCTTTAGTTACACAACAACCTCTTGGTGGTAAAGCTCAGTTTGGTGGACAGAGATTTGGAGAAATGGAAGTTTGGGCACTATACGCATATGGAGCAGCTCATACATTACAAGAAATAATGACGGTTAAATCAGACGATGTTGTAGGTCGTGTTAAAGTGTATGAATCAATTATTAAAGGACAAGAAATAAATCAAGCTGGTATTCCTGAATCATTTAGAGTTTTAATGAAGGAATTCCAAGCATTAGGATTAGACGTTTCAATAATTAATGATGATGGAGAAACTCTTCAATTAAAAGAAATAGAAGATGATGAGGATAAAGAAGATTTTGCTACTAATATAGAAGAGTTAGAAAATCCTGCAAAGGAATTAGTTCCAGAATCTAATGAAGAAGAAACTGAAGAAGAAGCAGATGAATTTGATGAAGATGATGATTCTGATTTCTTTGAGGAGCCTACAGAAGAAGATTTATTAAATGAGGAAGGAGCTGATATTTAATGATAGATGTTAACAAATTTGAAGCATTAAAAGTTGGAATAGCTTCTCCTGAAAAAATTCGTGAGTGGTCTTATGGTGAGGTTAAAAAACCAGAGACAATTAATTATCGTACTTTACGTCCTGAACGTGATGGATTGTTTTGTGAAAAGATTTTTGGACCTACAAAGGATTTTGAATGTTCTTGTGGAAAGTACAAGAGAGTAAGATATAAAAATATTATTTGTGATAGATGTGGAGTAGAGGTTACTCGTGCTAAGGTACGTCGTGAACGTATGGGACATATTGAACTTGCTACTTCTGTTTCTCACATTTGGTTTTTTAAAGGTGTTCCTTCTCGTATGGGATTAGTTCTTGATATGAGTCCAAGGGACCTTGAAGAGGTATTGTATTTTGTAAGTTATGTTGTTATTGATAAAGGAAATGCACCTTTAGAGGATAAACAAACTTTATCAGAAAAAGAATACAGAACTTATTATGAAAAATATGGTACTGGATTTAAGGTTGGAATGGGAGCAGAAGCCATAAAAGAATTATTAAAGAAAGTTGATTTGAAAAAAGATATTGATGAAATCAGCAAAGAGTTAGAAACTGCTCAAGGACAAAAAAGAACTCGTTTATTAAAAAGATTGGATGTTTTAGATGCATTTTATAAATCTGGTAATAAACCAGAATGGATGATTATGGATTGTATACCAGTTATACCACCTGAACTTCGTCCAATGATTCAATTAGATGGTGGAAGATTTGCTACATCAGATTTAAATGATTTATATAGACGTGTAATTAATCGTAATAATCGTTTAAAGAAACTAATTGATTTAGGAGCTCCTGGTATTATTATTCAAAATGAAAAGCGTATGCTTCAAGAAGCAGTAGATGCACTATTTGATAATGGTCGTCGTGGAAGAAGTGTTACAGGAGCAGGAAATAGACCATTAAAATCTCTTTCGTCTATGTTAAAAGGTAAACAAGGTCGTTTCCGTCAAAACCTATTAGGAAAACGTGTTGACTATTCTGGTCGTTCAGTTATTGTTGTTGGACCATCATTAAAGATGTATCAATGTGGTATTCCTAAAGAAATGGCACTTGAATTATTTAAACCTCATGTTATACATGGTTTAGTAAGTAAAGATATTGCTCACAATATTAAGGCTGCTAAGAGATTAATAGATAATCAAGATCCTGTTGTTTGGGATATTGTTGAAGAGGTTATAAAAGAACATCCTGTTATGTTAAACCGTGCTCCAACTCTACATAGACTTGGTATTCAAGCATTTGAACCAGTTTTAGTTGGTGGTAAGGCAATTAGACTTCATCCATTAGTTTGTCCAGCATTTAATGCAGATTTCGATGGTGACCAAATGGCTGTACACGTACCTCTATCTGAAGAAGCTCAAGCTGAAGCTAGAATGTTAATGTTAGGTTCTAACAACATTCTACATCCAAAATCAGGAGATCCAATTGTTACACCTTCTCAAGACATGGTTTTAGGTAACTACTATATAACTATGGAAAAAGCAGGGGAAGATGGAGAAGGTAGAGTATTTAAGAATAGTAATGAAGCATTAATGGCTTATGAAAGAAGAGAAATTACTCTTCATACAAGAATTGCTATTCCAGTAAATTCATTTAAATATAAATTATTTACCGAACAACAAAAAGATAAGTATTTAGTTACTACAGTTGGAAAAATTAAATTTAATGAGATTTTACCAGATACATTTGCATATATTAATGAACCAACTGATGATAATATTTCAAATATTACACCTAATAAGTATTTCTTAGAAAGAGGAACTAATATTCCGGAAGCGATAAGTAAAATGGAAATTGTAAAACCTTTTGCTAAAGGAACTCTTGAAAAGGTTATTGCTCAAGTATTTAAACGTTATACAGTTAGTATGGCTGATGTTGAAATTTCTAAGAAAAAACCAGAAATAGTTGCTGAAGCACAAAAAGTTGTTGATAAGATTAATAAACAATACAAACGCGGTTTAATTACTGAAGAAGAAAGATTTAATAAAGTAATTGATACATGGAATAATGCTACAGATTCAGTTAAGGAAGAGTTGGAAGTTGTTGCTCATACTGATATTGATAATCCAATATTTATCATGATGAACTCAAAAGCTCGTGGTAATATTTCAAACTTTACTCAAGTTGCTGGTATGCGTGGTATCATGGCTAAACCAGATGGTACACCAGTTGAAATACCAATTCAGTCAAACTTTATTGAAGGTTTATCAGTTGCTGAATTCTTCTTATCTACACATGGTGCTCGTAAAGGTTCAGCGGATACTGCTCTTAAGACTGCAGATTCTGGATATCTAACAAGACGTTTAGTTGATGTTTCACAAGATATGATTGTTCGTGAAGCAGATTGTGGAACTGACCAAGGCGTTGTTGTTAAAGATTTCATAAATGAAAAAACAGGTAGTGTTATTGAAAGTTTAAGAGATCGTATTGTTGGTAGATTTGCAAATAAGAAGATTATTAATCCAGAAACTAAGGATGTAATAGTTGAGAAAAATCAAATGATTACTGAAACATTGGCAGATAAAGTAATTGATGCTGGTATCAAAGAAGTTGAGATACGTACAATCTTGACATGTAATACATCTAATGGTGTATGTCAAAAATGTTATGGACGTAATTTAGCTACAGGTAATTTAGTTGAAATTGGTGAAGCTGTAGGTGTTATGGCTGCACAATCAATTGGTGAACCTGGTACACAGCTTACAATGCGTACATTCCATTCAGGTGGAGTTGCACATGGTGGTGATGCTGATATTACTCAAGGTCTTCCTCGTGTTCAAGAGTTGTTTGAAGCACGTAATCCAAAGGCAAAATCAACAATTGCAGAAATAGATGGTACTGTTTCTAAGATTAAGGAAGAACATGGAAAATATAAAATTAGTATTACTAATAAACTTGAAACAAAAGAGCATATTACAAACTATGGTTCAAAATTATGTGTTGAAAAAGGTATGGAAGTACATTGTGGAGATAAATTAACTGAAGGAGCTATTAGTCCTAAAGAATTACTTGCTGTTACTGATCCTATTACAACACAAGAATATATATTGAAAGAAGTTCAATATACATATCGTTCTCAAGGTGTTGATATTTCTGATAAACATATTGAAATTATTGCACGTAGAATGATAAGTAAGATTAGAATTGTTGATGGTGGAGATACTAGATTCTTACCTGGTAGTCTTGTTAATTTCCGTGAATTTACAGAAGGAAATAAAGAAGCTATTATTAATGGCAAGACACCAGCATTAGGTAAACCAATATTACTTGGTATAACTAAAGCTGCACTTGAAACTGATTCATTCTTATCTGCTGCTTCATTCCAAGAGACAACTAGAATCTTAACAGATGCAGCAATAAAGGGAAAAGTTGATGAATTATCAGGATTAAAAGAAAATGTTATTATAGGTAAATTAATACCTGCAGGAACAGGTAGTAAAATATATAAAAACGTTGATTATGAATTAAAATCAGAATTTATTGACGAAGAACCTTTAGAACAATTAGAAGATCAATTTATGGAGTAAGATTACTTACTCCTTTTTCTTTACTTTTTTTAAGTAATTTAGTATTATTTATTATAGGTGAAGGTAATGAAAAAGTTTAAGTTAAAATTAAATACCAAAGGATTTAGTTTAGATACTATGATAGGTTTTTTGATTGCTTTTTTAGTGTTTTTATTGATAATTGTTGTTCTTGGATATAGAGCAGGATTATAATCAAAAAAAATATTGACTTTATAATACTAAAGTGATATATTATTAGTGCTGATTAAATATCTTTGCTTTTTTGGCAAAGATTTATTTAAAGGGTAAAATGATACACCTGGATATGTGTAAAGAAAGGAGACTGAATTAATGCCTACAATAAACCAATTAATTCACAATAAACGTAAGAATAAGGTTAGAAAGAGTAAAGCGCCAGTTCTTGGTGTTGGGTTAAATACAATCAAGAAGAAAGCAACTGATACTAATTCTCCTCAAAAACGTGGAGTTTGTACTCGTGTTGGTACTAAAACACCTAAAAAACCAAACTCTGCATTACGTAAATATGCCCGTGTTCGTTTATCAAACGGAAAAGAAGTAGATACTTATATTCCTGGTATTGGACACAACTTACAAGAGCATAGTGTTGTATTGATTCGTGGTGGTCGTGTAAAAGACTTAATCGGAGTTCGTTATCACATTATTCGTGGTACTTTAGATACAGCTGGTGTTAAAGATCGTAAACAAGGTCGTAGTAAGTACGGTGCAAAAAAAGAAAAGAAGTAATTAATACAAAATAAGTGAAGGGAGGATTTAAATATGCGTAAAAGACGTGCGGTAAAAAGAGATATTTTAGCAGATCCAATATATAAGTCTAAGTTAGTAGCAAAACTAATTAATACAATTATGTTGGATGGTAAAAAAGGAATTGCTCAAACTATCGTTTATGAAGCATTTGATACTGTTAAAACTAAAACAAATCGTGATGCTTTAGAAGTTTTTAATGAAGCAATGGAAAATATAAAACCTCAATTAGAAGTTAAGAGTCGTCGTGTTGGTGGTTCAAACTATCAAGTGCCAGTTGAGGTTACACCAGCGAGAAGTCAAGCATTAGCACTTAGATGGTTAACTAAGTATTCTCGTGAACGTGGTGGAAAAGGAATGGCTGATAATTTAGCAAATGAAATAATTGATGCAGCTAATGGAACTGGAGCATCAGTTAAGAAGCGTGAAGATACTCACAGAATGGCAGAAGCTAATAAAGCTTTCGCTCATTATAGATGGTAGAAAGGAATAGATAATATGGCAAGAGATACGTCTTTAGAGAAGACAAGAAATATCGGAATAATGGCTCATATTGATGCAGGTAAAACTACTTGTACTGAAAGAATCTTATTCCACACAGGGGTTACTCATAAAATCGGTGAAACACATGATGGTGAAAGTCAAATGGACTGGATGGAACAAGAACAGGAACGTGGTATTACAATAACTTCTGCCGCTACTACTGCTTATTGGAAGGGATATCGTTACAATATTATAGATACACCTGGACATGTTGATTTTACAATTGAAGTTTCTAGATCACTTCGTGTTCTAGATGGAGCAGTTGCACTTATTGATGCTCAAGCAGGTGTTGAACCTCAAACTGAAACAGTTTGGAGACAAGCATCAGAGTTTAAAGTTCCAAGAATTATTTTCGCAAATAAAATGGACAAAATGGGTGCAAATTTTGAATATAGTTTAAAAACAATTAAAGATCGTTTAGGAGTTAATTCTAAACCTATTGAATGGCCAATTGGTGCTGAATCAGAATTTGATGGTGTAATAGATTTAGTTACAATGAAAGCTTATCATTATGATGGTGGTCAAGCTGAGGATGCAGAGGAAATCGAAATTCCAGCAGATTTAAAAGATATTGCTGAGGAAAAAAGAGCAGAATTAATAGAAGCTGTTGCAGAATTTGATGATGAAATGATGATGACATATCTTGATGGTGGAGAGGTAACTGTTGAGATGATTAAAAAAGCAATAAGAAATGGTACTTTAGCTGCAGAGTTCTTCCCAGTTATGTGTGGAACCGCATTAGGAAATAAAGGAATTAAATTATTGCTTGATGCTGTTATTGATTATTTACCAAGTCCTGTTGATGTTGAATCAATTAAGGGAACAGATTTAGCTGGAAATGAGGCTTTACGTCATCCAGATGACAAGGAACCATTTTCTGCACTTGCATTTAAAGTAATGACTGATCCATTTGTTGGACGTTTAACTTTCTTTAGAGTTTATTCTGGACATTTATCAAGTGGTTCATACGTATTAAATTCTACAAAAGATTCAAAAGAAAGAATTGGGCGTATTTTACAAATGCATGCTAATAATCGTAAGGAAATTAGTGATGTTTATACAGGTGATATTGCTGCTGCAGTTGGTTTAAAGAATACTACAACAGGAGACACATTATGTGATGAAAAGAAAGCAATTATTTTGGAAAGTTTAGTTGTTCCAGAGCCGGTTATTCAATTGGCTGTTGAGCCTAAATCAAAAGCTGACCAAGATAAAATGGCTTTGGCACTTCAAAAATTAGCTGAAGAAGATCCAACATTTAAAGTTCATACTGATCACGAAACTGGTCAAACAGTTATTGCTGGTATGGGTGAATTACACTTAGATGTATTAGTTGATCGTATGAAGAGAGAATTCAATGTTGAAGCTAATGTTGGTGCTCCACAAGTTGCATATCGTGAAACAATTAAGCAAGCTGCTGATTGTGAAGGTAAGTATATTAAACAATCTGGTGGACGTGGACAATATGGACACGTATGGATTAAATTTGAACCTAATCCAGATAAGGGATATGAATTTGTTGATCAAATTGTTGGTGGTGTTGTTCCTCGTGAATATATACCAGTTGTTGATAAAGGATTACAAGAAGCTTTACAAACAGGTATTCTTGCTGGATATCCTATGATAGATGTTAAAGCAACATTGTTTGATGGATCATATCATGATGTTGACTCTAATGAAATGGCATTTAAAATTGCTGCAAGTTTTGCATTAAAGGAAGCAAAGAATAAATGTAAACCAGTATTACTTGAACCTATTATGAAAGTTGATGTAACAACTCCAGATGAATATTTTGGAAATGTAATGGGTGATTTAACTTCTCGTCGTGGAAAACCATTAGGACAAGAATCTCAAGGAAATGCTGTTAAATTAAGTGCAATGGTTCCACTTTCAGAAATGTTTGGTTATGCTACTAACTTACGTTCAAATACACAAGGAAGAGCAACATTTGTAATGTTCCCAGATCATTATGAAGAAGTACCTAAAAACATAGCTGAAGAAATAATTAAAAAGAGTGGAAATTAATTAAAAGTTGTATCAAAATAGTTGATAAATTTTCAATTATTAGATAAAATATATGTTGTAAATAAATAAGGAGGAAATTATTTTATGGCAAAAGAAAAATTTGATCGTTCAAAACCACATGTTAACATTGG
>CADBYH010000001.1:133911-138767 GCA_902798815.1 uncultured Erysipelotrichaceae bacterium | reverse complement strand
TTTTAAATCCTCCAATTCCAGTTTCAAATTTTGGAATTATTGTTTGTGATGCTAATCCTACAACAAATATTACAAACAAGAATAAGACAACTTCATGATTCCAATTTAGTTTCTTGTGTTTACTTTTTAAATAAATGAATCTAATTAATAAATAAATAGGAATTGTAATTATCATGTATGGAATCATATTTACGATGTATCCTAATATAGCTCTCATATTAAATTATCACCACCAATTCTTCTAAACAAATTATACTACTATTTTGCAAAATCTCATATAGTTATGAGTTAAATATTTAAAAATCTAAATGAACGTAATATTACTATTTTCCGAACACTCAGTAAAAGTTAAAAAGCCCTTATTTTATAATGGGGTTAGCTGGAAACATCACCTCATCAAAAATATATAAAAAAGCACCATTTTTAATGATTTTTGGTGTTTTTGCTCATTTTTATTAAATTTTTATATAAAACATGTAAGATCCAATTCTTAGTTTTCCCTTATTTTATAAGGTTTTGTTAAAGGGGTTAGATAAATCATGCTCAAGCAATTGATATTAAATTTATTTTCATTCATTTGGATCAACTCCTTTTTAATAAATCAATAAAATTATACCATAAAAAAGACAAAATTTAGTATAATTCCGTCTTTATATCATTTATATAGTGTTGCAAATAGTAATATTACTATTATTAATAAAGGTTCCCTGGTCATATGGCAAATCACAATATCCTAATCTTGCGAACTAATCTATAAATTGTATCTTTTACTACTTCTTATTATTTTTATTTACATTATCTCTATCTTTATCTTTATTTAAGTAAACACTACCCAAACATAAATTACTTGAACCTAAACATAAAAATACAACTGCCATACTATTATTATCTTCATTAATAAAATTAATTATTGCAGCAATATAGAAACACAATGATGCAAAATAATATATTCCAGCAATTTTTTTGTTTGAATTTTTTTCATTATTCTTCATAAACTATCTCCTTTACAAATTACTATTTATCTGTCAATTCAATTATACTACATTTTAAGAACGATTTTTCAAATTCTCCAAAAAGACAAGTAATAAGAAGACCATATTCTTATGTTAAGAAACCAAATAAAAAAATTCACTTTTAATTAGTGAACTTTTTTTTATTATTTCTCTTTACAAATAACATTTTTATATTATTTCTAAAGAATATTAACAATAAAACTATGGCTGTTACTGCAAACATTGAAACATATTTAACTATATTATCACCTGTACTTGGATTTTTATTTGCAGAAGGAGTATTTTGTTCTTCTATTTTTTGATATATTGCAGTTAAATTATCGTTTTTAGTTACTATATAGCTTTCTGTTATATTACTACCACTGTTGTCTGTTAAATATAAGAATTTATATCCTGGTTTTGCTAAATTAAGTCCTTGTAACATTTGTTCATAAGTTGTACCATGACTAAAAGTATATTCTGTATCATTTACTTTTATTGTATATGATTTTAACTTGAAGGTAATATTTACATTAGTATTTGCTACAACATTTGGTATTATTAGAACACCATTATTTAAATTATATTTAATTCCATTTATTAAGATTTCATCTACTTCATATCCTTCGTTAGCAATTACTTTTAATGAATAATCATCATTATATTCTACTGTTACTGGAGAAGCTATATTTCCATCTATTAGAGTTTTTATTTCACCATTCGCACCAACTACAAAAGTAATTTGATATGTTTTTTTCTTAAAGGTAGCATCTACATATACACCTACCATATTATTAGAACTATATTCACTTGCATCAAATGAATATTCATAATTATTAGAACTTATATCTATATTAGTTGATTCACCAAATACTGGATCATTTGATCCGTCATAAGATGTAATTTTCTTTACTGTAAGAGATTCTAATTCATAACCTGTATTAGCTTGAGCATTGATAGTAATTGATGTATCAGAATTAGTTTTGTATGATGCATTTAAAGTACCACCGTTAGTACTATTATTTACTACTATATCTTTTCTTTTTATTAAATTGTTCATAGCTGTTGCTAATTGGTTATATTTAGTTAAATATTCGCTACTATATTTATTAGTTCCATTATCATAAACTAGTGTTAATTTATCTAATATATCAGTATCAAATGTTAATTGTGAAATGTAATCTGCTCCTAAATTGTATTGATCTTTATTTTCATTAGTAACACTACTTGCAGTAACTGCATCACCTAAGACTGCTGTAACTGAATTATATGTATTTATAGTATAATCATTAGCATTTAGACCTTTTGCTTCTGTAACCATGTTTTCTAATGCTGTAGTATCATTTACTACCCATTTACCTCTATATTTTCCATTTCCTTGAAGATCACTTTCTTCGAAGTTATAAAGCAATGAGTTAATAACTCCTTTGGTATCATCAATTGTATTTAAATTGATAGTTTGTTTACTATTACCATTAAATATAACATAATTATAACTTTCTCCATCTGCGGTATGTGTATAACAATATATATCATTTCCTGTGTTTGTCATACCAACACCAGGCCATCCAGCTAATTCACGATTATTGTTAAATGTGTTCCATGCATACATATTATATGCTCCTTGTTTTTTTAATACACCGGATTTTACACATAGTTTATATCCATCTTTAATTGAATACAATCTAAATTCGGAAGTTTCATAATTATAAGCTTGTACTGGATAAACACCAAAAATTATAAATAAAACTATTATTCCAATTAAAGTTTTTATATTTGTTTTGTTTTCCATATTATCTTCTCCTACTATAATATGAGTATATCATAATAGTGATTTAATTACAATGGTTAAACTTTTTACTAATGTTCAATTGTGTAAAGTAATTCCATTGTTAATTACTGTCTCCTTTATTTTTGCTTTATTAATATTTAGAATAATTGTATAATACTGTTGGTGATAATGATGAGAAATAAATTACTTTCTTTAATATGTATAATTTTAGTTTTGATTATGATTTTGTCTTTATATAAAATTATAAATTGGTATTTAGATAACGAAAGAACTAATAAGTTGAGTAATGAAATAAATGATATTGTTAAGATTACTAAAGTAAGTGGTGGTGAAATTGTTGGTAAACCAGCTAAAAAAGATGATCCATTTTCAGATCTTATAAACATGAATCTATCCAATGTAGATTTTACTAAATTAAAAGAAATGAATAGTGATTCAGTAGCATTTATAGAAGTAAACGGAACTAAAGTTAGTTATCCTGTAGTGAAGACAACTGATAATGATTTTTATTTATATCATTCATTTGATAAATCTTATAATCAGTCTGGATGGATATTTATGGATTATAGAAATAACATTCAAAATATTGATGATAATACAATTATATATGCACATGGTAGATTAGATGGTAGTATGTTTGGTTCATTAAGAGATATTTTAACAAATGATTGGCATAGAAAAAAAGAAAATTATGTTGTTAATTTATCTACTGAAAAATTTAATAGTATGTGGCAAATATTTAGTATATATAAAACCACTCCAAATTTTGATTATTTAAAAATAGACACCAATGAATATTTTCTAAATGATATAATGAAAAAAAGTATTTTTAATTTTAATACTTTAGTAAGTAAAGATGATAAAATAATTACTCTATCTACTTGTTATGATAAAAAGTATAGATTAGTCCTACATGCAAAGCTTATAAAAATAGAAAAAAGATAAATAAAAAAGAATTCAAATTGATCAATTGAATTCTTTTTTACTCTATTGCTGATTTTAATAAATTTATTATTGGGCGAACTCCAGTGTTATAGTAGGCTACATTATGGTTGATATATCCATGAGGATCCAGCTTATACACATTGGAAGAATTATTAGAATATGGGGTCATTGTCCAATACCCATATACATTATTTTGGTTTCCTCCATAATTGTTTAATATCCATGATTCATATCTAGAAGAAAGGCAATTAATATCTGTACATAATTCATCTATTGTTGCCAATCTTATCTTATATCCATTTATTTCTTTTAATTTTGAAGATCCTAATGCGTTAATGTATGTTCCTTCTAAAAATTCTTTTACTTTACTTCCTGCATATGATAATAAATAACTTCATTAGGATCTACAAAATTATACCTTCTTATTGCATAGTTACTTACATCAAATAATTCTGCTAAAGCTTTTAATCTTTCTGGAAGTGGCTCTCTAGCATTTCTTTCATATTTATTTATGCTATCTGTTGTTTTTTTACCTCCTAACTCTAAAAATTCTGCTACATTTGGCTTAGACATATATCTGAGCTCCCTTACAAATTTTAGTCTTGCTCCTTGACTAAGATTCTCCAATTCAGGTTTAAAAAAATAATTTTTCATGAATTTATCTCCTATCTTATTTTTTTATTCCAATAAAAAAGCTAGTACTTTATACTAACCAATCCCTTTTTATTCTTTTTAATTTTGTTCACCATATTTGGACTACAAGAAAAGCCTTCCGAGTTTTATTTCACTATACTATGCCATTTAGAACCGCCTCTTTCTTAATATTTTTATTACTTCCATTTGTCTTTAATATTTCCATTAAGCCTATATAATTCCAACAAAAAAAAGACTATTTCTAGTCTTTTCATTTTATTTCTTCAGTATGTTTAAACGTCCTATTTTTGATTCGCCTTTATTGCAGCTTGTACTGCTACTTACATAAAAGAGTTAAATTATAATATATCTAATCTAACCAAATTGTATTATCTGCATCACTTGGCATTCTTAGATCTCCTCTTGGAGACACTGATATAGTACCAACTTTTGGACCATCTGGTAGACAACTTCTTTTAAATTGTTGACTGAAA
>CADBYH010000001.1:0-133888 GCA_902798815.1 uncultured Erysipelotrichaceae bacterium | reverse complement strand
TTAAATGTTTTTGTTGCAATATATTTAATCTTTTTAGGACTAGCTCCATATCTTAAGAAATGATATAAGAAAAAGTCATGTAATATATAAGGTCCTATAACTGATTCTGTTTGTTGTTTAATATTACCATTACTATCAGGTGGTAATAATTCTGGACTTACAGGTGTATCTAAAATATCTTTTATTGTTTTCTTAGCTGCTTCATTAGTTTCTACATCTGCATAATAATTTACAAGATATCTTACTAATGTCTTTGGAATTGATGTGTTTACTGCATACATACTCATATGATCACCATTATATGTACACCAACCTAAAGCTAATTCTGATAAATCACCTGTTCCGATTACTAACGCTCCTTCTTTGTTAGCAATGTCCATTAATATTTGAGTTCTTTCTCTTGCTTGCGTATTTTCATAAGTAACACTTCTATCGCTTTCACTAATACCAATGTCTTTAAAGTGCTGTAATGAAGCTTCTTTGATACTTATTTCTTTCCAAGTAACATTGTAGCTCTTCATTAAATTAATTGCATTTTGATATGTTCTTCCTGTTGTACCAAAACCCGGCATTGTAATTGCTATTAAATTATCATTACTTATTCCAAGTCTCTTATATGCATCTATAATTACTAGAAATGCTAGTGTTGAATCTAGACCACCACTTACCCCAATTACACATTTTTTTATATTAGTATGTTTTAGCCTTTTTGCTAATCCACACGCTTGAATAGTTATTATTTCCTTACATCTTTCTTCTCTCTTATTGTTATCTTTTGGAACGAATGGATAAATATCATAATTTCTAGTTAATTCCTTATCGTTTCCTTCTATATCAATATCAATAATCCTATAATCAATATCTGGCTTAACTCCCATATAACTAATGTCTTTTATTCTATTATTACTAATTCTTTGAATATCTACATCTTCATATATATAACTACTTTCAAAATTGAATCTTTCATTTTCTTTTAGAAGACTACCATTTTCATAAATTCCTGCATATCCCCCAAATACTAGATCAGTACTTGATTCATTTACTCCAGACGACGCATAGATATATGCACACACTGATTTTGCAGATTGATTACTTATTAAACTTTTTCGATATTCTTTTTTACCAATTATTTCATTTGATGCAGATAAGTTAAATATCATTGTTGCACCAGCTAGAGCTGCATCCGTACTTGGTGTCTTAGGACTCCATAAGTCTTCACATATTTCTATTCCAAATGTCATATCGTTATTGCTACTATCTCTAAACAATAAATCAACTCCAATAGGAACTTCATGCCCAAACAATTTAATAGTTTTACTTATTAAAGAATGACTTGTTTTAAACCATCTTTTTTCATAAAATTCATTATAATTTGGAATATATGTTTTAGGAACAATTCCAAGAATTTTTCCTTTATTAATTACAACTGCTACATTAAATAGTTGGTTATCGCACTTTAATGGTATTCCTATTATACTAATTATTTTAGAATCCTTTGTTTCTTCTATTATTTTTTTTAATCCTTTAAGTGCATCATTTAGAAGCACATCTTGAAAAAATAAATCTGCACATGTATATCCAGTAATGGATAATTCTGGTGTAACAACAATATTTACTCCTTCCTTTTCCATCTTTTTAATATTTTCAATAATTGTTTTAGTGTTATAAACTGTATTACCAACTTTTAATTCTGGTATTAACGCACCAACTCTTACATAACCTAATTCTTTATTCATGATAATCCTCCATTCATTTTAACAGAATATTAATAACATTCATTTTCATTATAACAAAAAAGACTAGATTTCTCTAGTCTTATTTATTTAATTACTTATTGTTTTTTGCTTTGATTGCAGCTTGTGCAGCAGCAAGTCTTGCAATTGGTACTCTAAATGGTGAGCAAGATACATATGTTAATCCTGCATTATGACAGAATTCAACACTTGATGGATCTCCACCGTGTTCTCCACAGATTCCTAATTTGATATCAGGACGAGTTGCTTTTCCTGCTTCTACAGCCATTTTAACAAGTTTTCCAACTCCTACTTGATCTAGTTTTGCAAATGGATCATTTTCGAAGATCTTCTTGTCATAGTAAGCATCTAAGAACTTACCTGCATCATCTCTTGAGAATCCAAATGTCATTTGAGTTAAGTCATTTGTTCCGAATGAGAAGAATTCAGCTTCTTTTGCTATTTCATCAGCAGTTAATGCTGCTCTTGGAATTTCAATCATTGTACCAATATGATATTCAATGTCTGATTTCTTTTCTTTCTTAACTAATTCTGCAGTTTCTACTACTATATTTTTAACATATTTTAACTCTTTAACTTCTCCTACAAGTGGGATCATAATCTCAGGTACGATATCATATCCTTTTTCTTTCTTAACTTCGATTGCAGCTTCAATTAAAGCTCTTGTTTGCATTCTAGCTATTTCTGGATAAGTTACAGCTAAACGACATCCTCTGTGTCCCATCATTGGGTTGAATTCGTGTAATTCATCACATACTGCTTTAATATGAGCAGCAGTCATTCCCATAGCATCAGCTAATTCTTTAATTTCTTCTTTAGTTTTTGGAATGAATTCATGTAGAGGTGGATCAATATATCTAACTGTCATTGGTAGACCTTTTAATTCCTTATACATTGCTTTGAAATCGCTCTTTTGATATGGAATTAATAAGTTAAGATATTTTTCTCTATCTTCTTCTGTTTCAGATAAAATCATTCTTCTTAAGTTGAAGATTCTTTCTTCATCGAAGAACATATGCTCTGTACGGCAAAGTCCAATACCTTCTGCACCTAATTCAATTGCTTTCTTTGTATCTCTTGGAGTATCTGCGTTTGTTCTAACTTTTAATGTTCTGATCTTGTCAGCCCATTCCATTACACGTCCAAATTCTCCAGCTATCTTAGCATCTACTGTTTTAATAATTCCATCATAGATATTTCCAGTAGATCCATCAATTGAAATATAATCTCCTTCATGGTAAGTTTTACCATTTAGTTTAAATTCTTTCTTATCTTCATTCATTTGGATATCTCCACATCCAGATACGCAGCAAGTTCCCATACCACGAGCAACTACTGCAGCGTGTGAAGTCATTCCTCCACGAACTGTTAAGATACCTTGGCTAGCTTTCATACCAGTAATATCTTCTGGTGAAGTTTCAAGTCTTACTAATACAACTTTTTCTTTCTTTGCAGCCCATTCTACTGCATCATCAGCAGTAAATACTACTTTACCACAAGCAGCTCCAGGAGATGCTCCTAAACCTTTTCCTGCAGGTGTAGCTTTCTTTAATGCATCTGCATCAAATTGTGGGTGTAGTAATGTATCTAAGTTTCTTGGATCGATCATTGCTACTGCTTCTTCTTCTGTTCTCATTCCTTCATCTACTAAGTCACAAGCAATTTTTAAAGCAGCTTGAGCAGTTCTCTTACCATTTCTTGTTTGTAACATGAATAATTTTCCATGTTCTACTGTAAATTCCATATCTTGCATATCTCTATAATGATTTTCTAGAGTTTTACAAACTTCTGTAAATTGTTTAAATGCTTCAGGGAATTTATCTTCCATTTCAGATATATGCATTGGTGTTCTAACTCCTGCAACAACATCTTCTCCTTGTGCATTTGTTAAAAATTCTCCAAATAATCCTTTTTCTCCAGTTGCTGGGTCTCTTGTAAATGCAACACCTGTACCACAGTCGTCTCCCATGTTACCAAATGCCATTGATTGAACATTTACAGCTGTTCCCCATGAATATGGAATATCATTATCTCTTCTATAAACATTTGCTCTTGGGTTATCCCATGAACGGAATACTGCTTTGATAGCTCCCATTAATTGTTCTTTTGGATCAGTTGGGAATTCACTACCAATTTTCTTTTTATACTCTTTCTTGAATTGTGTTGCTAATTCTTTTAAGTCATCAGCATCTAATTCAACGTCTTGAGTAACTCCTTTTTTAGCTTTCATCTTATCGATTAATTCTTCAAAATATTTCTTTCCAACTTCCATAACAACGTCGGAATACATTTGAATAAATCTTCTATAACAATCCCATGCCCAACGAGGATTTTTAGATTTTTCTGCTAATACTTCAACAACTTCTTCGTTTAATCCTAAGTTAAGAATTGTATCCATCATACCAGGCATTGAAGCTCTTGCTCCTGATCTTACTGATACTAATAATGGGTTTTCTTTATCACCAAATTTTTTACCAGTGATTTCTTCCATTTTTACAATGTACTCATTAATTTGTTTTTGGATATCCTTATTAATTTCTCTTCCATCTTCATAATATTGAGTACATGCTTCTGTTGTAATTGTAAATCCTTGTGGAACTGGTAGACCAATATTAGTCATTTCTGCTAAGTTTGCACCCTTACCACCAAGTAATTCACGCATATCAGCATTTCCTTCTTTAAATAAATATACATATTTGTGCATTATATGATTCCTCCTTATCACAATACATAGTATACCAAATAGACGTTGTAGTTACAAGAAAAACAATGCTTTTTTAGTATTAAAATTATTTATATACAAAAAAAAGAGTAAAGTTATTTCTTTACTCTTGATTTATTAATGTCTGTTTCATCTTTTGCTAAAGATTCAACGTATTCATCTACAACCTTAATATCTTCTTCACTATATGTTTTTTCTTTAGTTTCTGATTTATCTAATTCTGATTGTTCTTTTGCTTTTTCTTTTTCTAAAGAATTATAGTAATTGATACTTGCGACATTCAACTCTGCAAATTTTGTTTTTAAATCTAATAGTGATTCGTCTAAGCATTTGTAATTTTTTACTGATATTTTATCTGTTAATAGTTTAACGCATGATACTACTGGTCCAATAAGTGCTAATGCTGGAGTAACCATTCCTCCTAGTAATATTCCTAAAAGAATTGAAAGTGTTGCAATTAAAGTAACAATTGAATCTACTTTATTTGTTGCATTTGCTATACTTTCTTGGTACATAGTACTCAAAGTACTATTTGTTATTCTTTTTAAGTGTTCTTCTATATCATCTTTTGATTCAGTTGAATTATTTTGCTTTTTCAACTTTTTATAATTCTGAATTTCTTTATTTATTCTATCAATATTACTATTATATATTTCTTCATGTTTGAATTTTTCTGTTGCATGAATAATAATATATCCTAAGAATGATATAGCTAATGGAATATTTCCTATTAAAGCACTTAGTGATGATAATGCTATAGATAACCCAAGAATAACATTATCTCTTGTTTTTTGTTTTTTTCTATATGCTTTTCTTTCTTCTAGTTCTTCAAAAGTTTCTGCTTCCATTCCTTTTAACATTTCATCTTTAGAGATGTTTTTAGGATCTTCTACATTAAACTCTATATCTAAGTTTCCCATTTTATCTTCTTACCAACCTTGGTCCTCCTTGTTGTGGGGCAGGTTGTGGATTTGCTTGACTATTAACATAGTTATTTACTGTTCTTACTTGTTGAGGAGTATAACGTCTTCTTAATCTAAATCTTCTTCCTGGTTGTTGTTGATTATTATTAGTTTGTTGTTGTGGTTGATTTCCTCCATTATTTGTTGAATAGTTAATAATATTTACATCGTTTTTAATATTATTAATTTTAGTTAATGTACCTTCATAATGTTTTTGTCTTAATGCAGTTTCTTTATCTCTTCTAAATTTAACAAATGCTAATACTGGAGCTGCCCATATTGCTAATCCTCCAAATATTAATCCTGCTGCCGCTGCAACACCAATTCCTATTGCTATTCTTCTATTTCTTTTTCTACATGCATCTAATGTTTCTTTCTCTTCTCTTGCTTCTGTTTCTAATGCACTTAATCTTTCTTGTCTTCTTTGGTTTGTTTCAGTTCTTGCATCTATTCCGTTACTTTCAACTGATCTTAAATGATCATTTTCTGCATTTAATCTAGCAATTTCTGCTTCTTTTCTTTTTATTGATTTATTTCTAGCACTGAATATTGAAATACCTGCACCTAGAATTGGAATACCTACTGCTGCTGAACCGCATAATACAATACCACCAAGAATTGTTAATAATAATGCTGCAACTCCTAGTTTTGATTCTTTTTTACCTGATGTCTTTCCTATTCTTGAAATTTCTTCATTATTATCATCTATTAAACTATTTAAATATCTTCTTCTCATTTAAATCACTTCCCCCTCTCATATATATGTAATGTGATTTAAATCTATCGCATATTATACCATATATATGTTCTATAGTCAATAAAAAAGACCTTCATGGTCTTTAATATTTTTTATTTTTTTAATGCCCCAAAAACAAAGAATAATATTAATCCTAAAAGTATTAATCCTATAATTAATAGTATACTTTTACTTGCTTTTTTTTCTTTTAATTCTGATTTATTATTCATAAGAGATGCCCCACAACTATCACAATAAACTGAGTCTTTATCTATCTTGCATCCACACTTTTTACAATACATATTCTCTCCTTATATTCCTAGTCCTTTAGTTAATCCAAGTAACGCTCCTCTTGTTGCTCCTAATGTAAGTGATATGCATATTATTAAAATAATAGAAATTGTTACTATTGATAACATTATTGCAACTATTGTTTTTGTATCCATTAATGGTTCTATTGGTTCATCTTTTATATATACTATTTTTGGTTCTGGTTGTTTTTTTATAGGTTGATCTGAAGTTGTTTTCTTTACTTTAATATCTTTAACTACTTCTTTTCCGCATTTAACACAAAACTTAGCATTTTCTTCTAATTTAGTACCACACTTAACACAAAACATTATACATTACTCCTTTATAAAATTATTTAATTCTTCTCTAGACATAAATCCTACTGATTCTTTTTCTACTTTTCCATTACTAAATATTTTAATTGCTGGAATTGATAGTACTTTATAATCTTTTGCTATTTTTCTAAATCTATCTACATCTACTTTATATATTTCTATATCTTCTACATCTTCTAATATCATTTCCATCATTTTACATGGATTACACCAATCTGCATAAAAATCTATTAATACTCTATCTTTTTTTATTACTTCATTAAATTCATTTTCTGTTTTTATATGATTCATAATACCTCCTATAATATTTTCTCAATACCATTAATATTATCTAATTTATTTAATTCTATTAATTTATTTATAGTTTTTTCATCACAAATATTATATTTTAAAATAATTCCAATTGCTTTTACATTAGCATCATTAATACTAGTTTTATTTTTTGAGACATCTTCTGCTAAATCAAATATATTTACTATTGGTTCTGTAAATGAATTAGTATATTTTGATAATACAGGTGTTTCGTATAACATATAATTTATTATTTTACTTTCATTAAATACTGAAAATTTTCCTAATGGAATCATTAAAAATACAAATACTATAAATAATACTAAATATCCTTTTATAAAGGATACTACTCCTCCTAATAGTTTAGATGGTAACCATAAAATAATTGTCATATTAACTATTTTTTGAATAACTCTTGATAATTTTAATGATAATCCATATAATCCCATTAATAAACTAAATACTATTATAAAGGCAATTGCTTGATATAAGAGAATATTTAACGAACTCATCCCTTCAATTATTCCAGTAAATTTAAAGAATGGTAATATTATGCATAAAAAATTACCTATAATTCCTTTTAAACTCCAAGATAATATAAATACTATTATTATACCTACAAGTGATACTAATTCTTTAATAACGCCTTTTTTTATTCCTAATATAATAAATAATATTAATAATAGAATAATACCAACATCAAATATATTAAGCATTTAATCACTTCCTTATTCATATTATATATTCATTATAAACTATTTATGAAAATTATGCTATAATAATTTCGAGGTGTTTATGTATGTTGGATGATTATATGTTAGCGTTTGGATATTCCAGTGAACAAATTAAATTAATTAAATCTTCATATTTTTTAAAAAACAGATCTGATTCTGACATACTATATAATTTTAAAAGTATTAATTCATACTTTTCTAGAAACGGACTTAGTAATGAAGATATTATTAATATTACAATTACTATTCCAAATATTATTTGTACAAGTTTAGAAAATATTAAAGTAAGAGTATTTGAATTAAGTAATTATAGTCTTAATAAAATTGACATATTTGAATTAATTAATAAATATCCTTATATTATTGATATGTCTATAAATAAGATTGATAATAAATATAAATTCTTTTATAGTTTTGGTTTTACTAATAAAGCAATTAATAATATTTTTATTAATTATCCAGAATTATTAAATGTAGATATTTCTTTAATTGATAAAAGACTAAAGTTTTTTAAAGAATATGGTTATAGCGATTTATCATATTTATTTGAAATGTGCCCTAGTCTATTAGATATATCTTTAAAGAATATTGAAAAAAGATTAAATGATATTAGTAATTTAGGTTTTACTAAAAATGAAGTAATTAAAATTACTACATATTCTCCTAATTTATTTATTGTTGATAATGATAGAATTAATAATATTATTGTTTACTTATTAGATTATGGATATTCTAAAAAGAATATTGTGGGAATTATTAAAAAAATACCTATTATTTTAAAAGATTATTATTGGAATGAATTACCTAAAAAGATTGACAATTTAAATAAGTTGTCTTTTACTAATAAGGATATAGTTGAAATCACTATTAGTAATCCTTATATATTATTGTATTCTATTGAATATATTAATAATTGTTTTGATAATTTTAAAAAGTTTGGTTTTGATAGTATAAAGATTAAACAAATAATTATTGATACTCCTTTACTTTTAGGATATAATTACATTTCTGTTAAAGAAAAATTATCTTTTTATAAAAGTAAGGGTATATTAGGTATTATTTTTAATAATCCAGAGTATTTATTATTTAATTTTGATTTAGTTAAAGAAAGATTTAATATTATTAATAGTGAATCATATGATGATTTATTTATGAATGATAGTGATTTTTATAAAAAATATAATGTTAGAATAATAAAGGATTGATGATATGGATATTTTGATAAGATATGGTTTTAGTATTGAAGAGATTAAATGTATGATGGATTGCAATCAAGATATAGGTAATATTGAAGATAATGATATAGAAGAATTAATTAATATATTAAAAGATAATAATTGTAATTTAAGTATTATTAAAAATATATTATTAACTAATCCATTTTATTTAAATAATAATATAGATGATGTATTAAGATTAATTGATACTTTAAAGAAAAATAATGTTAATGATTTAGATTTATTGTTTGATTCTAATCCTTTTATTCTTAATATTAGCAGTAAAGATATTAAAAGAATTCTCAATAAATTAGATAATAAACTATTTTATTATAATTCAAGTAATATAATATGAAAGGAGTGAAATTATGAATGTTGTTATTAAAGTTAATGATGAAGTTAAAGAGAAGATGATTGAGTACTACAAAGATAAAAGACGTGATAAAGTAATTCCTTATGTTGTTTTTCAAGCTGAGGAAGAAGATACTGTAATTACTATGTATGAATCTGGTAAAGTAATGTTTCAAGGTACTAGTGCTGATGTTGATGCTGCTATGTGGGGAACAGTGTTAGAAAATACAAAAGAAAAGAAAGAAGAAAAGAAGAAACAAGATTTAAAATATTATAATTGCAGTGCAGTTGGTTCTGATGAAGTTGGTACTGGTGATTACTATGGTCCTATTGTTGTTACTGCTTGTTTTGTTTCTAAAGATGATATTAAAGATTTAGAAGAATTAGGTGTTGGTGATTCAAAGAAAATTGATGATGAAAAAATTCTTAAGATTGCTCCAATAATTGCTAAAAAAATAAAATATAAAAGTGTTATTTTAACTAATGAAGAATATAATGAAAAGTATAGCAAAGATATTAATATGAATAAGATTAAGGCAATTTTACATAATAAAGTATTATATCAATTAGTTAGCGAAGAAAAACCTAAATATGATTATATTATTGTTGATGAATTTGCTAGAGAAGCAAGATATTATGAATACTTGAGAGATCAAAGTTTTATTCAAAAAGATATTACCTTTTTAACTAAGGCAGAAGATAAAAATAATGCGGTAGCTTGTGCATCAATTATAAGTAGATACTTATTCTTAAAAGAGTTTGATAAATTGAGTGATTCATTACATATTCCTTTACCTAAAGGAGCTGGAAGTGATGTTGATAAAATTGGTGAAGAAATAGTTGAAAAGTATGGTGAAGGTAAATTAAAAAAAGTAAGTAAACTTAACTTTAAAAATACAGATAGAATTCTTCATACAATGATATATTAAAAAGAGATAATTAATTATCTCTTTTTTTGATTAATACCGGTCCTTCTTTTTCTGGTGTATTGTTTTTTGGCGGATCTTTGATAAATTTTTCATACGAAAATCTATTTCCAAACGATTGACTTAATTGTTTGTTATAAAATACCACTCTGTCAGGTGCTGGTGGTGCTTGTGGGTACCATTTTCTTTTTCTTCTCTTTTCTTTTTCATCGCTAGGCTTTACCTTATACTCGTGTGCAAATACCATTTTATCCTCCTTAGTTTAATTTCTTACAATTACATCTATTGTATTAAAATTTCCATTATATAATTTTTCTGCTGCCTCATGATGCATATTTACACAACCATGACTTCCATTATTTAAGTATTCTGTTTTATTAAATTCACTATAACTTCTCCATGTTGCATCATGGAATCCAATTCCTGATGATAAGATAAATGGCATCCAATAATCAACTGGAGCATTATATGTAGATCCATCATCATTATAACCAGATAAAACTGTTTTATAACTAAAATTATTTTTACTTAATTTATATACTCCTATAGGTGTGTCATGTGAATTTTTCATACCTGTTACTACACTTGTTGACCATAGTCTTTTTCCATTAGAATAATAATATAATCTTTGTAGACTTAAATCTACTAAAACGAAATTTGTTGATACATAGTTACTATTAATATATCCTTGATTATTATCTGAATAAGTTATTTTATACCAATTTCCATTTTTTGATTCTATTTTATATAATTTACCTTCTGTTGTTTGAGAAAGAATTCTTGAAGATGTATTTGTTTCTTTTCTTATATTAACTCTATCTCCTGTAACTACACCATATGTAATACCATAATCATTGTATGTAGTTACTGGTGTATTTCCAAGCAAATAATTACAGGTTATTGGTCCTACTACCCCATCAACTTCTAAGTTGTTTTTTTGTTGATATTCTTTAACACATGCGTATGTTTTTGAACCAAATATTCCATCTTCTTCCAAGTTGCAATTCATTCTTGTATTAAGTGCTTTTTGAACTCTTTTTACATCAATATTACGATCTCCCATTGATACTGTTGTTGTACAATCTAACCCTAATGCTGAAGCATTAGAAATACTTATTACAAATAAAATAATTATTAATACTATTTTTTTCATATACCTCTCCCCATTTATGAAGTATTATTCTAGTAGTTTTATTAATTATTGTCAATAAAAAAGAGTAATTATTTACTCTTTCTTGTATATACCAAATGTTTATATTTAATGTTATTTTCTTCTTGTTCTGATAATAATTCTCGATTCCAATCATTCTTATCAAATTTTGGAAAATATACATCAGCGTCTTTTGCTTCTGCTTCTACTTCAGTTAATATTAATTTACCTGAGTGTTCAAGCATTTGTTTATAAATTGACGCTCCACCTATAATCATTACTTCAGGATAATCAATAATTGTATCTAATAATTCATCCATTGATGTAACTACTTTTACATCTTTTCCTAAATCTAATTTTTCAAATGATAACACTATATGTTTTCTTCCAGGAAGAAGTCCTGGTAATGATAAAAATGTATTATATCCCATGACCATTGGTTTTCCCATTGTTTGTTCTTTAAAAAATTGTAAATCTTCTTTAAAGCGCCATATTAAATCATTATTTTTTCCTAGTTCTAAGTTTTTGCCTACTGCGGCAATCATTGTTATATTTTCCATAATATTTATATTCCTAACTCAAACTTTAATTGGGGATTTCTTTTTTTAATTAATTCCTTTGGATATCCTTTTATTTTTATATCATCTGGTGTTACTTCTTCAAATGATTTTACTTTTTTATCTAGTAATAATTCGGCGGCACAATCTACGGGGTTTCTGTTTAATAATTCAATTGCTTGGTCAATATGTCTATCATATAATTGAATATTTACTGGTTTCCAAGTAAATACTCCTGGTTCTAATCCCAATTCTCTTGCGACCATTAATAACAATGCAGAATACTGAACTTGATTTATACATCCTGCTGTTGCGAAGTCACTTGATCTTTGTACTAATGTCATATCTAAATAGTCTTTTCCATCCCAGTCATGTCTTACATTCCAAATTGTTAAGAATGCACATGGTTTTAATCCATGTGGTTCTAAGAAATCAGCTTGTTGCCACATACATGAGATATTTCTTCTTCCATCTGGATTTTTCCTAATTGCTTCGATTACTTCTTCTTTAAGCATATGACGTCTTCTAACAGTTTCACCATAACATGTTCCTATTGTTGGATGTCCTTCTGCATTTAAAACATATTCCTTATCAGTATTTGTGATTGCCCAATCCTTCCACCAGTTATTAATTTTACCATCTTTATCCCATGTATTTCTATTTAATAATTCATCAAACACAACTAAATCATTGCTTTCTTTTTGATAGATCCATAATATTTCAGCAATACTTGCTCTTATTGCGATAGGTCTAAGGGTAATTATTGGACTTTCTCCCTTTGATAAATCATAATTACATTCTATACCGTTATTAAGACTTATTGTATGAGCAGGAGTTTTTACTTCTACTTCGTTATCTCTTACTATTACTCCTGAATTTTTACTTAATTTAACTTTTGTTCCATCTTCTTTTGTGACTACATCTTTTATATGATCATATTTTGCGTTTGGATAATGATCAATATATAGTGGTCTAGGATTGTGATCTAAACATCCTCCTTGTAATATTTTATCAACTATTAGTTTTTGGTACATATCGCCTTTTGTTCCTACTCTACGACCTGTATAGTCATGTAAATATCCATCTCTTATAATTGGTTCTTGATATGATTTTGTTTTTAAAACTAATGGTTGTTCATTTAATCTAATTTTCTCTAAATTAATTCTATCTAAATTAAAATTCTTCATCAACTCTACCTCCTATAATTGATTATATAATAGTTTTATTTTTGCTACAAGAAAAAAGAATGAATTATTATCCATTCTTTTTTGTAAATTTATCAAAGCGTTTAATTTCATCGGTTTCTAGTGGAGTTTTATTTAATTTTTCAATTAAAGATTTTTGTTCTCTTGTTAATTTATTAGGCGTATATACTTTAAATATTACATACATATCTCCTTTATGTCTTCTATATTTATTATTTACACCTTTGCCCTTAATTCTTTCTTTATCTCCACTATTTGTTCCTGCACTTACATTTAATTTAACATTTCCATATAGTGTTGGAATTTCTTTTTTGCATCCTAATATTGCTTCTGTTAGTGTTAGTGGAACTTCTAAGTAAATATCATCATTATCTCTTATATAATAATCATGTTCATCTACTATAAATTCAATATATAAATCTCCGTTTTCTCCACCATTTGTTCCAGGATTTCCTTTTCCTGATACTCTTTGTCTATCACCAGAATTTATTCCTTCAGGGATATTTATAGTAAGTTTTTTATTTATTTTTACTTTACCCTTTCCAGAACATTCACTACATTTTCTTTTATATGTATGTCCTTGTCCGTGACAGGTTGGGCATGTTGTTGTGGACATAAAAGATCCAAGAATAGTTTGTTGTTGCTGAGTTATTGTTCCTTTTCCATGACAAGTATCACATTCTTCCCTATCAAAACCACCGTGCCCATGACATTCATCACATTCTTCAACAACATCAATATTAAATTTCTTTTCCGTTCCGTAAATTGCTTCTTCAAATGTTAAATTCATTCTCATTAGAATGTCACTACCTCTTGATGGTCTAGGTCCTGAACTTCTTCCTCCACCAAAGTCTGAGAAACCTCCAAAACCTCCGGCACCACCAAAGATAGAATCAAATATATCTCCAAAATCAAATCCTGATCCACCAAAGTCTGAGAAACCTCCAAAACCTCCTGCTCCTCCTGGACCTCCAGCACCTACACCAGCATGTCCATATTGATCATACATTTTTCTTTTATTTTCATCTGATAAAACAGAATATGCTTCTTGAGCTTCTTTAAACTTTTCTGCAGCAGATGGATTATCTTTATTTAAGTCTGGATGGAATTCTTTTGCTTTTTTTCTAAAAGCACTTTTTATCTCTGCCTCTGTTGCAGATTTTGATACTCCTAAGACATCATAATAATCACGTTTTTCTGCCATATGACACCTCCTTATCTTTTCTTTACTTTTTGAGTTTCATTTATTGTTTTAAATTCTTCAATTACATCATCAAACATATTGATTGCTGATTCGATTACATCTTTTTTTGTTATATCTATTCCAGCAATTAAAAGTTCATCTTTTGGATACATTGATCCTCCTGATGATAAGAATTTAATATAATTTTCTCTGGCATTTTCTTTTCCTTCTAGGATATTTTCTACTATATAGCACGCACATGATAGTCCTATTACATATTTATATACATAAAAATCATAATAGAAATGTGGAATTCTTGACCATTCATATTTTATCTCATCATCAAGTTTAACTGTATCTCCAAAATACAACTTATTTAATTCAAAATATTTATCTTCAAGAAATTCGTGAGTTAATACTTCACCATTTTCTCTTGCGGCATGAACATCTCTTTCAAACTCAGCAAACATAGTTTGTCTAATTATTGTTGCCTTAAACAACTCCATTAAATTATTTAAAATTGTTAATTTTTCTTCAGGAGATGTCGATGTTTTTAAAAGATATTTGCTTAATAATAATTCATTTACTGTTGATGCTACTTCAGCAACAAAAATCTGATATGAACTATTTGGATAATCATTGTTTTCACAAGAATATAGTGTATGCATTGAATGTCCAAACTCATGGGCAAGTGTAGAAACGTCATTTAAAGTTCCTTCAAAATTTAATAATACATATGGAACTGTATCATAAAATCCTGAGGAATACGCTCCTCCTCGTTTGCCTTTATTATGATAAACATCAACCCAGTTATCGGAAAATGCATGTTTAAGCTTAGATATATAATCATTGCCTAGAGGTTCCATTGCTTTTAGAACTAGTTCTTTTGCCTCGGTGAAAGTATATTTTTTATTATAATCTTCTATTAATTCACAATATAAATCATAGTTATGTAATTCATCTAATCCTAATAATTCTCTTTTTAATCTAAAGTATTTATAAGCTACTTCAAGATTATCATGAATAGTATTTATAATATTATCGTATACTTCAGTAGATATATTATCCTTAAATAAGGATGCTTCTATAGAGGAAGTAAAATTATGTAATTTAGCTGACTTTGTTTTATATTCAACATATGTTTCAAATGATTTAGCAATTGAATTTTTATGATTATTATAAGCTTCATATAATTTATCAAATGCTTGTTTTCTTACATCTCTATTTTTACTTCTAATATACAAATTATAATTACTTTCAGTTAGTTCAATCTCTTTTCCTTCTTCATCGGTAATGGTTCCAAAAGTTAAATCTGAATCTGTTAATGCTTCGTAGATATCTTCACTTGCACTTAATACTTGACTGAATGCAGATACAATTTTTTCTTGTTCTTCTGATAATATATGTTTTTGAAAACGGTAATTATCATCTAATGAATGTCTATATGTCTCTAATTTAGGTTCTTCATCTATATATTTTTTTATTACCTCATAATCTGTTGACATTAATTCTTCTGGTATATAAGAAGTGATATCCCCTACTTTTTGAAGAAGTTGATCTACTTTTCCTTTTAATTCTTGATATTTTGTGTTTGTTGTATCTTCATCAAAGTGAAGATGTGCATAATAATATACTTTATATAGTTTTCTTTCATATGTATCATTAAATTCTAAATAATCTAATAAGTTTTTACTACTTTTAGTTATTTTTCCTTTAAAACTTGTATATTTCGATAGTAATTCTTCACAATCTTTTAGTTCTTTATAACATTCTTCATCTGATTTAAAAATTTTAGTAAGATCCCATTTATATTCTTCTTTTATTTCATTTCTTGTTTTTTCTTTTTGCATAGGTTTCTCCTTCTTATGATACAAAAGTTAGAAGTTCTAAAATAGAACTTCTAATTTTTTAATCTTCTTCAATATCTGCTTCTTCTACGTCGTCGTCTTTCTTTTTACTTTTCTTTGATTTTTTTTCTGTTTTTTCGTCATCATCTTTTTCATCTGATGATTCTTCTGCTTGGTGTTTTTTTGCTTCTTCTTCATATACTTTAGCTGCTAAAGCCATAGCTTTTTCTTGAAGTTTTTCTTTTTCTTCTTTAATCTTTTCTATGTCGTCTCCTTCAAGTGCTTTCTTTAAGTCTTTGATTAAATCTTCTGCTTTTTCTACTTCTTTTTTATCTGCTTTATCTCCAAGATCTTTAATTGCTTTTTCAGTTTGGAATACCATTTGTTCTGCTTCATTTCTTGTTTCTGCTTCTTCCTTACGTTTATCATCTGCTTCTTTATTTTCTTCTGCTTCTTTTCTCATTCTTTCTACTTCATCATCTGAAAGGTTAGTTGATGATGTAATAGTAATTGATTGTTCTTTATTTGTTCCTAAATCTTTTGCTTTTACATTAACAATACCATTTGCATCAATATCAAATGTAACTTCAATTTGTGGTACTCCTCTAGGTGCTGGTGGAATATTTCCTAATTGGAATCTTCCAAGTGTCTTATTATCAGCAGCCATACTTCTTTCACCTTGTAGAATATGAATATCTACTGCTGGTTGATTATCTGCAGCTGTTGAGAATACTTCTGTTTTTTGTGTTGGAATTGTTGTATTTCTTGGAATTAATGTTGTCATTACCCCACCTAATGTTTCTAGTCCTAATGATAATGGTGTAACGTCTAATAAAACGATTCCGTTAACATCTCCTGCAAGTACTCCACCTTGAATTGCAGCTCCCATTGCAACTACTTCATCAGGGTTAACTTCTCTTGATGGTTCTTTTCCTAATTCTTTAGTTACTGTATCATATACTAATGGTACACGAGTTGATCCTCCAACTAGGATAACTTTATCAATATCTTTCTTAGTTAATTTAGCATCTTTTAATGCTTTCTTAACTGGATCTATAGTTGATTCAACTAAATCAGAAATTAAATCTTCAAATTTTGCACGAGTTAATGTCATATCTAAGTGAACTGGTTCTCCATCTTCACCTTTAGCAATAAATGGTGCAGATACTTGAGTTGAAACCATTCCTGATAAATCTTTTTTAGCTTTTTCTGCAACTTCTTTAAGTCTTTGCATTGCCATTTTATCATCTGTTAAGTCTATATCATTTTCTTTCTTGAATTCCTTAACTAAATAATCAATAATTCTTTGATCGAAATCATCTCCACCTAAATGGTTATTACCACTTGTTGATTTAACCTCAAATACTCCATCTCCTAATTCTAGGATAGATACATCGAATGTTCCTCCACCTAGGTCATATACAAGGATTGTTTGTCCTTCATCTTTTTCAAGACCATATGATAATGCAGCTGCTGTTGGTTCGTTGATAATTCTTTCTACTTCAAGTCCTGCAATTTTACCAGCGTTCTTAGTTGCTTGTCTTTGTGAATCTGAGAAATATGCAGGTACTGTGATAACTGCTTTATCTACTGTTTCTCCTAAATAACTTTCTGCATAATCTTTAATATATGAAAGAATCATTGCTGAAATTTCTTCTGGTGTATATTTCTTTCCTTCTAATTCTACTTTTTCAGAAGTTCCCATTTTTCTTTTAATAGAACTTACTGTATTTGGATTAGTAAGTGCTTGTCTTTTAGCAGCTTCACCTACTATTCTTTCTCCTTTTTTAAAAGCTACTACAGATGGAGTTGTTCTTCCTCCTTCTGGATTTGGTATTACTTTTGGTGCTCCAGCTTCTAATACTGCAGCACATGAATTTGTTGTTCCTAAATCTATTCCTATTACTTTTCCCATAATTTATCTCTCCTTTTTATAATTGATTAATTTTTACTGATGCAGGTCTTATAACCCTGTCTTTTAATTTATATCCTTTTTGTAGTACTTCTATTACTACTTCATCTTCAAGTTCTGGATTATTTTCTGCTACCATTGCTTGTTCTTGGTTTGCATCAAATATTTCCCCAACTCTATTTATTTCACTAACTCCAAATTTTTCTAAAATACTTAACATATTTGTATACATCATTTGAAATCCAGTTAAATATTTACTTACTTCAGAATTAGTACTTGTACTTGCTTGTTTTAATGCTCTTTCAAAATTATCTACTACTGAAATTAATTCTGTAACTAAATCTTGATTAGCATATTTCATCATATTAGCTGTTTCTTCATCTTTTCTTTTACGATAGTTTACAAGTTCAGCTTGTGCAAGTTTTACTTGAGCTAATAAGTTTTTATTATCTTCTGTTAGAGTTTGGATTTCATCTTCTAGTTTTAACATTTCATTATTTAATTTTGTATCTTGCTCTAACTCTTTTGTTTCTTCAAGCAATTCTGGTTCTTCTTGTATTTCTTCTTTTATTTCTTTTTTTGTTTTATGTTTTTTTGCCATACAAACCTACCTTTCAATATTCTCTTTCATATACTCTAGCATTGAAACAACTCTATCGTATTCCATTCTCTTTGGACCAATTATAGCGATTGTTCCTTCTTCTCCATTTTTTTTGAATTTTGTTTTAATTACTGTTACATCGCTATCAATATTATTTTCATTACCTATATATACCTTGATATTATTATCATCATCTTCAGTAATATTATTTAACAATTCCGGACTATCTAATTTATTGAAGACATTTTTAATCTTATCAATATTGGTTGAAAATTCAGGTTGTTCAAGCATTTTACTTCTTCCCATTACATTTACTTCTTTATTAGTGAAGTCTGTAAATACATGATAGAAAGCGTTGTATAATTGTTCATGTTGTTTTACATATTTTCCTATAATAGGTTTAATTTCAAATTCCAATTTATGACTTACTTCATCAATTGGAGTACCTGAGATTAAGTTATTGATTAGACCAACAGTCTTTTTTATTTCTTCAAGTGAAACATCTTCTAATTTTATATTTTTATGTTCTACATGACCTTTATCAGTAACTATTATTACTATCATACTAACATCATCAATCGGAACTACTTCTATTTGTTTAAGAAGATTCTCATGAGAGGTACTACCTAGTACTACTGTTGTATAATTAGTTATATCTGATATAACTTGCAACGACTTTGTTATTACATCAGATAACGCAAGTTGCTGATTTTTAAAGACTATTTGTAACTTTAACATATCTTCTGCATTCATCTTTTTCATTTCCATTAGATTATCTACATAGTATCTATATCCTGTTTCTGATGGAACTCTTCCTGAAGATGTATGCGTTTTTTCTAATAGATTTAGACGTTCTAGTTCTCCCATTTCATTTCTCACCGTAGCACTAGAGCAATTAAGTATTTTTGAAATTGCCTTAGAACCAACGGGAGTTGGGTCCTTAATATATCTTTCTACTATTAGTTTTAAGATTTTGTTTTGTCTATCAGTCAACATAACATCAACCTCCTAGCACTTATAAAATCTTAGTGCTAATAATAATATACTCCTACTCTTAGCACTTGTCAACAAAAAGTGCTAAAAAAATAAAAAGTAGTAAAATTATTTACTACTCTTATTATTTTATCTTGTTGTACTGAAGTCTACAGGATATAAAATATACCTTGTATTTTCATCATATTCTTCTTTACACATTCCTATTGTTGTTGTTGTTCCTGTCGTTTTTAAGCAACCAGAATGTTCTGCACCATTTACATCTGTTGGTGTTCCTATAGCAACGATTTTATATGTTCCATCTCCATTAGGAATTATATTCCATATTTGTGGAGTATTTTTAGCATATGTATTAAACGCTGATTTTGCTGATATTTCATTACCATTTCTATTTTCATCATGTAATATATCTAATGCTCTATAACTATTTAGTTCAACAATACGATATTCATTTTTTCCTGAACTATTTGTAATATTTGGATAAGTTGTATCTGTTGGTGTATTAATTAAATCAATTGCCCATTTTTGTCTAGCCGAACCATTTATAAAATTATTTGAAATTGCAGTTCCTGTATTGTTTGCATCATTTGCTGTTATAGCTGTTGCTTGATTACTATATGGAATTATATAGTAGTTTCCATGTGATGGAGGTTGCTGCATTGTATCTTGTTGATATGCTGATAATTGTATTTTTATCTTTTGATCTTTCTTAAATGTGACATCACTATAAACAATATTATTTGATGCTACTCCAATTGTAGCCTGCAATCTACCTTTTCCATCATCTGTAGGGTTACAAATTATAGATACATCGTCAATTGCATCATAATTCATTACTTGAATTGTACTTCTATGTGTATAAATATTTTTTTTGAATACTACTCCATCTCTTGAATAATAAAAGGAACATGAAGCAGCAGAATTAGTCATTGATGGTATTACTGTTTTGCCGGAAATATTTTTCCATTTTGGTGACCTTAAATCTTGAAATGGAGAATCGCTTGTTGTTGAATAGATTTTTTCTATAATAACTTTCCCTTCTCCACTTTTAACTTCTGGTTGATGTCTTGCATTAACAAAATAGTATCTTTTACTATTAAATGTTATATAATCCCAAATTCTATCATCACTACCTAAATTTTCAGCTGCTGTATATCCTTTTAATACGTAACCAGTATTTTTAGGTTTCATTATTATTTTATTATCAACAATAGGATTCTGTAATGATACTATTGTATCTTCTCCACATTTTCCAGAACTAACATAAAGGTTTTCGTTTTCTTTTAAAAGAATAAACCCTACCTCATAGGCTCCTCTTTCTCTATTACATGCATTTGATCCAGATGATGCTTGTGGTTGCCATGCTTCTATTCTATATAAACCACCTTGTCCTTCTGGAACTGTATAATTTACCACACCACCTGTATTACCATCAAAAACAACACTTGCACGATTAGCATTAATTAATTCTTCTTCTACTACTTTTGCCATGTCTTTAACACTTTTTCTAGATGTAGATAATGTTGCCATAACAATATTTACAAGTAATATTCCAATTACTGCCAAACCATATATTAAAGTTGTTACTGCAAATCCCTTATTATTCATAATATATTTCTCCTACTATATATATTATCATATTTTTTTTAGTAAAACTATATATTTATCTCCATATTTTTTATCTTTAATTGATTTATATTCTTCATTATAGATTATTTTATCAATATTATCACTTTCACATACAATTATTCCATTATCTTTAAGTAACTTGTACTTACTTATTAATTTAATTGATTCTTCAATATAATTAGTTTTATATGGCGGATCTAAAAAAATAATATCAAATTCTATATTATTGTCTTTAAAATAACTTAGTGCCTTTTTATAATCCATTAATAATACTTTACAGTTATTAATACCAATGTTGTTAATATTATTAGTAATTGTTTGATATGCTTTTTTATTATAATCAACTAGGTAAGCATATTTTGCTCCTTCAGATAATGCTTCAATAGCAAGATTACCACTACCTGAAAATAAATCTAGACATACCGAATTATCTAAATAATTTTGAATTGTACCAAATAAACTTTCTTTTACTCTATCCATAGTTGGACGTGTTCCGTCTATAGAAAAGCCATCTATTTTTCTTCCTTTATATATACCACTTATTACTTTCATTTTAGACATCCATCCTTACTACTTATACTTTTAAGTCTTTGATTAATACTCATTATTAAGATATTTAAATCTGTTTCTTTTTCTTTGTATTTATAGAATAAGTCATTTGAAATTATTTTTTCTTTTAAACTATCACTTTTGTTATATTTATACTCTTCTAATAACTTCATTAATTCTTGATCTTTTAATAATTCTTTATTTAACTCTTTGATTTCAGATACAAGAGTTGTGTCATCTATACTTTTAATTAAATTGTCTACTAATAAAATTAACTCTTCCATGAGTTAATTCTATCACATTTTATTTAAATACTTCAATAATTGTATTTATTTGATTTATTTTATTTTCTATTGATTGAAGTTTATCAATATATCTTAATTTATATTTTTCTTTGGCAAGTCTTTTTATTACCTTAATATAATTATTATCTTTATATAAATATATATAATGAGAAGAATCATCTCTTAAAAAATTATAAATATATTCATGAGTTCTTATATACTTTAATATTTCTTTTGTCATTTTTTAGTACCTATAGTTTGAATTAAACCTATTGTTTTTTGGATATTATTAATACTATTTTGAACATTTTCTAAATCTACTTTCTTTATGACATTAAAAACTTCTTTAAAAGAGTTTAAATCAATATTATTTTTAGTATAATTTTCTAATATATTGTTGTTTTCTCCATATATTTCATATATCTCATATAATTGCTGCCAAGTAACTTTACCATTCAAAACATAATTTGCTAGTTCTGGATGATTTCTTGCATAAGAAATAAAATTTTGTTTACTCATAGTATCACCTTATATATTATATGCTTAATATAAAGAAAAAAAGACTATGTATAATAGTCTAATTTAAGAAGTCATCTATTGTCATTAATCTATCGTCTATTTCTTCTAAAGAAATTTGTTCTTTCTTTGGAATTTTTTTTATTTCTTCTTTTGGTTCTTCTTTAGTTAATTCTTCTATTAGTTCTTCTTGTTTTTCTGTTGGTTTTGTTAGTGTTGCGACTATAAAGGCATCATTTAATTCTTTTTTAGATATTGATGTTCCTGTACTATATCTATCATTAATTGATAATTCTGTTGACTTTATAGTAGTTATATCACCGTTTTTTAAACCAATATAATTTCTAGAGTCACTTATAAATGTTTTTAAAATTACATATGGATTTGATTTTACTTCTCTTATTACTTGAACTCCTCTTCTTGTTCTTGTAGATAAATCAAATTCTGATAATCTAACTCTTTTTCCAGTACCTTTTGTTGTGATTATTGAAATATACTCATGAGTTGTATATGAGAAGTTATTTACTGAAACTATATAATCATCTTTTAATTTCATTCCTTTTACTCCTGATGCTTTTACACCTACTTCTGGAATATCAGATGTTTTGAAACTTAATCCATATCCTGAATTTGTTGTCATAAAGATAGTATCATAATCTTCTCTTATTACAGAGATTACTTCATCATCTTCTTTTAATTTCATACAACTACTTGCTTTTGTATATCTTTGTAATTTAAATTCTTTTAGTTTTGTTCTTTTTATCATACTATTCTTAGATGCAATTATAATATCTTTATCACTTGAGAAATCATAAGCAGGAATTGCGCTTATAATATTTTCTTCTCCTGGTATTTCAATAACATTGCTTACATGTTTAGGCATATCTTTCCATTTTAAATCAGGAATAATATGTACAGGAATATGAAGATAGTTTCCTCCATTAGTGAATAGAAGAATTGTATCGGTTGTATTCATTTCATATAAACCAATTATATAATCGTTTTCTTTTAAAGTTAGGTCTGATTCTGCTGATGCCGAATAACTTCTATATGATGTTCTTTTAATATATCCATCTTTTGTTACTAAAACAACAACATCTTCTTTTGGAATCATAGCAGCTTCATCTATTTTTATCTCTGTTATTTCTTCTTTTATATCAGTTAATCTTGGAGTTTCATATTCTTTATTAATATTTTGTAGTTCTCTTTTCATTACATGTTTTAGAGCTTCTTCATTATTTAAAATTTGTTCCCAAATACTAATTTTTTTCTCTAAATCTTTCATTTCTTCTTCTAAGGCAACTACATCAGTATTTGTTAGTCTATATAATTGTAATGTTACTATTGCTTCTGCTTGTTCTATAGTAAAAGCAAATTCTTTTACTAAGTTATCTTTAGCGTCTGCTTTATTTTTAGATGCTCTTATTACTCTAATTACTTCATCTAAGATAGAAATACATTTAATTAAACCTTCAAGGATATGATATCTTGCTTTAGCGTGATTTAAATCAAATGTTGTTCTTCTTATTACTACTTCTTTTTGATGGGCAATAAAGGCATCTAATGCTTGTTCTAATCCTAGTAGTTTTGGTCTTCTATTTACAATTGAGACCATGTTAAAGTTATAACTTATCTGCATATCTGTATTTTTTAATAAGTAATTTATAATTAGTTCTGTATTAGCGTTTTTCTTTAGATCAATTACAATTCTTACATCTTGAGCAGATTCATCTCTTACTTCTAATATCCCATCTACTTTTTTATCTATTCTAATATCATCTATTTTTTTAACCATCTGGGCTTTATTAACTTCAAATGGTATTTCTGTTATTACTATTTGGGTTGTAGATTTATCTTTTACTATTTCATATCTACTTTTTACAATTATTCTTCCTCTACCTGTTTTATATGCATCTTTTATTCCTTCAATTCCTTCAACTATTCCTCCTGTCGGAAAATCTGGACCTTTTACATATTTCATTAGGGTATCTAGTTGAGAGTTTGGATAATCAATTCTATGAATTGTGGCATTTACTATTTCATTTAAATTATGTGGTGGAATATTTGTGGCATAACCTGCAGATATTCCTTGTGCTCCATATACAAGAAGTGCTGGAAATCTTGCTGGTAAAACAGTTGGTTCTATAGTAGTATCATCAAAGTTTGGAGCAAACTCTACAGTATCCTTATCGATATCCCTAAGCATTTCGTTTGCTATCTTAGATAGTCTTGCTTCTGTATAACGATAAGCTGCTGGAGAATCTCCATCAATAGATCCGTTATTACCATGCATATCAATATATGGAATTCTTGTCTTCCAACTTTGAGACATTCTAACCATCGCATCATAAATTGATGTATCACCATGTGGATGGTAATTACCTATAACATCTCCAACAGTTTTTGCAGACTTTCTATATCCTTTATCATAGGTATTATGTTCTTTATGCATTGAATATAGAATACGTCTTTGAACTGGTTTTAGACCATCTCTGGCATCTGGTATAGCACGATCTTGAATAATATATTTAGAATAACTTCCAAATCTTTCTCCCATAAGATCTTCTAAAGTATAGTCAAATATCTTCTCAATTACTTCTTCTGTTTCAGTTTTCTTTCTTGGCATTTTACCATCTCTTTCTATTTATAATTATGCAATTTTGTAATCATCTTCAAGTGAAAATTCTACATTTTCTTCTATCCATTCTTTACGAGGAGGAACTTCATCTCCCATAAGAATAGACACACGTTTTTCTGCAAGTTGGGCATCTTCAATATTTACTCTTATTAATGTTCTTGATCCTGGTTTCATAGTTGTTTCACATAGTTGATCTGCATTCATTTCACCAAGACCTTTATATCTTTGAATATCACATTTTTTCCCTTTTGATAATTCTTTCATTTCTTCTACAGTATAAGCATACTGAATTTCTTTTCCACTTTGAATTTTAAATAATGGTGGAAGTGCAACAAATAGTCTACCATCTTCTATTAATGGTTTCATATAACGATAGAAAAATGTTAGTAATAGACATTGAATATGTCCTCCATCTTCATCAGCATCTGACATGATTATAACTTTACTATACTCACAATCATTTAAGTCAAATGTGGAACCATATCCTGCTCCTATTGTATAAATCATTGTATTAATTTCTTCATTTCGAAGGATATCTTCTTCTTTTGTTTTTTCTGTATTTAATACTTTTCCTCTTAAAGGTAATATTGCTTGATATTTTCTATCTCTTCCACCTTTTGCAGAACCTCCTGCAGAATCACCCTCGACTAAAAATAATTCTTTTTTCGTTTTATCCTTACTTTGAGCAGGTGCAAGTTTACCAGAAAGCGACCTTTCTTCTTTTTTTCTACTTGTACCTTTTCTTGCATCTTCTCTTGCTTTTCTTGCGGCTTCCCTTGCAATTTTACTTTTTAAACTTTTATTTATAATTTCCGTTGCGATTGCTTTATTTTCTTCTAAATAAACTCTTAATTGTTCTGAAACAATATTATCTACAGCGCTTTTTGCTTGAGGAGTTCCTAATTTTCCTTTTGTTTGTCCTTCAAATTGTAGAATTCCTTCTGGGATTTTTAAACTAATAATAGCAGTTAGTCCTTCACGAACATCGCTTCCTTCAAATGCTTTTGCATTTCCTTTAACAAAGCCATTACTTTTAGCATAATCATTAAATACTCTTGTAAGGGCTGTTTTAAATCCAACTTCGTGAGATCCTCCGTCTATTGTTTTAACATTATTTACGAAACTTACTATTTTTTCTTCATAAGTATCTGTATATTGCATTGATATTTCTACTTCAATTTTATCTTTGATTCCATTAAAACTTAGAACTTTATGTAATGTTGATTTATTTTTGTTTAAATCTTCTACATATTCTTCAATACCTCTTTCATAATGGAATTTTGCATCTCTTTCATCTTCTTCATCTACTACCTCAATAGTAATTCCTTTTAATAAATATGCAGATTCTTGCATTCTCTCACAAATAGTTGTATATGAGAATTTTGTAGTCGAAAAAATTTCATCATCTGGCATAAATCTAATGGTTGTTCCTGTTTTATTAGTTGTTCCAATTTTTTTAAGAGGTACTGCAACATGTCCTCCATTTTCAAATCTAATATATGATTCTTCTTTATCTCTTTTAATTGTTACTTCCATCCATTTAGATAAAGCATTAACAACACTTGAACCCACACCATGTAGTCCTCCAGATACTTTATAACCATCGCTTTCAAATTTTCCTCCAGCATGAAGGATTGTAAATATTACTTCAGGAGTTGATTTACCAGATTCATGCATTCCAGTTGGTACACCACGTCCATGATCTTCAACACTTATAGAACCATCAGAATGAAGTATTATCTTAATATAGTCTCCGTAACCATTAATAGCTTCATCAACAGAATTATCTACAATTTCCCATACTAAATGATGTAATCCTCTCTTATCAGTTGATCCAATATACATACCAGGTCTTTTTCTTACTGCATCTAAACCTTCAAGTATTTTAATCGACTTTGCATCATATTTATCTGACATTTTCTATCACTCCTATTTATCACTATTAATTATTATAACGAAAATATTTAAGTTTTACAAATATTCTTTACTTGATTTTACAAATAAAAAAGAATAATCAATTGATTATTCCTTCTAATTTTATTTTTGATATGTTATTTAATTGATGGTTTATCAATATATGTATTTGTAGGTTCTGTTATTGTTATATCTGTACCTAATCCATTTTTACTATAAAAATTATTTAAAGCATTAATATTTTTCATAGTCACATCAAAGTATTTTCCATTAATTCTTATACTTTTAATGTTTCTTGTATTTTCATCAGCTTCAATATAAAGTGAAATTCCTTCATCTAATGAAAATAATTTTATTGTTCCATTCTCTATAGCAGATATAAATCTAACTCCTTTAATAAAATCAATTGTACAAATTTCTCTTATCATAAAATATATTCCCCCTTTTTTTGTGGTATACAAAAAAGACTCCCACATTATTTAATGTGAAAGTCTTGTTATTTATTTTTAATCCGAAGAATAAGATTCTTGTGTTGACGAATTAAAAATCATTTTATAAATGAGAACTACTCCATTTCAACGTATATAATTATACCATATTATGCTGTTTTTGTTAATATGTTAATAACATATATATACGTTTTTGTTCATAAATTATCCAATTCTTTTTTCTTTTGGTTTTTCTATTTCTTGATGTAATCTTGAATGTAATTCATCTTTTATGTTTTGATTTGTAATTCTTTCTATAAATGTACATGCTCCTTCTATGATGCTATCAAAATAATTATCTATTTTTTCTATTTCTTCATATTCACTTTCATCATCATAGAACTTTGTTCCATATCTATATATTGTTTCTTCATAAGTTAATTCATCAGTTTTAATATTATTATTTCTTATATGATTACACAAATTAATCAATCTTATTGTTAACTCTTCTGCTATTAAACCATATATAGATTGAATACTGTTTAAAGTCTCTTCATCATATTTTGTTCTTGCTTTTGTTTCTAAAGATTCTATTTTTTCTAATAAAGTATGTAATCTATTATTAGAAAATGCATCAGAGTTATATAATTCAGAAATAATTTCTAATTTTTCAATTACAAATTTTATTCCATTATTTTTTACTTTTTTAGTTACATTAGATGTTGATGTCATTTGATATCCACCAAAATATCTTCCCCTGTCTCTCATACCAGAACTATATGAATAGCAAGTTACTTCTCCTAATACTAAATCTTTCTTAATATCACTAAGTCTAGTTAATCTATCAACTGTGTAGTAATTTTCTCTTTCTTTTAATTTTTGCTGTAGATCAGCAATTTCTTTGTCTTTTTGTTTTGTAATTCTTTCTATTTCTAAATTGCTTTTTGATTGTTCGTCTACTTTTACTCTATCTTCAATTGATTTGAACATTCTATTATCATTAAGAATTTTCTTTTTACAATCTAATAGTACATATTCTGCATCATGAATTATATAATCACCATAGGCAACAATTTTTAATCCATTTTCATTTGATATTTTTACTTCTGCATCAATACTATTAACTAAATCAGTATCTTTGTCATACATGTATATGTATCTTCTGCCTTTTGATATACTTCCCTTTATAGCAATTCTTTTTAGATCATAATTATCAGAGATAGTTAGTATAGTATAACCTACTGGCATTTTTATTATTTTTTTCACTGCGCTATTTTCTTTTATTTTCATAATATCCCCCTTAATCAATGACATATTATACACTTTATTCGTTTGTTTTTCAATTGGTTAGTCACTTTACTTTACACTTATTTAACACTTTATTTGATAATATACCATATATAAGTATGTTTTTTTGATAATCATCAAATAAAAAAACAAATAAGTTATACTTATTTGTTTATGTTTTTCTTAATTATATTTCCTAATTTTGATGTTGAATCAATTACATCTCCTTCGATTACGGTATCATTAATCCCTTTTATTTGACTATTACGCAATTCTTTTTCTTTTTTAACAAATTCATCTTTTCTTTTTATATTATAAATTTCTTTTTCTGTTTCATCTTCATAGGCATGTCTTGCATCACTATTACGATATCTTAAATACATTACTCCATAGAAAATAAATCCTCCTAGTAATAATAAGAAGAAACCTACACTATCATCATCATCACTACCAGTTGATGTTACAAAGAACAAGATGAATGCTAAAATAGTACAGAAAAATTCTATTATGGCAGATATTCCAAATAGTAATGGTTTATTAATTGGAACACTTCCCATAGTTTCACCAGTTCTTGCATTTACGGCAACGTAATGAAGTACTTTTTTATTTCCTTTTACTTCTTGATAACTATATAACCATACTGGTAAGTATGCTGCTAACCATTGTGTACCTATTATTTTTAAATCTTGATAGTCCCATCTTATACCGCGATCATAAAACAATTCTGTTTCTTTTTTAGATGAAAATCTTGCAATATCTTTTAGTTGTTTAGCAACTTGTGGTTCAATATCGTCTATATTTACATCACGTCTTTCAGAGGTATATCCTACAAGATAGTTAGATTGATATTGAATACAGTTTTCTGTATCAAAAGGCATTATACTATTAATAATATTATTTGTTTGACTATTAGATGTTTTATCTAATCTAGTTGAATTAGATTCTATGGACAATCCTTTTACAACCATATCATATTCTCTTTCAACGTTATATAAATCAGCATCATAAACAGTAACCCAATCATCATCTCCAGCAGGAACTCGATATTCTCTTGTTTTATGTTCTCCTTGTCCTTTAAAATTAGCATGACAATTTGCATCTACAAGTAAATAAGGAAAATATACTCCCATTATATTTTCTGTTGTAAATTCTTTTTTAAATCTAGGATTAGCAAAGAATGTTCTTTTTTTTACAAAATCATTTATTTTTTCTCTAGCTTCTTCTTTTTTTTCTTTAAAAGGCAGAATTACATCTGGAATAGCACCATTTTCTATTTGAGAATTTATGGAAAGAATACTTCTGCACCAGTGACATCTTGCGTGAGGAGCATTTGCGGTATCAATTACTACTTCAGCACCACAACCTCCACATTTTAATGTTACAACATCATTGGCATCTGCTTTAATATTTGATGTTCCACTTCCTCTGACACGACCTTTTAATTTAGTTAAATCTGCAACTGTATTTTCTATATTTTTTCCATCAAATTCACAGGCACAATAAGCACATTTTAATTTACCTGTTTTGGGATTTGGTTCAATTTGACTTGACCCACAATTTGGACATTTATACTGTCCATCTTTTATTTTCGAACCTACTTCTATAACTTTTTCTTCTGGTTCTTTTAATTCTTCTTTTATTGTATTATTCTGACTTTGAGATATTTCTTCTTTTTTGTCGTTTGTCGTATTATCCATAATTACCTCCTATCTTCTATATCCAATAGATGCTTCTTCTATCATTTCTTCTGTAATTCCAAGCTGCTCTAAGATTTCTTGTTCATGAAATAGTGTATCAAGCGCTATAACAGGTTCATCATTCAAACCTAACTGTTTTTTTCTTTGTTCATATTGTTGCCTTCTTTTTTCTTGTTTTTCTGATATTTCTTTTTCTTTAGACGAAGTTTCTTGTTTTACCGGTATAGAATTTGTCTCAACATCTACTAGTTCTGGGTATTTAGTTTTAAAATACTCAAGTCTAACTAATGGAGATTCTGTAATTCTTTCTTCTTGAGTACGATGTGGCATTCCCATAATTTTTTCAGTAAAAAATTTATCCATAATATCTCTTTTAGTTGATGAATCATAAGTAATGTTTGCTTGATTTTTTCTTTCTTCAAGTTCTTGTTCTGCTAATTGTTCTTGAATGTAACAACTACTTTGAATCAACTTTTTTGATGAATCTGTTTGTAATCTGAATAAAGAAAATTTCTCTTCTTTATTTGCCTGCGCCTTATCTACAAATCTTAATCTATCTAATTCTATTGCATCATTTAAACAATTAGACATTTTTAGAACTGTATCTCTTTGATTTTCAGGAATTTGATATTTTGTACATATTTCAGATATTATTCTATCTTTATCTTCTTGTCTTCCCATTGACATTCCAATATTTTGTAGTTCTATCGCTGCTTGGATTAGTCTTATATCGCCATCTGAGTATTTTTCTTTTAGTTGTTTGGCTGCCAAGGTTGAACTGTATTTTTCATGTCTTTCTACTGAATCAGTTTGTCTACCACATGATGAGTATTTAGCTGCTTCTGTTAGTAATTGTTGAGTTCTTTCATCTAGTCCTTCCATTTTAGCAATATTAGAACTATATAATATTACTCTTGCGATATGTTCTTCTCCATATGCTGTTTTATTTTGATAAAATCCTGCATCATGAACTTCTCTTATTTCTGATTCTACCATTGATAAATCACTAATTTCTAAAATCTCATCAGGTGATAGTTGTTTTGGAATTACTTGTGATTCTTAATAACTAATATCATATACGACTGAGTTAAGACTTTGACCTTGTAAATTTCTTACTACATCAATCGATTGAGATTCCTTTTGCTCTGTTATTACTGGTTGCGAGTATGTTCTTATCATAGAGTCTATTGCATAATCAATTTCCATATCAATCGATGTCCATCTTTGTTTATCGTGCATAGTTGGCATAAGGTATGCTTTTTCTCTTTCTTTTGCAATTATAGTTTTTAATTGTTCTAAAACTTGAAGTCCTTCTTCTACTTTTCCGGATTTTATCTTTTGCTCTATTACTTTAAGACATTCTTTGATTATTTGATTTAAATGTTCTTTATTAAATGGTGCTTGTTTATTTTCTTCTTCTTTTTCACCTAATAATTCGTCAGATAAATTTGAATATCTATGGGCATTTCTGACATTATTAAATCTTGTGATAATTTGTTCAAGTAATGCTGGATCTAAATTATCACCTTTTTTAAATTCATTGTATGCAGCAAGTATTTGGATCATTTCATTTCTTGCAAGTTCTCTTCTATCAATTAATTCTATTGGCACTGGATATACTAATTTCTTTGATAATTCAATTGATGCATTTATACTATCCTCATCAATTTCTTCAAAACAGATAATTGATGCTGGTTGTATCTTTCTATAAGTACCTTTAGGAGCGTTTACATCTTTAATTTCTATATCATATTCAGAATACATTCCTCTTGTTTGATTAGGCATATTTCTGGCACTAAAAAACCTTTGGTCTCTCCAGGTATGAACCGTATTAAATCTATTATCTGAGCATAAATCGTAAGGTGCCGCAGCAGATACTGCTTCAGGGCTGAAACCATTTACAGATATAATTACACCTTTTTTACCATCAATCATAGCTGTTCCAGGATTTGATTGATTAATTAAACTGTAACATAAAGCATGATTACCTGACATTTCACTGGTATTCCATCTGTCATACATGTCTCCTTCTGTAGCACCTGATTTTCTGTAAGCTCCTAATAAACTTACCATTCTATTAAAATCACCTGAGACACGTCTTACATAATATTTTTCACCTGATTCAAGTTCTTTTTCTTCTAACTGGCCTTCTGTTTTTGATAATGATTCTGTAATATCTCTTCCATAAGCTCTTCTTAATGTAGAATCGATTTTTGGAGCTGTTTTATATCTTTTGTATGAATCTTCTCTTTTTTCTTCACTAACATATTTTTGAAATTCACTTCTTAAAGCATTAATATCATTTGTTTCTATTATAGATTTTAATTTTATAATGATTTCAAGTGCTTCTTTTTCAGCAAGTTCTTGATAAGCATTAGGATCTAAATTATCATATTTTCTTAAAAGCTCTTCTGGATCATTACCATAAGTACTAACAAGATTTTTTGCAGTTTCATAATCCATTCCGATGACTCTTTCTAAATATGCATTTTTTACATCTATTAATGATGCATTTGGATTGGAAACTATAGTTTCTAATTCACTATTTTTTCTATCTACATATGTTAAAACATCTTCGTAATTATTTATTTTTTTACCTTCTCTTGTATTTAAAGCTAAATGAGATATAATTACTTTTTCGTAGTCTGTAACAGGGACATCTTTTCTTTTTAATCTCTTATTTACAGATTTTAAAAATTGTGAACCTGTATTTCCATATCCTGTTTCTCCTTGATATGATATTGATCGAGATAATTTTTCAATTGTTGGTTCAATGAATTGACTATCTTCTTTTAAGTTTTCTAAAACAAAGCCAAATGTTGCTAGTGCATCTTCATTATTTGCTAATTTCAATACTGAATTTTGTACATCTTTATATCTTGTAATTATTTCTAAACTATCTTCTCCAATTGTACTTACAATTCTTGGGTCTAATATTTCTAATTTCAATGTTTTAAATAAATCACTATTACTGTGTGCAAATCTCTGAATTAATTCTATTTCCTCTTTTGTTAGTTTATCTCTTCCTAATGATTCTAATTTTCCTTTATATCCGATATTTAATAATTCTTCAAAATTTTCCGAATCAACATTAGCATATGATAAATATATACTGCTTTTTTCTATTGCTGCTCTTAGAACATCTTCATTTATTAATTCTTGAGGTATATTTTCAAGAATATCTCTTTCTTCTATAAGATCTGAGTGTTCTTTATTATAATTAATTGGTTCTATTTTACTTATAGCATATATAAGTAATTTTTGATATTCTTCTTTTTCTTGTTCTGTTTCAGGTAATGGCATACATTTGATTGCTAAAAAGTTATCTTTATCAATACATGTCATATGCATATTGTGAGTTATTCCTTCACGTGGAACTCTTTCATATAATGATGCTGGTGAATTTTTATTCACAAAATCAATCCATAGTCTTTCGTATAAATCTCTGTAAGATTTTTTTTCTTCTTCTGATAGTGATGATTGCCATCTAGCATATTTTTCTTTTTCTTGTTCTGGTAATCCATCTAATTTTCTATCAATACACGGAATATAATATATTTGTGTTTCATCAATTTCATTTATTGCTCTTTCTATCATCTGAGGAGTTAGATTTTCATAATCTATATATTCAAGTGATGCACATCTTTTATCTTCCTTAGTCTCAATACATTTATCTAGCATTCTATTCCAAAGCTTTTCATCCATTTTTGATGGTGGAATTTGTTTTCTGATATTCATCATAGAATTTGATTTATCGATACTATTCATTACTAAAGATTTATACCATTTATCATACTCTTCTTGTGAGATATTTGGATCAAATGATTCTTGCGGAATATTTCTTATTATTTCAGTAGTTTTTTCTAATATAATTTCATATAATTCTTTACTTCTACAATTATTAGGAACTTTTTCGAGAAAATAACCATATTCATATTCACTACTAAATGATAAGTTTTTAGCAACCATTGTGCATATCTCTTTAGTTTTTCTTGAATCATCTAATTCTCTAAAAAATGAATATGATGATTCAGGATCTGTATTAATAGCATCAACAATCAGTTTATTTACCCATAGGTTATATTCTTCTTCAGATATATTAGGATCAATACTTTCTTTTGGAAGTTCATGAATAAAATATGAATTATTACTACATACTCTTTCATATATTTCTCTAGTCTTTAGTTGTTTAGGTATTTTCTGAAATATTGCATAAAAACCATTATCTGTTGTTTTATTAAGTATCATTTCAACTAATTCGCTATCATATGCAGTTTCAGGGATATAATCAAGTAGTTTTTCAGATCCAAAATAAATGGAGTCTATTTTTTTAATCATTTCTTTACCTATTTTTCCATCTTCCAACATTTCTTTTGGTAAAACGCTTGCTAAAGCAATTAATTTATCCCCAAATTTTAATTCATTTTTTTGTTCAATAAACTTTATAATAAAATCTTGATCAATGGCATTTTTATTAATATTTTTCAAAATATTAATAGAATCATCAATTGGTATTTCTATCAATTTTCTTCCAAGAACATTTCTATATGTACTAGCATACTTTGGATCATCATAATTCAATAAACCATCTAGATTACTCATATCAAAACTATAGTATGATACTCCCATTATTTCATATAATCTATCACCGTGAACATCAGCGATTTTCTTTAGGAGATTATTATATTCTTCATCTGAATATACTTTATTTTTATCTTCAGGATTCATAATAGCATATGTCATTTTTAATGATTCAACGGATATGTGATTATTCGTAACAAAGTCTGATCGATATTTGTTTAAAACATTTATTAATTCTGAGAAATTACAATTATCAAATAATTCTCCTGCATCTTCATTATATTGATCATCTATTTCTGTAATCACATCTTCTAAACTATCCATTATATCTTCTATATTACTTATAAAAAATGTATTATCAGATGAATTCATATTTTTACCTCCTTATAGTTTGATTATTATCTTTTTTATCTTTTTCCTCACTATCTTTTTTAAAAAGTATAATCTTTTGATTTAATTCTTTAAGAACTTCATATTCTTCTTTATTTGTTTTTTCTTTATTTTCTTCCATATATTCTCCATTCTTACATTATTATTACTTTATAGACAATTAAACAAATAACTAAAATACATAATATTATTGAAATTAATACAATTCCAAATATACTTATTGAGCCTTCGTTTTCTGTTAAAAAGTTTTTTTCTTTTCGTAATGTATATACATGTCTATCTATATTTATTAATCCTTTTGAAGCAGCATATCTATTAAGATGTTCTTCTATATCTAACTTTTGTAGTTCTGATGTAGTTGAATTATATTGAGAAATTTGAGTAATTATATTTAAATATTCTTTTTTTGAATTACACCCTAGATTAACTGCTATAGAGAAATATTCTTTAGCGTTTTCTAAAACTATTTTTTGTTTATCTAATACTTCTAGTATTTCTTTAGCAATCTGTTGTTTTTCAGATTTTTTTAATACAGGATCATTTATAATTGAGTTATATTGTTCATTTGCATCCTTTACGCAATTTTTAAAGGTTTGATCTAATATATAACTTATTGTTATTTCTAAATTTTCTGGATTGTCCCATACTTTTATGTTTTTAAAGGCATTTTTCATTATTTGATTAATCATATGTGTTTCATATGTTAATGAATTATTTGATGTCTTACTACATAGTTTTTGAAGTTTCTTATTATTTTGTCTATTACTTACAGGGCTATAATATTTATTTACAATTTTTGATTCAATTAATTTATATAGATTATTATCATTATGTGATGAATTTATAAGTACTTGTAGATTATCTATCTCACTGGCAATTTCTACAAATACTTGGCTAGTGTTTGCATTTGATAAGTCTAATTCTATTGGAATATTTAAATCTCTTGCTTTTTCACATATTACTTGACTGGCAATTTCTACATTTTCTTTATATAATTCTTGATTTTCTTCTGTTATAGTACTCTCATATTTTGTAAAATAATCAGGGAATTTAACTATATCAAACAAGCCACTTTCAAGTGCTTTAATAACTGTATTTGCGTATTCAATTGGATAGTTTGGATTGTTTGTTGGATTAGTATTTATTAGTCCTTTATTAACATGTCTTTGAAATAAGATTAAGAAATCAACTTTTTCTCTTGCTTCTGCAAGATATGCTTCTTTCATTGGATGATATTCTGTTTCAAAACCAGTTAAAATTGGAATGAATTTTTCTTGGTATTTTAAATTAGAAATTGATTCTATAAATTTATCAATATCTTTAAATGATGGTTTATCAATATCTGGAAGGACTAGATCAGGTTCTGGTAGCAATGATGTAAATCCAATAATAGATGTATTGTTATTTCTAGCTTCATTTAAAAATTCTTCATAGTTATTTTTATCTGTATATAAAAAGGATGGTTTTGATATATTTTGATTAATATTATTTATCATTTATATCACCATCCTTTTCTATACTATACCATTTTAATTGTAACATATTTCCTATAAAAATACATTCTTTTTAATAAAAAAATAGCAATGAAATCATTGCTATTATATTTAATAATTATAGGTTTTATTTTTTTTCTTAGAATCATTATATCCCAAGTAAGTAACAATTTCATTTACTAATGATTTGTTGTTTTTAACTGATTTTGAACAAGTTCTTAATAATAATTCATATAAGCATATCATATCATTAAGTCCTATTAATTGTTCTTTGTATGTTTCAAAGAAATCAGTTTCTAAACGTTCTCTACTTGGTGTTTTGAAATCATCTAATACCTTATACTCTTTGTTGTTTCTAACAATATAAGCAACATCATATCCCATGTCATAACTAAAGTCATGCATGAATACTCCATTACTAAATTCAAATATATCGTTATCTACATACCATCCAGATTGATCCATAATAGACTTTTTCATATTAATTATTTCTAATCTTAATGTTTCAATTTGATCTTTAATTCTTTCTGGAACAAGATCTAATAATAATAAATATAATTCATAATCTATTCTTCTTTTTTCTTGATATTCATGATTTTCCTCTACTTTGATTATTCTTTCTGCTAAATCTTTTTTATTAATATTGCATAATTCTATAACTAATTTTTCGTAATTACTCATATACATCACACCCCTTCTTTAAGCTATTAGCTACTTTATATAAAAAATCTGTTATTATATGTTGTTTCATTTTCTTCATTAGGATTATATCCTAGAAATAATAATATCTCTCTAGTAAGATCTTTGTTTTCTTCTGAAACTAATGATATAGTTTTATTTAAAATTAATTCTTTCGTTGACATTAAATCATGTAGTTTTTTTAATGTCTCTTTATTTTCTTCGTAGAACTGTTTTGCTCTCTCATCTATTGCTTTATGTTCTTGATAAAGATATGATTCTTGCATTTCTACGTAGAAACCATTTTCATTACGTTTAACTTCTGGTTCTTTAAAGAATGGTCTTTCTGGTTTATATCCATGATACATACTTGTTCTATCAAATAATTCCCATCCGGTTGATTTTTTAATTTCTACTCTTAATTTAAAGATTTCTTTATCAAGTTTTTTTAATGTTAATCTAATTTCTTTTGGTAACATTTTAAGAAGAATTTTATATAATCTATCATTGAATTCTATTTCTGTTGATGTTTCTGCCCAGGAATACCAACATTTATCACAATGATAATCTATCATTTCTCTAGATATTTTTAGATTTCTTATTTTATGTGTTTTTTCTAATTCTTCAGCTACTCTCCTTAAGTTTTTTGTATGCATAAATAAATCACCCCTTTTGTAAGAGTCATAAAAAAAAGACTCTTATATTTCTATAAAAGTCTTGTTCTTTATAAGTAACCCAGATAATAAATATCATAGTGTTGAGTTACTACACCTTTAGATGGAACTACTCCCTCTTACGAATGTATATTATACCATATTTTTCGATTTTTTTCAAGTTTAACTTCATAAGAAGCCTATTATTAATTATTTTTATTTAAGTATTTCATAAAGTTTTCTTTGTTTTCTTTTGCTGTTGTTGTGGGTCTTCCTAAATCAGATCTTGCTCCTATTGATGATAACACCTCGATAAATGTCAACTTATTATTTTTCTTTGCTTCTTTTAAAACTTTATCTAAGTCTTTAAAATTATCTACACTATATATTTTTTTATAACCACATGCTTCAGCTAATTTAGGTAAATTAATATTATTTGCAACAGTTGGCATACCTCCTACTGTTTCATGAGCTCCATTATTAATTAAGATATGAATAAAGTTATTAGGTTTTACTGATGCAATAACTGCTGCTGAACCCATATGCATTAATAATGCTCCATCACCGTCAATACACCATATTTTTGATTCTGGTTTTTCTATTGCTATTCCCAAGGCAATTGAAGATGAATGACCCATGGAACCTACTGTTAAAAAATCATATTCGTGGGATTCATTATTCTTTTCTCTTATTTCAAATAATTCGCGAGAGGCTTTACCTGTTGTTGATATGATAGGATCATTTTTGCTTACTTTTACAATATGCTCAATTATTTCTTCTCTATTCATTTTATTATCATTTTTATATTCTATTTTTTGATCATATTCTAAAGCGTTCTTTTCTATCACAAATGCAACTTGTTTGCCCTCTTTTAGATTTTTTTTAAAATTCTTCATTTTGTTTTTTATCTCTTCTTTTGTTGTATCTTTTTTTATTATAAATGATGAGATATTCATATCATCTAACAATTTAATCGTTATTTCCCCTTGATAGATATGTTGAGGTTCATCGTGAACTCCTGGTTGTCCTCTCCAACCTATTACAAATATCATTGGAATGCTGTATACTTTTTCATTTAATAAAGAGGCTACGGGATTAATAATATTACCCTCTCCACTATTTTGCATATATACTACTGGTATTTTTGATGTTGCTAAATAGTATCCTGCTGCTAGTCCAACACAATTACCTTCATTCGCTGCAATTATGTGATGTTTATTATCAATACCATATGTATTCATTAAATAGTTGCATAATGGTTTTAATTGAGAGTCAGGCACTCCTGTATAAAAGTCTGAACCTAATGTTTTTATAAAGTCTAATACCTTCATTGCTTATCACCTATTCTATCAAATAATCTTTCATAGATTATTTTGATATCATTATTTTCTAATTTTATTGGATTATTTGATAACCTAGTTACATTTACTGATTTAACTAGTAAATCAATATCTTTTTTATTTACTTCAACATTATATAAATCTAGTTTATCTAATAGATTTCTAAAATAATTTTTTAATTCATTATTATTTTTACATTTGAGTGTTTTTTTTATAATACTAAATATTTCTTTTAAATGTTTTTCTCCTCTTGGATCTGAACACTTATTAGTGTTTTCCATCATATAAGGAAGAAGTTCTGAATTTATTAACATTGCTGCATGCCCATGAGAAATATTATATTTAGTTGTTAATTTATAGCACATAGCGTGTCCAGCTGTTGTTCTAGAAATGTTTATTGCTTTTCCTGCTAGATTAGATGCTTCAAACATATCTTTAAAAATACTTGAATCGTTTTCTAAATATTTATTAATGTTTTTAATAATTAATTTAATTGATTCTATCGCATAATTAATACTTTCTTCTGTTGAATTAATTGACCATAATGATTCTATTGAATGACTAAAAGCATCTAATAAAGTTGCTTTCTTTTGATATATGGAAAGAGTTTCTAAAGAATTATTATCAAATAATACTATTTCAGGAATACAACTATCACTAGTTATAGATTGTTTTTCTCCTTTATAGTAAATAACAGAATACTTAGTTGCTTCACTTCCTGTTCCCGCGGTTGTAGGAATAGCTAAAATTTTTGTATTATTTGGGATAAATTCTTGGTTTAAATAATTTTTGCTATGATCCATATTAGAATATAGTTTAATACATTTTGCTACATCAATACTACTTCCTCCACCTACAGCAATAATGAAATCACAATTATTATCTATAAACTTTTTTACTCCTAAGCATACTGATTCATAACTTGGGTTTGGTTCAAAATCTTTAAAAATATGAATATTAATATTTAAATTATTTGTATATTCAATAATTTTTTTATATAAATCACTTTTTAAAAAATGGTTACCACATACTAATAAAATATTTTGATATTTATTATTTTGCAGATATTTTTTCAAATCAATATAATTTTTTTTTGAACTTAGTATTTTTTGCATATTATTCTCCTAATAATCTTCTGGAATTAATGTGATTATTTCTTTAATTGATATACACATATCGTCTACTTCTTTAGCACGATGATTTTCTAAGATTTTTTTTGCAGCATTCTGCATAGCTGGAAATCCAGCTCTTGTTAATTGATTGGCATATATTACTATATTTACCCCACGTTTTTTGAATTCTTCTTCTGTTACTGTATTAAATGAAGTTGGAACAACTACAATAGGAGTTGTTTTATCTTTGCTTCTAAATTTTTCAACAAATTCAAATATTTCGTCTGGTTCTTTTCTTCTGCTATGAATCATAATTGCATCTGCTCCTGCTTTCACAAATGCTTTTGCTCTTTTTAATGCATCTGACATTCCTGCTTCTAAAATCAAACTCTCAATTCTAGCACAAATCATAAAATCTTGACTTTTTTGAGCTTCCTTTCCTGCTTTTATTTTTTCACAGAAACTATCTATATCATCTTGTATCTGTTTCACTTCTGTTCCAAATAATGAGTTTTTCTTTAATCCTATTTTATCTTCAATGATAATCATGGAAACTCCCATTCTTTCTAAAGTTCTTACAGTATATACAAAGTGTTCTTTTAATCCACCTGTATCTCCATCAAAAATGATTGGCTTAGTAGTTACCTCCATAATATCATCTATTGTTCTAAAGCGAGATGTCATATCTACTAATTCAATATCAGGTTTTCCTTTTGATGTTGAATCACAAAGAGAACTAATCCACATTGCATCAAATTGTTTCATTCCACCATTTTCTTCTACCATTGTTTTTTCTACTATTAGACCAGTTATACCACTATGTGCTTCCATAGCAGTAATTAGACCTTTACATTCTAGAGATCTTTTTAATCTAGCTCTTCTAAAATCAGGAAGGGATAATTCAAATCTTGTTCTATCATCAATTGCCTTATACTTTGGATCATCAGAATAAGGAAATTCTACTAATTTACCTCCATATGTTTCTAATGTTTCAATTACTTCTTGTCTTATTAATTTTTGTTTTCCATTAATCCAATTATCTCCATGAACAACATAATCTGGTTTTAGTTTTAAAATGTTTTTTTTATAACTAAGAGTATTTTGTTTAACTACTTTAGATACTCCATCAATATTTTTATATAATATTTTTCTTTCTTCATAAGGAATTAATGGAAATCTTTTATAACCGGCAACTGCTTCATCTGATAAAACGCCTATAATTAAATTGCCAAGTTTTTTTGCTTTATTAATAATAGCAATATGCCCACCATGAATAACGTCAGTAGACATAACCATATATACAGTCTTTTCCATTACTTATTGTCTCCTCTCTTATATTGTTTTAATTTTCGTTTGATATTATCTAAATCTTCTGGATTATCTATTTCTGAACATAATTCATTTTTAACATCTAATGGATATATACGACATTGATTAGAAACCGTATTAAATGCTTCTTCTGCATAACAATTAACTTTATGATTCTCACAATAACTAATAATGCTGTTTAACCATATCTCCCAATCTTTTCTTTTTATTTTATATAAAGGTTGGGCAGATAAAGCGTTGTCAAAATACTCTACACCTATTTTTTCTATAGTATCTCCTGTGATGACGATTTTAAAATCTTTTTCTGGTAAGGGTATTGTTGAACTAACAGTCATTACACTTCTCTTATCACCAATAACTTTTTTTAGTACTTCTAAGGTAAACACTAAATCTCCATGCATCATAACAATATCATCATGAAGATAATCTCTTGCACAATATATAGAATAAATTGCATTAGTTTCTCTAAATCTTGGATTTTTAACATATTCAATATCCAAGTCTAGTCCTAAATTATTACAATAATCTTCTAAAACTTTATCTAAATAACCTGTAGTCATAACTACTGAATTAATACCACATTTTTTCAATAATTCTAACTGTCTACTTATTATTGTTTCATCATTAGCAATTTCAGTCATACATTTAGGATGAGAATGTGTAATATCACCCATACGACTACCGACACCTGAGTTTAATATTAATGCTTTCATACCTTACCCTCCAATTTATTAATTACAATTAATAACACTAATATTATAATATCAATTATTTGATATTTATTCAACTTTTCTACTGTGAAAACAAAAAAGATTCATATGAACTTAATTCATATGAATCTGATTTTAAATATTATATTTAGATATGTAAATTATTGAATAGTAATATATACATTAATCTATAAATTATTATTTTATTTTCTTTTTAGTAATTTTTTTGATTCTTTTCTTCACGTCTTGCATATTCTTTTTCTAATCTTTTATATGCTTTTTCTTCACGTTTATATCTTCGATTTTCAAGAGCATGTCTTAATTCTAATAATTTTTCTCTTGCTAGTCTATTACGATCATATCTATTTAATCTATACATACTAAATTCCCCCTTATATTCTTTTTTCAACCGATTTATTCTTTAATTATTTAGTAATTTATAGATTAATTAGTATTATTCTTTTTTACATATCTTTTTAAATGTCAACTTTTTTGTTTTTAAAAGTTTTCCCTCCCTCCTTTTTGGGATTTCCGTATAAAAACAAAAACACGGAAGTCCACTATTCTATCTAGTGACTCCGTGTTTGATAACTCGTGTAAGATTAATTTCCAGGATAGCTCACATAAATGCTTATATCCTCTCACTGACAAGTACATTTTAACATATATATTTTTATTTGTCAAATATTTGTTCGCTTTTAACAATATTTTTTATACCTTGGCTAAATATATATTTATTTCATTACCATTATGATTTATTGTATTTACCAATTCACTATATTTAATTGCATTATTTTTAGAATATACATTATCTTTATGGACTGCACCTAAATAATATTTATATCCTTGTTCTCTTGTAAGATTTATTAAATCATTAATCATGTAACTTTGAAGTTTATTCCCTCTATATTCAGGTAAAACAAATTCTGGACCAAAATCAACTGCTTCATTATAATCTATATCTAATCCATAATATTCTATTGATTCTTTGCTACAAGGTATCATCATAGCGCTTGATACTATTTGATCATTATACTTATAAATATATATTTGAGTACCTGTCATTAATAAATTTAAAATAGATTTTTTAGTGAATTCTATTAAAAAATTAGGGTTTTCTATGTTTGCTTTTATACTATTAAATAATTCGCAATATTTGTCAATCTCATAAATTGTTAGTCTTTTTCTTTCTATTTGACTTAAATCAATTTTAATCATAAATTATCTCCCTATAGTCTTCATTTATTATTGAATATAAGTAACAAATGCATTTCTTTTTAGTTATATTTTCAATATATTTTTTATATCCATTAAGTTGTTTATCATATAAAGGATCATTGATATTTTTTAACTTATAATCAATTATAATATAATTTTTTTCATCTTCTATTAGTAAATCTATTATTCCGTGAGATATATTATTATCCTCCTCATAAATAAACTCATATTCTTTATACATTTTTTTATCTAACTTATTTTTCATTAAATCACTATTTATGAATTTGACTATTTTCTCTTTAATGAATTTATCTTCAATTGTATTGATTAAATTTATATCTTTAAAATCAATTTCTTCCAATAACTCGTGTACTTTAGTACCGAATTTCATCAATTCATTTTCTTCTTTAGAAATTAATCTTAAACTTTCTTTTGAATAATGACTCTCTATTATTTCTTTAGAATCTATATTAATTTCTTTTACAAATAACTTCTCATCTGTTTTTTCTAAACCAGATTTTTTAGTATTATTTAGATACTCTTTTGATCCAACTATATTTGTTTCTTTTATATATGGAATTAAATTACTATATATACTCTTTATAATACTATAAAATGAATTATACTTTTCCCTTCTATATACTGGTATTATATTATCTACTTCATTATCCTCATCTGTTTTAGGTATAACTATAATTATTTTTTCTTTTGCTCTTGTAACTGCTACATATAAAAGTCTTATTCTTTCTGATATTTCTTCTTGCCTTACTCTTCTTTTTAATAATATTTTTAGTATTGTATCTTTATAATAATTGTTTACTTCAGGTAATATTATACCTAATTCATTATCAAAAATTATTTTTTCTTTTAATTCATTTAAATTAAATTTAGAAGTGAAACCAGCAAAATAACAGATAGGATATTCTAATCCTTTTGATTTATGAATAGTCATGATCATAGAACTATTATTAGTATCACTATTAACATTAAATTTCAAATCATAGTCTTCTTCAAGTATCTCTTCTAAGTAGTTAATAAAGTCTTCAATAGTATAACCTTTATCTTCATAGTCTTTAATTAAATTATAAATATATTCTATTCTTACTCTATTAGATTTAATATTATTAATATTTAGTAATTTAACATCATAATCTATTTTATTTAATAAAAGTCTTAGAAATCTAGATGGATTATATATATCTATATATTCTGATAATTCTAAACACAATTTATATATTTTTGATTCCTCATAATTATTATTAACAAAATAATTATAGATTTCTTCATCTGAGATTCTAAAGATAAAACTTCTACTTATACTTATAAAACTATATTTAAAAGATATATCAAAGGTTTTGTTTTTTATTGATAATATTAATTTTAATAGATTTCTAATTATTAAAATATCATTATCTTTTCTTAGAGATTCCTCTTTTAAGATAGTTAGTGGTAGATGTAGATACTCAAAGATCTTTTTATAATTATCGAATTCTTTTCCTCTATCCAGTAAGATTACAAAATCTTTGTATTCACAATCCCTTAAGATCTTCTTGTCTTTATCAAAAACTTGAAATTTGTTTCTTATTTTTTCTTTTATATCATTTCCTATAATAAACGCTTCTTGTTCGCTACAAGATAACTTATCTAACTTATCTTTATCATATGTTATAACATCTAAATCATAATTTTGATTCGTTTTACCATCTTCAATATATGATGTATTTCCAAAAATCATTCTATGTGATTCTTGATAATTAGCTCCTCCAATAGTATCATCCATAATATTATCAAACATAATATTGATATTATTTAACACTTCATCTCTTGACCTAAAATTTTTTAATAGATCAATTTTTTCTCCTTTATCTGTATCTCTATATGTATCATATTTTTCTTTAAATATATATGGATTAGCATTTCTAAAACGATATATTGATTGTTTAATATCTCCTACCATATAAACATTATTATTAGAAATAAGGGATATGAATTTTTCTTGAGTATCTGATGTATCCTGATATTCATCAATCATTATTTCTTTAAATGAATTTGTTAATTCTTTTCTAATATCTTCGTTTTCTTCTACTACTTTAATAGCAAATCTCGCAATATCATTAAAGTTGTAAATATTATTTTCAAGTTTATAGTTATCAAGTGTTTTATCTAATTTTTTAAGTATATCTATTATTTCTTCCGTAGATGATTTTGTACTTTCAATCCCTTCTTTTATTTCATTAAGTGAATCATAAATCAAATATGTATCTTTTAACTCTTTAAGAATATTAAAAATTTCATTTTTTATTTGCTTTCCTTGTTCATCTGATTTATTTGGGGTTCTTACTGTTTTATAATCCATTGAATTTACAAATTCTTCGTATGTAGATGCTTCTAAAAATTTCTTTAGACTAGATTGGATGCTTGCTACAAAGTCTGATTCAAAATAATTAGATAATTCAGAGGTTAAGTTTATTACTATTTGTTGTTTTTCTTTAATAATATTTAGATAATTTTCTATAAAATTGTTTGTTTTTTCTTCATTAAAAATATTAAAATAATTATTTATAAAGTATGTTTTATCATATTTTAATTCTATTTTTTTATAGATTGATAAAATATAATCTTTTAATTCTTTATCATCTTTTAAAGAAAAATCTTCTATCAGTTTTATAAATGATTTTTTTGGTGATAGATATTTTTCATCAAAAATATTATTTATTATTTCTTTTTTCTTTAAATCAATTAGTACTTCATCTGATACTTTAATATTATTAGTTATATTAAGTCTAGTATGGTATTTTTTTACTATTGCAAGTGAGAAAGCATCAAATGTAGTTATATAGGCACTATCAATCAAATCTAGTTCGTTTTCTAATCCTTTTACCTGTTTAATTGTTTGCCGTATTCTGTCTTGCATTTCTTTTGATGCGGCATTTGTGAAGGTGAGAACTAATAGTTCATTTATATGTGTTCCTTCTAGGATTTTTCTTTTTACTCTTTCTGTTAAGACTGCTGTTTTTCCTGATCCTGCTCCTGCAGAGACAATGATATTTTTTCCTTCTTCATTAATTGCAGATTGTTGTTCTTTTGTCCAAGGCATTACATATCACCTCCTAGGAAATCTAAGTCTTCTACTTTATCTAAATATTTGATGTCATCGCTTTTCATAAAGCATAAATCTTTAAATGTACAAAATCTACAAGAAATGTTTTTTCCATCATAGACTTTAGGATCTATTTTAAAGTCTGCATTTAATATTTCTTCTGTTTTATCTTTTATGTGTTTATCTACAAATTTAATCATATTAAACATAGTATTATCGTCTATTAACTTAGTATATGGTCCAAATCCTTTATCTGGATTATATTTCATACTTTTTATAAGTTCACTATCCTTATATGTTATATCAAATCTTTCTAAGATATCTGTTTTATCTGTTGAATATCCTTTTAATAAATATCTTTCTTTAAGATCTTTATCTAAATTTTTAGACCATGTTGGATAATTAAATAAGATATTTTGATAATAAATACCTGTAAATATTGGATTTGATATAATATCAGAATAATTAATTAAATATAAATATACTGGTAATTGCATATGTAGACCATATTTCATTAATTCTATATTTGTATCTATAGAACCTGTTTTATAATCTATTATAGAAAAGTATGTATCATCCATATTCTTGTAATACATAATCTTATCTATGAAACCAATGAATTCAACTGAGATATCTGTTCTTAATGGTATAAGTACTTTTTTTTCATATAATTCATTATCATATTTTGTTAACGATTGTTGTTTATTTAAAATATTAATTAATTCAATTAAATCCTTTTTTATTTTTACTAATAATAGTTTTTCCTTTAAAGATAAATCTCTTTTTTCTAGATAATTATTAAACTCTATATCTAAATTAAAATTATTTTTTTTATATAATGTTAAAATATAATGATACATAGAACCTATAAATGCTTGAAATGTATCAGTATATTCATTTAGTTTTAGAACATTATTAATATAATATTTAAATTTACATTCATTATAATTATTTAAAGATGTATAAGATATTCTTAAAGGATATGCTAAATTTTCATGATATTTATCTACATTAATACCTGTATATTGATTGGAATAAGAATTATAGTTTATATCATAATTACTATTTAATATTTTTAAATTATCATTTATTTCTCCATACAAATTGTAATTATCTAGGTATTCTCCTAATAATATTTTATTATATGTATTTGAGTAATTTAAATTAGAATTATAGTTTTTTATTACTTCTAAATTTAAATCATTTATTAGGTTTGATGGATAATATTTTTGGAATGGAGATGATAATTTATAAGAGATAGTTAGATTCTTTATTCTACTTAATAAATATCTTATTTTTTCTTTTTCTCTTCTATTTAGATATAAAGTGTCATATAATTCTACTTCTTCTTTGTCTTTATCAGTTAAATAATTTATATCTTTATATGTTTTAGGTAAACTATCTAAATTAAATCCTAATACAAAGACATATTCATCTTCATTAAATGTATATTTATCTAAATCTTTTACATTAACTGCATTCATTAATTTAGTATTAGGTATATATGTATTTTTTAATTTATCTATCAATATTTTTTTAGATATATCATCATCTAATGGTATATCTTTTATAATATTTATTATTTTTTTATTGATAGTTATTTTTGATTCATTTTCTAAATCTAATTTATTTGTATTTAAATATTCTTTTACTGTTGGGGTTGAAAAAATCGAATCTTTAAAATTAATATTAATTGGTATCTTATAATATGAAAATATTTTAGATAAAATATAATTATATTCTTCTGTTACATTAGATAAATATATTTTATTGATATCTATTCCTTTATTTAATAATTTAATTATTTCTATGCATACAAAATTTAATTCTTCTTCGATAGATTTAAATTCATATACTTTAGTATTCAATTTAGTATTAGGTATTTCAATATTACCTAATATTTTTTCTTGATATTTATCTAAATCATAGTAATTTATTACTTCTATTTCTTTTCCTTTTATATAGGCTTTAAATGCATTATTAAAGACTAATAAATTATTATTTATTAATTCTTGTTTTAATTGTTGTAGAAGGGAAAGTTTTTTATTTTTATATGTTTTATTTAAGTCAATAAAGTATAGATTTTTTAAATATACTTTAGATACATCTATATCATAGTTATATTTGTTCATCAAATAATACAATGTATCATTATTATAAGTAAAATAATAATTATCTATAAATTCATTTATAGTCATAAATTTATAGTTATGAAGTGTATTAGTAGTACTTAAATTATTTAATATATTTAGTTTCTCTTCATTTGGACAAATTATTATTTTATTCATAATATCACCTTCTTATATTATAGCAAATAAAAAACTAATTGAAAATTATTCAATTAGTTTTATTCAACGTTATAGGAAGAAGTTGTAGTTCCAGTGTATTCTTTCATTACCTTTTTTTTACTTTTATCTACCAAATAATTTCCTTTTATTTCTTCATTATCACTATCTACATCAAATTTATAATATTCATCTGCTTCTTCTATAAATTTAATATCTTTGGCTTCTTGTCCTAAATCTTTTTTTAGAATTTTTTCTGCTTGTTCTTTTGTTATATATGTTTTTTTTGAATCTTTATTATTTATATTTACACCAAAGGTTATTAATATTATTCCTAGGATTATTATAAGAAATACTATGGTTATTATTATTAATTTTTTTTTCTTCATAGGTTTCTCCTTTAATCATAATATGTGAAATGTTCTTTTATAAATAATTGTTCACTGACATTTCCTAAATAATCTACTGCTTCGTATACAACGGTACAACTTTTATATCCGCTTGCATCTAAATAATCGACTGTACTGGCATCTACCGAATCGTAGAATATTTTTGGTGAACCACCATTATTACAGTTAAATGATACTAGATATTTATTTATTCCTGAATCTTCATCATATCCTGAATAATGAACGGTCCATGTTACTGTTTGTCCTCTTTTTAAATTGAAATATACATCACATTCTTCTTCATCATAACTTCTTGTTTTTCTTGAGGTATAACAATTATTGCTTGTGATAGAACCTGTACCACTTCTTATGACAATACTTGAGGAATTGACGTATGGAGTATGTGGTTTAGTTTTATCAATACATGTATACACCGCTGTTGAACATAGTCTTTCATTTTGAGCATTATCATATATTGCACGAGTTCCTGAACCGGGACTCAAATGATCAATAAAATTAGAACTACTAAATGTTTGATAGTATCTTGCAGTTTCACAACCACTACTTGGTGTTGGATCAGAACAATATAAACTAACTGTTCTATTTCCTTTTGTCCATCCTGTAGCAGATCCTCTAGAGCAACTTGCTTCACTATAACTACAATCTGGAGCAACATTATCAATGTTTGCATACATATGCCCAAAACTATGGTTTCCTGCTTGATCATATGCGGTAATCCTAGCATATCTTTTTCCATTACCTGTCAATGTAAATCCTTTATTACTACTTCCATATGTTGTTGGATGTGAACTTAATGTATTAAAACCAGTTGTTGGTTCTGTTGTGTTGTTTGATGTTACATTTGATGATGTTAACCAATGATACTTACTTAATTTTGAAAGTGTATCTTCCATAACAATATTATATGCTACTCCTTTTGGATAATAATCTAAATTCATCCAATTATTGTTGTCTCTTACATTTGCATATTGGTTAGCATTAATTACTACTGAACCTGTTCCAGATACCTCTTTTTTACTCAAATTGTTTTTATTACTATAAGCATCACCATTTGTATCGGTGTATGTTGTTCCATTTAAAGTCTTAATTATATATGGATGAATTGTTAATTTTGGTGGAGTATGATCTACATTTGCATAAATCTGGAATGTTGTTGAATTACCCGCTTTATCATATACCATAAAATTAGCATATCTAACTCCATCATCACTTAATTCATGTTCAACACTTTTACTTGTTAGGTGTCCTGATGATGGTTGACTATATATGGTTGTTTTACTATTACCAGATGGTATACTTGTAATTGTTGCGGGTGCAGATCCTATTGGTAAATCTTTTTTATTTTCTTCCCAAATTTCTTTATATAAATACTTGTTATCTGTTATAGTCAAATAATATTTAATTCCAGATGGATAACTTACTGAATTCAACCAGTTATCATTTGTTGCTTTTATTGAGTACTCATTTGCTAAAATTTGAGTTGTTGATCCAGCTTCAGCTGTTTTACTTAAAACTTGAGTTGTTTTTCCTGTTGGTTTTGCAACTAATGAAAGTGTTGGTGGAATTGTATCAATATTTACTTGATATTTTTTTTCGCATGATGCACTATTTCCAGCATTATCATAAACTAAATCTGTTGCATCCCATCCAACTGATGCTTCCATATCTGTATTATATGTTTTTGGGGTTAGATTTCCTTTACATAATGATCCACCTGTATCTGAACATATTCCATAAATGTTAACTCCTTCACCTTTTTTTAACCATCTTCCTGGAGTATATGCGTTTCCTTTTAAATCTTTTATTTGAGGTGTACAAATTGGAGATTGGTTATCTAAATTCAAATAGATATTTACTGATGTTGTATTTCCTGCTATATCTACTGCAGTAAGTTTGGCATATCTCATTCCGTTTCCAGTTAAAGTTAATTCTGCATTATGAGTTTTTTTATTAGCTAAATTCTGTGTTGATTCTCCTTTTATTGTAGTGATAGATGCTTGTGTTGAATTTGCTGGAAGACTTGAATTATTATATTGCCATTTATAATTCTTTAATTCTAAATCATCACTTATTTCAAATATATATTTTACTCCCTCAGGGGCTACTGATTTATTTAACCAGCCTCCTACTACTCCAATATATGAATTAGCATCTATTGTTATATTCGCTCCATCAACTGCTGCTCTTTGTGTAAATAATACTTTATTGTTTTTGATATCTTTTGCAGTTACTTTTACTGTTGGAGCAATTGTATCTACATTTACTAATACTTGACATGTTGTTTTATTTCCAGAATTATCTTCTGCTTCTATTGTTGATGTTCTAATACTTTTTTCATTCTTAGTTGGCCAACTCTTGATAAATTTATCTCTGACACATCCTGATCCTTCTCTATCATTACAATCCATTTCAATTGTTCTTTTTCTTCCGGCATTAACGTCTGCTTTATTTACCCAATCACTATTTCCAGTTGATTGACCATGAATTATATTTTTACATTCCTCAGAACTTGGTGCTACATCATCTTTAAATCCTTCGGCTGATGTTGTTTTTGTTACTGTTTCAGTATTTCCTAAATTATTTCTTGCTATTACTTTTACTCTTACTTTTGTACTTTTTGTTATATCTAAATAGTTTCTTAATTTTATATTATTTACAGTTATTGAAGGTTGTTTTTTTCCGGAAATATTTCCTGATGTATAGTATTCTGTATATTTAGTATCATTTGCCTTTTTAGCATATATTGTATATGAATAACTTTCAATTGTTATATCTGATCTACGTGCACTTGATCCATATATCTCTAAAGAGAATGATGCTGTTTTTACGTTTGATAATGATGAGAAATTTACTGCTATATATGGTTTTATTGTACTTTCTTCGGTTCCTGTTGGTGCTTCACTACTACAATGAAGAAATGGTTCATATGTATACTTTCTAGTGTCTTTCTTAGTAACTTTTACATATGAATACTCCATACAAGATTCTCCATTACTGCCTATAACATCTTCTTTTAGGTAGTTGTTAGTTCTTAATAAACTTAGTGGTATTTTTCTTGTTTCACCTATTGTTTTTGGCATATAATCTTTGTTTGCTTGCAAAAAGAGTTTTGCAGCTGATTTTACTGTATTTACGTTCTCAACATCCTGTTGATCATGTGCCTTTTTTATATATCTTGAGTATGCAGTAACTGCTCCTACTGATAAGATCCCTACTATTGTTATTACAGCTAATAATTCAATTAATGTAAAACCTTTATTTTTTTTCATATAACCACTACCTTATGCCCTATTATTACATATTAATTATAATGTATTTTTTATTATTATTCAACAAAAAATAATCTATATTTTTATATAGATTATTTATTATTTAATGGTTTTATTATATGTGAATTATTAATACTATAAGATATAAATAACTTTCCTTTACTATTATAAAATATACTATATTTATTTGTTTTATCTTCTATTGATGTGTTAATCATATCTTCTAGAATAGATTCTTTGTTCATAAAATCTTTTGTTGATAATTCTTTGTTGTCTTTTTTACTATATATGTATGTATAATTATCTGATTTACTTGTCTTTTTAGTACATAAATCTATTCTTACCATATCCATATGGATTGAAATGTATTTATCATTTTCATAATTATCATAATATATATTAGTAATATATCTGTTATTTAAATTATCTTTTACTTTTTTACAATCATTTCCATCTAATGGTGAATTAATATCCTCTTCATAACTTTTTGTTACTTGTTTATTAACTTTATCTATTATTTTTTTAAATGCATTTTTTGGGATATTTGATTTTAGTTGATTATAGTTTGTTTCTTTAATATTACAATCCTTTTTACAACTATTTATAGTATATCTAGTTTTAATACTGTATGAATTCTTTGGTTTTAGGATAAAAAATAAGATAATTCCTATAACAATTATTACTATAAGTATAGGTATTAGATATTTATTATTATTTGTTTTTCTTTTCTTTATCTTTGTCATACTAACTCCTATCCTGGACATTCCGATGTACTACATGTTGCGCCATTTTTTTCTATACATTTTTTATGTACCCATAGTTTATAGCATGTTTTTCCATCTACAGTTACTTTATTATTATTCCAATAATTTGTTAGATAACTATGATCTACAGGATCGTTATATAAATCTCCTCCTGTTGCACATACTTGAATCCAGTTTCCATTTGTAATATTGTTACCATTACTATCTTTTACTGGATATACTACATCATATGAATCACCTTTATAATGTTTGATTGTTCCTGTCCACCATGGATCAGTACTTCCATGTGTATTTGTACATATACTTGTATATGGTGGACAATCAAAGGTAGTTGTTGAACCTGTTTCTTTACCATTTTTTCTACATGCACCATATTTATCACAACCAAATGGATTTGAAGCACTACACTTACTTATGACAATTTTCTTTGTAATAGTAATCTCTCTATTAAGATTATCTGTTGCCTTTATATATCTATAGTGTGTTCCGTTTGTTGTTAGTCTATATAATTCTTTACTGGAATCATATTTGTAAATTGTCCATATTTTGTTATCATCTGATATTTCATAACTTTTAATTCCGCATAATGATTCTGCTGAAGGACCTACAAAAGGATAATATCTTGCATCTGTCATATAAACATTATTTGATGTTTTTGTTCCATTTGAATATACTGTTGCTTTGCTTCCTTGCGGTTTTGATGAATCATAACTATGGGTCATTGTTAATGTTAAGTTTTTTGGTCCTTCTTTATCTATTTTAATTGTTTTTGTTATTGATGCAGTATTTCCTGCATTATCTATTGCTTTTATATATCTTGTACTTGTACCATTAGTTCTAATTCTATATAATTCCTGATCAGAATCATAATTATAATCTTCCCATTTTTTATTATCTGATGATATTTGATATTTTGCTATTCCGCTTATTGAATCTGCTGTTGGACCTACATATGGAACAGTTCTAGCATCTGTCATATAAACATTTGTTGCTATCCATGTATTATTTGAATATACTGTTGCTTTACTTCCTTGTGGTTTTGATGAATCATAGCTATGTGTCATCGTTAATTTTAAATTTTTAGGTCCATAATCAATATTTGCATATACATTAATTACTGTTGCGTTTCCTGCTCTATCATATACCGTTAATCTTCCATATCTTCTTCCTTCTTTATTTAAGAAGATAGTGAATTGTTCATTTTTAGAATCTACTTTATTAAATTGTTTAGATGAAGAATCTGTATCACTTGTCTCCCAAGTATAATTATATAAATACATATCATCTTCTGTAGTAACTGTGAATTGGATACCTTCTTCTGCCATTGATTTATTAATCCAACCATTTGTATTATTTGTACCTTTAAAATCTGTTGGATTTATTGTAATTGCTTCTCCATCTGTTGCTGTTCTTTCTGTAAGTAATGATGACTTTGATTTTTTACTTATAGCAGTTATTTTTATTGTTGGAGCTATAGTATCTACATTTACCAATACAGGACAAGTTGTTTTATTACCTGTATTATCTTCTATTTCTATAGATGATGTTTTTACACTTTTTTCATTTTCTGATGGCCAACTCTTAATAAATTCATCTCTAATACATCCTGATCCATCTCCGTCATTACACTTTATTGTAATTACTCTTGATCTTCCTGATCCTTTATTAATCCAATCACTTTCTGATGTTGCTTGTCCCGTAATATCATTACATTCACTATTTGGAGCAGTTGTATCAATAAATCCATTATCTCCTGTTGATTTTGTTACTTCAGCAGTTTTTCCTAAGTTATTTCTAACAAATATTTTTACTTTTACAGAAGTATATCCAGTAATATCAATATAATCTTTTAGATATATTGGACCAACGTTAATTGTTGTTTGTTTTTTACCAGATATTGATCCTGATGAATAGTATTCTGTATATTTTGTTTCTCCTGTTTTTTTAACATAAATAGTGTAATTATAACTATCTATTTTTATAGTTGAATCAGAGTTAGATCCTTTTATTTTCATTGAGAATGACGCTTTTTTTACTTTACTTGAATTTGAAAAGTTAAAATCTGTAATTACTGGAGAATCTAGTGTTGTAGTGTTATTTGGAGTTTCTGAACCACAATAAATATATGGTTTATATGTATATGAGTTATAGTCATTCTTATATACATAAACGTAAGAATATTCCATACAAGATTCGCCCTTTTTATTTACAATATCTTCTTTTAAATAATTATTATTTTTTAATAGTGATACTTTAATTATTCTTGATTCTCCAATTATTTTTGGCATATAATCTTTATTTGCTTGAAGAAATAGTTTTGTTGCGGAAATAATAGTATTCTCGTTTTGAAATTCTTTTTCATTTCTAGCCTTATCAATATATTTTGTATATGCAACTACTGATGATACTGCTAGGATACCTATAATTACTATTACGGCAAGTAGTTCCACTAGTGTAAATCCTTTTTTTATTCTCTTCATTTTATCACTATCTTTCTATTTTATAATAGTAATTATAAAGTATATTCATAATTAAATCAATAAATCAAATAAAAAAAGCAGATTATTCTGCTTCTTTCTTACTAACTTCTGTTTTACCTTTATAACTTCCACATTTAGGACAAACTCTATGAGGTTTAATCATTTCCCCACAAGTAGGACATTTAGTCATTCCTGGAACCTCTAAAGCATTATGACTTCTTCTTAATCTTTTTCTTGTCTTTGATACTTTACGGAAAGGTACAGCAAATAATTGAATATCTAATTTCATCATAGTATCTCACTCCTTATCAAAATCTTTTAATAAATCACTAAATGGATTATTTGCGACTTTTAGTTCATCCTCGCTAATTAATTTCCATCCATCCCCATGAAATTTACCGAGATCATCAACCTTAGTAAATTGTAAGGGGACCTCTAGTACAATATTTTCCCATAAAAACTCAAAAATATCAAGTATATTTTCACTTTTTTTCATAGAATCTGCAATAATATCATCAAATTCTATATTATAATCATATTTTATTTCCTCTAATGATATAGAATCAGGTATAATCATTGTACCTTCTATAGTACATATTATTTTATCTGTTAAATCATCATTTCTTTCAATAGTACCATTTACTTTTACTTTTTCTAATTTAATAATATTACTATTTTCATAATATAATTTAGGTAATTCATACTCTCCTGTTATATCAATATTGTCTAAATTATTACTATGTAATAGACTTAAATCAATTTCCATATATCTATTCCTTTTCTTCTGAAACCTTAATTATTCCATGATATTGTAGATTAGTATTTGTTGGTAATGTACTATCTTTATTAATCCACATACGAATAGTAATATCATCTTTTTTTAATGCTTCTAATTCTGATTCTAATATTAATCCATCTTCTATTTCATTATAGTTATATATTTTGTTATTTTTTTTATTGATTTTTATAGAAATTCTTATATCTTCTTTTGGAATAGTATTTAATTCACTATATTCTGGGTCATCTTCAATAATTATTTTATAATATGCGTTTATAGTTAAATTGTTTTTAATACTAATACTATATCCATTAGTTGAAAGACCTACAGAATCTGTCATTGGTATTGGTTTTGTGATTGATATTTTATCTCCCTGATCATGATATACAATATCTAATGATTCTGAATTATAATCAACATCTCTATTAGTTTGGAATTTATTATATATTTTATATGTAAAGAAACATGCAACTAATAGTATTATTCCTACATATATAACATTTTTTATTATTTCTTTTCTTAATTTATTTTTATACATACTGCACCTCTTTATTAATTATACAATATTTATTTTAAAATTGTATCAAATACTTTATATACTGTGTCTAAATCTTCACAACTTACTATAAATTTTTGAGTATGACAGAATTTTAATCCTTTTATTCCTGACACTTTTTCTAGTTCTTCTTTTTCTAAACCTGCCCAATGGTCAGGAAAATACATTCTAGCCGTTTTTTCTTCTGCACTTTTGGGAACTACTTTTATGGCGTATCCTCCTCTATTTGAAGGATATGCAACAAATAAAATATTATTATATTTTTCATCATTTAGAATAGTATCTTCATATGGTAAATATTTATCCAATATAACAAATTTATCTTCTAATGAGATATCTTCTAAATATTCTTTTAATTTATTCTCAGCAATTATTTTGCCATTGATATATAAGATTTCTTCTTCTAATATTGACTTTGCAAGTTTACATGCTTTTTCAAATTGAGTTGATTCATCTTCTCCTGATTCTAAACTTGGATTAAATATTTTAATTATATTAGGAAGAGTTTTTACTTTGTAATTAGATTCTATTTTTGGAAATTGACCATTATCATCGGCATCTATTCCCTCAACAAGATCTTTATCAATGCCTTTCCAAACTTGTTCTATATCTTCTATTCCATATTTTTTTAAAAAATCTTTACCAAATTCTTTCCATAATAATCCAAATGAACAATAAATAATATCATTATCTCTTTTTAAGGCATCTTGCTGATGATGATCAAATTTACCTCTTCCAATATCATATACTAAGATATTATCATCTATATTTAGATTATCAATATTACTTGTTCTAAAGACTTTTACATCTCCTAAATACATTTCTAAAAATGCACTTGAAAACACTTCATCCGCATGCATTGAACCATTATGAGTAATGCAATTGGCTAATTCTATATTATCTACTACTTTTAACATAATTACCTCTTATTTCTATTAAGAATTAATACTAATCTTAAAATTTCTAATAATGATGTTGCCACTGCTGCTACATATGTTAGAGCTGCTGCTGTCAGCATACCACGACATTTGCTTTTTTCTTCTTTATCTGCAATATTTAATAATTCTATTTGTTTTAGTCCTCTACTTGATGCATTAAATTCTACTGGTAATGTAATTAATTGAAATAGCAAAATTATTAATTCTGCTGCGATACCTATTTTAATAAAACCAAGTGCCCCAGCAAATAAACCAATCAATATTGCTATATATCCTGCAGATGAAGCTATATTTACTAATGGAAGAATAAAACTTCTAAATCTTAAAAAGAAATAGTTGTTTTTATCTTGAATTGCATGACCACATTCATGTGCTGCTACTGATATTGATGCTATTGAAGTTGAATCATATATATCACTTGATAATCTAACTACTTTCTTACTTGGATCATAGTGATCACTTAATAACCCGCCTGTTTTTTCTATTTTGACATTTTTTAAATCATTATTATCAAGTATTTTCCTAGCAACATCATATCCTGTTATATTTCTTTTATTTTCAATCTTTTTCGTTCTTTTATATTTGCTATTTATATAAAACTGTGCTCCCAAAGTTATAACAAACGTTAAAGCAATTAATAAATAATTGAAACTGTAACTGTAATAAAAATAATTATCGTACATTAAATCATCTCCTTATAAATAGCAAATAAATTATAACATAAAAATTATTCTAATTAAAGAATAGTTTTATTTTTTCTTAATAGTTAATGATATCATTGTTTTCATGAACAAAAAAAAGAATCTATTTGATTCTTTTTATAAATTGATGATTTTCTTCATTTTTTGATACTCTTCCTCTTACATTTTTATTAATTTCTCTTAATTTTTCATACATTTCTATTGGAAGTTTATCTCCAAATAAGTTTTTGTGTCTTCTTAACCAAAATCTATGTGCTATTAATTTATTATAAATATCATTTAAATCTTCTTGAGTTAATTCTTCTTTGTAATTCATTAGTTTTAAAAGTTCATCTAATTCTACATATTGTTCTATACTGTATTTTGAATCACTTTCTTTTGATACTCCATCTACTGGATATGGTGTTTTTGTATCATATATTAAATCTTGAGACATTTTTTCTTCATTTAATCTAAATAACATAGCACGACAATCTATTGTTCCTGTTAATTCAAAGTCAAATCCTTGTTTTTGTAACTCTTCTCTTGTTAATTCGTATCCTAATTCATCATATACAGCAAAACATAAATTATCAGTTAATTGTAATTTACCTGCACATACATCTTTTCTTTTTACTACATATTTTCCCATATACTTTCCCCCTTACGCGTGGTATATTGTATCACATTTGTATTTATATGACAAATCTTATTTTACAATTTGCTCTGCTACTTTTATTCCATCTATTGCTGAAGTTGTTATTCCTCCAGCATAACCTGCTCCTTCACCACATGGATATAATCCTTCTATAGATGAACATAAATATTCATTTCTTTCAATTATTATTGGTGAACTTGTGCGTGTTTCTATTCCTAATAAAATTGCATCTTCTCGATCAAAACCTTTTATTCTTTTACCAAATTCTGGTATAGCTTCTTTTAGAGAATCAGAAATATAATTTGGAAGAATATCATTTAAATTAGATAATGTATATTTTCCTTTAGTATTAGGAATGATTTCTCCCAATTTAGTTGTTTTTATATTATTTTTAAAGTCTTTATATATTTGAATTGGAATAAATCCATTTCCTAGTTTATATGCCTTTTCTTCTAATTCTCTTTGTAATTCTAATCCTCCAAATAATTCATTATTAAAATCTGTTGTTTTTACATTTACAACTAAAGCACTATTAGAATTATTTTCATTTCTTTTATAATTACTCATTCCATTTATACATAATTTATTCTCTTCAGATGATGCATTTACTACAAATCCTCCTGGACACATACAGAATGAATATACACTTCTTCCTTTTGTTGTTTGATATGTTAGTTTATAACTTGCTGGTGGTAATAATTTATAGAAATCTTTATATTGGGATTTATCAATCATTTCTCTTGGATGTTCTATACGTACTCCTATAGCAAAGTTTTTAGGTTTCATATTTAGATTGTGATTATTTAACATATAAAGTGTATCTCTTGCTGAATGTCCTATTGCTAATACAACAATATCTGATAATAATTCAATATTATCGTTTATAATTACTCCTTTTATTTTATTATTATCTATTATTAGGTCTGTTACCTGAGATTTATATCTAAATTCTCCTCCTAATGAGATAATTTTATTTCTCATATTTATTATTACATTTCTCAATATATCTGTCCCAATATGAGGTTTATTTAAATACATTATTTCTTCTGGAGCACCATTTTCAACAAATATTTCAAATACTTTTTGATGACGATTAAATTTATCTTTAGTTAAAGTATTTAACTTACCGTCACTGAATGTTCCAGCTCCACCTTCACCAAATTGAATATTCGAATTAGGATTTAATATATTCTTTTCAAAGAATTTTTCTACTGTTTTTACTCGATCTTCGATTTTTTCTCCTCGTTCAATAATGATTGGATTAAGTCCTGCTGTTGCTAACATATAAGCACAGAATAGTCCTGCTGGACCACTACCAACTATAATTGGTTTAGAATCAAACTTTTTAGATTTATTAATTATAAATTCATAATTTGTATTTGGAGATATAAATACATCTTTATTTTTTAATATTTTGTTTTCGTCCTTAGTTTCTATATCAAATTCATAAACATATAAGATATTATTCTTATCTCTAGCATCAATGCTTTTTTTGATTATTTTATAATTAACTATACTAGATATATTCAATATTTTTTTTAATTTAGTTTTAATATATTCTTCAGAATCCTTTTTAACCGGAATTTTTACTTGTCTTATTCTAATCATTTTTTCTCCTTATAGATTGTCCTGCTAGAATAGAACTAATCCAACACTCTGTTAAATTATATCCTCCACAATTACCTGTAATATCTAATAATTCTCCAACTATATATAAACCTTTTATTTTTCTTGATTCCATTGTTTTAATATCTATTTCATCTAGTTTTACTCCACCATTACAAACTTGTGAATTATCAAATCCTTTAGTAGAAGTTATTTCTACTTTAAAATGTCTTAGAGTATTAAATAATTTAACTTTTTCTTCATTAGCTAATTCATTATATTTACTATTACTATTTATTTTTGACTCCTTTAATATTATAGGAATCAATTTTTTATTTAGAAACCCTTCTAATAATTCATAGATATCTTTATTAGGATTTAATTTAGAATAGTTATCCATCCAAGGAGTGATTAGTGTTTTTATGAATGGAACAAAGTTAATTTTAATGAGATATTTTTTATTATCAAGTAATCCTCTACTTATAAAATGACTTAGATTGAAAATACATATTCCACTTAATCCATAATTTGTAAATTGAATTTCTCCTTCTTCACTTGATAAATATTTTCCATCTTCAAATAATTCTAGATAAACATCACTTCTTACTCCATCCCATTGTTTAAGATATTTAGAATTTGATTCTAATTGAACTAATGCTGGTACTGGTTTAATTATTGTATGTCTTAGTTTTTTTAATATTTCATATCCTATTCCATCACTACCTGTTTTTGGATATGCATAACTCCCTGTAGATATAATTACATTATCTGATATATATTCTTTTTTATTAGTTGTGATTATAAATTTATCTTTCTTTTTAATATCAGTTACATAAGTATCATATACTACTTCTATTTTTAATCTATTTACTTCATTAACTAGAATATCTTTAATAGAAGATGCTTGATTTGAATATGGATAATAATAGCCATTCTTTATCTTTGGAACGATTCCTATTTTATCAAAAAAATCTTTTGCTATGGCAATATTTTCTGTACTTATAAATTCGTTTACTATATTTTTATCTTCACTATGGTAATCATCAATACTATATTTTTCATTAAAGTAATTACATCTACCATTACCAGTTAATAATAATTTCTTTAAAAGCGTATTATTTCTTTCTAAAATAATAACCTTATTATCCTTAGTTTTAGCGTTTATTGCTGCTACTACTCCGCTTGCTCCACCACCAACTACAATAGTTGTCATAAAATCAACTCCTAATCTCTCATATTATATCATAAAAAATTACTTTTAAATTTTTAAAATACATATTATAATTACTTTGAGAGAATAAATATATATTAGTGAGGGTTAATATGACAAAGAAAAGAAAAAAGAAAATTAAAGTAAAACATAAAAAATCTATTATTTTAATTATTGTTATTTTATTGATTATATGTGGAGTTTTATCTTTCTTAATAATTAAGAATTCCAATAAAATTATTCTTAAAAATATTAAGAACAATTATAATAAATACGTTATTACTAAAGGAAATACTAAATTATATGATAAAAATAAAAAACTAATTGGTTATATTGATAAAGATCTTCAAATAGAATTAGAAGATATTAAAAATATTACTATTAAGAATAAGTATTTAAAAGTAAAAAATTCTGATAATTATATTGGATATAAAAATATAAAAAAGATTAAGAAAATAACGGATATTGATTCTAATGACAATTATATTGTTTTTAATAAAAATATAAAGTCAAATAACAAGATAAATCTATATAGAAATGGTAAGAAAGTAATTACCCTAACTAATGGAATTAATAAAGAAATTCTTTATATGGATAAAGATAGCTATTACGTTAAATATTTGAATAAAACATTTAGTATTAAGAAAGATAAAAAAATAAAGACTATTAAGAAAAATAATACAAGTGATAAAGCAACAGATTATATTAGTGTTTTATATTATGAAGGTATTGGTAACAATTGTGAGGGTAATGGTTGCTTAGATATAGAAAATGTTAAGACACAAATAATAGAATTAAAGAATAATGGATATAATTTAATCACTAAAGATGAATATATTGCATTTATTAATGATTATATAAGATTAAAAGAAAAGTCAGTATTTTTAACTACTGGTAGTGAGACTGATGAAGTTAAATTACTAAATGATAAGTATAAAGCAAATATTTCTATTATTAATGATAAAGATAATATTAAATTTCAAAATACAAATAAAAAGTCTACATCAAAGGATAAAAAAGATAAATTAAATAGATATGTTATTAAAACATATTCTTCTATTGATGACATTTTAAAAATGGCAAATGGTGAAGATGTATCTGAAGAAGAAATTAATAGTAATGATTTTGGCATTGCAGTTTTGAATTATCATTTCTTTTATGATCCTAATAGTCAGAGATGTGATGAAGCAATATGTCTAGAAGTTAACAAATTTAGAGAACATTTACAGTATTTAAAAGATAATGGATATAAAACTCTTACTATGAAGGAATTTGTTAATTGGATATATGGAAAGATAGATCTTCCTAAAAAGTCAGTACTAATTACTATTGATGATGGTGCTATGGGTACAGGAAAACATAATGGAAATCATTTAATTACTCTACTTGAAGAATATAAAATGCACGCTACTCTATTTTTAATTGCTGGATGGTGGGATATAAGTAATTATCAATCCGATTATTTAGAGGTACAATCACATACATTTGATATGCATAAATATGGTGATTGTGGAAGAGGTCAATTAGTATGTGCTAATTATGATCAAGCAAAAGCAGATCTTCAGAAATCACTTGATATTATTAAAGATAATACATCATTCTGTTATCCATTTTATTCATATGATGATGAAGCAATTAAAGCAGTTAAAGATTTAGGTTTTAAAGTTGCATTTGCTGGTGGGAATGTTAAAGCTAGAAGAACAAGTGATAAATATAAAGTACCAAGATATCCAATTCAAAGTGATATAACAATGCAAGATTTTATTAAAAAAATAAGTTAAAAAAAGATATAGTTTCCTATATCTTTTTTGTATATACAACTTGATCTGGCATTTTATTTTCTACTGGATTATTTATTGTACTTGGAATTGCTTTATACTTAACTGCCTGAACATTAAAATATTCATTTACTGTTCTATAAATAATTGAATATATATCATTAATTCTAGACATTAAGTCATTTGTTTTGGTAGTTCTATCTATTAGATATTGTTTTGGATTATGTGTTTTAAACATATAATCTATTATAAATATACCATTATCATTTAAGCGTTTACTTATTATCGCTTTTAAATCTTTCATATAAGTATCAAAATCTTTTGAATCTATATCATATTGTTGTACTACAAACAATAAAATATTAGTTATATCTATATAATCAAAAGATTCATCTAAATTATCTAATAGTTCTTTTGCTTCCTCTTGATAAATCTTTATATTAACACTATCTATTTTTTCTTTTAATTGATCATATTTTTTTGTATGAATATAAGTTGAGTATAATTTTCTATCTTCTGCTGTTGTATATCTAAATGCTGGTCTAAAAAACCCATAAATTAATAATTCTCTACTATCATAGTTAAGAATTTTATCCCAAAATTCTAAATAGTCTTTTTCTTTTTTGGAAAATCCTGATGATACTTTTTCTGATATTATTTTTTTTGATAAAAAATTGTTGTTATATGGATCTAACATGAATGATACATACTCTTTATTAGATAAAGTTTTTATAGCAGCTTTTTTCAAATAATATATATACTTAGTAAATGGATTGGTATCTGTTGCGATAATATTATCTACATCTTGACTTATTAATTCAAATACTGGTTCTCCACTACCTAATATTGTGAAGGCACTTTTAATATCCATTTTCTTTGTTAGATCACTTATATAATTAAGATTTTGAGTTGAAGCAAAATACGGTCTATATATTTCATATTTTCCTGCAGATAACAAAGTAGGATTTGAATTCATCATAACTTTTTTTGCTAACCTGAAATCTTCTTTAACATTTGGTTTTACCTCTTTCATTTATATTCCCCCTAGATGTCTGGTTATTATATCAAATGTTTTTATTTTTCACAACTAGCATTATTATATTGTTCTTACTGCAGATTGTTGGTTTAATCTTATTTCTTCTTGTTCAATTTTTGTTTCAACTTTATTAACTATTTCTATTAAATCTTTTAATTTAATTATTGTATTGAAATTAGTTGGCGAAAAATCATTATTTTTATCATATAAATAAACCATATCTTCAACCATGTTTCCTTCTTTATCATATACAGGTTTAAATCTAAAGTGAATACATGCATTTCTTATTTTTCTTATAATAAATGCTTTTATTTGAGGTTGTTCTCTTCTATTCCCATTGTTAGAATCAATATAATATTGTTCAAAATAATTATTAGGATTTATATTTGTATTGGTTATATTGTTATCATATTTTGATGTGTTACGATATCCATCACATATAATTCTTAATGTATTAATATCAATTGAATCAGATATGTTTGAATCTTCATCATATCTGCTTAAAACACTATTACAATATATCAGAGATGCTATAATTTTTGGATTATTTGTTCCAAAAATACTCTTTGCAATATTTACATTATATTTATTAAGCATTTCATCCAATAATACAGTATCACATATATATAAATCTATTGGAAATTCATCTAATCTTTCATAATTATTATCTACTACATTAAGTATATATTTTATATTTTCTGGATTAGCATTATCCTCTGTTAATAATTTTTCTGGTAAGCTTAAAACATCTATTCCTGATTTATAAAGTCTTATTGTATTTTCAGGTTGTTCAAATGATATCTCTTTTAGTTTTGTTATATCAATTCCTACTTCATATAGTTTAATTGTATTTTCTATTCTATAAAATGCAGCTGATGGTAATGTTGTTATATCAAAATTTTTATCTTTAAAATATTTGTATAGGCATAATGCTTTATTTGATGCTTCTCCACTATAGCAATCTTCAAAAGCATATTCTGGTAATTTTTTAATATCTACACCTGATTTTAATAATTCTATTGTTGCATATGCATTATAAAATATTCCTTCAGAATAAGAATTATCATTAATATCTATACCATTTTCTGATAGTGTTATAGCATTTTCTATGAATTTGTTTTCACCACCTTTACTTTTTAGTAATAATTTAGATAAATTATTATTTTCATCAGAATTCGTTAAATCTATGCCTCTTTCATATAATTCAATAACTGATTTATAATTTTTATAAATAGAATCTGCAAAATTTATAATATTAATGTTTTTAGGAGAAAAGTATTCATATAACTTGATTGCTGCTTCAGGAATTTCATACGCAGCAGAAGGAAATTCTGTTATATCTATATTTTTATCTTTAAAGTAATTATATAATTTAATTGTAGTTTTATAGTTTTTAAATTGAATATCATTTTTTAATTTAGATATATCTATTCCATTTTCGTAAAGAGCAATTGTTTCATTATAGTATTCAAATGCATAGTATTTAAAATATGTAATATCAATATTCTTATCTTTAAAATAATTATGTAGTTTTATTATATTTTGTGTATTATTATATACTTCCTCTATATCCATCATAATAAAATCTGATGAGTTGTTTTTTTCAAGTTTTTTTATATTTATACCATTTTCATATAACTGTATAACTTCATCTGGATAGTTATAAGCAATATGAGATAATTCTGTTATATCCAATTCTTTTCCTTCAAAATAATCATATAATTTTATTATATTATCTGGAATTTCAAAAGAACAGTCTTCTATTTTTGTCACATCTATTCCATGTTTTTTTAGTTTAATAACATTCTTATAATAATAAAGTGCATAGCCATTCAATTCACTTACATCAATTCCATGTTTTTTTAATTTTAATGCTATTTTTGGAACATCTATAGCTGTAGCTGATAATTTTGTAATATCCATTTTTTTGTTTTGCCCTAACCTAAATATTGATGTTACAAAGAGGTTTTTAAAATCATCTTCTGCATTTTTTATTGTATCAATTATATCTATTCCTTTTTTAAAAAGTTTTATAGTTTCCTTTGGTTTATAAAATACATAATCTGGGAATTCTGTGATATCTTTATTGCTATTTTTAAAATACTGATTTAGCATAATTGCATTTTTAGGAAATTCAAATGCAATATTAGGTAATTCTGTTATATCAATATTGTAATTTTTAAAATATTTTTGTAATAATAAAACTTCATTTGGTTTGCTATATCCAAATACTGATAAATTCTTTATATTCACTCCATTTTCATACATTTTAATAGTATTTTCTGGATTTAGAAATGCAGGTAATGGTAAATTCAATATATCTATTCCTGCTTTATGTAGTTTTATTGATTCATTTGGAAAATCCAAAGGTGTATCTGCATCTTTAATTGCTGCATGAATTTTATCTATTGCCATATCTTCTAAGTCTCTAGCAACTGATGAACTTCTAACTGGAAATGAGAAATAATTTAGTTTTGATACGTCAATTTCATTTTGCATAAACATGATTGTTGATTTGGCATTTTTAAAAGCCATTGGAGGTAATTTATATATTTTGTCTATATCATTTTCAAAATAATTTAATAACATTTCAAGGTTTTCAGTGCTAGTGTTATAGAAAAAACTTCTAATATTTGAAATATTATAATTTAATTTGCTTAGTAATGGTGAAATAATATAATTTGTTCTATCAATTATTATCTTATCATTATCATTTACTTTTATTTCTCCTTTGTTGAAACCATCGATATATTCGATTGGAATTATTAATTTAAATGCATCATTATTTATCTCTACATTTTTATCTATATTAGTTCCATTATAATTATGTCCAAAGCAATTTCTAAATTTATGAAAAATATTAACATCTTGTTTTAACTTTTTTATTGTTCTATCATCTAATCCATTTGAATTTGCAAGAGAAACCCAATCATATTCATAATAAGTTTCGATTTGATTTTTATATTTTTCATTTAACAAATTATTATATAATCTCATTATATTATGAAGAGTAAAACTTCCTGTTATATCTATTGATGGATCATTGAATATACTTCTAATATAATTAATTAATTCATCTTTTTTTTCATTCGCTCTTATGTTTATGTCATTATGATCTACATTTCCAGTACCTCTATGTTCACTAACTATTTTGTTATATTGATGATAATATGTTTCGATTTGAATAGAACTTTCTTCTCTAAATCTATCGAATTCTTTTATTAATAAATCTTTTTCTTTTATATATTCAGATATAATTACTATATTATATAAATCATTAATATTATTAAGATCAAATATCAAATTACCATTATTATCTTTTTTTATGATTGTCTCTTTTTTCTTTAAAAAATTGGATATAATAGATTGATAGTATTCACTTGTATTTATACTTATACCTTCATCATTATATAGTATATGTGTTGCTTCTTCTAAATCAATTGCATTTACTATTCTACTTGCTATATCATATATATTTGACATTGATGATCCTCCTTACTATGATTATTGTTATATATGATAATTATATTATATATTGTATATTAATGTAAACAATATGAATCTACTTAATTCGGTTTTGAAATATTTAAAATTATTCCAATAGATCCCATGCTTACTAGTAAAGATGATCCTCCATAAGATAGAAATGGAAGAGTCACTCCTGTTACGGGTATTAACCCTACTACAACCGATAAATTCATTATTGCTTGAAATATTATTTGAAATAAAATACCAAAAGATAAATATTTAGAAAATGAGTCTTTAGTATTTAAAGATATTTTTATTCCTCTATATAATAAAATTGAAAATAAACCTACTACAATTATTGCTCCCATAACTCCAAACTCTTCTGAAATTATTGAAAATATAAAATCTGTTTGTGGTTCTGGTAAGTAAAAATGTTTTTGGATAGAGTTTCCTAAACCTAATCCTAGTAATCCACCTGGTCCAATAGCATATAAACTTTGGATCATCTGAAATCCTGTTCCTAAAGAATCTTTCCAAGGATTAATAAATGATGTTATTCTATCCATTCTATATGGAGCAATTATAATTAATACAATTACACATAATATACCTAAAAATCCTCCTGTAATAAAAAACTTCATTGATACACCAGCAATAAATAAAATTGATATTATTGATAAAACTAATATTAATCCTGTTCCCAAGTCTGGTTGAAGCATTATTAGAAAAAAGAAAATTCCTACTATTAATAATATAGGTATTACTCCTTTTAAAAAGTTATTTATATATTTTTCATTTAAAGATAAGTATTTACTAGTAAAAATTATTAAACTTATTTTTGCCGCTTCACTTGGTTGAATTCCTAATTGACCTATACCAAACCAACTTCTACTTCCATTTCTAATACTTCCTATACCTGGAATTAAAACTAGTATAAGAAGAATTAATGATACTAATAATATTTTGTTTGAATATTTATAATAAATTGGATAATTTATTTTTGATACAAATATCATTATAATTAATCCCAATATAAAGAATACTGTTTGATATTTTAAATAATGAAAGGAATCATTAAACTTGTATTCTGCCCATATATTAGAAGATGAATATATCATAAGTAATCCAAATAACGATAAAATAATTACTGTAAAAAATAAAGTTTTATCAAATTTCATGATAATCACCTATAAAAATATATTATTTATTATTAAAAAAAAGAACTAGATAGTTCTTTTAGAAGATCCAAATTCAACTGTTCTTGCTTGTTCTGTATCTTCAACAATTTTATCTAATTCTTCTTTTCTTAATCCGTCTTCATAGGCATCTTTATATATTTCACTTATGGCATTTTTTAACATGTCATTATCTATTGTTTTATTATTTTTTGAGACAATAGTTACTGCTATTTCATATATAACTTCTTTTATTTCATCACCCATCTTATAGATATTTTTAATACCATAATTGGTTTCATTTAAACAAGAATATTTTTCCTTTATTTTATCACTCTCTTTATGGAACAATTTAGAGAATTCTTTTAAAAAGTTATTGAATACATAATGAAAGTCAAAAATAGCATCTCTATTAATAATATTAGGGGTTATTTTACGTCCTTTCTTTTTTGTTTCTACATATTCTTTTCTTCTTTTTCTTGAATGTGTATCCATTATTGTATTTAGCATAGCATTAAATTCATCTATACTTGTTGCGGAAAATAATAGGTATTTATCATCTAATTTATTTGTTGATACCGAAGTTGAAACATCATTTTCTGTCATGATAGCATGAGCATAAATATTTCTATCTATAAAATTATCCCAAGTTGGATCTGAATAATATATTCCATCTATTCCATATTTTTCATCTTTAATATGAACCATTAGTCTTCGATGACCACTAAAATCATCTTTTGGAATATAAGATTGTTGCTTTGTGATTAACCTATGTTTTTCTTCTGGCGTAAGTTTTTTCCATTCATCTTTAGATATGTCTATTTGTTTTGTTGCTTTTGTTGAACTAACATCAACAAATACAGGTAAACCAATATTATCTATTCCTAGTTTTGTTAATAAATCACCTAAAAAATTAGCAAAACCAACACATACTATATAATCATTATCTAATATTTGATATAAATCTCTTGAGGAGCTCTTAATGTTTATATATACTTCACTTGGCAAATTGTCTATATTCTTATTATCCTTCTTAGGTTTATTATACTTCTTGAACCTTTTAACAATATCATAAGCGTAGATATATTTTTCAAATGGTGACATATTCATTGCAGGTTCTACTATACTATATAATAGTCTTTCATATTCTAAGTACTTTTTTATTGATATATTATCTTTTTTTATACTCTTAGGAATTATAGTAATATTATCATACTTTTCTGAATTAGAATCAAAATATCCTAAATCTATAAGTGCTTGATTTAAAATGTTTTTATCTAAAACCTCTATTTTTACTTGAGTATTTTTTTTATATTTTTTTAACGTTTCAATTATTTCTTTAATATTACAGTTTGTTGATATTGTTATTACTGTTTTATCTCCTAAATATTTTAGATAGTATAACTTATCTTGAGGAATTGGAGAAAAAAAATTTATCTTCTCTTTCTGTAAATCTTGATATTTATAATATGAAAATAGAAATTTTTCATTATTAAAATCTATTATAGGATCAAATGTTTCTTCTAATTCTTTATCAATATACTGTGTTTTTATTAATTCTTTATTGGAATTTTTAAACATTTCAAAATGTTTTTTTGATAGAGAGTATTTATCAAAGAATCCATATTTTGCTAGAGACACTATTTTTATAATTTCATTATTACATATTTCTTTTATAACTTCATCATTTATTAACTTACCAGATCCAATACATATTTCTTCTTTTTTATATTCTCTGATAATATTTATTATTAATTTATCTATTTCTTCTTTATGTTCTTCATAATAATTTTTATTAATATATAAATATGTAGATTCTCCTTCTTTTGAGATACATATTTTTTTTGCTCGACTAGAAAAACATAAATATATTTTATTTACTTCTGATACTGATGGATTATTATATAATTCGCTAGCATCATTGAATTCTTTTTCATCCATATAAATCGCCTCTACTCTATCTACTATTATAACAATATATTAAAAAAAGAAAAAGACGAATTTTTCGTCTTATGCTTCTTTTAAGAATGCTACATAGCATTTATATGCTTCATATATGTCTGCTTTTGCTGTTACTTCCCATGGGGCATGCATACTTAGTACTCCTACTCCACAATCAATAACATTTACACTTTTATTTGCTAGGATATAGGCAATTGTACCTCCTCCTCCAGCATCTACTTTTCCTAATTCAGATATTTGGAAATATACATTATTATCATCCATTATTTTTCTTAGTTTTGCAATATATTCTGCATCTGCATCATTGCTTCCAGCTTTTCCTCTACTTCCTGTATATTTACAGAAAACAACTCCATTATTGAAATATGATGAACTTCTTTTATCCATTACATCTGAGTATAGTGGATCATAAGCTGCATTAACATCACTTGATAACATAAATGAATTCTTAAGAGTTCTTGGTAATGCTGTTACTTCATTATGTCCTAGTAATGAACATATTTCAGCAATTGCATTTTCATAGAAATTAGATCTCATTCCAGTGGAACCAACACTACCTATTTCTTCTTTATCTACTAAAATACAACTTGTGGTTCTGTTTACATCAGTAACATCTAAAAACGCTCTTAATGATGTATATGCGCATACTTTATCATCTTGTCCATATGCCATAACCATTGATCTATCAAGACCAAAATCTCTTGCTTTTCCTGCAGGTACCACTTCAATTTCTGCTGATAAAAAGTCTTCTTCTTCAATATCATATTTATTTTTTAATATAGTTAAAATATTATTTTTAACTGCATTTTCTTCCTCATCATTAGGCATACTTCCAATTAGTACATCAAGTTTTTCTCCTTCAACTACTTTAGATGCTTCTTTTTTCATTTGTTCAGCACCTAAATGTGGTAATAAATCAGTTATACCAATTACAGGGTCTGATTCATCTTCTCCAATAACGACATTTATTACATCACCATTTTTCTTAGCTATTACACCATGTAGTGCAAGAGGAAGAGTTACCCATTGATATTTTTTTATTCCTCCATAATAATGTGTATCTAAATAAGCTAAATCAGTATCTTCATATAATGGAGATGCTTTTAAATCAAGTCTTGGAGAATCAACATGGGCTCCTAAAATATTTATTCCTTTTGTAATATCTTCTTTTCCAATAACAAATAATGCTAGACTTTTATTTCTGTTATTTACATATACTTTTGCTCCTGGATATAGATTTCTTCCTTCATTTATGTATTTATCTAAATTTATGAATCCATATTCTTCAGCAATTTTAATAGAATTTCTTGTTACTTCTCTTTCTATTTTGCTTTCACTAATAAATTTACGATATTCATCACATATTTCATTTAACTTAGTAATATCTTCATCACTATACTTTTTCCAAATATTATCTTTCATATAATACCTCCACTATTAGTATAACACAAATATAAATTTTATAATAAAAAAAGAAAGTTATTTATCTTTCTTTTGATATTTATTTATAAATTCTTTTTTATATGATTTAAATCTATCTTCTTTGATTGCTTTTCTTATTTCTTCTGTTAATTTTATTAAGAATCTTATATTATGAATTGATAGAAGTGTACCTCCTAATGCCTCTCCTACTGTGATTAAATGTCTTATATATGCTCTTGAATAGTTTTTACAACAATAACAATCGCAACCTTCTTCTACAGGTCTCAAATCTTCTATATATTGAGCATTATTGAAGTTCTTTTTACCTTCTCTTGTGAACGCTTGACCATGTCTTGCGATTCTTGTAGGTAGTACACAATCGAAAATATCTATTCCTCTTTCTACCCCTTCTAAGATATCTATAGGATCTCCTACTCCCATTAAATATCTTACTTTATCTTCTGGTAAGTATTTTACTCCATATTCAATCATTTTATACATTGTTGGTTTGTCTTCTCCTACTGATGTACCTCCAATACTATAACCATCAAAGTCCATTTTTACTGTTTCTTTACAACTTAATTCTCTTAAGTCTTCAAATTCTCCACCTTGAACTATTCCAAATAGTGACTGATTTGGATTATTATGAACTTTTTTACCTCTTTCTGCCCAACGTAGAGTTCTTTCTACTGAAGCCTTCATATATTCATAACTTACTGGATATGGAGGGCATTCATCAAAAGACATAGCAATATCACTATCTAATTTATTTTGAATTTCTATTGATTTTTCTGGAGTTAATAACATTTTCTTTCCGTCAATATGACTTTTAAAATGTGCTCCTTCTTCTGTAATATCTCTTTCTTTGTTTTTAACTAAACTAAATACTTGAAATCCCCCACAGTCAGTCAAAATTGGACCGTCATAATTCATAAACTTATGTAATCCACCACATTTAGCAACTATATCTTCACCCGGTCTTAACCATAAATGATATGTATTAGCAAGTATTACTCCAGAGCCACATTCTTTTACCATTTCTGGAGTCATTCCTTTTACGGTCGCTCTTGTTCCTACTGGCATAAACATCGGAGTCTCTACTGTACCATAATTGGTTTCTAGTGTACCTAATCTTGCATTACCGTCTTTTTTTATTAAGTTATATTTTATTTTTCCCATTATTTCACCTTCTATTTAATAAACATTGCATCTCCAAAGGAAAAGAATCTATATTTTTCATCTACTGCTATTTTATATGCATTTAGAATGTTTTCTCTACCGGCAAGTGTTGATACTAACATTACTAAAGTTGATTTTGGCAGATGAAAATTTGTAATTAATGCATCTATTCCTTTAAATTTGTATCCTGGATAAATAAAAATATTTGTCCATCCACTGCATGGTTTAAATTCATTATATAAATTCATAATAGTTTCTATTGTTCTTGTTGATGTTGTTCCTACTGAGATAATTCTTTTACCATTTTTTCTTGTTTCATTTAATGTTTTTGCAACTTCTTTACTCATAGTATAGAATTCACTATGCATTTCATGATCTTCTATATTTTCAACTGATACTGGTCTAAATGTTCCTAATCCTACATGAAGAGTAATATATGCAATATTTATTCCTTTTTTTTCTATTTTGTCTAATAATTCTTTAGTAAAGTGAAGTCCTGCTGTTGGAGCGGCAGCACTACCTACTTCTTTTGCATATACTGTTTGATATCTATTTTGATCTTTTAATTGTTCATGAATATATGGTGGTAATGGCATCGTACCTAATTTTTCTAATATTTCTAGTAATATTCCTTTATATATTAATTTAAAGTGTCTGATTCCTTCATCAAATATTTTTGTACATTCTGCTTTTAATTCACCATTACCGAAAGAAACAACTGTACCTATTTTTATTCTTCGAGCTGGTTTTACTAAACATTCCCACTCATCATCTTTTATGTTTTTTAATAATAATATTTCTATTGCAGCATTAGTTTCTTCTTTTGTACCAATTAATCTTGCAGGTAATACTTTTGTATCATTTAAGACTAAAGTGTCTCCTTTTTCAAGATAATCTATAATATCATAGAAATGTTTATGTTCAACATTACCAGTTTCTTTATCAAGTACTAATAAACGTGAGGTATCTCTTTTTTCAAGAGGTGTTTGCGCAATTAATTCTTCTGGTAAGTAATAATCAAAATCACTAACTTTCACTTGTATCACTCCAAATCTGTCATTAATTATAACATACAATTACAAAAGAAAAAAGCAATTATTGCTTTTCTATTCCTAATACTTCATATGCTTTATCTGTTGCTACTCTTCCACGAGATGTTCTTTTTAATAGACCTATTTGTAATAAGTATGGTTCATACACATCTTCAATTGTAGTTACTTCTTCTCCAATAGAACTTGATAAGGCATCTATTCCAACTGGTCCTCCGTTAAATCTATTTATTATTGCGAGTAATAATTCCCTATCAGTATTATCTAAACCTATTTTATCTACTTTCAATCTATCTAAAGCTTTTTTAGTAATTGTTTTAGTTATTTCATTACTTTTATCTACCATTGCGAAGTCTCTTACTCTTTTAAATAGTCTATTAGCAATTCTTGGTGTTCCTCTACTTCTTGTTGCTAGTTCTATTGCTGCCTCATTTGTAATTGGCATATCTAATACACGAGATGTTCTTTTGATTATATCTGTTAGTTCCTCTATTGTATAAAACTGTAATTTTGAAACAATCCCAAATCTGTCTCTTAATGGTGATGATAAATCTCCTGCTCGTGTTGTTGCACCTACTAAAGTAAATGGTGGCAAATCAATTTTAATATTTCTACTATTTCCTTCACTACCTACAATAATATCTAAAGAAAAATCTTCCATAGCAGGATATAATATCTCTTCTATATATCTTGGCATTCTATGAATTTCATCAATAAATAATACATCTCCTGGTTCTAATGATGAAAGAATTGCTGCTAGATCTCCACTTTTTTCAATACTAGGTCCACTTGCTGTTTTAATATTTGTTCCTAATTCGTGAGCAATAATATATGCAAGGGTTGTTTTTCCAAGACCTGGTGGACCATATAATAATACGTGGTCGAGAGATTCTTTTCTCATTTTTGCTGCACTTACAAAGACTCTGATATTTTCTTTAACATCAGTTTGTCCTACGTACTCATCAATCGTTTCTGGTCTAATAGTATTATCTAATGTATTATCATCATCTATTGTTATATTTCTTATAATGTTTTCTTCCATGAAATTATCACCTTACTTCAGTTAGTTTTACATTTATATTTGTATGAATTTTTTTATCTATTGGTATTGCATAGTATCTTGGAGTTGATCTCATACATCCTGATGCAATATTTGATAATTTATATTCAATAATTAATTCGTTATTCTTCTCAACAACATCTGTAATATCGATATCAGCATCACATGCTGCTCCTCTATCTATTTCCATAAGAATATAATTATACTTATTAAAATTAATATTATTCTTAGGTTCTCTTACTAAAACATTATATTGTTTTTTAGAAGTTATTATTGAATAATAATAAATATCTCCTTTTTCTTCTAATTGTTTATTAAATCCTTTTTCTATTTTGATAATTTGTGGTTTTCTAAAGAAACCTAATAAAAATATTACTATTATAATTATTATCGCTATTACTATAAATGCTTTTTTATTCATATAAGTCTCCTATCTAAGCATTAATTTTAATGCTTCTTTTATTTGATCTTCAACTGGATTATTTTTATTTACTTGGTTTATTACATTTTTTATTTCTTTTTCTTTATATCCTAAAGCAAGTAATGCTTCTTTTAATTCTTCTTCCACCTTATTAGAATCATCACTTATTCCTACTCCAATAAATTCTAATTTACCTTTTAAATCTAGAACCATTTGTCTTGCTAATTTATCTCCAATTTTTGGAAATTTTTTCAAATATAATATATTTTCTCTTTCGATAGCATCCATTATTCCGTCAATCTCACCTAATGCTAATATAGGAAGAGTCATTTTACATCCTAATCCTTTTACACTAATTAGTTTTAAGAATAGTTCTTTTTCTTCAATTGTTTTAAAACCATATAATGTATTCTCATCTTCTGTTATATGTTGATATATATATACTTTATATTCTTTATTTAATTCAAACGAGTATGGATTAGATACATATACTAAATAACCTATACCATTATTTTCTACTACAATAGCATTATTTTTTATATATGTAATTTTACCTATAATATAATCATACATTTATAATCATCTCCAATATAATTATAAACTAATTATTAATTATAAGCAAATAAAACTAAAACATTTGTTTTAAAAAAGTTCAGTTAGACTGAACTTTTAAGATATTCTGAATGCTGGAGAAACATAATCATTATAATGTGAATACATCTTATATAAATATCCTCCATCTGTTACTTGCTGAAAACTTTGGTTATCATCTTTATATGGTGATCTTAACCACCAATATATTCTATTGTCATCTATAGAAGTTTTTATTGTGAATCTATTGTTGTTTACTGTATTTGGATCATTACTTGGAACAGATACTTCATTCTCTGAATAATAATCTAGTTGTGTACTTAGATCATTCTCACTTGATTGATCATAATTAAATACTTCTTTTGCAGATAAAATATATACTCTAACATCTAATTGATCAACATGATTTTCAATAAGTCTTGTATTTGATATTACATTTTGTAAATCTTCAGGAAGTTTATTATAAAGTGTGTTTTCAAGATAAGAATATACTAACGTTGATTGATATCCTATATTATTAGATGCTGTTTCTATTGAATTACCATACATTGGAGAGTTTGCAACTGCTCCAGTAAATTCTACTACGAATCCACATGCTGTTTGGGAGTAATTGGCATTACTACAATTTGATGCAGTTGATTTGTTTGATACTCTAACTGTGTAATCATTTCCGTCTATACTTACAGTTTTTGTATCTCCTATATTATATCTATCTATATTATTATTTCTTATGTTTGTCTGAATTGTACTCCATGAATCTGTTGCAAAGTAATTTGGTTTATGTCCTGTTACTGTATCGCTTACTGATGAATTTGCAGATCCATTTTGTACCGCTCTTGCAGTTAATGTACCAATAATTTCTGTTGTTTCTTCATGATTGGTTGGCTCTTTTATTAATTCTACAACTATTCTTACTTTTGTTGTATCTCCTGCTTGTAGTTCTATATCATCTATTGTTTCTGTTACTCTAAAATATTCTGTATTTGTATTTGTTAAATCTAAATTAATACGTGCTCCTATTCCATTTGATTCATTTATTACTGTGTATTCAGCTGTTGCAGAGTCTCCTGTACCTTCAAGATTATTAACATTAAAATGAGCAATCTTATCATCATATTCGTCTATCTCTGCGCTACCTTTATTTACGGTCATAGTAGGACTTACAGATCTATCAAAATGAACTTTAAAATTTATATCATCTGCCTCTGCACTTGCAGTACCATTAATTGTTAAAATAATGCTTGTAATAGCAGCATAACTTATACTTAATGAAACAAATGCTATTAGAATAAACAAAAGTATTTGTACATCTTTTTTCTTCATTCTCTTTTTCATAGTACGTCTCTCCTGCCTTATCTACTAGTACAATTATAAAAAAAATATGCAAATTAGTCAATCGATATAAAAAAAAAGAGATAAACTCTTTTTACTTGTCATTTGGAAATAACAAAATACCATTATTTTTATCAATTACTACTGTATTTCTTGATACTAAACTTAATACTTTTTTAGTATTATTTTTTTCTATTAACATATATTTTCCTCTTTTAGAAATAAAATATATCTTTTTAGAATCTAAATAAGTATATATACTTTGCCCATTCATATAATCACCTTTTCATAAAGTTCTCTTAATAACATAATATCTACATTCATTATATAAATCAAACATATATTTTTGATAGTATTTATAAAAATTATTTATATGTATAAAAGTAGATAAAATTTTTTTATGAAGTTTTATATAATAAAAAAAACATCTTATTTACTAAGATATTTTTGTTTTTCTAAATAATCTAATATTAAATAAGTACTTGTTGTGAACGAAGGATATGTTAAATTAATACCATTATAATTAAAATATGTTATTAATTTCTCGTAATCACACCAGATTAATAAATTTATAATATTACTTTTCATACTATTTGTATATGAATCATAATATTCATCTTTATCTTTTGAATAGCTTTTTATTAGACTTCTTTTTATATGTTTATTATGAAAATCATATTCTTTATAATCTTTATATAAATTGTCTTTAATATTATTTGAGAAATCTGTAGTTTTGAAATATTTTTTTCTTAATTCATTTTCATTTATACTAACATTTAATTCTTTGTATAAAGATTGATCTTCTGATGTAAATCTTGAACTAGTTAAATATTCTGTATCTGATAAAACGCTTAAAGCAATTAATTCTTTTTCTTTTTCATCAAATTTATAGATATCTTTAAACAAATCATATATTAATAATAAGCATGAAGCATATTCTATTTCTATTAATTCATCTACATCATTTGTAATTCTATGATGGTCTATTGCTCCTATAACATTTTCTTTTGGTATTCCATCCAAATTATTATGATCAACTAAAATAAAGTGTTTATCATTATAATCATCTATTACTTCATAATCTTCTTTCAAGTAATCATCTATTAATTCTTTATCAACTAATTCTTCATCTCTTACAGAAAAGACTGCATCAATTCCTAAACTTTTTAATATATTAGATAATATATATGCTGAAAAGATAGAATCTGCATCTGGTTTATGATGACCAATTATATATACTTTTTTATTTTTACAATTATTTATAATATTATTAAGCACATCTTTTTTTACTTGATCTCTAACTTTTTCTAAAATTATTCCAATATGGTTTTCTCCATCAAGATTAGGACCTATTCCCCAGAATGATTCTTTAACGCTCATTTCTCTTATTTGATTATTTCTTGTTTCAATAAGCTTTGATCTAATATCTTTATTTTGAGTAAATTTTAAATAAATACCTTCATACATTACATCTAATTTAATATCTTTAAAATTAGCAATTCTAATATTATTTCTATCTCTACCTATATTAGATGCTTCTTTTGGAGTAGAACAATTTATTATTTTTTCTTTAATCTTTTTGTTATCAAACTTACTTGCTTGATAAAAGTGCTCTACTGTTTTATAGTATACGTTATCTTTATAAAAACCATGATTAGAATAATTTGCTAAATAGCCTAATTCTCCAAATTCTTTATAAAAATCTATACTCATTATTCTGTTTCTCCTGGATATAAGTATTTTTCTTCTTCACTTATTTTATTATTAAATCCTTCTATTTGGATTTTTTTCTTAATAGATACTTGTCCTTCTATTGATGCTGTATTAAATAAATCTAATTTTTCAATTAAGATATTATCATGGAAACCACATCCAAGTAACCATACATAGTTTTCTTGTTTCATTGTAGAACAGTGTCTTCCATAGTTTCTTTCATGAATTGGAGTTAATGGTTCGTTTATAAATTTAGTTATACCTTTAAAAAGATTTATTGCTCTTCCTAAATTACATATCATACCAGTGTCTATAGTGAAATTCTTATCAAAGAATACTTCTGGTTTGTAATTAGCAAGTTTTAATGCTTTTACATATACTTCTAATACTGGAATTACATGATTAATTATATAATTGCTTTTTTCTAATTTATTCTTTTCTTGATAGTAATTTGAATACTCTTTTAAGATACTTATTACTTCATCTATATCTTCATATGTTGCGTTTTTATACGAATCTCTTAAAGCTAGATTTTTAGTTTTCTTGAAATTATATAAAGCATTTAAAAGAAATCTTTCTGTAATAATATAACCTGATTTAGTACGTATATCAGTTTCAGGATAGATATTAATTCCAAAATTTCCTTCAGTTGTTAGTTTTGGATCTATCGAATAATATAGTCCATCTTTATTAGTAAATAAATATACTTCAACTTTTCTTTCGGTTTCTAATTCATTTTCATCAATATATTTTATTAATTCTTCTTTTGTATCTACTTTAAATGGTAAATTATATTCAGTGAAATTAATACCTTTTGTAGTTAATTCTAAGGAATGAACATAAGGATCTTTTATAAAGGTTTCTTCAAAAGCTATATTATCATCTTCTGATATGTATAAATAATTACTTGTTGCGATAACAAATTTATCATTATGTTCAAAAGTTAGTACTTTACTATTTTCCACTAGTGGATTAAATCTTAATTCACAACACATTCTTCTAGATCCAGATCCAAATTTATCATAATATGGTTTATAAATAGTTAAAAAGTTAGCTATGTCTTTACAATAATCATCTAAAGAGTTTTTTGAAGATTGTTCTTCCCATACTCTACCATATTGACTAATTGATAATCTTACTCCTCCTAGAGCATATAATAAATCACTAGAACATATCTTTTTATGCATTTCATTTAAAACTTTATTGTGTCTAGAGAATCCTACTGTTGAGATTCTAGTTCTTACACTTAATTCTCTATAACATAAATCAATAAATTCATATAAATGAGGGTATGCTGCTATATCATTATTTAAATATGGAAAGATAACTCCAATTCTATGTTCTTTTCTATCATAAGCTAATAATAAATCATCTGATGTATAATTCTTTGATGTGTATTTTAAGGCACTTATTATATTTCTTAATGAAGATAATGGCCAATACTCACTTTTACATACAGAAAATTTACTACAAAAACTACAATTATTGAAGCATCCTACTTGTGGTTGAAGATGTCTCATTTTTGATACAAAGTTCTCTGGTAAATCCATAAATATATCATATAATTTTCTTCTTGTCTCTAAATCTTCTTTTGAGATATTTGTTTCATCACTTAATAAAAAATCCATCATATACTATTCCCCTACTTTATCACTTGTTAATATTTCTACAAATTTTTTTGTTGCTGTTGTTAAGAAGTCTGAAATATAGACACAACATACATCAACAGCTGGAAGATCATTATCAAAAGTTATTACTTCAAAATTCTCTTTATCATTTTGAGTATCAATAACGTTTTTAATAAAATATCCAATTCCTACACCTTTTCTTACCATTTCAACCATCAATTCTGTTGTCCAAGACTCTAAAATTGGCATTAATTTTGCATTTTGAGATTCCATATATTCATCAAGTTTAAGTCTGATTGATGAAGTTGCACTTGGTAATATTAATGGATAATTCTTTAAATCAGAAACACTTTTAATATCAACATTTTTCATAATGTTTTTATTGTATGCAAAACAGTTTTGTAATTTTGATAATGTAACCTTAGTAACTTCTTTTTTACTATTAATTGGTAAAGTATCAACTATAATATCTAATTTTCTTGTTTCTAACATATCTACTAAATCTGATGTTGATTTACATACAATTTCAAATTTAATACCTGGATATATCTTTCTAAAATCTACTATATAATTTGATAGATAGAATACTCCGATATGTGATGGAGTACCTATTCTTATACAACCAATGTTTAGACTATTTAAATTCTTAATATGCTCTTCTGCATCATGTAAAATATTAAAGGCAGTTGAGATATATGAATATAATTCTTTAGCCTCTAAAGTTGGCTCTATTCCTTTACTATTTCTATAAAACAATGTGTATCCTAGTTGGTTTTCTAATTCTTTTAAACTATAACTAATTGCCGGTTGTGATACATATAGTTTATTAGCTGTTTTCGATATACTTTTTTCTTCATATAAATAAAGAAATATCTTATATAAGTTATAATCAGTATTCATAGTTATCCCCTCGCGACATATTATATTATACATTTATATAAAAGTCAATTAATATAAAAATAGTTTATGTATACTATATTTAGAATATTTATATATTTTTAATATGAAAAAGATTAAGATTTTAATGATATTAATAATGTTTTGTTTATCATTTCCAATTCATTTTGTTTATGATAAATTTCCCTGCTTTATAACAAGTATTATGTTTCCTGTAAACGAAAGTATTTGGGAACATATGAAAATAATTTATACCAGTATATTATTATCTAGTATAATTGAATATTTCATTTATAAGAAGAAAGATATTTCTACTAATAATTTTATAATTAGTATACCTATTTCTGCAGTTTGTGGAATTATATTTTATTTAGTTATTTATTTAATTATAGATATATTTGTTCCACATAATTTTTATATTGCGATAATCATTATGTTTTTAACTTATATTTTTTCTGAAATAGTTAGTTATAAATTATTAAATAAAAAAGAAATTCCTAACCAAAAGGAAATAGGAATTTCTTTAATATTAATTAGTTATATTATATTTACTCACCTTACTTATTATCCTCCTAAAACACATTTATTTATAGATCAGATAACAAGAAGTTATGGATTATAAATATATTTCTTATCTCTATTAATATGTGGTTGTTATAGCATGTTTTATTTAAAAACCAATATTATCCAATACGGAAAGCTGGTGCAACTCCGAGACTTGTAGTAGTAATAGGAGCATCATAACCATAATAAATGCCACCAGCAGATCGTACACTATAAAAATGTGAGCTATTATAATGATAGGCCGAACGTAACCAATATGGATTATTTTTTTTAGTTTTATCAGTCGCTGACTTATCCACATAATAATCCAAAGTTCTTGTTTCACTTACTGATGACTCATAATCTTCAGATACAGACAATTCTTTGTTTGACAATAAATATAATTTATCTGTTGTTGTAAAGTTTGATGAGTCACCTGATCCATACCCTGATATTACTCTAGTATTAACTATTGCCGATTTCAAATCACTTGGTAGGTTATTATAGAATGTTCCTTGTAGATATGTATATAATTCCGTTGCAGGCCATCCACCCACATTTGTATTTGTTGAATTCATTCTTCTATTTTCTACGATATCTACAAACTCTACTACAAATCCACATGCTGTTTGTGATTTTGAAGTAATATGACATGGATCTACTGGTGATGTTTTATTTACCAATCTTAATCTATATTCATTACCATTTATTCTTATTGTTTTCATATCTCCAACATTATATTGAGTTGTATTGTTATTTTGAACATTTGATTTTATCTTTGCCCATGAATCATCTTGGAATGATGATGTCCTTGTATTTATTGATGTATTATTTGTATCATCTACTCCATATCTATCTTTTGTTAATCCAAATTTTACTTTTACTGATGGGTTTTTAGAAATAATATCATAATTATCTATATCTTGTCCTTCTAACCAAATATATACTCTTACTTTTGTAATTGAGTTTCCTGCTAGTTTTAGAATTGGTTGTTTTGCTTCACTTGTTGTGGTTGCATCCGATGTCTTATATGTTTTTACTTCACTTAAATATGTTGATGATGCTGTATATCCATTTATATCATCTCCATCATATACATTTACTGTACTTACATTGATTGCACTTTTCATTCCATATGTTTTTTTGCTTGATCCTGTATCTAATTGCGAACATTGTGCTGAATATGCTGTTGCAGTAGCTCTTCCTCTACATGATGCATTATAATAGTTTACTAAATTTGTTGTATGGGATGCATGGTTTGGTTCCCAAATATTCCATGTACTTGCTTGTAATTCATCATTTGTATATAGTGTTGTTCCTGTTTTTATCATATTTGATGATCCTGTACATAGTTTTGTTACATTTGAATTTGTTGATGTACATGTTGCTCCTGTGATATCTGATGCTGTATATCCACTTGATGCTACTCTTCCTATTTCAAAGAATCCTACTCTTAAAGAATTTGCAGCTCCATAATCTGGAGTGTTTCCGCTTATATTAGTTGTGGCAAATGAATCTGCTGATAGGTAAACATCCTCTTCTTCATTCATATTATATGTTCCATTATAACCTGATCTTTTTCCATTTCTTATAAATAGGTCAAATGCTACATATTTATTTTCTTCTGTTGATGAATTAGATACTTGAGATGATCTAACATAATATCCTCCTTCATTAGCAGATAAACTTGATTCTTCAAAGAGTTTTAATTTACTTGTTGTTGTATCTATTTCACCTATGGTTGATACAGGAACTAAGGATGTTGGATATCTATTTGTATTTCCACTATATGCACAATTAGCATTACTACATCCTGTTTCTGTTATATAGGTATGATTTGTATCTTTTATTAATAATGGTGAATTACCATTTGTCCAATAAGAACCATTAAGAGATAATTCAAGTCCATCAGGAGATGAAATTGAAATTGTGAATTCATTTGTTGATGCGGTTGAAAGACCAACAAACCAAGCATATGTTTCTACTGCAAGAGTTACTGCAGTAATAAAAGTTATAATAATCAATATGAAAAGTCTACGATATCTACGAATTTTTCTTCTTATCATACTGCATAACTCCTTTCATTTTTAATAAGGCTAGGATTTCCCTATCATACTTATATTTTACTATAGATAAAAAGGCTTTTGAAGTAATAATTAAAAAAATGTAAATTTACATATAGTTTACTTATATATTTTACATTTTATTTACATGCATTTATACCTTCTTCCAAATTAAAAAAGCAAGGTTTTGCCTTGCTTTTTAAGAACCTGCACTTTCATATTTTTTTACTCCTAAGTAGAATATCAAAATACATGGTATTACATATATAAATAACAGTAATGGAGAGAATGCGTAATAAACTTTATTGCTTTTACCTATGAAATATAATAATGGATAATAATTAACAAAAGCATATGGAATTATAAATGTAAAGAAGAAAATAAATCCTTTATTAAAAATTCCTATTGGATATTGAGCCATATGTTTACCACCGTCTGTAAAAACACTTCTTACTTCTAAACCTTGTACTGTTATGAAACAATAACTTGCTGCTAGAAGGAAAATACTAAAGAATATAACTACTGCTGATATTAACATTAATAGTAAACAAATTATTTTTAATATGCTCCATTTAATCTTTAGTTTTATTACTGCAATTATTAAAATAATTATTGATTGAATTAATCTTGATGATTTTACAAAATCACTTTCATTATATAATACTTGAATTATTATATTTCTTGGTCTTAATAATACTCTATCAAATGTTCCATGTACTATTAAACTATCAAATTTATCTAATCCTCTTGCGAACACTTCATTAAATGCAAAACCAAATTGTATTACTGCAAAGCATAATAATACTTCATACATTGTAAATCCTTTAATATTATCAAATTTACTAAATAAAGATATTATTACAAAATAATACGAGAAGAATACTATTATTTGAGAGAAAAACGAAAATATGAAAGAAGTTCTATATTCTAATTCACTCTTTAAGTGCATACCTAAAGCGTTTATATAGTACTTCATTTATCCTCCTTGTACAACTACTCTTTTAATATTATGTCTCATTATTGAATAACCAATGGTGATTGTTATGAATAACCATATTAATTGAATAAATATTCCATAAATACCATTTTGAATACTTATATCTCCTACATATATTCTAAATGATAAATCACTTATATATTGGAATGGTAATACTCTTGAAATCATTTTAAGTATTGGTGGGAAGAATGGGATTGGTATAACTACTCCAGATAATAAATCAGCAACTACTGCGAAAATATTAACTATTCCTTTTTCATTCATTGTAAGTAATGCAATTATTGGATATAAAACTGATAATGACACTACTAATAGTGTTCCTATAGATAGCGCAACTAAAAATAGTATAAATGCTTGTGGTGATACAGGAAGTGTAAAATTAAGTGGTTTTGGTAATAATGAGGTTATTATAATTATTGGGAAAAATCTCAATACTACATTTGATAATCTTTGTCCTAATAATTTAAAATACCACATTAAATATAGATTTTTAGGTCTTGATATTTCATAACTAATATTACCTGTTTTTATTAAATCAAATAATTCAGGATCTCTATAGAATTGATTTATTAAGGCAAATAATGATTGATTTAACCATAAATATGTTGATAAGGCACTTATTTCCATTGGAAGAGATCCAGATCCTGACTCATAAAAAGCATAAAAAACCATTATATATACAAATCCAAAAAAGAATTGAGTTGAAATTCCTGCGATTGCTGCACTTCTATATTGAAGTCCTGTTATGAACTTTAATTTAAAATATGTATAATAGGCTTTCAAATTTTATAGTCCTTATATATTTTAACAATAATATTATCTAGACTTTCATTATCAATTTCTATATCTTCTATTACTATCTTTTTAGAAATAATGTTTAATAATTCTGAAATAGTTATTACTTTTGTATCTATAACTATATCATAACCTTCACCATTCTTCTTTTTACTTTTAATACCTTTGTTTCTTATTTCTAATTTTTCTTTTGTTTTTATTGATACTATTCTTTCTGTTTCATACTTATTTTTTAATTTCTTTAGACTACCATCATATAGTACTTGTCCTTTTCCAATTAATATGATTCTTTTAGCAAGTGTTTCTAAATCTGATGTGTCATGACTTGTTAAAATTATTGTTGTTTGTTTTTCTTTATTAAGTCTTTTTATAAAGTCACGAACTAGTTGTTTTGATACAGCATCTAATCCTATTGTTGGTTCATCTAAAAATAATATTTCTGGATTATGTAATAATGATGCCGCAATTTCACAGCGCATTCGCTGACCAAGACTTAATTGTCTGACCGGAATGTTTATGATATCTTTTAAATTTAATTTTTCTACTAAATCTTCTTTTGTTTTTTGATATTCTTCTTCAGGAATATCATAGATATCTTTTAGTAAGAGAAAAGTATCTTCTGTTGGAATATCCCACCATAGTTGAGATCTTTGTCCAAAGACAACTCCTATTTTTTTGACAAATCTTTTTCGATCTTCCCAAGGAACCATTTTATCGATGATACATTTTCCTTTATCTGGATTTAGAATGCCACTTAGAATTTTTATTGTAGTGGATTTTCCTGCTCCATTGGGACCAATGTATCCTACTATTTCTCCTTTTTCGATTGAAAAAGAAATATCTTTAACTGCTTCTACATAGATGTATTCTCTTTTAAAGAATGACTTAATAGCTTCTTTCAAACCGCTTTTCTTTTTAGCAAGTTTGAAGGTTTTAGATATCTGTCTTACCTCGATGAATGACATTTTTAATTCACACTCCTTTCCAACGCAAAAAAGCCACATACTTCTGTATGCCGGGCATAGCAAGTATCTGACTTAATTGCAAAAACGTCAAAACCATTATATCATACTTTTTTTTAAATGCAAGAAAAAATATGTCTATAAGGACATATTTTTGTTTTAAGCAATAAATTGTGTTTGAGCTTGTTCTTGTGGCTCTACAAATGTGTATTCATCCATCATTTGAGATACCTCTGCACGATTATTAGGCATCGGTTGACGTCGTTGAGGATTTACTCTTTGTTGCGGGTTCACTCTTTGTTGATTCATTTGTTGTGGGTTTTGTCTAAAGAATGTTTTAGTTGCTGCCTCACTATAACATCTTTCTAATTGCATAAAGCTATTTGATAATTCTCTATCATTATCTTTATTAAGTGCCTCTGTTACTCTTTGACCATTAGTTCTTAATCTATTTTGTAAATCTGGATCCAATGTTCTTGTATCCATCTTTAATGGATTAATATATGTTATTGTATTAAACTCTAGACGTTTATAATCTGCTTTAATACCCTCTATATTACAATTAATAATTTCATGTGCTTCTTCTCTTTTACGAACAATTGATCTGATACATGTTGCGCTACGTTTATATAGTTCATTCAATTTTTCTTCAAATACTTTTCTATTTTCAGGTTTAGAGTTTGCAATAAGTCTTTGAACTGCGAAGATATTATCAGTAACCTCTGCAAGTATTTGATATAAAGCTTTTATTTCTCCATTTAGCTTCATTAACTTTTGAACACCATATTCTCTTAATCTATTAGTTATTATTGGATTAAGATAACTATTATTTGGAGGACCATCTTTATAATTTTTAAATAATACTTCTAATTCTTCATTTGTAATATTTTTTGATACATCCCTAGAATTTCCATGTAGTCTATCATCTATTTCTCTTGTTGCTGCTTTTCCTTGCATACTTAGTGTAATTTTTGATGATATTTTCTTAAGGAATCTTTTTGCAGCTCTTATTGCCATTGGTATTATATGAATTATATTATATCCTAATGAATGAGATCTTAATTCTTCTCTAAAACTCTTTGCAACTTTTAAGTTACTTGCAACTAACTTATCTTTATCTGATTCAGAAATGTTTACATTCGTAGTTAATTTATTAAGTACTTCATCTAATGTTGGTTCTTGATGTTGCTTAATTTGTTTTAAATTAACATCAATTATATTTAAATCTATCTTAGGATTTTTACTTTTTGATGCCTTTTCTACAAATTTAGCATATTCTTCTGGAGATACTCTATAGCATTCATATCTTCCTATTGAAGTTTTTTCTCCATCTTTTTCTAAACCAAATTTATTTATAACACTTGCAGGTAAGTATATATTTCCTTCATCATTTAATGCTTTGAAAACCATTATTGATTCAGTCATTTGCTTTTCTATATTTATTTCCTTCTTACTTACTTTGTATGGTGAATATGAATTATTTGCGTTGTTTTCAATAAATTTGGCATCTTTTTCACTTATTTCATAATATTCTACATCATCTACTTTTTCTATACTAGCACTGTCGATATTAAATCTATCAGCAATATCTTTTAGAACATATAATTTTCCTGATACAGGATCATTAAATATTTCAATTTCATCTAGCACATCTTGTGTTCTTTGTTTTCTAATAATTTCTTCTTTTGGTTTTACCTCTGTTAATATTACAAATGATGATGGACTATTTGTTCTTGCTTCATTGATTTTTTCCATAACATCATCATCAACCATATAACAGATTTCTTTATCAATTATATATTCAGTACTATCTGTTGGTACAAGTCCAAATTTATCAATAACTGATTTCTTTACATAATATTTATCATCATCTGATAAATAAATTGTTACCATTTTTGCAGCTTTTGATGATGGTGTTACACTAGGTGTCATTGATGGTGTCGGAGTTGGTGTTGAAACAGCACTAGGTGTTGGTGTCATCGAAGGAGTTACACTTGGAGTTATTGACACACTTGGTGTTGGTGTCATTGATGGTGTTGGAGTTGGAGTTCCACTAGGTGTAGATGTTGGAGTTGATGTTGCACTAGGTGTAGGAGTTATTCCTGTAGTTGATTGCATATCACTCGGTCCTGGTTGTGGTGTCTTAGTTGGATTATTACCAGTTGTTTTCTTTTTTACTTTTTGTACTGTTGCTGTTTTTACTCTTTCTCGTAATACAATAATATCTTTTTGAGATATTACTAGTACTTTTCCCATTTGTTGTTCAACAACTTTTTCATCATCAAAATATAAAACATCTATCAAATCTTCAACTGATATTGATTCATCCGTTGCTCTTAGACTTTTCATAGCTTCTGCGATTTCTTGTTTTACTTCTAATCTTGCTGCTGCTAGAATATCTCTTTGTTCTTTTGTTCTATCAGAATATTTTATATCTAAAATTTCTTTTAATCCTTTTTTTTCTAGTATTGAATTCATAAGATTTCTACTATTAGTAGTAGATGTAAACTCTCTATATTCAGGTGCAGTTAATCCTAATGAAATTGCTGCATCTAAATCTTTTTGGGATTTATTTCTATTTTTAACTAGTGAATTTAATTCTTTCCTTAATACAGAGATTGAGATATTTATTTTATTTAATTCTTGTGTTTTTTCCTGTATTTGTTTTTCAAAATCTCTTGTTATTTGTTCTTTTTCTTTTGTGGTAATTGATGGATCTGATAACTTATTTGCTTGAGTTTCTTTTAATCTTTTCATTTCATTATAAATTGTTTCATACTTTGAAATATTAACTAATAATTGTTTTTCTTTTTCTGTTATCATTTCTGTATATTTAATAATTTCTTGTTCAAACAATCCATACTTTTCACTAAAATTTTCTACAACATCATTATATTTTGTTTCATAATCTGCTATCTTTTTTAGAATTTCTTCTCTTTCATCTTTATTAGCAACTTCAGTTAATTTTAATCTTAATGAACACAATTCTACATATACTTCTTGCATTTTATCAAAATCATTTGCATTTAATGAACTTATTCCTTTTACATTCTCCATAAAACCACCACCTATTTACTATCATTTTCTATTTGTTTTAAAACATCATCTATCATTTCAAGTTCTCTCTCATCAGTTATATCTTCTAACTTCATCAAAGGTTTTAATGGATCAAATGATGAAACATATATATTTTTTCTACCATTGTCTGCAATTGAATTATCTGTATATCCTATATAAGACTTCATTGTTTGTTCACAATCAAAGGTAAATAGAATATCGCAATCTACTGTTTTACCATCTTTTTCTATTTGTATTTTTTCATTTCCAAAGTCATAATCCATAAAAAACCTCCATTTACTCTTTATATCATACTCCCTTCAATTCTATCATTTTACAAAAAAAAAGTCAATCAGATGACTCTTTATTTAGCTATATATTTTAATAGTAATTTTATCATTTTTTTTGATTTTTTTTGCATCAGTTACTGATATATGATATTTATTACTATATTTAGTTTTTGCTCTTAATTTTTGATTATCTATAGTTGTTTCTTTTTGATCAGTAATAAGGTTTTCTCCACTATAATTCTTTGTTATTTTTATTTTTGATGATGTAGGATTAGTTACTATTATTTTATAATCAATTTCCTCTTTATTAATTTTTTTGTTTTTAAAATTAGTTATATTTATAACATATTCTTTTCTATTAGAAAGTTCTTTTAAATTAATTGTTAATTCATCATTAGTTGATTTTTCCATAACTGGGATAATTAAATCTCCACCATATACACTTTTAGTTTTTTTAACATAATGGATTCTTATTCCTAGAAATATTACAAATATTAATAGCGCAAAGAAAATATAATATAGATAATTATCACTATTTATGAAGAATTTCTTCTCTGTTTTTTTTGTTGTTGTTGTTTTCTTTGATTTTGTTACATTCTTTTTAGGTTTGTTTGCCATCTAATACACCTCGTTTTTATAGTTTTCTAATACTTTCTTACAATTTTCATTTAAAACTTCTTCTTTTTTTATAATCTCATTTTTATTTGCCAAATATTCATATATATCATTATCTCTAAATCCTATTTTACTGGCATCATATCTTGTTGCACCATAATATACGGTTTTTATATTTGACCAAATTATAGCTGATAAGCACATAGGACATGGTTCACAACTACTATATAGTATACAGTTAGAAAGATCTTTTGTTTGTAATTTATTACAGGCATTTCTAATCGCTGTTATTTCTGCATGAGCAGTTGGATCGTTTGTTTTTATAACCATATTATGCCCTTTACTTATTATATTACCTTCTTTATCAGTTATAATTGCTCCAAATGGTCCTCCATCTTTTATTGATGTTCCATATTCTGCTTCTTGTGCTGCAAGATCTAAATACTTATTAAGCATTCTCTAACCTACCTTTAATATTATCATATAAATTATCTATTTTGTCATTCTCTTCGTCCGTCAAAGTTGATTTTAACACTGCTTCTGCTATATCTTCTGTTATTATTGGTTTATTATTTACTTTGGATATTGATTTTATTGTTCCACTTAATACTGATTTTTGTTTTTCCATTATTTTAACAGACATTGTTATTTCATTTGTATATGATTGGTTTTTATTATAATTTTTAAATTTTGATGATGCAATTATATCATATGACTTATCTTTGTTTTTTAATGTCAAAGTAAATAATAAGTTATTAACGTCTTTTTCTATTACAACGTTACCAATCTTTTTATCTACATTATCATATATATCTATGTTAGTTTTCTTTGAAGTAATAATATAGTTTGCCTTATATTTTAAATTATTATCTTCAGAATAATAGAATACCCCTTTATTTTTATTTACATCTATAGAATAATTCTTTGTATTATCTTTATTCATATATACTATTTCATACTTCTTTATTTTATTAAACAATTTAGTACTATAGATATTAATTGTATAACTTTCATTTTTCTTAAGATATTCTTTTTTCTCATTTACTTTTCTTTTGGAGAATTTATTATCAATGCTTGATAATATTTTGTTTGCCTCTTTATCTTTTTTTAGACTTTTTAATATGTCTTTTAATATGTTTTTTATCTCTTTATCTGTTAATCTTATTGATACCTCATTTAATTCTTCTTGTTTATTATTAACGTTTGTATTAATAACATATTTTTTTGCTCTTTCTCCCAATTCTTTAGATAACGAATCTTTTATAAAACTATATAAGTAATCCACATTATCTAATGAGGTTTTCTCATTATTTAATAATTCAAAATAAGTATTATTACCGTCATTTACGTAATTTTTTAAAATGTTATTTACAAAATAATATTTAGTTGAATTATCAATTAGATATTTACCATCAATAATTATTTCATCATTAATTCTTTCATCTAATGATACAAGTAACTTATTATCTTTTTTGCTTTGAATAAACCCATATTTTATGTCCATTCTAGATAAATTGTTAATCATATTATTTTTTTTTGATGAATCTATATTTGTTGATGCTTCTTCACTATATTTTTCACTAGTTAAATCAACATCAACTGTTCCACTGATATTAATATTATCACCCAGAATGTATTTATTATCTACTTTTACATATTCATCTATTTTTGTTGTGATAGAATCTATTCCTGTTTTATAAATATATATTGGATTAGATCTTTTTTCAAAATATATTCCTATATAAATAAGAGATGCGGCAATTAAGGCAAAAAATAGAAAAATCAATATCCTTTTAATTGCTTTTTTCATATATTATTTCACATCCTTAAAACTCATATCATTACATTTAATTATATCAAAAAAGAGACATATGTCAAATTGTCTCTTTATTTATTACTTGATGCAACAATACCTAATTTGAATTTAATATTACTGATATTTGATGATGAATCGTTTTGTTTAGCACTTATCTTAATAGTTGTTTCTTCACCTGCTTCTAATATTTTTCCAGAAATATCATTCATAGTAATTTCTACTGGTTTTATAGTATTTTTATAATCTTTAATAAAATCCGGACTCATCATAATATCTACAATTTCAGCATCTATTGTACCAGTATTCTTTACGGTTACTTCATAGTTTAATTCATCATATTTGGAATATAAGTTTAATTTCATATCTAATATTTTTCCTGATGAGGAGATAGATATTTTACCTGTTGGTTCTGTAGAACCTCCTTTAATAGAATTAACTTTTTTAGAATTAATAAATTCTACATTAAAGGAGTTTTCTTTATTATTTAGATTATAATATTTATTAGATATAACAATAAATCCTATTCCCATAATAACTATAGTTACTGATAATATTATAATTATGAATTTTCTAATATTTAATAATTTTTTCATTGTGGACACTCCCCTTCACTTCTATAATCAATAGATCCTGTATAACAATATCCATATATATTTTTATTTTGAGTAAATTCAATATATGCATATACTTTACCATCTTTAACGTAATACCAACTATTGTTTGTTGGATAATACTTTGCTTTTTCATCTGCAGGTATTATTGTTATTAAAAGTTCTGTATTATTCTTTTCTAAATTTTTAATTTTATTTTTATAAACGTATTCTTCTATCTTCTTATAAACATTATTGGATAAAGTTTTTGCTGTTTTATTATCTAATTCTAGTATTATACTATCACCTTTGTGTGATTTTGCCATTCTAATTATCTCTTTAGAATAATAGTCCATGTTTACAATAATAGAACTTGTACTTAACGGATTAATTTTTAATTCTTGAGATTTGTTATCTAATGTATTTGTTTCTTCAATTACTTCTGTATTAATACTATATTTCTTTAATGATTCTTTCCATTTATTTATAAAATATTCATAATAAGCATCTGTATATCTTGTTACTTTAATATTACTAGTTGCTTTAAGATAATCATTTTCAATTAATTCTTTTATAATTTGATTTGATGATTCCTTTATAGTAGTGTTCTCTATATTTTTATTATATAAGCAATAGGATTCTTCAGTAAAGAAGAATATGTGAAATACTTTTTTATTTTCATCTATTAATAATGCAAAATCTATACCATTATCTAGAGATATTTCTACCATATTTTTATATTTTGTTGGATTTACTATTTTATCACTTGACCCAAATTTTGTTTTATATTCAGGAATTAATTCTTTTATAGTATAGTACGTTATAGCAATTAGAACAAATAACACTTCAGCAATTATCATTAGTTTCTTTTCCATATAATCACCTACTCTGTTGCATACTTTGGAGATAATTTAAGAATCATTTCCATGCCTGGTGTTATAGGACTTCCTTCTGGCACTGATTGTTCTGTTACATAACCTACTCCATCTAAATTTACTTTTATATTTAATTTTTGTAGTAAATCCTTTGCGACTTTTGATGATAAACCAGTTACATTTGGTACTGTAATATTACTATCATTTGTAATTAAATATACTGTATCATTTGCAGTAATGACAGATTTTTTTGATGGTGATTGCTTAATTACTTTATCTCCTCCACCTATTAATACATATCTTATACCATTTGTATCAAGAGTTGTTCGTACGTTTTCTACCTTTTTATTTGTTAAATTTGGTAGAGTATATTTCTTTGTTTCAGTAGCAGGATTTATAGAATCACTATTACCATAATATTTTGATATATTTTGAACAATTTCTTTTACTGGAATACTTATTGATTTTTGATATCCGTTAGTTGGTCTTTTTACAGATGCATATATAATTACTTGTGGGTTACTTTTTGGATATATTCCTGAGAATGATGAAATAATTCCATCTATATCTTGTGAATATCCTCCGCCTCTTTCATTAGCTATTTGTGCTGTACCTGTTTTACCAATTAATTCTCCACTATCTATTCTATATCCACTTCCAGTATTACCAATACCATTTACAGTATCATCCATTAGTTGAATCATTTTTTGTACTGTATTAGTTGAGGCAACTCTTTCTATTTCTTTTCTTTCATTCTTTAGTGTTACTTCTTTTGTATCAGAATCTACTATTTTATCAATTAGATATGGTTCAAGTAGCATACCATCATTTGTTATAGGTGTCATTGCTTTTACATTTTGGACTGCTGTTGTTGTTATACCTTGACCAAATCCTGCATTATAGATTTCTGTTTCATATTTAAAGTCTAGTTTACCTCTACTTTCATTTGGTAATTCTATTCCTGTTTTTCTTCCAAAACCTAATCTTTTAAAGTATTGCCTTAACATTAAACTGTTCATATGTCTATTAATTAAGTTAATAATTCCTACATTACTACTTAGAGCATATCCTTTATCAAATGATATGTAACCCCATCCATTTCTATTCCAGTCTCCTATTTCTGTACCATCTGTTGTGGTATATACTCCAGATTTATATGATTCCGAACCATTATAAACACCATTTTCCATTGCTGCCATATAAGTAAATGTTTTCATTGTTGAACCAGGTTCATATGGAGTCTGACAAAAGATATCTAGATAATTTGATATATCTCTTAGATTAGGATCAAACCCAGGATCTGATGCTGTACCTAGAATTGCTCCTGTTTTAGCATCCATAATCGTTATTGTAAACCATTCCCAGTCATATACTTTATTTGAATTATTAATTGCTTGTTCTATAAAGAATTGAATATTTGAATCAATTGTTAAATATATATCTTTTCCCTGAACAGCATCTTTGACATACATAGGTGTATCCGCAATTCTATATCCTTTTAAATCTTTTTGATATGTTCTTGAACCATCTTCTCCTTTTAAAATAGCGTCATATTGCTTTTCTATACCCATTTCTCCTTTAATAGATGAGTCTTCTTCATTTGATTTTGCATATCCAACCACATATGATGCGAATCTTCCTTTTGGATAGTATCTTTTAAAACTCTCTATAAAATCAATACCGGGTAAATTTAAATCATCAATTTTTGTTTTTGTAAGTTCATTCAATCCTTTTCCTTTAGAACCAAATTCTGTTTGATATACTCCTTCTTTATTTAAATAAGTTAATACCTCTTCTTTTGACATTTCTAATATAGGCGCTAGTTTTTCTGCAGTATCTTCCTTATCTACTACGTGTTGAGGTTTTTTTTCATTTGTCGTTCTTTTACTATCTAGATATGCAATTAAAGTATATGAGGCAACATTCTGAGCTAAAATATCTCCATCTGATGAATATATTCTTCCTCTTTCAGCATTTATTATATCTGTTTTTGTTGTTCTTTTACTTGCTAATTCTTTAAGATTAATTCCATCTATTTTTTCTGATAAACCTAATTGAACTAGCCTTGCAATCATAAGGCAAAATAAAAAAAGAGCTGAAAAAATAACTAGTTTAGAATACTTAATATTATTTTTTAGTCTCTTTTTTTTCTTCATATAATAAATCACGTCCTAATAGGTTTAACTATCTTCAACTACTGTCTTGATATTATTATTATTATAACTCAATCCTTGTTGTTCTGCAACCTCTTGAATCTTTGTTAGTGAAGCAAGTTCATCTATTGTCATTGCTATAGACTCATTAGTTTTCTTTTGTGCTTCAATCTCTTTTTTTTGTTTTTCAACTTCAAAATTGACTTTAGCTAAAGTTGCTTTTGAAAATACTATAGATATTGGAGCAATAACAACTAAAAAGATTGCCAATGTATATAGTAATTTTTCAAACTTTGAAATTTTAACTTTTTTCTTAACTTTTTTCATGTTATCCTCCTACTTTATTCTTTCTATAACTCTTAGTTTCGAACTTCTTGCTCTTGGATTTTTAAGTAGTTCTTCTTCACTTGGTGCTATTGCTTTATTGTATACCAATTTAAAATCAGGTAAGAATTCATCTGGTATATTTGGAAGTCCTTTTACTCTATCATCTATCTTGCATTTTTCTTTAAATATATTTTTTACTAATCTGTCTTCTAATGAATGAAATGTAATTACACATACTCTTCCACCAACATTTAGCATTTCTAACGCTTGATTAATTGCTGGTTCTATTACATCTAATTCATGATTAACTTCTATTCTTATTGCTTGAAAGATTTGTCTTGCTGGATGTTTATCAATTCTAAACTTCATAGGAACTGCTGTTTTTATTACTTCAACAAGTTCTAGTGTTGTTTCTATTGGTTTAGTTTGTCTATATTCAACTATCTTTTTAGCAATATTATTTGCAAATTTATCTTCACCATACTTATAAAATATTTTTGATAATTCTTCCTTTGAATAATTATTTACTACCTCATAAGCACTTAATTTTTGATCCCTATCCATTCTCATATCAAGTTTTGCATCATTATGAAATGAGAATCCTCTTTCTTCATCATCTAATTGTGGAGATGATACTCCTAAATCAAATAATGCTCCATCTATCTTATAGACATTCAATTTATTTAGTTCTTCTTTTAAATGGACAAAGTTGCTCTTAATGATAGTGAAGTTAGTACCGATCTTTTTTAAGCGATCGGTACTATGCCGAATTGCTTCACTATCCTGGTCAAAGGCGAATAAATGCCCTCTTTTTATTCTTTCCAAGATGTTACTACTATGTCCACCATAACCAAGTGTTGCATCTACTATTATACTAGATTCATCTAAATTTAGGGAGGAAATAGATTCTTCTAGTAAGACGCTTATATGCTTATCCATTATAGACTCACACTTTCACTAAATAAATTCTCGGCTATGTCTGACATACTGTCTTTATTAGAATTGAAGAAACTATCCCAGTCTTCTTTAGACCATATTTCTAATCTATCTCCTGTTCCAATTACTACACAATCTTTTTTTAGATTAGCATAGTTTATTAATGGAGATGATATATTAATACGTCCTTGTTTATCCAATTCTACGTTTGTAGCGCCTGACATAAAGAAACGATTAAATGTTCTCGCATCTTTTCTGGTGAATGGAAGTGAATTTAACTTTTCACATATAGTATTCCAATTATTCATGGAATAGACAAAAAGGCAGTTCTCAATTCCACGAGTCACAATAAATTCACTACCTAGTTCATCTCTAAACTTTGCAGGAATTATTATTCTTCCCTTTTCATCAATTGTATGATGGTACTCTCCTATATACATTTTATCAATCCCCCACTTTTCACCACTTTCAACCACTACCTATATATATATTATAAAATAATAAAAAAAAAGTAAATAATTTATATCTACTTTTTTATCTATTTACATTAATTTTACAATTATAAAATATTATATTAAACTTTTTCTCGTAAAGGTATCAACGTCTTTATCTATATAGATATTTATTGTTCCTTTATTAACTATTTTTATGAATCCTAAACCAGATATCGCTAAATCCTCATCATATTTCATTTCATAAGTAATCTTATTTTTTTCTTTTAATGCATCATTATTAAATAAATTAAGTAATCTTTTTACTTTTAAATCATTAGATATAAATAAAGTAAAACTATTCTTCTCTCCTTCAACATAATCGATTCTTACAAGATCTTCAATTATTATTGATTGATTCTTTCTTAATTGATAAGTTCGAGGTTTTATTTCTTTTTTTGCTGAAATTTTTTTTACCATTTCTGGAGAAACATGATTAAGCATTGAACCATAGTCTACTAATCCTGGAGTGTCAATTAGAGTTAAATAGTTATTAATATCTATACTTACCATATTTAATGTAGTTGATGGTAATGGACTCATTGTAAGTTCTTGAGACTTATCTGAATAATTTTTTATTAATTTATTTATTAAACTACTCTTACCGGCATTTGTATGCCCTACAACATAGACATTTTTACTAGTTTGAAAATATTTTATTCTTTTTAATAAATAATCAATATTATAATTTTTCTCAGTACTTATTACTATAATTTCTTCAAAATTAATATCTTTACTAGCAAGATACATCTTTAACTTAGATTCTTTTACTGATTTTGGAAAGACATCCATTTTGTTTAGTACTAGTATCATTTTATTTTTTATAATACTTCTTATTTGTTCAATATTTTTTTCGATATTTAATAAATCTGTGATATATAGAACTAAATCTTTTGTTTTTCCAACTTCTTTTAATATATCTATGTATTCATCATTTGACTTTGTAATAACCTGATATTCCCCGTAATTTTTCATTCTAAAGCATCTTTGACATAAATCATTTTCGATATTTGTAGTATATCCTTCTTGAAGAATATTTTCATCTTGTAGGAGGACACCACATCCTGTACATCTTTTTTCATTACTCATAATAATTGCCTCTTTCAAATATTTTATTCTTTTTATATTTTTTTAATATTATATTTTCTATTACTCTATTTAGTATTGTTATTTTAAGATCTTTTTTTCCTAATGGATCAACTAAAATAGTCATTATATTATATTTTTTGCCTGATAATATATCTGTTACTAATTGATCACCTATTATACACATTTCTTGTTTTTCTAGATTATATTTATTTTGAATTTTTTTAAGAACTCTTGTTGAAGGTTTAAAGCTCCATGAAACTCCATCTATTTCTAATTCATCAGTATATGGAGTTAATCTTTTCTTTGTATTATTTGAACATACTATAACAATAAATTCTTTTTTTAATTTATTTATTAACTTTTTTGTTTCTTTGGGACAAACTCTATTTTTAATTAATCCTAATGTATTATCTAAATCAAATATTAGACATTTAATGCCTATCTTCTTTAGTTTTTTATAGTTAATATCATAAATATTTTTTCTATAAATTGTTGGTTTTAAATAATCCATAGAATCACTCCTGGTAGATATTATATATTATTAATATTTATTTGTCTAACATCTCTACATAATTCCTTTTATTAATATATAATCTTCATCTTCTGATATTAAATGATTATCTTCTGATAAAGTTAATCCCTCATTTTTAGTAACTATAAATTTCATTGAAAATGAGTCACTATATTTTTCCTTTTTCGATCCTTTGATAACTCTATTATTTTTGTTGATAATATAATTATAGTATTTAGAATAATACCAAATTTCTAAAGTAACTGTACCATTTGATTCATATATATTATTAATATCAATTGTTTCTTCTTCAAAATCACTAAAAATATTTTTTTTGTTTTTGTTTTTCAATTTATCTAATTGTATTTTATATTTATCAAATAATTCTTCTGTACACATTTTATTTAAAGTATCATAGTCATAATTCGTATATGCATTTAATATTTTATAGATTGTATTTTTAATTTCTTCTTCAAGACTTTCTCTGGTATATCCAGGAAAATATTCTTTTATAGAATTTTTCAATTCCACTTCATGTTTTATATTTTCATCTCTTAGTTCAACTTCTCTTTTTTTATGATATTCATTTACTTTTCTAAATTTAAATGAAAAAATATAAACTAGTATAAGAAAAGCAAATAAAGCAAATACACCTTCCATATAACCACCTAATTATTAACTCTTTGAGTAATCATTTCAGTATCATAAGTAATCTTCTCAAATCTATAACCATTATTTTTACCAAATCTAATAATATTTCTTAAAGCATCTCTTGTATAAGTTTTAATATCATGCATTAAAACCATATTTGCTCTGTCTGTTCTTAAACTATTAACAACATTGGAGTATACAACATTTGGATCAGTTGTGTTTCCAGCATCTCCTGATGAAATATTCCAGTCATAATATTTGTAACCTCTATTTAATGCTTCTCTAGTTATTCTTGACATTATTCCTTGTGAATACTTACGACTTATTGTATTACTTGCTCCACCTGGAAATCTTATTATTTTAGAGTCATAACCAGTAATATTTTTAACTCTTGCTCCTACTTGTTCTAAATCTGCAAAGTATGCTGCATCAGATGAGTAGATTCTTGCATAATTATGTGTTGCAGTATGTAGAGCAACTGTATGTCCTTCATCATATTCTCTTTTTATAAGATAATCAGGACCATTACATGTTACAAAGAAAGTTGCTTTTACGCCTTCTTCCTTTAAGATATCTAATATTACATTTGTTGTTCCATCATTTGGACCATCATCAAATGTTAGGTAGATTACTCCCTTATTATCAACTACTCTAACTTTTCTAGTAGCAACACCTTCATTACCAGCATCATCTGTTGCTTTATAAACTATTTCATATGTTCCTTCGGCATTTACATTAACTTCTCCTGTTTTTGTTACTTTGTCTTTAATGTTTTTATCACAGTTGTCTGTTATAGTATATCCCTCATCGTTATATTCTTTACCTAAATATATTGTTTGTTCAGCATCTCCTGTTAGTGTAATTGTTGGTTTTTCTATATCTTTATAATATACCTTTTTTACTATAGTTGTTTTATTGCCACTAGAATCTGTCACTGAATATATTATCTTATTTTTTCCAATTTTTACTTTTACTTTTGACGAAATATCTCCATCATAATTATCTTTAGCATTAACTTTTTCTTTTTTTACATTTTCATCAGGACATACATATACATCATCTTTGGTAATACTCATCTTTGGTTTTTCAATATCAGAAACATAGACATATCTTTTTACTTTTCTTTTAAAGAAACCGTTTTTTACTGTATAAGTTAGTTCATATTCTCCAAGTTTATTTGAATTAACTTTACCAGTTACTTTTACATCATCTGTAATATCATCTCCTAGTAAAGTTGCCTCATAACCTTTTTCTTTGTATTTTTCTTTATAATTAATAACTACTCTTTCTCCATTTTTTAATTCTATTTGGGGTAGTAATAATCTATCAATAGAGATTATTGATCCAAATAAACATAGTATTAATATACTCCAAATAACAAATGTCTTGTTTAAACCAAATCTATACATAATAACCATCCTTATAATACACGCTATCACTCTATATATTTCACCTATATTATAAGTTATTTAACTAGATTTGTAAATTATTATATTTTATTATTCTTAATAAATTCTCTTAGTAATTTCGTTAATGCTCTTTTTTCGATTCTTGATACATAACTTCTACTTATTCCTAATTTATTAGAGATGTTTTTTTGCGTTTTACTCTTTTTATTATCTAATCCATATCTATCTATTATTATTTCTTTTTCCCTTTTAGTAAGAACATTCATATATTTCATTAATAGTTTTATATTTTCTTTTAATTCTAGATTTTCTGAGAAATCATTATCTTCTACTTTTAAAATATCTATTATTTCAATAGGATTTCCATCTTTATCATAACCAACTGCTTCATTTATTGATAAATCTGCACTATATTTATTATTTTTTCTAAAATACATTAATATTTCATTTTCTATACATCTTGCACAATATGTAGTTATTTTAACATTATGCCCTTCTTTAAATGTATCTACTCCCTTTATTAGTCCTATTGTTCCAATACTTATTAAGTCATCATTATCTAATTCTTTTGAATCATATTTTTTTACGATATGCGCTACCAACCTTAGATTGTGTTCAATTAATTTATTTCTTGCATTTTTATCTATATTTTTGAGTTTAATATATTTATCTTCCTCTTCTTTTGATAATGGTTCTAAGAAAGCATCTTGTGAATAGCTACCTGTAAATGAAATAATACTTCTAATTAAATCAAATAAAAACATATAATCACCTAAGTAATTATATGTTTATTTTTTTAATTTATTTTTAACTGTTTTTATACTTTTATATAAGAAATCTTTATTAATAATAAATGAGTAGAAACATGCCATCATTAAACTTATTATATTTAGATAGATATTGTTTATATAATATGCAGATATTGCTATAGAATAGATTATTATCATCTGAAGAATTAATGACTTTTCTAGTTTGATATTTACATATTTTTTTAGATCAAAATGTCTATATACTGCCATTATTAAATATGATATTGTTGTTGATAAGGCAGCTGCATATAATCCTATGTATCTAATAAATATTATATTTAATAATATATTTATTATTGCTCCCATAATTGTTGTTGATGCTACTTGTTTAGACATTTTCTTTGCTAAGTAGATTTGACTATATAAACATATTAATACATTAAATACTGTTGCTAATACTAATGGTGGTATATACATGTATGCTTCATTATATTTACTATTTATCATTATTGGGAAGACAAATGGCATACATGCTATCATACCTACTCCTAATGATGAAAATAATTTAATAATTGTATTTGTTATATCTGAAAAGAATTCATCTCTATCTTTACTATTTATATGAAGAGATGCTGATTCACTCCAACTTAAATTAAAGATACCTGTTAGACTTGATATGATTGTTGGAAATTTATTACTTATAGCGTAAAATCCATTTGCTGTTGCTCCCAAAACAATAGATATTATACTTCTATCTGAAACATTAACTATCCACCAACTTATTCCATTTGGTACTAATGGAATTGAATATTTATACATTTCCTTTAAAAGTTTATGATCTATTAATTTAAAATTAATTCTTTTATATAATTTCAACTTTATAAATAAGTATGCTGCACAGATAAAATTAGCTAATGCCATTGATATTATCATACCTTCTGCTTGCATATGTAAAAATACTATTAAGAATATATTAGATAGAACTGTTGTTAGACCGGTTAAAATACAACTAATAGAAAAATCCATTATCTTACCAAGTCCTCGAGATATTTGTAAGAAGTTTCCTGATAAAACACAGACTATTATGTCTATTAAAATAATATATTTAAATGGTATATCTACAAATAATGTTACTATAAAGAATAATATACTGAAGATGGTTAAACTTAGTAATAAAACATAAAAATTATTACTTATTAATTTATCAGTATCTTTTTCTTTCCCTCGTGAATCTATTAACCATCTAAAAATACTCATCTCTAGTTCTAATGTTATTATAGGAACTAGTAAAGTTACATAAGTTTGAATTAAATCAACAATTCCATACTCACTTGTTTTTAGATATGCTGTATATAAAGGAAGTAAAAGAAACGAGATTAATTGAGTACATACTTTACCAAAAAATATTATAATTGTATTTTTGGCAAGTTGTTTTTTCTTATTCATACTTTTTTCCTCCTAAATTTATATATATAGTAATATAAATATACTCCCACTATTGAACCTAAAGTATCTATTAAGACATCTATTATCTTTCCTGTTCTACCATTCACAAATAATTGGTGTATTTCATCACTACATGCATATAAAAATGAAATGGTTATTGCGATAAGTAATGCCTTTGAATTAATTATTTGATACTCTTTTATTAAACTTATTATTGATATTCCTAATATTAGGTATATTAGAAAATGAGCTGATTTTCTAACTAACTTTACGTACTTATTAATATATTTTTCCTTTTCTTTAGTTGATAAATCATGTTTTATAAATGTTTTACAAATACTAATAATTACTCCATCACTCTTTTTATTTGATTCAGTACCTGTATCTGTTGAAAATGAAAAGATTATTGCCATACATAAAACAACTATAATTAATTTTATAATCTTTCTAATCATTATGTTCACCTTTATTAATATATCATAATTAGTCAGTATAATCCATTACTAGTAAAGAATTATATCATTATTTTTTATAAATGTCACTTTTATGTAAACGATAGTAAATTTAATTTCAAATTATTGATATTAGTTATATTATAAGATAAAATTGAATTGGTGATAATATGAGAACGATGATTTTTGGTGCAGGTAGTGATTTAGGTGTTCATATTGATGGAACTAGTCTTGGACCTACACAATTAATGAATGATTTGAATGCCTTCTATAAAGGTGAATCAATGATGTTAGATGCTGATAAATCTATTATTAAAAGTAGAAATCTTTCAGATAGAAGAAAAAATGAATATGAAATTGATAAATATAATTCTCAATTGTATAAAAATATAGTAGAAAAGACAAAAGAAGAGTTCTTCCCTATTGTTGTTGGTGGAGATAACTCTGTTTGTATTCCTTCTGCACTTGCTTGTACTAAAGTAAATACTGATGTTGGTATTATTTGGATTGATGCTCATGCTAATTATAATACATTTGAATCAACATTAACTGGTAATATAGATGGTTTGTCTTTAGCGGCAATTACAGGTTATAAGTGTAATGAATTAAGATATTATCATGATGGTAAAGTTATTCAACCTTCACGTACTGTTCTTATAGGTGGTAGAGGTGTTAGTGATAAAGAAAAAGATAATGTTAGATATTCAGGAATTACTGTTTTCTCTCAAGATGACATCAAAGAAAAAGGAATAGAAGCAATTTTAGATGAAGCATTTAAAATTGCTGGGTATAAAACAAAAGGTGTACATGTTTGCTACGACATTGATATTATTGATCCAGAATTTGCACCTGGAGTTTCTACTCCTGAATTTGATGGTATTACTGAAGAAGATGCTATGAAAATAAGTGAATATCTAGCTAAAAATATAAAAGAAGTTCTATCTTTTGATATTGTACAGTTTAATCCATTAAGAGATATAAATAGAAAAACCGAACAAATTGCCTTAAATATTTTAACTCAAGTAGTTAAGGCTGCTGAAAAGAAAGAAAAATTTGAAAAGAAAATATATTAATTCAATATATTTTTTTTATGGACAAAAATGGATGTTTAAGATATAATAAGCGTTGTTTTTAAGGGGGATACTATGAAAAAAAGAGATGATTTTGTTTCTGATGCTTTTAAAACAAAAGTTGTTAGTAAAAAGAGATTAAATGAAAAAATACATAAAGTTTTAAGTAAAAAACAAACTATTATTTATGATATGAGATTTGACGAGTCTGGTAATGCTAAAATGAAAATAATAGAGATTGCTAATAGACTTAATATCTCAAGACAAGCTGTTGATTTTGATTTAGATAGAATCTATAAGAAATTAATTGTTCTATTCAAACAATTAAATATTAAAGTAGAAACAAATAAACCTAATAAAAAAAATGAAAGAAAAAAATCAGATACTATTACATTAAGTTCTCATGCTGCAGAATTAATTGAATCTATAGAGATATTAAAACGACTTCCTAAAACAAAAAAACTAAATAATAATGTATCAGAAAGAGTTTTTTCTAATGGTGCTGATCAAAGATCTTATTATGATCATTTACTTGCATGCATAAAAATAATCAAAATTAAACAACAAAATGGTGAAATTCTTACTAAATTAGAAGAACAAAAATTATATGATTATAATGAAATAGTAAAGACATTAAATAAATATTCAAAAAAGAAAAGAATAGTAAATCACAAAAAAAGATTAGTATATGATTCAGAGGTTGATGCCTTAAAAAATAAAACTGTAGAATTTATAGAAGAGATTAACAAAACAGGAAAATTACCAGAATCTAAATATAATGATATTTTTAGCGTTGGTAAAAAGTTCATTGATGGAACTGATCAAAGAAACTTTTATGTGGCATTACGATATAATTCCAATAATATTAGGAAAAAGTATGAAAACGGAGAAACTCTTTCTAATCTAGATAAAGAAAAACTTATTTCTATTAAACTTATTAATAATGTATTGAGTTTTTATCCTAAAAAGTTTTTTTATAATAAATTGCTAATTATGGATATTGCCAGTTCTATTGGAATAGATGTTGAAAAAAACAAAATAATTTTTTCTAAATCGTTTGGAGAATTCTATGCAAAAATTAGATTTTTAAGTGACAATGGATTACCTATAGTTGATAATAATGGAAATATAAATAGTATTATGTTTATGGCAGATTTGAATATGCAAGCAGAATATAATGTTTCTCTTAAAGAATTAACTGATAAATATGTTAATGGATTAATTGATAGTAAGGTGGCTTGTGATGTGGTTAAAAAGATATATAGATGAAAACAAATATAATCTACTCCTTTCTTCATACGATGTTAGTTATTTAAATAATATAGATTATAATAAATTTATAAAAGTATATAATGTTTTTAAAGAGAATAATTTCTATTTTATTGATGATATAATTCTAAACTATTTAGAAATATTTGAAATTGATGATAACATAGTTAGAAATAAACTTATGATTCTTAAAAGATCTTTGGGAGAAAATTATGTCTATTTAATTGGTAATGATATGAGATTACTTGAATTTATTTTAGAAAAATAAAATATCACTTTGTAAGTGATATTTTTTATTAATAATTTCTTTCTCTTAAGAATGGTGGTACATCATAATTACTACTATTTGATGAAGGTGTTTCATCTTCATCATCATTTTGAAGTACTTCAGTTTGATATGCATATTCATCTCTTTGAGCCATTTGACTTCTTCTTTGAGATGTAGCAGTTTGAGTTGTATTACTATAAATTGGTTCTGGTGATGATGATTTCTTATCAAATCCAGTAGCAATTACAGTTACAATTACTTCATCACTTAAGTTTTCGTTAATTACTGAACCAAAGATTGTGTTTATATCAGTATTACTAGCACTTCTAACCACTTCAGCAGCTTGTTCTGCTTCAAATAAAGTTAAGTTAACTCCACCAGTAATATTAATTATAGCATCTGTTGCTCCTTCAATTGATGTATCAAGAAGTGGAGATGATACTGCTTGTTTAGCTGCTTCTAATGCTCTGTCTTCTCCCATTCCAATACCTATACCAATTATTGCACGTCCACTCTTCTCCATTACTGCTTTAACATCAGCAAAGTCTAAGTTAACAAGTCCAACAACAGCAATCAAATCAGAGATTGATTGAACACCTCTTCTTAATACGTTATCAACTTCTTTGAACGCTTCTAACATTGGTGTTGATTTATCTATTATTTCTCTTAATCTATCGTTTGGAATAACTATTAAAGTATCAACATGTTTTTTTAATTCTTCAATACCTTGTTCTGCATTTTCCATTCTTCTTCTTCCTTCGAATGAGAATGGTTTTGTTACTATAGCTACTGTTAGAGCACCTAGTCCTTGAGCTATTTCAGCAACTATTGCTGCTGCTCCAGTACCAGTTCCTCCTCCCATACCTGCAGTTATAAAAACCATGTCAGCTCCAGATAAGGCATCCTCTATTTCTTTTTTTGATTCTACAGCAGATTCTTTACCAACTTCTGGTTTTCCTCCAGCTCCTAATCCATCTGTCAAAGTAGCACCTATTTGGATTTTTACATCTGCCTTTGATGAATTTAATACTTGTAAATCTGTATTGGCAGCTATAAATTCTACTCCTTTAACGCCAGATTCAACCATTCTATTAATAGCATTTCCACCACCGCCACCAAGACCGATGACTTTGATTTTTGCTAATTGATCCATTTCTAATCCGCCTATCATACCTTTTCCTCCTATTGTCTGATGAATAAATAACTTATTTAATCACCATTTAGTTCTGTTTTTGCACTTCGCAATTTTTCTATTTCTTCTATATCAAACATACTATATTTTTTTTGTCTCAATTCTAATTTGTTATTAAAGAACTTTATAATTCCATAACAACTACTATATTTATTATGTCTTATTCCAGTTGTATTTGTATTTCCTATTTTGGCAATAAACCCAAATTCTTGCTCTACTAGATATTGGAATCCTGCAAGTTCGGTCAAACCACCTGTTATAATTATATAACGAATTTCTCTATTTGTTAAGTTTTTTATTTCATTTTTGGCAAGTTTTAGAATCTCTCTAACTCTTGCTTCAACTACTTTAGAAACTCCTACTTGATTTATATCTTTTGTTGTAGTTTTATCTATTTTTATTGTCCAAATATCATTGGAATCTGCATATGTTGATAAGGCCACAGCAAAATTTTCTTTTATTTCTCTTGATTCACTTAGTTTAGATTTAAATACATATGTTAAATCCTTATCGACACTTTTACTTCCTATTGGAACTACTCCATTTTTTATTTGAATTCCTCTATTAAATACTGATACATTTGTTGATTCTTCACCTATATTAATAATTGCTCCTACAAGATTATCATACTTTTTACTACTTAAAGCATAATAATCACCAAATGATGAATAACATATATCAATAACTTCTAATCCACTTAGTTTTAATGCTTCTAAAATTCTATATAATGGTTCCTTTTCTGTAGTACTTACCACTACTCTTGTATCTAATTTTGATCCTTTTAATCCTTTTGGATCTTTAACACTTTCTTCATCATCTATTGTAAAATTAATTGGCATAGCAGTTACCAACTCATAATTTTCTGGTCTTTCATATCTTAAAGCATCTAATAATACATTACTAACATCTTTTCCAGTTATTTCATTATAATCAATAATATCACATGATCCACTTACAATATCCATTTGGCATCCTACCGGTGGAACACATGCAATTACTTTATTAATTTTTATTCCAAGAATTGAATTAACTTTTTTAACTGCTTCTTTAATACTACTTACAGCAGCTTTCATATCTTTTATAAATCCGTATTCAATTCCTACTGACTTAGAAGATATTGATGCTAAAACATGATATTTATCATTTGTTTTTTCACATACAACAATTTTGATACTATCAGTTCCAATATCTATTCCAGTATAAATATCATCCATAGCATACATCTCCTATCTTTAAATTTAATTATACAATACTTTAGTTTTTTTGCCAATACTTATTACATTGACTATAATAATTAACCTTTTTATTTTTAAAGATTTTTTTATATTTATTTTCCATTAAATATCTATATATAGCAGTATTATTTGAAATACATATCTAAATTATAATAAGATAAAAATATATAAAATCACAATTAATCTTTATTTATCTTATATATTATATATTCTCGATCTGTATAAGAATATTTATATATTTCATATATATTTTCTATCAAATATTTTTTCTTTAATGAATTAACTATATCAATATCCTCTTTATTATAACCTGTATATATATAATATAAATCATCATTACTATTATCAATAAAATTATATATATCATTCATATCAGGAACTAAATCTCTATCCCTTGTCCATACTATATAAGTAAAGAATTTTTTTGAATTAGTATGATAAAACTTATTTTTTACATAAGGAACTATTGATGAACACATATGATCACAATTACATATAATTGTTGCATTTTTATCAATGTTATCATTTATATATTTTGATACCTCTATACTATTAGAATAATTATACTTTAATTCATTATTTATTGATAATACTATATAATCTAATGATAATATTGATAATATTGATAAATAAATTGTTATATGTTTATTATCAAATATTTTTCTATCAATCATTAATAAAGAACAAAGCATAATTGAATATACTAAAGCAATATTATAAATACTTATCGCATTAAATATGTATGAAAGTAATACTGAAATGTAAATATAACTCATTAGAATTATTAAAAAAACTTTTTTATCTGCTTTATATATAACCATATAGATTAAGTTAGTAAATATAATAGATATAGCCAACTTAATAAAACTGGTATTCAAAGATTTATAATATAAAGATAATATAAAATAAGATATAATTTCAAATATACTAAAATCAGTTCCAGTATTTAATCCATCTTTATATATAAAAATTGGTACAAATTGTATTAACAATAACACTCCAAAAATACCAATAATAATTAATCCAATTATATTTTTAGTATTATACTTTTTATCCTTAACCATATCAATTATATAAAACAATGTGCAAATACCTACAAAACCAATCATTAATAAATGAGTATTAAGCAATAAACCCAATAAAATAGCATAAATAATTGGATATTCATCTTTATATTGATATATTAAACCTACTAACGTTAACAACAAAAATATCAATGAATAACTTCTACCAACAACACTAAATTCAAATAACACAGGATATGATACTATAAAGCATAATTTTTGGATATTATTTAACTTAGATAGAAACAATATAATAAATACGGCAATAGACATAAATATAATAGATAATATATTTACAATTTTTGGACCTGCTCCTAATTTTACTAGAGGATATAATATTGAATAATAAAAAATAGGATGTCCTTCATAATGTACATTTTTTATTATTTGAAAAAAATTCATATCTCTACATATTAGATATGCTTGAGCTTCATCACGCCAATTTTCATGGTAAAAAAACATAAAGCTAATTATAGATATATAAATTATAAAAACAATTATTAAGAATATTTTTTTTCTATTTATTCTCATAAACATAAAACTCTCCAATACTATCAATTAATATCAAATTATTAATTATATAATCATACCCTTCTTTATCAACCTGACATATATTATCTTCAATACACTTTGATAGATTATTAGGAATTAAATATAATTGCTTGTTTTTTTTAATAAAGTCAACAATTTTACCCTTACTACCAATACCATTATTCCCATAATTAACAATATCATAATTACTTATTTTTTTATCTAAAGCAATTTTATACAAATAATTAACGTCAGAATAAATCAAAAAATCTTCTCCATTTAAATAATTAATAACTTTTTTATAATATTTCAATTCATTACTTGGAATATATCTTAGTTGTAAATGATTTATATTATTAGGATATTTAAATGTCGATAGCGATAATCTTTGAGATTCAATGATCAATATATTTAATATTAGAAAATATAAACAAACTCTTATTACTCTCATATCTAATACATCAAATTTATAAACATCTATAATTAATAACGAAAAAATAAATATAACAAAATATAAATGTATATAATCAAATATTGGTAGGATAACCAAGTATCCCATTAAATAATAATATAATGATATATTAGACTTATTCTTTAGCAAACACACAACTGATATTATTAAGATTATTATAAAAGCAATTAAACAAGACACAATAACTAAGTTATTCTTATTACCAAACTCTAATAAACCTAATATACAAAGATTTATATAATTTTTTAAAGACTTAGTAATAATAAAATATAATAGAAAAATAATTGTAGGAATAATAAAACCCATAATTCTTTCCTTATTATTGTTTTTCTTATAAAAAAATATTGAAGGTAAAATAAGAAAAATACCTATATTCTGTTTAGTAAAAAAACTAATAGACAATAAAATCCCTATGAGTATATCTTTATACCCACTTTCCGATTTTTCTAAATATGCAATGAATATTATTAAAAATATTATAAACTGATTATATGACGGACAAACTAAAGAAGGAAAAAACAAAAGTATAATAATGGAAATAATAACTTTTTTATCATACATTTTATATAAAGTAATTAATGCCATTAAAATAATTATAGAATTAAAAAACAGATAATTAAATAAGCAATTTTTAATTAATAAAGAAATACTCATAAATAAAGGATAAAAAGGTCCTATTATTAAATTAAAATCATTATATAATATTTCACCTTTTACAATTGCATAACTAAATCCATAATTCCATATTTCATTAGCCGTTAAAGGCACAAAAAACAAAGAATATATTAATATAAATATAAACGAAATTATATAAATAAATATTTTTTTTTTATTTTTTGTAGTAAACATAATATAAATTGTCCTCCTCGACTTTTTCTAAATTACTATATATATAATCAATAACATCATAATCTATTTGTGATATATAATTTCTATTATAATAAATATTCTTCGTAATAATGTAGTAATGATCTTTAGATTTATTTATATCTTTAATAAGCACCTTAGAGCCATTTAATCCATAATTACCAGTTAATAATATATTATAATAATTTATTTTTTTATCCAAAATAATATCATATTTAATTGCTGAAAAATCAATGATTGTAGAATTACTTTTATATTGTTTATATTTATTCAAAATACTCTTAAATTCGGAATAACTATTTTTGTTAACTAAACAGTATTTAAAATGCTTATCATTCATATAGGTTATATTTTTAAAATAATAATTATATAACATTAATTGAAATATAATTGGAATTATTATTATTATAAAAGAAATAATATTACTATATTTTATTCTACCAGGAACATTTCCAAACTCACATAACATAAATAATGCAAATAAAAATGAAAAATGAGAAAGATCGCATATTGGTATTACAAATGAAAATGCACCAATTAAATAATAGTATTTAATATCTTTATATCTTACTATGTGAAATAAAGATATTATTAATACAATAATACTCATTATTAAAAAAACATTAATATAATTCTTATTATTACTATTAAAATTAAATAGTCCTAATATACACAAATCTAAAAAACTTTTAAAACTATTTGTAATAAATAAAAACATCAAAAAGATAAAACAAGGAATTATAATTCCTATAATTCTTTTAATTACTTTCTTATAATCTCTTTGTCCAAACATAGATAAAACAATTACTGGTAAACCTATCGTATGTTTAGTTAAGAAAAGTAAACCTAAAACAAATCCAATAAGATAATCATTTTTTTGCTTTTTTTCAAGATATATTAATAATACAATTATAAAAAAAGCCATAAAATTATATGATGGAATAAATATTCTATATAATAATAAAAGTGAAATTGATAAACAAAGAAATGAATTATTATCATTTATTTTGTCATATAAAGCATAAATAATTGTACATATTATTCCATTAATAAATAAATAAAAATAAAATGAATCACTTATATGCAAAAAAATAGAATGAAACATAATATAAAAAGGAGTTGATACTGTATTAAAATCCAAATATGGGATTTCACCTATTTTTATAGCATGAGCCATTCCAAATTCCCATGTTGCATCAAATACTAAATCAGGTACTAATACATATGAATACAAAAATAAAACAAAAATAAAGAATAAAATATATTTATAGTTTTCTAGTAATATCTTCTTCATATATTTTATTCTCCTTTCCTATTATCAATTATATCACAATAATTATATTATTTAATGTAATATACCTCGTAATTATAAATTGTTGCTTTTTTATCACCTTTTTCTTTAATATACTTATATATTTTTCTTGCATATTGAACATTTTTATTGTCTTCTATATAAAAATATATATTATGAAGTGAATCAATCTTTGTTTTCATCATATCCATCCCTTTATAACCATAATTGCCATTTAATGGTACATCATAATATGTGATTTTATGATCAGAAGCAATATCAAAAAACATATTAGAAAAAGAAAACATAAAATTATTATTCCCACTTCTATATTGTCTATTTATATCATCCAAAAAATCCCTATTATCTTTAACAATTATAAAACCTTCAAAATGATTTAATTTACATAAATCAATTCTTTTATACACTTTATAATTGACTATTATATTAAGTATTATTGTTAAAAAAACAATTAATACCGATACATACATAATTGTATTAGATGGTTTAATATTATAATTTAATAAAATCACCATAACATATATAATTATTAGATAACATAAATGAAATGAGTCACATATTGGAATAACAAATGCAAATGATGATAATAAATAATAATTATTTCTATTATTTATATCTTTTTTAAACATAACAAGTAAATGAATTCCAATTGCCAGTAATATTATTATATATATAAATGATATTGAGAAATTATTTTTATTAAAGTCAAATAATCCCAATATAGATAAATTAATAAAACTATTCATTGAATTCGTTAAAAATAAATAGATAACAAAAAACAATATCGGTATAAAGCTGCTGCATATTCTTTTAATTATCTTTTTTTTATCAAAACATGATATCAAACTACATATCAAAATCATTATACCTATAGTGTGTTTAGAAAGAATCAATAAACCAAGTACAAATCCTATTAAATATTCACTTTCTTTATTATTATTTTCTAAAAATAAAAGTATTGTCATAAGTAATAAAACTAAAAAATTATAATTAGGAAACAATGAATAAAAAATTGGAAATGAAAAAAAAGCTAATACGAGTGTTGAGTTTTTTGAAAACATTTTTTCTAAAAAGCAAAATAATAACGTACATAATAAAGCCTGTTCTAAAACAAATACAATATAACTATCATATATAAATAAACCTAATGACATTATAAAAGAAAACAATGGGGTTGATATAATATTAAAGTCTTTATATGGTACTTCTCCAATTCTTATAGCATGACTAAAACCATAGTTCCAAATATTATCCATATTATTAAATCCAAAAAATATCAATACGCTTATAAAAAAGATGAATAACAACAAATATTTATAATTCTTTTTAATAATCTCCATACTTACTCCTTGTAATAAATATCATATAATCCAATTGATTTTATTAATCTAGAATGTTTAATTACGTACTGTCCAAGTTCCTTTATATATTGTTGCTCTGAACTATTGTTTTTAACAAGAACTCTATCAATTACAAAATAACAATCATGTTCATTCTTAATCCTATTCTTAATTTTTTCTATACCATTATATCCATAATTACCATAATTTGGCAAATCATAATAATTTAATTTTTTATCACATGTAATCTTATAAAAAAAGTTTTCTGATCCTCTCATAAAAAATATTACTTTTTTATCTAATCTACTAGTATATTTTATTAATTTATAACTATTATCATTATATGATTTCTCATTTATTACTAATGAAAAATTATTATAATTTCTTATAGATATAGGTCTCAAAAAATAATAAGTTACGAAAAGCCATAAAACAGAAATGGCTGCTATTATAATAACAATATATTTAAATATATCTCTTTTTAAATTATAATCATCAAGAATAATTAAAAATATTATTATCAAAAAAATAGATGTATGATAATAATCAACTATTGGAAACACTACCAAACTATATAAAAGTATATAATATAATAAAATATTATTCTTATCTTTTATAATTCTAAACAGCAAATAAACAACACCTAGAATAAATAATAACAAATAATAAATATCTATATTATTGTTACTTTTATTAAAATCAAACAGGCCTAAAAAACACAAGTCATAAAAAACATATAAACTCTTTGTAATAATCAAGTATATAAACAAAATAATAATAGGAATAATGTATCCAATAAACATCTTTTTAAATTTTTCTCTATCTTTTATTAAAAAATAAAAAGTAGGAACAAATAAAACAATACCCATAGTTTGTTTTGTACAAAATATAAAGCCTAAAATTAATCCCAATAGGTAGTCATTTTTATTATTTTTGAAATAGTAAATAAACATAACAAGCAATAATACTACAATATAATTATATCCCGGAAATAAAATAGATGACATTGCAATAGGATATGGAATTATTAGAATCAACAAAAATAATATACTCTTTTTACCAAGTATTTTATCAATATAATAAAATAACAATGTTAACAATAATGCTTGTTCTAAATAATATACTAAAATATTATTACACATTAATAAACCTATAGAATATAAAAAAGGTGCAAATGGAGTTATTACCATATTAAAATCCCTATATGGTATTTGTCCTTTGGATATTGCATAACTAAATCCAAAGTTAACAAATGTATCACTTCTTGATAAAGTAAATATAAATACCAGGGATACATAAAAGAATAGAAATAATAATATATATTTAATTATTCTTTTTTTATTCATATTATCTCCTCCATTTACTTTTTATAATAAATTTTATAATAGTCTATTTCTTTAACTAATTTATATTTCTTTCTTATATATTCTTGTATTTCTTCTAAATATTGGCAATTCTCTTTACCTTTACAATTAATGCTAGTATCTACTACAAAATAATAATCTTTTTTATTATTTATTTTCTCCATAACCTTATATTTTCCTTTACTTCCATAATTACCTCTAAAAAGTACTAAAAAAATATCAACCTTTTTATTATTAGAAATTAATAAAAATGTAGTTTTGGAAGGAATACTTATAATAGTATAATTTTTATTTTTTAGATATTTATTTAAGTTATCAACATTTTCCTTTTCCTTCTTTTCTAATAACACTATTTCAAAATTATTGTAATTATATATTCTAAATCTTTTATAATAATCTATTCCCAACATAAACCAAAAAACTATAAATATATTTATTATTACAAATGATATTATTGGTATATATTTATTCTTAATACTAAAATTACTATTATATAAAAATACTATTACCAAAAACATTAAAAATAAAGAAACATGATAGGTATCAAATAATGGGAATACCACTAATAGATACGTTAATAAATAAAAGTAACTTATATTTTTATTCTTATCTTTAATAAACTTTATAACCATTACTACTATAAATATTATTAATAATACTAAAGACATTAAGTCTATGGTTATATTATTTATAAAATCAGATGTTCCAAGCAAGCATAAATCTATAAATTCATATAGATTTCCATATAAAAGTATTATAAATAAAAACGATACTCCTGGAATTAATCCAAATAAAAATCTATTTAATAATTTTTTTTTATCTTTAATACTAAAAAGTAAACTAATTAAAAATATAAATATACCTATGTTATGTTTAGTAATAATAGTTATTCCTGATACTAATCCTATTAATTTATCACTTTTATTATACTTATTTAGATATAGTAATAATACTAATTCAAATAATATTAGAAAGTTATATCCTGGAAATAAGCAATAAGCAAATGGAATTATTAATGGTGAAAATAAACATACTACTACTATCCATGCTTTCTCATCTAATATCTTAAATAATAGATATGTCATTATTAATAAAAGAATTGTTTGTTCTAAATAAAAAACAATTATTGAATGATTAAATATTAATAATACACTATATAGAAACGGACCAAATAGTGGTACTATCGGGTTAAAATCTATATATGGAATACTACCTGTTACTATACCATAACTAAAGGCATAATTACTATAAGCATCCATTCTAAACACAAAATAAACTGTAGTTAGACATACAAAATAATAAATAAATAAAAATATATATTTCAAATACTCTTTACTCATATTTATTCTCCTATAAATATAATATCAAAAAAAAAGAAATAATAAAATATTATTCCATTATTTGAAAATGATTTCCACTATCTAGGTAAAGAATTCCTTTATGTCCTTCTAATTGAGTTACTACTTCATTATAGTGATTTATTAATTTAAATTTTGTTAGAGTTAAATAGACTAAATTCCCATCATCCATATATAGTAAGAATCTATCTTTATCATAATCATTTGGTTTATATTCAATATCACTTATTTTTGATAATGTGTTTTTCTCAATCTTATTCATTCCAAGTTTAAATTTCTCATATTTTTTATCAGGAACATAGTTTAATAAACGTGGAATTCTAAAATTAATATTTACATTATCTTCTTTTGCGGTTTCATTATTTGATAATACATATTTGTTTGTATTTGTATCATAAAATAATGGTTTATTTTCATTAATAATTAGTTCCAATGTAAAATTAAGTTTCTTTTTTATTTTCGATTTAGAAATGTAATCTGATTTATTTAATTTCTTTTCACATTTCCAGGTATTTAAAGAAATAAAACCCGGGTAGTTTTTTACACCTGCTAGTTCAAGGATATAATCATCTTTTAAATAGGTAGTTCCTTTAACAATAATATTTTTTGTTCTAGCATTTAAAATACATTTAACGCCAAAAAATAGTCCTGTTAAAACTAAAAGAACTATTAATAAACTAAATAATTTTATTTTAGTTTTTTTGACTACTTTTTTTGCCATAACTACTCCCAATTTACAAATTCTTGTTCTATTTTCATATCTATTCCATAGTTTTCTAATACTTTGTCATGTGCTAAATCTATTAAATATTTTATATCACTACTTTTAGCATTTTTATAATTAACAATGAAATTTGCATGTTTTTCACTTATCATTGCTCCACCATGTTTTAAACCTTTGATGCCGCAATCTTCTATTAACTTGCCTGCATAATTATCTTCAGGATTTCTAAAAACACTTCCAGCACTAGGGTATTCTAATGGTTGAGATTCAATTCTTCTTTTTCTTCTTTCTTTGATAACTTCTTCTATTGCTTCTCTTTTACCATTTTTTAATTGAATAAGTACTTCTAAACAAATATATCCTGGATGTTTCTGAAGAAATGATGATCTATAATGAAAATCTAATTCTTTATTAACTAAATTTATTATTTTTAGTTCTGGAGTTAATACTTTTACACTTTCAACAACATATCCCATATCTGATTTATATGCACCAGCATTCATGTATACTGCTCCACCTACACTACCAGGAATTCCTGATGCAAATTCTAGTCCTGTAAGTGATTTTTTTGCTGTTTGTAAACTTAGTTTTATTAATGGATATCCTGCTCCAACACGTACTTTATTTTTTCCTATAAATTTTATTTTATTAAATTCATTTAATTTAATTAAAATCCCATCATACAATTTATCACTAAATAATAGATTTGAACCATTACCTATTATTTTACTTTTAATTTTATTTTCTTTAATTATTTTTAATAATTCAACTAATGATGGAATATCTTTAGGATATACTATTGCTCTTGCTTTTCCTCCTGAACAATAGGTAGTATATTTTTTTAATGATACATTTTCTTCAATTTTTCCTATATTTTTTTCTTTTATTAATTCAATAATTTTATCCATTATCAATCACCTAATTATCTTTCTAGCTTCTTCATATATTCTTGTTGCAGAATCATCTATACCTAGTTTTCTACTGTTTTTAGACATTTCCTCATATGCTTCTTTATTATCAAATAATTTATCAATTTCTTTAATTATTCTTTCTTTTGAGAATTCTTCTTCACTTACAATGATACATGCTCCACTGTCAGATAATTCTTTGGCGTTTTTATACTGATGATTATTAGTAACATATGGTGATGGTACTAATATTGCAGGAAGTCCGATTGCTGTTATTTCTGATATTGTTGATGCTCCTGCTCTTGATATAATTAAATCAGTATCTTTAAGCAAATTTATTAAATTATCCATAAATGGAACTATTTGAACGTTATCATTTATTTTAAGATCTTTATAATCATCATAATATGCTTTTCCAGTTATGATTAACACTTGATAATTCTTATCATTAAAACCTGGTATTAATTCTTTTATTTTTTTAGTCATGGTTGTACTTCCTAATGATCCCATTACAACAACAACTAGTTTTTTGTTTTCAGAAAAACCAATTTTACTCTTTTTTAATGCTTTTACATTGATAATTTCTTCACTTCTTGGATTTCCTGTATAACATACTTTATCTTTAGGAAATAGTTTCATACTATTTGGAAGTGAAACACAAATTCTATCTGCAAAATTACTGATAAATTTATTAGATATTCCTGGTATTGAATTTTGCTCATGAATTAGTGTTGGAACATTCAATTTATGTGCAGCATATAAAACTGGTGCAGTAATATATCCTCCTGCTCCTATAACAATATCAGGTTTAAATTTTTTTATTTCTTCTTCTGCTTTTTTAACCGCTTGTTTAAATCTTTTAAACACTTTAAAGTTTGAAAATATATTCTTTCTATTTAATCCGGTCATCTCAATTCCAACAAAATCAATTCCCATTTTTGGAATAATGTCTTTTTCCATTCTATCTGTTGTTCCTATATATAAAAATTTTGAATCTTTTTCTTTTTCTTTTATCTTTCTAATAATTGCCATTGCGGGATAGATGTGTCCACCTGTTCCACCAGCTACAATAATAACTTTCATCTAATCCCTCCATTTAAACAAATTATATCATATTTACATACTATTTATTATAATTTTATGCAAATAACACATACTTTACATTATATATTATTAATATCATTTACATATTATAACAGCATTTAGAAGTTATTGTTTTAGACAATTGTAAAAACTCCAGAATTATGATAAAATACATGTCAAAGAAAAGAGGGATATTATGAAGAGTATAGGTATTATTGCAGAATATAATCCTTTTACAAATGGTCATTTATATCATTTAAATACTATTAAAGAAAAATATCCTGACTATGCAATCGTTTTAGTTATGAATGGTAATTTTACACAAAGAGGAGATGTCTCAATTATAGACAAATGGAAAAGATGTGAAATTGCCTTAAATATGGGGGTTAATTTAGTAATAGAACTACCTTTTTCATTCGCTACTCAATCTGCTGATTTTTTTAGTTATGGAGCATTATGTATCTTAAATAAATTAAAAGTAGATAAAATTATATTTGGAAGTGAATCTGATGATATTAATACTTTAGAGATAATTGCTAAAACACAACTTGATAATGAAGATTTTGATAAATTAGTTAAAATATATTCAAAATTGGGAAACAACTACCCTACTGCAATATCTAATGCAATATTTGATTTAACTAATAAAAAAATAATTACTCCGAATGATCTACTTGGAGTGAGTTATATAAAAACTATTTTAGAAAATAAATTTGATATAAAATATGAAACAATAAAAAGACTTGATAATTATCATAATAATGATTTAAATGATTTAGGTAGTGCTTCTGCAATTAGAAAGGCACTAAAAGAAGGTAAATCAATTAATGGTTATGTTCCTGATATGGAAATTGAATATTTTAATAATATGCATTTTTTAGAAGACTATTTTAACATTTTAAAATATAAAATTATAACTGAGGATTTATCAATTTATCAAACTATAGATGAAGGCATTGATAAGAAACTTAAAAAAGTTATTAATGATGTTAAAAGTGTTGATGAACTTATTATGGCTATTAAAAGTAAACGTTATACTTATAATAAAATACGTAGAATGTTAATACATATATTATGTGATTTTACTAAAGATAAAGCAAATAGTTTTAAGAAAATTAAGTATATTAGGATATTAGGATTTGATAATAAAGGAAGAAATTACTTAAATAAAATTAAAAAAGAAATAGATGTTCCTATTATTAGTAAAATAACTAGAGAAAAAGACTCAATGTTGGACTATGAAATAGAAACCACAAAGATTTATGATATTATTACAAATGATAATTTGGTAAAGAAAGAATTTAATAGAATAATTTATAGAGGTGATAAATCAAATGATTAGAAAAAAGAATACTGGGCAAATTATTGTTATTAGTGCTCCTTCAGGCGCTGGTAAAGGAACTATTATAAAAGAGCTATTAAAAAATGATTCAAGTAATAGATGGTTATCTGTTTCTGCTACTAGTAGAAAACCTAGAAAAGGAGAAATTGATGGTGTTAATTACTATTATCTATCAGAAAAAGAGTTTAAAGATAAAATTAAAGAAGACTATTTCTTAGAATATACAAACTATGCAGGAAATTTCTATGGTACCCCTAGAGAGTTTATAAAAGATAAAATTAAAAAAGGTATAGATGTAATATTAGAAATAGAGATTGAAGGAGCTAATAATATTAAAAAACTTATTCCTGAAGCTTTATTTATATTTATTATGCCACCATCATTAAAAGAGTTAGTTAAAAGACTTAAAGGTCGTGGTACTGAAACTAATGAAAAAATAATAAAAAGATTTAATGCTGCATATAAAGAGGTTAATGAAGTAACAAAATATAACTATGTCGTCGTTAATGATGAAATAGAAAATGCTGTAGATAAAATTGAATCTATAATTAAAGCTGAAAAATGTAGAGTTGATCGTATTGAAGAAGTTTTCCTTGATACTAAGGAAGAAGAGATTCATGAGATGTTAATAAATGATGAATTTGATAATACTGGAATTGCTGATAAGATATAAAAAAAATATTGTTCAAATGAACAATATTTTTTATATGCTTTCTATTCTGATAAAGTTTGTATTTCTTGTTTGGCCAAATGGGAAACCTCCAGTTATGACTACCTTGTCTCCTGGAACCATATTAAATACATCTCGTGCTAAATTATTTGCTTCATAAACTAATTCTTCCATACTTCTGAATACTGTTTCTGTAATAATTGTTTTTACACCAAAATTTAATGCAACTTTTTCAGCGATATGACTTGATGGACAAATAGCTAATATAATACAATTTGGTCTTAAATTACTTATTTTTCTTGCTGTAAAGCCACTGATTGTTGCAGTTACAATCATTTTAATACCATTATCATATAAAACAGATTCTTCTACTAATTTGGCAATTGTATCAGATATTTCTACCGGTCCTTTATATTCAATGCTTGCTGAGTAATCAATAGTTGATTCAATATATTCACATATTCTAGACATATATTCAACAGACTCAGCTGGATATTTACCTATAGTTGTTTCTCCTGATAGCATAACACAGTCTGTTCCATCTATTACAGCACTTGCTATATCTGATACTTCTGCTCTGGTTGGTCTTGGATTTGTATACATTGATGCTAGCATTTCAGTAGCAACTATGGCAAATTTACCCTGTTCTCTACATTTTGTTATTATTTCTTTTTGAACAACTGGTAAACTTTCCATTGGTATTTCAACACCTAGATCACCTCTTGCAATCATTATTCCGTCACTTACAGATATTATTTCATCTATATTATCTATTCCTGTTTTATTCTCTATTTTTGAAATAATCATTGCTTCTCCACCAGATTCTTGAATTAACTTTCTTGCTGTTAAAACATCCTCTTTATTATTTACAAAAGACAATGCTAAATAATCACAAGAATGAGTTGTTGCAAAGGCAATGTCATCTTTATCTACTTCACTTATGGAAGTCAAATTCAAATCTATTCCTGGTACATTAATTGTTTTGTGTCGGCATATTTCTCCATCATTTAGAGCTTTTAATAGTATATGATCGTTTTGTTTATCTATAACTTCTAAATTAAGTAATGCGTTGTCTATTAAGACATGACTACCTACATCAATATAATCTATTGCTTCTGGATGATTAACAGAGAATGCTTCTTTATTACCAATTACATTCTTTTTTACCATTTTTATAGTTTCACCTGTTTTAATACTTATACCATTGTTTTCAAATTCTAGGGTTCTAAATTCTGGTCCTTTTGTATCATACATAATAGCAATTGGTACACCAGTATTAATTCTTGTTACTCTGATTAAGTTAATTATATTTTCAATATCTTCTCTTTTTACATGAGATAAATTGATTCTAGCGCAATCCATACCATTTAATACCATTTGTTGTAGTACTTCTTCATTCATACATGATGGTCCAATACTACATATTACTTTAGTTTTTTTCATATAAAAGTCTCACACTCCTATAATGATTATATCAATATAAGTGTAAAAAAAGAATAAGTACAAACTTATTCTTGACTATTTTTGACACTTTTCACAATAATGTGTTCCTCTTCCATTAATCTTTGTTTTAAGCAATATACAACCACAATTAGGACATTTTTCTCCTCCCTTACCATGAACTAATAGTTCATTTTGAAATAGTCCATGTACACCTTCTGATGAGGTAAAACTTTTTATAGTGGTTCCTCCTAGTTTTATTGCTTTTTCTAACACTATTCTAGTATTTTTAATAATACTATCACATTCTTTAATAGATAAATCACATGCTCTTTTATAGGGATTAATTTTACTCATAAACAATATTTCATCATCATATATATTCCCTATTCCTGTAATAATTGCTTGATCAAGCAATACAGTTTTTATTGGTAGTTTTTTTGTTTTAAATTTATCTATTAAATATTCTCCAGTTAAATTTGAATCGTTATATTCTAAACCTAAGTCTGACAATGGTTTTACTTTATATGTGTCTTCTTTCTTTATAAGGTACATTTTCCCAAATTTTCTAACATCATGAAATCTAAAACTAATATTGTTATCTAAAATAAGTTCAACGTGTTCATGTTTGGTGATTGGATCATTTTGTTTTCTAAAGAAGAATTTTCCTTCCATTCTTAAATGAATTAAGAGTGAATAATCGTCAAGTTCAATAACAATAAATTTTCCTCTAGTAGTAATTCCATTTATTCTTTGACCAATTATATTTTTTTTAAAATTAACAACACTTGGAGTTGCAATTATATTATCCCAATATACATTACAACCAGTTATTTCTTTATGAACTATTTCAGGTATTAAATTTTTAACAACTGTTATTACTTCAGGCTTTTCAGGCATATTATCACCTACTTTGCTTCAAACCAGTTATTTCCAACTTCTATATCTACTTTTAGTGGAACATCTAATTTGAACGTATTTTCCATAATATCACGTACAATTTTCTTTACAATATCTAATTCATCTTTTAGAACATTAAATACTAATTCATCGTGTACTTGAATTAACATCTTACTCTTTAAGTTTCGTTTATTAAATTCATCATATATTTCTACCATTGCTTTTTTCAAAATATCAGCAGCAGTTCCTTGAATTGGAGTATTTAGGGCAATTCTTTCACCAGCACTTCTTATAATGTAGTTTTTACTCTTTAATTCTTCTATGACTCTTTTTCTATTCATTAAAGTCTTAACATAACCATATTTATATGCATTTTGTTTTTCTTGTTCCATATATTTTGTAATTCCAGGATATGTTTCTAGATAATTATCAATAAAGTTCTTTGCTGTTTTTATGTCAATACCTAAATCTTCTGATAAACCAAAACCACTTATTCCATATAATATCCCAAAATTTACCGCTTTAGCATTTCTTCTCATATCCTTTGTTACTTCAGACATAGGAACATGAAAGATATCTGATGCAGTTTTTGTGTGAATATCTTTATCTTCGACAAATGCTTGAATAAGATTTTTTTCTTTTGAGATATGTGCAAATATTCTTAATTCAACTTGTGAATAATCACTTGATAGTATTACTGAATCATCATCTGGAACAAATGCTCTTCTAATAACTGATGAATACTCACTTCTTGCAGGAATGTTTTGTAAATTTGGTTCTATACTTGATAATCTTCCCGTTCTAGTTAATGTTTGTGTAAAAATTGTATGAATCCTTTGATCACTTCTAATCTCTTCTTGTAAACCTATTGCATAGTTTGTATAAATCTTTGCTATCGTTCTATATTCAAGAATCTTATTAACAATTGGATGATCATTTTTTATTTTATCTAATATTTCTTTGTTTGTAGAATACTTTTTATTATCCTTTATTCTCTTTGGATATTTAATTTGTAAATCATCAAACAAAACTATACCTAATTGAGATGGACTCATAATATTGAATTCTTTTCCAGCAAGTTCATATATTTCTTCGCTTGCAGTATCTAGTTTATCTTTTAGTTCATTTTGAACTTGTTCTAAATAGTTTTTATCTACTTTGATACCTGTTAATTCCATATCGGCTAAAACACTTGTTAGAGGCATCTCAATTTTGGTAAATAGTTCTTCTTCTCCTTCTTCTTTCAATTTTTCTAGTATCTGTTTTCTAGTTTCATAAATAAACTTTGCTTTTTCACATACTTCTTCTTTTAATATATCATCGGATATTTCTTTTGGTCTTTTATCTGTACCAAATAGTTCTTCATATTCTTTTAGTGAGTAATCAAAACTTCTTGCTACGTAACTAATATCATCTTTTACAACATAGTCTAATAAATATGTAGCAATCATTGTATCATAATTAACATTTTTAAAATTAACAATGTTGTTAAGAACAACTAAGTTTTTCTTATAATCATATGTATATTTTTCAAAATCACTTTCAAAAATGTAATTGTATTTTTTTAAATCTTCTTTTGAAATAAAATACGCATATTGTCCATCATATATTCCCATCCCTAATATTGTACTTTTACTATATATTGTTCCTCTTGTTTCTAAATAGAATGAGAATTCTTTTTCTTTAAATTCTTCTATATCCTTGATTATTAACTCTTTTTCTTCCTTCTTCTTTGTATTATTTTCGTTTTTAAAATCTATTTTTTTTAATAATGAATAAAATTCTAATTCTTCTAAATCTTCTTTAAATTTATCTTTGTACCCGTTATATTTACAATCTTCTAAATCAAATTCTAATGGAACATCTCTATAAATAGTTGCTAAATCATAACTCATATAAGCATTTTCTTTATCATCTAATAATTTTTCTTTTGTTTTACCTTTTATTTTATCAATGTTTTCATACACTCCATCAAGAGAATTAAATTCAGTTAATAATTTAATAGCTGTTTTTTCTCCTATTCCTTTTACTCCTGGAATATTGTCGCTTGGGTCTCCCATTAATGCTTTTAAATCAATCATTCTAATTGGTTCTGTTCCATAAGTCTTTTTGAATTCTTCTTTATCCATCATGATATAATCACTTGATTTCAATAGTTTAACAACTACTTCATCACTTATTAATTGTAATAAGTCTTTATCACTACTGATTATTGTTGCCACAAATTCATCTTCATTATCTACTCTTTTTGATAAAGTTCCTATGATATCATCGGCTTCATAATTATCAATCTCAAAGTGCATTATTCCCATTGAATCAAGTACTTCTTTTGCTTTTGGAAATTGTAATTTTAACTCTTCTGGTACTTCTGATCTTCCTGCTTTATAATCATTATACTTAGTGTGTCTAAAGGTTTTTCCTTTATCAAATGCAACTAATATGTAACTTGGATTTTCATCTTTTATAATCTTATTCATCATGTTTATAAATCCATATAGTGCATTTGTAGGAAAACCTTTAGAGTTTTTCATAATAACACCTTGGTATGCAGTTGCATAAAAACTTCTAAATAATAGATTATTACCATCTACCAATATTATTTTTTTCATTTTATCACCTGCATTTAGTATAACATAGATTACATATTATTCACCAATTTTTAAAGAATAACTAGTTTGTTCTTCAGATGATCTATTGTTTAGTTTTTCAACCCTGTCACTTACAAATAGCAAATATAAAATAAATAATACATATATACTTAGAATAATTAGTCCTGTTTTTATTCCTTTCTTTAATTTTAGTGTTTTAGCCATCTTACACCACTCCTTTCTTATTTACAAACCAAGTATATCTCGAATATTTGTTCGTGTCAATATAAAAATAAAACATTTGTTTGACATTTTACACACTGTGTGTTAAAATTATATCTAGGAAGTGATGATATGGAAAAATTAACTGGTAAACAAAAATTTATTTTAGATATATTAAAGAAAATGATTGCGAAAAATGGTTATCCTCCTACAGTTAGAGAGATTGGTAATGAAGCTCACTTATCCTCTCCAGCAACAATTCATTTCCATCTTAAACAGTTAGAAGACAAAGGATACATAAAGAAAGATGATAATAAAAATAGAACATTGGAGATTCTTGTTCCAAATGAATATTTAGAAAAAGATGAAAAGATTGTTGATGTTCCATTACTTGGAAAAGTAACTGCAGGAAATCCAATAGAAGCAATTGAGATGCCCGATGAATATTTTTCTTTACCTGCTAATCTTATTGCAAAAAAGGATGAAATTTTTACTTTAACAGTTTCTGGAGAATCAATGATTAATGTTGGAATTTATGACGGTGATATTTTAATAGTAGAAAGAAGAAATACTGCCAGAAATGGAGAAGCTGTTGTAGCCATGAATGCAGATAACGAAGTAACAGTTAAAACTTTTTATAAAGAAAATGGATATTTTAGACTTCAACCGGAAAATGATACTATGGATCCAATTATACTTAAAGAGTGTACTATTTTAGGTAAAGTAGTTGGATTATATAGAAAATTATAAAAAAACTTCGATATTTCGAAGTTTTTTATTTATCTATAAAATTTCTTACTATATAACTTCCTATTAGTAATCCTGCTGCTGATGGTACAAATGCTGTTGATCCAGGAGTTCTTTCTCCTGTTTTTATAGGAAGTTCTCTTGATGATAATACAATTACCTTTTCTTTTATATTTTCATCTTTTACATATTTTCTAATGATTCTTGCTAGTGGATCATTAGTTGTTTTTCTAATATCTACTATTTCTAATTTTGATGGGTCTAATTTATTGCCTGTACCCATACATGAAATAAAATCAATCTTTCTTTTTAAGCATTCTTTTATTATTGCCTTTTTTGTACTTACAGTATCACATGCATCTACTAAATAATCTATTTTAAATTTAAATAATTCTTGTAAATTATCTATATTAATAAATTCTTTTACTTTTAAAATTTTACAATCACTATTTATATCTTTTATTCTTTCTTCGAATGCATCTACTTTTGATTTACCTATATTAGAATTTAAAGCAATTATTTGTCTATTTATATTAGATACTTCTATGTCATCATAATCCACTAAAATAAGTGTACCAATATTACTTCTTGCGAGAGATTCAATAACATATCCACCTACTCCTCCGCATCCTAAAATTAGTACACTTTTATTACTTAGTTTTTTTAAATTATCGTGTCCTATTACTTTTTCAGTTCTTATAAATTTATGCTGCTTGTTTGTAGTCATAATCATCCTTCTTTTTGATTAGTATTTTCTGACTTACTTCCCCTGAACGTAATAGTGTTAATGGTTTATCATGAACTATTTTATTAATATAACTTATTTTTGTATATATTTCAGTATTTGATTTAGCCATTTTATAATATTTCTTTAAGTTTCTATAATCTCTTGTATTTATAGATGACATTGCTTTTAAAGTATCTTGAAGACTTTCTTCTGGTATTTCTGTATCTGTTAATAAAGTACATTCAAAATTATTCATAAAGTTTGCAGTCTTTGCTAAATGGGCAATTCCTGCTTCTTCTAATTTTTTTCCTAATTGAGATCTATCATTTGATTCTTTTACAATTTTTTGTAAAAGAGCAATTTTTTCTTCAGTAATTTCTTCATCAATTCCTAAATCCTTTAATGATATATACTTTCCTCTTTTTGGTTGATTTGGTATTTCATATCTTAAATCAGTAATTGCTTTACTGTATAATTTTTCTAATTTGTCATTTGTTTTTTCTGGTGGTTTTGGTACTTCATACACATCATAATATGGGGAATTGGAATTAAGTTTAGTTGTTACGAAAAAATTTCTAGGATGTAACATTGATCTACTTCTGATAAAATCTGCAGTTGCATTTTCATCTTTTGTGTTACTAAAACTAGATTCAGAAAATTTTTCTCTATTTACTATTATTTCGCTTTCTTTTGCATCGTCATAACGAACTCCTCTTCTTATTTTTGAGACATCTTTTAATTTTATTTCTACGTTCATTACACGACGTTTATTTACGATTGGTAGAATTAACATATTACCTCTCCCCTTTATGTAGGCAATATTATAACATAGATGGTTATTAAAAGCAATAATAAGATGTTTTTTAGTAATATATAACAATAAAAAAAGTCAGAATTGAGATACGTCTAGGGCAACGATAAAACCTGTACTTTAGTCCAGGTGGGTGTTCGTACGTTATCTTTAGGATCCTCAAATTAAGAGTTTTCAACACCAATAACAGATCTGAACTCCCGTATCGTTATTTTAGTCGGTTTTAATAGAGCCTTGCTCGTATCTCTCTGACAATTATATTATATCATATCAATTATTTTTTAAACAAGAGTTTTCACAATATTTATTAAATAACATACATTAAATTAGGTGATTTAATGTATTTTAAATTTACTAAATACAAACTATTTTTTCAAAAGTATGGTAATAGTGATAAAACTATTTTAATACTTCCTGGATGGGGAAATACAAGAGATACTTTTAAATATTTAATAAATTATTTTAAAGAATTTTATACAATATATATTCTGGATTATCCTGGATTTGGAAATAGTCCAGAAATTAATGGAGAATTAAATATATATGACTATTCTTATATTATAAAATCATTTATGGATAAGAATAATATCAAAAAACCAATTATTATTTCTCACTCTTTCGGTGGAAGAATTTCTGCTATATTAGTTGGTAAATATAAAATAGATGTTAAAAAATTAATACTGATTGATGTTGCTGGTATAAAAAGAATAAAACCTAGTATTATTTTAAAACAAATAATATACAAGTTATTAAAAAAGATTAGTTTTTTCTTACCTTGTCGATTAAAAGATAAATATAGAGAATATTTATTATATAAATTTGGTTCTAGTGATTATAAAGATTTATCTTTAAATATGAGAAAGACTTTTAAAAATATTATTTCGGAGGATTTAAAAAAACACTATAAAAATATTAATACAGATACTTTGATATTATGGGGAGATAATGATATTGATACTCCTGTTAAAGATGCGTTTTTATTAAATAAGATAATCAAAAAATCTGATTTGGTTATTTTTAAGAATTCTAGTCATTATTCTTATCTTCAAAATATATATAGAACAAATATTATTATTAAATATTTCATAGAAAAAGAAGACTAAAATTAGTCTTCTATTTTTTCAAAAGTTAAATATCCATGACTATGTCCTATAAAATCACTATTTTCATCTATCCATAATCTTATATTTATATTATCACTTTCATATCTTTTTAAAACTCCTGTTGTTAGGACAAGTTCATCTGTTTGAATTTTTTTAATTGTTTTTCCATCTAAAGAGTATTTTAAATCATTCTTAGTTAATTCTTTATAATTGCAACCACATTTTATTTTAGAATCATTATCTTCTACATAGATAATTTTGTAATTTAATTCTTCATCTGTTAAATTTGAAAATGATATATTATAGACACGAGATTTTAGTCCTTCAATATCATTAACCTTATTTGATTCATCTAAATATATTAATTCTGATGAATCAGATATATGAAAATCTGTTAAATAGTTTGTATATCTTGAATTAATTCTAAAAGTTAAGAATGCTATTACACATATAAGTGTCATAAAAATTATGACTAATATTGATGTATATTTTTTTTCATTTGCTTTTATTTTATTAATCGTGTATGAAATATTTGCACTTGTATTTTTATTAATGTCTTTTGCTGATAATTTTGTAGTTTTTTTGTTAGTCTTTTTTTGCTTTTTTTCAATACTTTTAATTATCTTTGCCATATCTAACACGATTCCTTTCTATTATACGTTAAGTATACCAAAATAATTAATTAAATAAAAGAAAAAAGTTACATATTGGAGTGATAAACTAAAAGTAGACAGTGTAAAAACACACAGTCTACTTTTTTGATACAATAAAAAGAGAAAGGAAGTTGTGGAAATGAAAAAAAAGATG